>CANMXJ010000047.1 GCA_947501805.1 uncultured Sulfitobacter sp. | reverse complement strand
AGACCTCGCTGGGTTCGACTTCAAATCCAGCGAGATCAACGAGGCCACTGTCCGTCAATTGCACCGCGGCGAGTTCAAGGAAAACGCCGAGAATGTCGTTCTGATCGGCGGCCCCGGCACAGGCAAAAGCCACATTGCGACAGCCATCGGCGTTCAGGCCATAGAGCATCACAGATGCAAGGTGCGCTTCTACTCGACCGTCGAACTCGTCAA
>CANMXJ010000046.1 GCA_947501805.1 uncultured Sulfitobacter sp. | reverse complement strand
TGCTACGCAGCCTCAAACTGCATGGCATGGCGCAAGCCGTCGACGATCTAGTGGCGCAAGGCGCGCCCGCCTTTGAGACTGCAACGCCGATGCTGTCTCAGCTGCTCAAGGCCGAGATTGCCGAGCGAGAGGTACGATCAATTGCCTACCACACAAAGGTGGCGCGCTTCCCGTCCTACAAAGACCTCGCTGGGTTCGACTTCAAATCCAGCGA
>CANMXJ010000045.1 GCA_947501805.1 uncultured Sulfitobacter sp. | reverse complement strand
GCCCGCTGCATCCGACGTGTCCACCGGCGTGCTGCCTTGCGGTGTGACCACAAGCGAGAAGACCTCGGCGTTCTCGCCCATGGTGTCACCAAGCACGGGAACCGTGACTGCAGCAAGGTCCTGTCCGACGGCAAAACTGATCGTTCCGGATGTGGCAGTGTAGTCGCTTCCAGCCACGGCGGTTCCGTCTACCGTTGTATAGCTCATTGTCATGGCTGTGCTGGCGGGTTGCGACAGTTGCACCTCAAATGTGGCGAGCTTCGTGCCGCCATCCCCTTCAACCAGAACCGGATC
>CANMXJ010000044.1 GCA_947501805.1 uncultured Sulfitobacter sp. | reverse complement strand
AGTGTGACCGCTTCGTCGCTTTCCTGAACCGAGTCCGTATTGGTCCGCACAAAGACGCTCTTGGTGGTCTCTCCCGGCGCAAATGTCAGTGCACCATTGCCTCCGTTTGAAGATGTACTTGTGAAGTTGTTGTCCAGATCTCCATCGTCTGCCGTGCCGTCGCGCAAGAGGCGGTAGTTAACCGTCACAGAATCAAACGAACTTTCGGAGAGCGTGACCGTAAACCGCAAAATGTTGTCGTTGACGCCATCGTTTTCAGTTGCTGTGTCGCCTGCAATGCTGATTTCGGGACCGGCAGCGGTATCCGTAT
>CANMXJ010000043.1 GCA_947501805.1 uncultured Sulfitobacter sp. | reverse complement strand
CGGGTCTTTGGCGGTGCCGGGTCGGACCGGATTTTCAGCGGCGATGACAATGACATAGCCAATGGTGGGGCCGACAATGACATCGTGAACACCGGCGCGGGCAACGATCTGGTTTTTGCACAGGACGGCAACGATCTGGTGTTTCTGCAGGCGGGCAATGACAAAGTCTTTGGCGGCGATGGCAACGACAAGATCTTTGGCGGAGATGGCCGCGACACGATGAACCTTGGCGCGGGCAACGATCAGGCTTTTGGCGGTGCGGACCGCGACATCATCACTGGCGCTGCAGGCAATGACACGCTGTCGGGTGGCGGTGATCAGGACACGTTTGTCTTTGCGGCCAATCAAGGCGCAGACCGCATCACCGACTTTTCCGGCAATGACAAAATCGACATTGCAGCCTTTGGCGTCACGGAT
>CANMXJ010000042.1 GCA_947501805.1 uncultured Sulfitobacter sp. | reverse complement strand
AAACGCACCGCGATCGAGAACATGGCGACAGCATTTATGCGCCCGTGGTTCAGCCCCTGAGTATGTGTGTGTTGCCGAAGTGGACAAGCTGCATTTCAGGATGGGCCAGCTTGTTGTGGAGCGGGCTTCTTAGCGGACGCCTCGCATCAATTGCGCGGGACGCGCGGAAGAAACGGTGAGCCGGGATCAGAAGTTAAGCATACGTAAACAGTGCAACCTGTTGCCGCTTTCGCGGTCACGGCTTTACCACCAGCCCGTCGGCGAGAGCGCCGGGATACTACGGATCATGGAGATCATCGGCACGCACTTTCTGGAAACCCCTTGGTACGGATCGCGTCAAATGGCCCGATTCAAAAAGCGGAATAACCTCCCATTTGAGCGGCACCGTGTGCGGCTCATGCGTTTGGTCCCGATTTATCAAGAGCCCAAAACAAGCAAGAAGCACCCGCAGCACAAGATATGCCCGTACCTGCTGAGGAATGCGGTCATCAACTGCCCGAACCAAGTCTGATGGGCCGACATTTCATACCTGTGCCACGGGGGCATGAAAGAGGCCTTGGCAAAGCACGGCAAGCCAGAGATCTTCAACAGCGATCAAG
>CANMXJ010000041.1 GCA_947501805.1 uncultured Sulfitobacter sp. | reverse complement strand
TGCTGTCACCGCTTGACTATGAAATGAAACAGAAGAAAATAAACGAGGCAGGCGTCTAGGAAACTAGGGGCACCTCAGCCATACTTTGACAGCGGCCCCAGAGAGGGACCGCCATGCTGGCGACTTGAGTTGCGCATAGGACAAAGGAACATATTGTCCTTCCTCCGACCGTTTGCCATTTGGTCGCTTGTTTTTAGCCATTCAATGCAATCTCACCATAGGCAAGCGCAGCAACGGCGCGGGCCGTGGGTTCGGGCAAGCCGTGCTTTTGCATGATGCGGCGCACGGCGCTGGACGGGGCAGGGGGACGTTTAACCATCATTTGCCTAATGCCTTTATATGGACGTCACAGGCCAGCCTGTAGCGGGCGTGCTGGCCGGGATAGCTGCCCTCGTGGGGTTCCATTTCGGTTTCGATCTGGATGCCAAGTTTCCGCAAGCTGTGAACATAGGCTGACCAGCGTGGCGCGGGGTTTTCAACTGTAGCGACACCTTGGGTTCCAGCGTTGGCAAGCTGGGCCATTGTCCAACCCATGCGGCCTTCAAGTTCAAACGTACGGGAGGGTTCGCTCAAAAGCGTTATTTCGATCTTCATTTTACTGCGTCCTTTACGGGGGGAGAGCAGCGCGGTATCTGGAAAGTGTTGAGACTACCCAGCGCCCGCGACTGTCATTTGACTGCGTGGGCGTTTTCTATTTGTCGCCTGTGGAAGTCGGGCGTTGCGCCAGCCAGTTTTCTATTGCGCCTTGCGGCCACGCCACCGCACGTTTGCCTATGCGGATAGGGCGGGGGAAGTCGCCGGTGTCCATAAGTGCGTAGATGCTGCTGCGGCTAAGGCCTGTTATTGGACCTGTCGCGGTTTGATGCCGCTCCTTTGATAGCATTTACTGCAACAAAGGAGACTGACTATGGGACTGAAAC
>CANMXJ010000040.1 GCA_947501805.1 uncultured Sulfitobacter sp. | reverse complement strand
ATCACGATCTCCACAGCGCACGTCGAGTACGAGACAGAGACACGCCACTACGCGCACGTCGACTGCCCCGGTCACGCGGACTACGTCAAGAATATGATCACCGGTGCGGCGCAGATGGACGGCGCGATCCTGGTTGTGAACGCGGCTGACGGCCCGATGCCACAGACACGCGAGCACATCCTGCTCGGCCGTCAGGTTGGCATCCCGTACATGGTTGTTTACATGAACAAAGTTGATCAGGTTGACGACGAAGAGCTGCTGGAACTGGTGGAAATGGAAATCCGCGAGCTGCTGTCCTCTTACGAATATCCTGGCGACGACATTCCTGTGATCCCCGGCTCAGCGCTGGCGGCGATGGAAGGCAACAACCCGGAGATCGGCGAAGAATCCATTCGCAAGCTGATGGCGGCTGTTGACGAGTACATCCCGACACCTGCACGCGCTGTGGACCAGCCGTTCCTGATGCCAGTGGAAGACGTATTCTCGATCTCCGGTCGTGGTACAGTTGTGACGGGCCGCATCGAGCGTGGCGTGATCAACGTTGGCGACAGCATCGAGATCGTTGGCATTCGCGACACGAAAACAACAACTTGCACGGGCGTTGAAATGTTCCGCAAGCTGCTGGATCGTGGTGAGGCAGGCGACAACGTCGGCATCCTGCTGCGCGGTATCGAGCGTGACGGTGTCGAGCGTGGTCAGGTTCTGTGTCACCCCAAGTCTGTGAACCCGCACACGAAGTTCGAGGCAGAAGCCTATATTCTGACGAAAGAAGAGGGTGGCCGTCATACGCCGTTCTTCGCGAACTACCGTCCACAGTTCTACTTCCGGACAACAGACGTCACCGGAACCGTCCAGCTGCCAGAAGGCACTGAAATGGTAATGCCGGGCGACAACCTGAAGTTCGACGTTGAACTGATCGCACCGATCGCGATGGAGCAGGGCCTGCGCTTCGCGATCCGCGAAGGTGGCCGCACTGTTGG
>CANMXJ010000039.1 GCA_947501805.1 uncultured Sulfitobacter sp. | reverse complement strand
CGCCGGTGGTTGTAATGCTCGACGAAGGCATCGATCTGTTCCCTGAGATCGCCGGGCAGGTAGTAGTTTTCCAGCAGGATGCGGTTCTTGAGCGTCTGATGCCAGCGCTCGATCTTGCCTTGGGTCTGCGGGTGATACGGTGCACCGCGAACATGATCCATCTGTTGATCTTCTAACCAATCAGCCAGCTCGCCAGAGATGTAACTCGATCCATTGTCACTGAGCAGGCGCGGCTTGTGCAGCACAGTTGCCTGATCGCAACCTGAAGCCTGCAGCGCCAGGTCGAGGGTGTCGGTCACGTCCTCCGCTTTCATCGTTGTGCAGAGTTTCCAAGCGATAATGTATCGGCTGTAGTCGTCCAGGATCGTCGACAGATAGAACCAAACCCAGCCGATCACTTTCAGGTACGTGAAGTCGGTCTGCCAAAGCTGGTTCGGACGGCTGGTCTTATCTCTGAACTCGTCCGCGGCTGACACCACCACATAAGCTGGGCTGGTGATCAGGTCATAGGACTTCAGGATGCGATACACAGAAGCCTCTGACACAAAGTACTTTTCTGTGTCTGTGAACTGCACAGCTAACTCGCGCGGCGACAATTCGCTTTCTTTCAGGGCCAGGTCTTTGATCTTCTCGCGCACCGACTCTGGAATGCGGTTCCAGACCCGTGACGGTTTGGGGCTGCGATCGTCAAGCGCTTCGGGGCCACCCGACAAATACCGGTCATACCAGCGATAAAAGGTGGCCCTGGGGATGCCCAACTTGTCTAGCGTGCGCCTGGTCGGCAAATGTGATCTTTCGACCAAGCGGATAATTTCAAGCTTCTCGGATGCAGGGTATCTCATGCGTCGTCGTCCCCATCCGCGATCATGCTTTTTTTGAGAAGACGTAGCTCCAGGGCCTGTTCAGCGACGACCTCTTTCAAATCACGGGATTCCCGACGCAGGTCTTTGACTTCGGTCGACGTCGCTGCGCGGGCCGTGTCGCCCGCCAGACGCTTCTTCCCAGCCTCGAGGAACTCCTTGGACCAGCTGTAATAAAGGCTCTGTGCAATGC
>CANMXJ010000038.1 GCA_947501805.1 uncultured Sulfitobacter sp. | reverse complement strand
TGGACCTGTCGCGGTTTGATGCCGCTCCTTTGATAGCATTTACTGCAACAAAGGAGACTGACTATGGGACTGAAACGGACGGACGAATTCCGGCAAGATGCGGTGCGGATTGCGTTAACCAGCGGACTAACGCGTAAGCAGGTGGCGGATGATCTTGGCGTTGGTATGTCGACGCTGAACAAATGGATCACCGCGCACCGAGACACAGACGTGGTGTCGAAAGAAGATCTGAGCCTTGCTCAAGAGAATGACCGGCTTAGGCGTGAGAACCGCATTCTCAAGGAGGAGCGGGACATCCTAAAAAAAGCAACGCAGTTCTTCGCGAGCCAAAAGCCGTGAGGTTTAGGTTCGTGGAAGAACATCGGGATGCGTTTCCGGCAGCGCGCCTGTGTCAGGTTATGGATGTCAGCATGCGCGGTTTGCGTGCGTTCCGCAGTCGGCCAGCCAGCCGCAGACAGCGGTCTGATCTGGTGACGCTGGCACATATCAAAGAACAGTCTCGTCTCAGCCTGGGCAGCTATGGCAGGCCGAGGATGACCGAAGAGCTGAAAGAGATTGGTTTGAATGTGGGTCATCGTCGTGTTGGCAGATTAATGCGTCAGAACGGCATATCTGTTGTGAGAACACGCAAACATAAGGTGACTACAGACAGTAATCATAAGTTCAACATTGCGCCAAACCTATTGGATCGGAACTTCACGGCGGATCAACCAAACCAGAAATGGGCCGGTGACATCAGCTATGTCTGGACGCGCGAGGGCTGGTTGTATCTGGCCGTAATCTTGGATCTGCATTCCCGACGCGTCATCGGCTGGGCTGTGAGTAACCGCATGAAGCGTGACCTCGCGATCCGGGCGTTGAAGATGGCCATCGCGTTCCGGCAACCACCCAAAGACTGCATCCATCATACGGACCGCGGGTCGCAATACTGCTCTCACGATTATCAGAAGATCCTGCGCCAACATGGGTTCAAAGTGTCGATGTCTGGAAAGGGCAATTGCTATGACAATGCAGCAGTCGAGACGTTCTTCAAGACCATCAAAGCTGAACTGATCTGGCGGCATCCTTGGGAGACCCGCCGGAAGGCTGAAATGGCGATCTTCGAATACATAAACGGGTTCTACAATCCACGCCGTCGTCACTCAGCACTGGGCTGGAAAAGTCCGGTCGCCTTCGAACGTAAGGTGGCCTAAACGAGCACGGGGGGCGGCACGAAAGCGGGACAGGTCCA
>CANMXJ010000037.1 GCA_947501805.1 uncultured Sulfitobacter sp. | reverse complement strand
TGAGGTGCCCCTAGTTTCCTAGACGCCTGCCTCGTTTATTTTCTTCTGTTTCATTTCATAGTCAAGCGGTGACAGCATGCCGTTGTTGGTGTGCTTGCGTGTCGGGTTGTAAAACATCTCGATGTAATCGAATACATCCTGCCTTGCAGCGTCGCGTGTCAGGTATGTCCTTCGCCTGATCCGTTCTCGTTTCAGGAGTTGGAAGAAGCTTTCCGCCACGGCATTGTCATGGCAGTTCCCACGACGGCTCATGCTGGCATCCAGATTATGTTTGCCAAGAAACGATTGCCACTCTGTGCTGGTAAACTGGGAGCCTTGATCGGAGTGGATCATGACTTTGGTCTTCGGTTTGCGCCGCCACACAGCGCTCAAAAGGGCCTGCAAAGCGAGGTCGGTCGTCATGCGTGACTGCATGGACCACCCGACAACCCGTCTTGAGAACAGATCGATGACGACGGACAGATACGACCAACCTTCGTGGGTTCTGATATAGGTAATGTCGGTCACCCAGACTGTGTCTGGGGCATCAACCTCAAATTGCCGATCTAATGTGTTGTCAGCAACCACAGCAGGCTTGCCACCATATCGACCAGGGCGGCGTTTGTAGCCAATCTGTGCTGCGATACCCGCTAAGCTGGCCAAGCGCGCAACACGGTTCTCAGAACAGATCTCACCTTGATCCAGGAGATCTTCGTGCAGCTTGCGATATCCATAGACCTTCCCGCTGTCAGCCCACGCCTGCTGGATCAGTTCCGTCTGACGCACATCCTCAAGCGCACGCTGACTTAACGGTTCTTTAAGCCATGCGTAAAATCCGCTGAAATGCACCATCAGCACCCGGCACATCGACCGCACTGAAAACTCAAAGCGATGTTTCTCAATAAACGCGTACCTCACTGAGACTCTCGCGCGAAGTACGCGGCCGCCTTTTTTAGAATTGTACGTTCCTCAGTCACCCGCGCCAGTTCCCGCTTCAAACGTCTGATCTCAGCAGCTTGATCCAAAACCTCGGCTCGTACATGCGGTGGCTTCGAAAACTGCGACTTCCACGTGTACAACGACTTGGTGCTAATTCCCAAACGTTCGGCCACTTCGCTGACCGAATACCCACGCTCAACAACCTGCGCAACAGCGTCCCGCTTGAACTCATCCGTAAACCGAATTCCTTTGTTCATATCCGTCTCTCCTTGGTTCCAAAATTACCAAGCGAACCGTCTACAAATCTAGGGGCACCTCAG
>CANMXJ010000036.1 GCA_947501805.1 uncultured Sulfitobacter sp. | reverse complement strand
GTGACAAAATGCCAATCAGAGAGATTGCCCGGCGCACGGGTTTGTCTCGCAACACTATCAGAAAGTATCTGCGCGAAGGCGCGGTCGAGCCGAAGTTCAAAACGCCAGCAGGGCCGAGCAGACTTGATCCATACGCAGACCGGCTGTCCGCCTGGCTTCTGGCACAGACACGGAAGTCGCGCAAAGAACGCCACACCGTGAAGCGGATGCATGCGGATCTGGTGAAGCTCGGTTATGACGACTCCTACGGACGTGTGGCGGCATTTGCCCGCGATTGGCGTGCTGATCGGCACCGGGCGGAACAGACAACAGGGCGCGGCACCTATGTGCCGTAGGTGTTCCAGCCCGGCGAGGCATTCCAGTTCGACTGGAGCGAAGACTGGGCCAATGTCGACGGCGAGCGGGTTAAGCTTCAGGTGGCCCATATCAAGCTGTCACACAGCCGAGCGTTCCTGGTGCGGGCCTACCCTCTGCAAACACATGAGATGCTATTCGACGCCCACTGGCACGCGTTCCACGTCTTCGGCGGCGTGCCCGGTCGCGGGATCTACGACAACATGAAGACGGCGGTGGACCGAGTTGGCAAAGGCAAGCAGCGCGATGTCAACGCGCGTTTCAAGGCCATGGCCAGTCATTATGTCTTTGAGCCTGAGTTCTGCAACCTGGCGGCGGGCTGGGAGAAGGGCCAGGTCGAGAAGAACGTCCAGGATGCGCGTAACCGGCTGTGGCAGGTCATGCCGCTCTTCACCGATCTGGCCGAACTGAACCAGTGGCTTGAAGACCGCTGTATTGCCTTGTGGGCTGAGACAAAACACCGAGACCTGCCCGGCACGATTGCCGATGTCTGGGAAGCAGAGAAACCGACGCTGATGGTGCTGCCACCGGCCTTCGATGGGTTTGTCGAGCACAGCAAACGGGTATCGCCCACGTGCCTGATCACCTTCGAACGCAATCGCTACAGTGTCCCGGCCAGCTTCGCCAACCGCCGCGTCAGCCTGCATGTCTATCCCGAACGGCTGGTCATCGTGGCGGAAGGCCAAGCCGTTTGTACCCATGATCGCATCATCGAGCGGTCGCATCACAAACCCGGCAGGGTCATCTATGATTGGCGGCACTATCTGGCTGTCATCCAACGCAAACCCGGCGCCCTGCGCAATGGCGCTCCGTTCACCGAGATGCCAGACGCCTTCCGCCGCCTACAGGAACATATGTTGCGCAAGGAAGGCGGCGACAGAGAGATGGTCGATATCCTGTCCCTGGTTCTGCATCACGACGAAGATGCCGTTCTGTGTGCCGTCGAACTCGCGCTGGAAGCGGGCGTGCCCACCAAGACGCATGTCCTGAACCTCCTGCACAGGCTGATCGACAAGAAGCAGACAGACTTGCCAGAGGTCGATCCACCAGACGCCCTGGCCCTGGAAACGGCCCCAAAGGCCAATGTCGATCGCTATGATGATCTGAGACAGGCTGGGGAGAAGCGCCATGCGTCATGATCCTGCAGGAGCCTCTATCGTGATCATGCTACGCAGCCTCAAACTGCATGGCATGGCGCAAGCCGTCGACGATCTAGTGGCGCAAGGCGCGCCCGCCTTTGAG
>CANMXJ010000035.1 GCA_947501805.1 uncultured Sulfitobacter sp. | reverse complement strand
CCGGGAGAGACCACCAAGAGCGTCTTTGTGCGGACCAATACGGACTCGGTTCAGGAAAGCGACGAAGCGGTCACACTGGAGCTGTTTGATCCTGACGGTGCAGTCTTGTCAGGCGGCGCGCCGGTGTTGCGGGCGACCGGTATCATGCTGGACACAGATTCCGTTGGTCCGACGCTGGCGGTCTTTGTGTCCGATCCGGTTCTGGTTGAAGGGGATGGCGGCACGAAGCTCGCCACATTTGAGGTGCAACTGTCGCAACCCGCCAGCACGGCGATGACAATGAGCTATACAACGGTGGACGGAACCGCCGTGGCTGGAAGTGATTACACAGCCACATCCGGAACGATCAGTTTTGCCGTCGGGCAGGATCTTGCCGCAGTCACGGTTCCTGTGCTTGGTGACACCATAGGCGAGAACGCCGAGGTCTTTTCGCTTGTGCTCACACCGCAAGGCAGCACGCCGGTGGATACGTCGGATGCAGCGGGCGAAGCGCTGATCCTTGATACGGATACCGCTGCCGGTCCCGAAATCAGCATTGCAGGCGACACAGCAACTGAAAACGATGGCGTCAACGACAACTTTTTGCGGTTTACGGTCACGCTCTCGGAAGCATCGTTCGATACGGTTACCGTTGACGTGACAACCTTGACAGGCACGGCTGCAACAAGTGATCTCGATTCCCTGACCAACGGCGTTCTGACCTTCCTGCCAGGTGAAACGACCACAAGCGTATTCGTCCGTACAAATACTGACAGTCTGGATGAACGGGACGAGACAATTGCGATTGAGCTGACCAATCCGACCAACGCAACACTATCGGGTGGGGCAAATGCACTGCGTGCCACGGGCTTTTTGCTGGATACAGATGGTGTCGGCCTAAACATTGCGTTGGCCGCAGCAGACACCCAGATGTTTGAACGCAACGCTGCAACATCCCAGCAAGAAGTCATGGTAGAGTTATCACGCCCGTCTGAAACGCCGTTGATCTTTAATGTTGCAGCAACCAACGGGACCGCAATCGCTGGAACAGACTTTCAATTGCTGGATTCAACTGTGACTTTTGCGCCGGGGCAAACCGTGGCCGGCGTTTCCGTTGACGTTTTTGGCGACGCATTGGCAGAAAGCACAGAGGAGTTCACCCTTGATTTCACACCACAGTCGAGTCAGCCTTATCCTAACGTGCCCATTCCCTCTACGGTCGTGGAAATATTGAACGGTCCTGTGTTTTCCGGTGGCCCAACAGCGGGCGATGATGTGCTGACAGGCACCAACGATAACAATGTGATTGATTTGCTTGCCGGTAACGACAGTTACACCGCACTTGGGGGCAACGACACTGTCGACGGCAGCGCGGGCAATGACAGTATTCTTGGTGGGGATGGCAATGACGTCTTGCGCGGCGATGAGGGCAACGACAACCTGCGCGGCGAGGCCGGAGCTGATGTGCTGTCAGGCGGCGCGGATAATGATGTTGTGAATGGCGGTGACGGGGCTGATCTGCTTTTTGGGGGATCGGGAAATGACCTGATCTTCGGCGGTAGCGGCTTTGACCGGGTCTTTGGCGGTGCCGGGTCGGACCGGATTTTCAGCGGCGATGACAATGACATAGCCAATGGTGGGGCCGACAA
>CANMXJ010000034.1 GCA_947501805.1 uncultured Sulfitobacter sp. | reverse complement strand
CGGCGGAAGGGTTCGCCGAGCTCCTGGTTCAGCACCACCTCGATAAACGTGGTCACACCGTCCTTCATCTGCTCTTTGACGGCCGTGTTCAGCGCGTCCGTCAGCTCTTCCATGCCGGTGACCTGCACGCCTTTCAGCCCGCAACCCTTTGCAATCTCTGCATAGTTCACGCCTTCGTTCAGCTCGGTGCCGACAAAGTTGTCATCAAACCACAGCGTCGTGTTGCGCTTTTCCGCGCCCCACTGGTAGTTGCGGAAGATCACCATGGTGATCGCAGGCCAGTCGCCGCGCCCGCAGGCCGTCATCTCGTTCATCGAGATGCCGAATGCGCCGTCGCCGGCAAAGCCGACAACCGGCACGTCCGGGCAGCCGATTTTCGCGCCCAGGATCGCAGGCAGGCCGTAACCACAGGGGCCAAACAGACCCGGTGCCAGATATTTGCGGCCCTTGTCAAACGACGGATAGGCGTTGCCGATGGCGCAGTTGTTGCCAATGTCGGAGCTGATGATCGCATCCTTGGGCAGCGCGGACATGATCGCACGCCATGCCTGACGCGGGGCCATGTGATCGGGCTTGGCCTTGCGGGCCCGCTCGTTCCAGTCGATGCCTTCGTCTTCGTCATCCTCGTGATCCATGGAGGACAATTCCTGCGCCCAGCGGGATTTGGTCAGCGCGATCAGATCGGTGCGCTCCTTGCGGCCCTTGTCACCGGCACCGGCAGAGAGGTTTTCCAACAGCTGTTCGGCCACACGCTTGGCGTCGCCCTGAATGGCAACATCCACCTTCTTGGTCAGGCCGATGCGGTCGGAGTTGATGTCAACCTGAATGACCTTCGCCTCCGTCGGCCAGTAGTTGATGCCATAACCCGGCAAGGTTGAGAACGGGTTAAGACGGTTGCCCAGAGCCAGCACCACGTCGGCCTTCTGGATGATTTCCATCGCCGCCTTGGAGCCGTTGTAGCCCAGCGGACCCACCGCAAGCGGGTGCGAGCCCGGGAAGGCGTCGTTGTGCTGATACCCGCAGGCCACTGGTGCATCCAGCGCTTCGGCCAGCTTGGCGGAGGCGTCGATGCCACCGGACAGGATCACGCCCGCGCCGTTCAGGATGACGGGGAATTCCGCCTCGGACAGCAGCTTGGCCGCGTCCTTGACCGCCTGCTCACCACCCTGCGGGCGCTCCAGACGGATGATCTGGGGCAGTTCGATGTCGATGACCTGCGTCCAGTAATCACGCGGGATGTTGATCTGCGCCGGAGCAGAGCCGCGCCATGCTTTTTCGATCACCCGGTTCAGCACTTCGGCCATGCGCGACGGGTCGCGCACTTCTTCCTGATAGCAGACCATGTCCTCGAACAGTTTCATCTGCTCGATTTCCTGGAAACCACCCTGACCGATGGTCTTGTTCGCCGCCTGCGGTGTCACCAGCAGCATCGGCGTGTGGTTCCAGTAGGCGGTTTTCACAGGCGTCACAAAGTTGGTGATGCCGGGGCCGTTCTGCGCAATCGCCATCGACATCTTGCCGGACGCCCGCGTGTAGCCATCCGCGATCATCCCGCCGGAGGTTTCATGCGCACAATCCCAGAACTTGATCCCCGCCGCCGGAAACAAATCCGAAATCGGCATCATCGCAGAACCGATAATACCAAAGGCATTATCAATGCCATGCATTTGCAGAACCTTAACAAAGGCCTCTTCTGTCGTCATTTTCAT
>CANMXJ010000033.1 GCA_947501805.1 uncultured Sulfitobacter sp. | reverse complement strand
CGTTTCAGTCCCATAGTCAGTCTCCTTTGTTGCAGTAAATGCTATCAAAGGAGCGGCATCAAACCGCGACAGGTCCATACCGCTCTTTTGCGGTGTCCGGAAAAAGTGGCCGCGATGGCCAAGCCGCAGGCCGTGACGATGCTCTGCTTACCCTCGCCTGATGAGCGTGAAGTCTTCAAAGACTTGTTTCCGGACATCTTCGCACAGACTGCAAAAGTGCTCATGGCAAGCGGGATCGACCTGCGCGCTATGGCAATTGCTCCGTTTCCGTACGTAACGAAGCGCCCGTCGACTGATCCCAAGATTGCATTTGGTGCAATCATCGAGCAGATGATCGCCAAGGGCGAGAGCGTAATTGCAATTGCGCCTGCTGTCTCGGACCTGCCGCCCAGTGGCAGAACACTCTGCAACGCTTGCCACTTTCCGCCGCCAATCGACGCAAATATGGTAATCGAAATCTTGCGCCAGACCCATTCCGCGACCGGACAACTCTCGGATGATTTTGTCCGTGATTGCCTGCCCTCTGACGCGGAGCTTCAGGCTCTTTCTATGCCACTGCTGCAAGCGGCCTTTTTTGAAGACACCACCATCATGGTTGCACGACGGTTGAAATCCCATGCCGATACCGTTCAAATCGCGCCGCGCTCCGCATCCCCCGGCATCGCTGACATGTATCTGCCGGCCAATGTCAAAGAGGACATGGCACAGCTCATTGACGATCTCGCTCTCTGGCGCGACGGGGGTGTAGACTGGAGTGAAGTCACCTCTTCCGTTCTGCTATTCGGCCCGCCGGGCACCGGCAAAACGATGCTTGCCAACTCATTGGCCGCAACCGCTGATATTCCACTCATTACGGCAAGCTACGGCGAATGCCAGCGCGCGGGCCATCAGGGGGATTTTCTGCGCGTACTGTCCGAAAAGGTTGAACAAGCAATCGCTGCTGCACCGGCGGTCCTGATTATCGACGAGCTGGACTCATTCTACAGCCGCACCCGCTCCAGTCGTTCGTCGGGCTACGTCATCGCAATCGTCAATGCACTGCTTGAGCATCTGACGGTGCTTAACGAGACGCCTGGCGTGATTGTCATCGGCGCTACGAACTTTATCGAAAATGTGGATCCGGCCATTCTGCGGCCGGGCCGTTTTGATCTCCACATTCCTCTGTCGTCACCGGACAGAGATGGCATCACACAGCTGTTCGCCATCGGCTTGGGCGATACTGCGCGGCAGCTCGACGTCCAAACCGCGGTCGATCGCATGCTCGGCAAAACCGGCGCGCAGGTCGCGGCCCTTCTGCGTGACGCGCGCGGCAAAGCGCGCCGCGCAAAGGCACCTCTAAACAATACGCATCTGACAGCAGCACTCGACCGTATTGCGCCGGAAACAGACACTACCGATCTCGAACGTGTTGCAGTTCACGAGGCGGGTCATGTCGTAATAGCACACGCACTCGGCTGGCCATTGCCCCGAACTGTCCGCATTACTTCGCGCGGCGGTCAGTACGTCACCACGAAACCGTTCGCAGCGACCAAGCAGTCCATCGACGATCAAATCGTCATTCTCATGGCCGGCCGCGCTGCGGAGGCGTGCATCATCGGAAAGGTCTCCGACGGCGCTGCTGACGATCTTGAGCAAGCCACAGAGCTTGCATTCCGCGCGCGTTACGTCTGGGGGTTGTACGGAAACAGTTTGCTGGCTCTGAACGATCAGAAGATGGCAACGCTGGATCCGCTGTCACCGCTGGGATCCGTGGTAAACACCGACCTCAAAAACCATTACGCCCGCGCCAAAGACATCGTGCAAGCCGACGCTGACAGCATCCGGCGCATTGCCGATGCTTTGCTTGAACACCGCGAGATGAGTGGTTCAGCTCTGGCGGAGCTTCTGGAGGTATCAGATGGTCGCAATGTCTTGCGTTCTCAGCTGACCCCGTCCGAAGTATAGTTTTCACGCAATAGGAACCAGACACAGCACGTGGAGCAACAGACAGTTCGGGGCAATGCAGCGGCGTTGCCCCCTCATCTCGTCATACGTATCAAAAACCACTCAAACGCTCAAAACTACGCGATACGGAGTTAATAAGATATCTTTTTCAATTACTTATAGGAAAACCTCGAGTTAAACACCAAACCAACAGGGCCATAATACAAGTGACCAAGACGGGTAGCGAGCTTGGGTTTTCCACAATTTTCACTCTCGGCCTCTCAGAAGGTCCGAGATTTTTCGCGCCATCTCCCCTATGTTTGTTTCAACACAGATCAGCAAACCATCTGATTGATATCAAACGAAACGCTTCGATTTCCGACAATCGGGAGCGACCGGGAAAGATGTGCAATGATAAGCTTAAGGAAGCCTTTATCTCTTTTTAAGGCCACCAAAATGCCATGCCGCAGTGGGACCGACTATGTGTCTAATTGTGGAGTACCTACAAAACAAGAAGCTGAGCCGCACGCGACTTTAGTTGCTATAGTCCGATTGCTTGCAAGACAATCAGCACAGAGCGCGTACCAAGAAACCGCTTCGGAAGTGACAGGCGTTCGTGATTAACAGAGGCGACCATGACAACAGTTAAACGAAAACGAAGAGCGGTAATTTATGCCCGGTTTTCGAGCGAGCTTCAGTCTCGAGCATCTATCGCCGACCAAGTGCGACTGTGTCGACGGCTGGCTGAGGACAACGGCTGGCAGATTGTCGAATTATTCGCAGACGAGGCGATGAGCGGCACATCTCACCTGCGTCCAGATTTTCAGCGGATGCAGCAAGCCGCAATCGACGGTGAATTCGATATTATTATTGCTGAAGCCTTGGACCGACTGTCACGAGATCAGGAACATATTGCTGCGTTGCATAAGAATATGCGCTTTCTGGACATCGATATTGTCACAAAATCCGAAGGCGAAATTAACGAGATGCACATCGGGCTTGGGGGGACCATGAATGCGCTTTTTCTGAAAAACCTCGCCCAGAAAACCCATAGAGGCCTCGAAGGGCGCGTAGAGGCCGGAAAATCAGGTGGCGGCCGCAGTTACGGATACGATCTTGATCGCAACCCTCTTCCGGATGGAACCCTCACCAAAGGCGACCTTGTGATCAATACCGATGAAGCGCGCATCGTTAACCGCATCTTTGAAGGCTACGATAGTGGCATGTCTGCGCGGGCTATCGCCATTGCATTGAATGCGGATGGTGTTCCTGCACCCCGGTCGGGCAAGAACGTAAATACGTGGTCGTTCTCAACGATCTCCGGCAATTGGCGGCGCGGGACGGGCATCTTGAACAATGAACTCTACGTCGGCCAGCGCGTATGGAACCGTCAACGATACATCAAAGATCCTGCCACAGGTCGGCGCCAAGCTCGGCTGAACAATGAGGATCAGTGGATCCGCAATGAAGTTCCCGATTTGCGGATTATCGACAATGGTCTCTGGACCCGCGTTAAGCGCCGTCAACATTGCATTCGGCAGCAAGTAACAGCGGCACCTTCTGGCAAAAGTTCTGCCGGACATGCACTTGCATCGGTCCGCCGTCACAAACATCTGTTTTCGGGCCTGCTTAAATGTGGATGGTGCAACGGCTCTTACACATTGATGAACAAAAGCAAGTATGGCTGCGCATCTGCGCGTAACAAGGGCACATGCGACAACCGTAAGCTCATCGAGAGAGAAGAGGTTGAGGCCCGTATCCTGTCAGGGCTCAAGGGCCAATTGCTGCGCCCCGAACTGTTAGCGGAGTTCGTGAGCGAATATCAGCGCGAATGGAACCGCCTGCAGAACGCCGTCAAGTCTGATCGCGTCGCACTCAAAGGCGAACTTAAAGCAATCAGATCAAGTATCGCAAAGATCGTTCAGGCCATCTCCGAAGGTATGCTGCATAAGTCGATGAAATCAAAACTTGATGAACTGGAAGCGCGTGAAGTTGAGATGGTGGCCAAGCTGGTATCCTTGGCAGACGAAGAGCCGATTCTCCTGCATCCGTCTTTGGCGAAGGTTTACGAGGCCAAGATACATGATCTGGCTGACAGCTTGAATGACGAGACGGCGAAACCTCATGCGGTGGAGCTCCTGCGTGGGCTGCTTGTTGAGGTGCGCTTGCATCCCAATGAAATGGCGTCAGATGGTCACGACATTGAATTATATGGAGAATTAGCGTCAATCCTAGCACTGGCAGGATCCAGAAACGACGAACCCCACCGTTTTACGGGTGGGGTGTCGGTAACGTTGGTTGCGGGAGTAGGATTTGAACCTACGACCTTCAGGTTATGAGCCTGACGAGCTACCGGGCTGCTCCATCCCG
>CANMXJ010000032.1 GCA_947501805.1 uncultured Sulfitobacter sp. | reverse complement strand
TCGAGCATGTTGAGGGGGAGTTTGGGGGCACCGCGGACCTTGTGGCCGTCGGCGTACATGTCGATGTCGTGGCGTTTGCCGGGGTCGGCTTTGGAGCGGATGCCGGAGAGGCCTGCGGCGATGATGACGGCCTGCAGCAGGTAGGGGTTTACGGCACCATCGGGCAGGCGCAGTTCGAAGCGGCCGGGGCCGGGCACGCGCACCATGTGGGTGCGGTTGTTGCCGGTCCAGGTGACGGTGTTGGGGGCCCATGTGGCACCGGACATGGTGCGCGGGGCGTTGATGCGTTTGTAGCTGTTCACCGTTGGGTTGGTGATCGCGGCGAGGGCGGAGGCGTGTTTCATGATGCCGCCAAGGAAGTGTTTGCCGCGCTCTGACAGGCCCATTTCGCCGGTCTGGCCGGAACCTTCACCGGCAAAGACGTTGACCTTGGAGGCATCACCCGGCGCGTCCCAGACGGAGATATGCGCATGACAGCCGTTGCCGGTCAGACCCTCGACAGGCTTGGGCATGAAGGTGGCGCGCATGCCGTGTTTTTCGGCAATGGTCTTGGTCATGAACTTGAAGAAGGAATGCTTGTCCGCGGTCTTGAGGGCATCATCAAAGTCCCAGTTCATTTCCCACTGGCCGTTGGCGTCCTCGTGGTCGTTCTGGTAGGCGCCCCAGCCCAGATCCAGCATGTAATCGCTGATCTCGCGGATGACTTCGTAGCTGCGCATCATCGCCTGCTGGTCGTAGCATGGCTTGGCGGCGGTATCACGTGGATCGGCCAGAGCCTCACCTTCGGGGGTCAGCAAAAAGAACTCGGCCTCGATGCCGGTTTTGACGTGCATGCCTTCCTCGGCGGCTTCGGCAATCAGGCGGCGCAGCACGTTGCGCGGCGCTTGGGCGACGTCCTCGCCTTCCATGACGCAGTTGCCCGGCACCCATGCAATTTCGGGTTTCCACGGCAATTGGATCACCGCGTCCGGGTCCGGCACCGCCAGCATGTCGGGGTGGGCAGGGGTCAGATCAAGGTAGGTGGCAAACCCGGCAAAGCCTGCGCCGTCTTCCTGCATGTCCGCAATCGCACGCGCCGGTACCAGTTTGGCGCGTTGTGATCCGAACAGGTCGGTGAAGGAGATCATGAAGTATTTGACGCCGTTCTCGGCCGCGTATTTTGCAAGGTCAATTGCCATTGGTGTCTATCCCTATTGGTCTTTTTATATAGCAGGGGCGCGTGCCTGACGGCCGCGCCCCATTATGTCGAACTGTCTTAGAAGCTGTCTTTGCCCGGCCACCAGTTGGTGCCCGCCAGCGGCACCTGCGCCATGGCTGCGGCCTCCATCGTCAGGGCCACAAGGTCTTCGGGTTCAAGGTTGTGCAGGTGGTTCTTGCCACAGGCCCGCGCGATGGTCTGCGCCTCCAACGTCAATACTTTCAGATAGTTGCGCAGGCGGCGACCACCTTCAACAGGATCAAAGCGCTTCATCAACTCGGGGTCCTGCGTGGTGATGCCTGCGGGGTCTTGCCCCTCATGCCAGTCATCATAGGCACCCGCAGTGGTGCCCAGCTTGTTGTATTCGGCCTCCCACTTGGGATCGTTGTCGCCCAGTGCAATCAGCGCCGCGGTGCCGATGGCAACCGCATCCGCGCCCAGAGCCATGGCCTTGGCCACATCCGCGCCCGAGCGGATACCACCCGAGACAATCAGCTGCACTTCGCGGTGCACGCCGAGGTCTTGCAGGGCTTTCACAGCGGGGCGGATACAGGCAAGCGTCGGCTGGCCCACATGTTCGATGAACACGTCCTGCGTCGCGGCAGTACCGCCCTGCATGCCGTCCAGCACAACCACATCCGCGCCCGCTTTGACCGCCAATGTGGTGTCAAAATAGGGGCGTGATCCGGCAACTTTCACGTAGATTGGCACTTTCCAACCGGTGATCTCGCGGATCTCCAAAATCTTGATTTCCAGATCATCGGGACCGGTCCAGTCGGGATGACGACACGACGAACGCTGGTCGATGCCCTTGGGCAGGTTGCGCATCTCGGCCACGCGGTCGCTGATTTTCTGACCCAGCAACATGCCGCCGCCACCGGGTTTGGCACCCTGACCCACCACAATCTCAACCGCATCCGCTTTGCGCAGATCATCGGGGTTCATCCCGTAACGGCTTGGGAGATATTGATAAACCAGCTTGGAGGAATGGCCGCGTTCTTCCGGTGTCATGCCGCCGTCACCCGTTGTGGTGGAGGTGCCAGCGGCATTTGCGCCGCGCCCCAGCGCCTCTTTGGCCGGACCCGACAGCGCGCCAAAGCTCATGCCCGCGATGGTGATCGGAATGTCGATCTCGATCGGGTTCTCGGCAAAGCGGGTGCCCAGTGTGACCGAGGTTTCACATTTCTCGCGGTAGCCCTCAAGCGGGTAGCGCGAGATTGAGGCCCCCATGAACAACAGGTCGTCAAAATGCGGTACCTTGCGTTTTGCGCCACCGCCACGGATGTCATAAATACCTGTGGCTGCTGCCCGGCGGATGTCACTGTTGACATCCTGCGAGAAGGTGGCCGATTGGCGGGGAGTGGTGTGCGGAATGCCGCGCGCGTCGTGATCTTTCATCAGATGTATCCTTCATGGTGGTCCGGCTTAACGGTATGTCTTGCAGGGCGGCCCTTGATCAAAGGCGCTGAGCGGCAAGACGGGGCGGTCAAGTCAGAGCCTTAATAAGCGCCGGCGTTATCAACGTCGAAGTTGTACAATTTGCGGGCAGAACCGTAGCGGGTGAACTCTTCGGGTTTGGCATCAACACCGGATTCGGCCAGAATGTCCTTGAGGAATTCCAGATGCTCGGGGCGCATTTCCTTTTTCTCGCAATCCGCGCCCAGTGACTTCACCGACCCGCGCACAAAGAAACGTGCCTCGTAACAACTGTCACCCAAAGCGTCACCCGCGTCACCACAGACCACCAGATTGCCCGACTGGCCCATGAACGCCGACATATGGCCGATGTTGCCTTGTACCACGATGTTCACACCCTTCATCGAGATGCCGCAGCGCGACGACGCATTGCCCTTGACCACAATCAGCCCGCCGTGGGCCGTGGCCCCGAGGTACTGGCTGGCGTCACCCTCGATGATGATCTTGCCCGACATCATGTTTTCACCGGTGCCCGGACCGGCCGACCCATGCACATGGATCGTGGCCTGTTTGTTCATGCCACCGCAGTAGTAGCCAGTGGAGCCTTTGACGTTCACCTCGATGGGCGCGTCCAGACCCACGGCAATTGCGTGGCTGCCCTTGGGGTTCACGATTTCCCACGCGGTCTGGTTGGTGGTTTCTGCCTGCGCGTGCAGGGTCTTGTTAAGGGCGCGCAGGCCTTCGGCTTCAAGATCGAATGTTTGCATGGTTCAAGCGGCCTTTTCGGTTACAGTCGGGGCCGCATTATGGCTCCAGAAATAGACGGTTGAGGGCTCGGGCTCCCAGACGCGGGCGTTTTCGATGCCCGGCAGGTTCACCAAAGCACGGTATTCAGAGCCAAAGGCCACATATTGATCGGTTTCGGCCATCACCGCAGGCTTGCAGGCAATCGGATCACGGACAACGCCAAAGCCGTCCTTGGTGCCAACCACAAAGGTAAAGAAGCCGTCAAGATCGTCCAGCGAGCTTTGCAACGCCTCACCCAGAGTAGAGCCGGTCTGCATCTTCCACGTCAGATACGCCGCGCCCACTTCAGTGTCGTTCTCGGTCTCGATATGCACACCAAGGCGGCGCAGTTTACGGCGCAGCGAGTTGTGGTTGGAGAGCGAGCCGTTGTGCACAAGGCACTGGTCCACGCCGGTGTTGAACGGATGCGCACCCATCGTGGTTACCGCCGATTCCGTCGCCATGCGCGTGTGGCCAATGCCATGCGTGCCGCTCATCTTGCTGATCTCGAACCGCGCCGCAACATCTTTGGGCAGGCCCACTTCCTTGTAAATCTCGAGGCTCTCGCCGTGGCTCATCACCCGCACGTCGGGCCGGATCTGCGCCAGTGCCGCACGCGCCTGTGCCACCTGATCCGCCTGCATTTCCAACACCGCATGGGTGTCCGTCACACGCATCGAAACACTGCCCTCGACAGCTTCACCCAACGCGCTGTCAAGACCCGCAAAATCCGCATCAGGAGCATCCGACTGCACCGTCAACTTCGCCTTGCCCGCAGTCTCGCCCCCGTAAATCGCAATGCCCGCACTGTCAGGACCACGATCCGTCATCGTCACCAACATATCCGTCAACATACGCCCAAGATCAGACTCCAAAGACGGGTCCTTCAAAAATAATCCTACAATTCCACACATGCGCGGTG
>CANMXJ010000031.1 GCA_947501805.1 uncultured Sulfitobacter sp. | reverse complement strand
GCTGGAACTGCACACCCGTTACAACGGCGGCAACAATGGCAAGCTGCATCTGTCGATGAAGGAAGCCGCTGAAATCCTCGGTCTTGGCAAGGCAACCATCAAACGCGCCTTTGATCAACTAGAGGCCAAAGGGTTCTTGGCGCTGGAGACGCCCGGCAATTGGTATTCACGCCGCGCCCATGATTGGCGACTTACCTCTAAACCGATGGAAGGACCAAAGGGCAAGATTGCGCCAACGCTTGATTGGAGGGACTGGAGACCGCCAAAAAAACGAAAGCAGGGTTCTGAAACGGAACCGTCACAAGGTCGCATGGTTCCATATGAGAACCAGATACAGGCCTTTGGTTCCGCTACAGATACCGTCACGCCCGTTTTTGGCCGTCCCTTGGGTTCTGAAACGGAACACTAATAGTACCACTCACAACACGGCTAACAAATATGCTGCCAAAGGGAGATAGATTTGTTTAAAGCTTCCTGACGAAAAGCTGCGTTCGATACGATATTGTCGCGCTTGAATTCATTCAAATTGGTCAGGTGACACTGCCTCACAAAAACTAGTGGGAAGGCCGATAACCCGAGTTTCTTGCTCTCGAACGATGATACAATCGTCGTTTGTAGCCATTACGGATAAGTCTAACTTGAGTATAGCCACTAACAACAAAATGCCGCCGCCAATGGGTAACGCAATCCAAGCCCATTCTTCCTCGGTTCTGCTATCAGCCAATGATTTCCAATATTTTTCCAACCT
The DNA here is from genome assembly GCA_947501805.1 of uncultured Sulfitobacter sp. Taxonomy (GTDB): domain Bacteria; phylum Pseudomonadota; class Alphaproteobacteria; order Rhodobacterales; family Rhodobacteraceae; genus Sulfitobacter. The sequence continues at coordinate 4,119 of CANMXJ010000031.1, read as the reverse complement.
ATGTAGCAAATTGCTGAGGAAACCTGAGACAATCACCCAAGTTGCACAAGCTAGAATTGCGAAACCTAAGGAAGACAGTATTTCGATCATAGCCTAGAAACTATATGCAGATGGAGGTGCCTGACAAGTATAGTATAGGCTTTTTCGTCTCAACTTCAGCGAGCACACCGAGCTTGCTGCCCGACGATGAACCCTAAAGTTACCTAATGATTTCGTAAAATATCTGGAGACACTTAAATGGGCGGATATGGCTCAGGACGACCAAGCGGCAAGCAACTGGCAGAGGACTGCCGTTCGCTGGACGTAAACCGTCTTCATCGTGAGGGTTGTTTGACCCCCGGCAGGATTGGCGGTTGGGTCTGGTCCCGCGACGGCGAGGAGGTCGCGCGAATAGGCTTCAAAGCAGAGGACGCACGGCTGGTCCTAAATTACCGCGTTCGGGTGCATGGCGACGACTGGGAGCCGATAACCCAGCCTATCCGCATAACCCATGCTGATTGCCACTACGGCGGCCAGCGCCCCTATTTCGCATGCCCCGGCGTTGTGAACGGGAGGCACTGTGGACGGCGTGTCGGCAAGTTGTACTCGGGCGGCAAGTATTTTCTCTGCCGACATTGCTATAGGGTGGCTTACGCCAGCCAATCAGAGGCCCGCTATGACCGCATGTTACGCCGTGCTAACAAACTACGCATGGCGCTGGGCGGCGAACCCGGTACGGCTCATTTTATCGCGTTCAAACCCAAAGGCATGTGGCAACGCACCTACGACCGCAATCGGTTCGAGATACAGTGGTGCGAGAACCAAGCAGACCAACTTTTTCTCGGCAAATTTGCACAACTTTTCAGCGAAGAGGAACGTGAGATGTATTTCGATAAATGACCAACAAATACCATCACCGCACGACCTGAGGTTGACCTTAACGACCACCCCAAGTCTATTGGGTTAAATCGGTACGCGCAGGAATTGTTATGACACCCCAAGCCTTTATCAAAAAGTGGCATAACGTCGAACTCAAAGAACGCACAGCGTCTCAATCCCACTTCATAGATATATGCGCGTTGCTGGGCGTTGATGACCCCATAACCGCTGACAACAAGGGCGAATGGTTCACGTTTGAGAAAGGCGCGTCCAAGACAAGCGGTGGTGAAGGCTGGGCGGACGTCTGGCGCAAAGATTGCTTTGCTTGGGAATATAAAGGCAAGCGCGCCAATCTGGACAAGGCATTTGACCAGCTTTTGCAATACGCAATCGCGCTGGAAAACCCGCCCCTTCTCATTGTGTCGGATATGAACATCATTCGCATCCACACCAACTGGACCAACACTGTTCAAAATGTCCACACGATTCATCTGGAAGACCTCACAGACGCCGCCAATCGCGCTATCCTGTGTGACGCTTTCCTTGACCCTGAAAAGCTGAAACCAACCAAAACCCGCCAATTGGTCACAGAACAAGCCGCGCAGAACTTTGCCAACATGGCACAACGCTTGCGTGAACGAGGCCACCCTCCGCAAGAGGTTGCCCATTTCATCAACCGTCTGGTGTTCTGCATGTTTGCCGAAGACGTGGACCTGCTGCCCAACAAGATGTTCGAGCGGATGATTAAAACCGCCCGCCCCAAGCCCGAGACTTTTGCCATCCACGCCAAAGCCTTATTCGGTGCCATGAAAAAAGGCGGGCTGGTCGGCTTTGAAACCGTCGAATGGTTCAACGGCGGCTTGTTCGACAGTGACGATGTGTTGCCGCTGGAATGGGAGGACTTGGACGACCTTATTCGCGCCGCCATGCTGGATTGGTCCGATATAGACCCCTCTATCCTTGGCACATTGTTCGAGCGTGGCTTGGACCCTGCCAAGCGCAGCCAGCTTGGCGCGCATTACACCGACCGCGACAAAATCATGCAAATCGTCAATCCGGTGATTGTGGAACCGCTCTTGGCGGAATGGGCAGAGGTGAAAGCCCAGATCGAGGCGCAACTGGACAAAGCACCAAAAGCCACCAAGACAAAGCTCCTTAGCACCAAAGAGAAAACCGCCGTGACCCGCGCGCTGGACCGCGCGGAAAAGCTGCACCTTGGCTTTATCGAACGGCTCAAAGCGTTTCGCGCACTGGACCCTGCCTGCGGGTCTGGCAACTTCCTGTATATCGCGCTGCTGGAGCTGAAAAACATCGAACACCGCGTCAATCTGGAGGCAGAGGCGTTGGGCTTGCCGCGCGGCTTTCCCCAACTGGGGCCAGAGATGGTGTTGGGGATTGAGCTGTCCTCCTATGCGGCGGAACTCGCGCGGGTGTCTGTCTGGATTGGTGAAATCCAGTGGATGCGGCGGAATGGCTTTGAAGCGGCAAAGAACCCGATTTTGCGAACGCTGACTACGATTGAGAACAGAGATGCGGTGCTTGCGCCAGATGGGACGCGGGCAAAGTGGCCCAACTCGGATGTGGTGATTGGGAACCCGCCGTTTTTGGGCGTTTATAAAATGGCAGAGGAGCTTGGCGAGGAATACACAAATTCCTTGCGAAAGGTTTGGCCTGAACTGCCCGGAGCCGCAGACCTTGTGACATACTGGTTTGCTAAAGCTTGGTCAAAAATGCAGTCGGGTGAACTGCAACGTGCCGGATTAGTCTCTACAAACTCAATTAGGGGAGGCGCAAATCGCGCCGTCTTGAAGCCAATAGCTGAAAATGGAAATATCTTTGAAGCTTGGGCAGATGAAGCATGGACTGTCGACGGAGCAGCAGTCCGCGTCTAGCTAATTTGCTTTGCCAGTAAAGCTAAGGTGACTTCAAAGCTAAATGGACAGCCCGCCGAGACCATTTTGTCAGATTTAACAGCCAACATCGTGGGCTTTGACCTAACGGATTCACTGCCCCTTTCCAAAAACAAAGGCGCGTGTATTAGAGGCATTGAAACTGGCGGGCCGTTTGAATTCACGCAGACCAATTTTATGGCTCTTGCCAGCGCTCCCCTGAATCCTAATGGCCTATCAAACAGCAGAGTTATCCGCAGAATTATCAATGGGAATAACATCCTTAAGCGGCAACCTGAGAGATACGCCATCGACTTCTCTGAGTTTCCATCCGAGGTGGATGCTGCTTTGTTTGAGGCAGTCTATGCGTGGCTTGAGCACGCTTATGTGGACTATGAAGCAAACTCAAAAAGGCGCATAGTACGGCGAACCGATTGGTGGCTGCATCGACGTTCTGGGGCTGCACTTCGCAAAGCTGTAAGCGGACTAAATCGAGTAATCGCTACCCCGCGCGTGGGAAAACACCGGATATTTGTTTGGCTCACTGCAAGTGTGCTTGCCGACAGTGCAACATTTGTAATCGCCCGCGATGACGACACTACCTTCGGCATTCTCCATTCCAACTTCCATGAACTGTGGTCTCTGCGTATGGGGACATTTCTAGGCGTAGGAAACGACCCCCGCTACACGCCCTCAACTACATTCGAAACCTTCCCCTTCCCCGAAGGCCTCACCCCCAACATCCCCGCCGCCGACTATGCCGCCGACCCGCGCGCGGTCAAAATCGCCACCGCCGCCGCACGGCTGAATGAGTTGCGCGCAAACTGGCTCAACCCCGCCGACCTTGTCACCCGCGTCCCCGAAGTGGTCGAAGGCTACCCCGACCGCATCCTGCCAAAAGATGACGCCGCCGCCAAAGAGCTGAAAAAACGCACCCTCACCAACCTCTACAACACCCGCCCCGCATGGCTCGACCATGCCCACAAGGCGCTGGATGAAGCAGTGGCAGAGGCCTACGGCTGGGGCGATGATTGGCGGGATGGAAAGCTGTCCGAGGATGAAATCCTGTCTCGCCTGTTCCAGCTCAACCAAGAGCGCGCAAAGATTGAAGCTAAAGCCGCCGCAAAGGCGAAAGCAAAAGGCAAAAAGACTCGAAAATGAACAGGCAGCCTACAGCCATTGAGAAAAGCGTTTACACGCAGAAGGCATCGTAACAAAGGATTTGAATTGCGTTTCAAAAATGGAAAATACTGATGGCGGCAAAGGGTTAGTCAAATGTCAAAACTTGATGGAGTGGTGAAGTTTTACTCTCATAGCAAGGGCTATGGGTTCATCTTCTCCAGTGACCAAGAAGACGTTTGGTTTCACATAA
>CANMXJ010000030.1:0-2500 GCA_947501805.1 uncultured Sulfitobacter sp. | reverse complement strand
ATGAGCTGTGCCTAGGGGTGAAAGGCCAATCAAACTCGGAGATAGCTGGTTCTCTGCGAAATCTATTTAGGTAGAGCGTCGACCGAATACCCTCGGGGGTAGAGCACTGGATGGGTAATGGGGCCTCACCGGCTTACTGATCCTAACCAAACTCCGAATACCGAGGAGTACTAGTCGGCAGACACACGGCGAATGCTAACGTCCGTCGTGAAGAGGGAAACAACCCTAACCTCCAGCTAAGGCCCCTAATTCATGGCTAAGTGGGAAAGCAGGTGGGACGACCAAAACAACCAGGAGGTTGGCTTAGAAGCAGCCATCCTTTAAAGATAGCGTAACAGCTCACTGGTCTAAACAAGTTGTCCTGCGGCGAAGATGTAACGGGGCTCAAGCCATGAGCCGAAGCTGAGGATGCATTTATTGCATGGTAGCAGAGCGTAGTGTGACATAGTTCCATGTGTCCTTAACTCCCTCGGGAGTATTGGACACAAGGAGCTTTCTGTGAAGCCGGCGCGTGAGCGATCCGGTGGAGAGATCACTAGTGAGAATGATGACATGAGTAGCGACAAAGAGTGTGAGAAACACTCTCGCCGAAAGTCCAAGGGTTCCTGCTTAAAGCTAATCTGAGCAGGGTAAGCCGACCCCTAAGGCGAGGCCGAAAGGCGTAGTCGATGGGAACCAGGTTAATATTCCTGGGCCAGATGGAAGTGACGGATCTCGAGGGTAGTTCATCCTTATCGGATTGAATGGGCTGCTTAGAGGTTCCTGGAAATAGCTCCATCGCTAGATCGTACCCTAAACCGACACAGGTGGACTGGTAGAGAATACCAAGGCGCTTGAGAGAACTATGTTGAAGGAACTCGGCAAAATACCTCCGTAAGTTCGCGAGAAGGAGGCCCGGTTCCTAGGCAACTAGGGGCTGGGGGCACAAACCAGGGGGTGGCGACTGTTTATTAAAAACACAGGGCTCTGCGAAGTCGTAAGACGACGTATAGGGTCTGACGCCTGCCCGGTGCCTGAAGGTTAAAAGGAGGGGTGAGAGCTCTGAATTGAAGCCCAGGTAAACGGCGGCCGTAACTATAACGGTCCTAAGGTAGCGAAATTCCTTGTCGGGTAAGTTCCGACCTGCACGAATGGCGTAACGACTTCCCCGCTGTCTCCAACATAGACTCAGCGAAATTGAATTACCTGTCAAGATGCAGGTTTCCCGCGGTTAGACGGAAAGACCCCGTGCACCTTTACTACAGCTTCACATTGGCATTAGGCCGAACATGTGCAGGATAGGTGGTGGGCTTTGAAGCGTGAACGCCAGTTTGCGTGGAGCCTCCCTTGAGATACCACCCTTGTTCTGCTTGATGTCTAACCGCGGACCGTTATCCGGTTCCGGGACCCTGTGTGGCGGGTAGTTTGACTGGGGCGGTCGCCTCCTAAATCGTAACGGAGGCGCGCGAAGGTTGGCTCAGAGCGGTCGGAAATCGCTCGTTGAGTGCAATGGCAGAAGCCAGCCTGACTGCGAGACTGACAAGTCGAGCAGAGTCGAAAGACGGCCATAGTGATCCGGTGGTCCCAAGTGGGAGGGCCATCGCTCAACGGATAAAAGGTACGCCGGGGATAACAGGCTGATACTGCCCAAGAGTCCATATCGACGGCAGTGTTTGGCACCTCGATGTCGGCTCATCTCATCCTGGGGCTGGAGCAGGTCCCAAGGGTACGGCTGTTCGCCGTTTAAAGAGGTACGTGAGCTGGGTTTAGAACGTCGTGAGACAGTTCGGTCCCTATCTTCCGTGGGTGTAGGATACTTGAGAGGAGTTGCCCCTAGTACGAGAGGACCGGGGTGAACGATCCACTGGTGGACCAGTTGTTATGCCAATAGCAGTGCTGGGTAGCTATGATCGGACAGGATAACCGCTGAAGGCATCTAAGCGGGAAGCCCCCCTCAAAACAAGGTATCCCTGAGAGCCGAGGTAGACCACCTCGTCGATAGGCCAGAGATGTAAGCGTGGTAACACGTTCAGTTGACTGGTACTAATGGCTCGATAGGCTTGATTTGATCCAGTAGAAGCAAGATTTAGGTCTTATTCTGGGAAACAAATCAAAAGCATACACAATACATTAGATGTATTTGACTTGGACATAGTTGTTAGCCTTCGTCAGGAAAGACGAAGCTGCTGTTACTGCTTAAAAGCAGAAACAGCGTTTAGAGAATTTATTTGGTTTGGTGATCATAGCGAGAGCAAAACACCTGGTTCCATCCCGAACCCAGCCGTTAAGTGCCTTAGCGCCGATGGTACTGCGTCTTAAGGCGTGGGAGAGTAGGTCATCGCCAAACCTAATAAGTTCTCTGAACGACAGTATCTCTCGCGATGATCATATTACCGAATTTTACCTCAAGTAGCTCTTCGCAACGCAGGTAAAACATCTTGTCGCGGGATGGAGCAGCCCGGTAGCTCGTCAGGCTCATAACCTGAAGGTCGTAGGTTCAAATCCTACTCCCGCAACCAAC
>CANMXJ010000029.1 GCA_947501805.1 uncultured Sulfitobacter sp. | reverse complement strand
TTTCAGTCCCATAGTCAGTCTCCTTTGTTGCAGTAAATGCTATCAAAGGAGCGGCATCAAACCGCGACAGGTCCAACCCTTATCGGCAGACTTCGAAAGGCTGTCAACCTAAAGAGCTTCCTTCTGAGTCAAGATGAGAGCTACAAGGGAAAACCCGAGAACCGAGACAACATCTTTAAATTCTTGCGGGCTTGCGAATATGGTTTGCCGCAAAACTTTGCTTTGGTAGAGCTTTTTGTCCGCCAGTCCTATCCACAAGCCGAATACAGCCTGTTCCTTGGCAGCATTGGAAGCTGGTTTCAGCCGGAAATTCTCAAGGAATTGGACGAGGAAGGAGTGCCAATTCAGATTTCGCAGGCGTTCTACGTTGATGGTGACACCAAGACGAGCTTGAGGAACCGCTTGTACGAAGCCATTCTCGACCCGAAGACAGTATTAACGGAGTTTGAGCGTGAGTGGTTGCAACAAGCCTTGTAATTGTGGTTCGGCTAAGTGCAAAGAATGCCGACGACCGCGTTATCGCACCCGCAGCGAATGACCTCTTTCCGCCGATTGTGTTGAAAAACTCGAAAATCTGACGACCGCATTTTTCTGCCAAGATCCATTGCGACGGCCGACTTGATACTAAATGCCCAGCGGCAGCGGAGAGAGCTTCGGACATTGCCAGTTCTGATATTAGGCCGACCCCCTCGCCGAATTTTCGGATAGGCCTCCTACGGGCAAGTATTTTACCTATTTTCGCGAAAGCTGGAGTTTTTCAACAGTATCCGCCGTTGTCGGCGCTGGATTTCAAGCCAATCCAATCTTACGGATGCTGAGAAAGTCAGAAAAATCTGCAAGGCCGATGTTGAGCTTATGCAAAAGGTTTAGGAGATGGGCAGGTCTAACCAGCCGATCCAACCCCATTAAATCAAAAGCTGATGTCTGCGCTTACCAACTTGATCTGCAGCAGATGTTGTGTGGCCGCCTGATCTGATAGCTCAAGTGGTGTAAAGAAAATTAGCTCGGACCGATCTGGAACACCTGCAAAGAATTGCGGAATATCGCCAATGGTGAGCGATTGCAGGCAGGGCTCTGGGTAGACGAGACTGTCGCCAATTTCCATTGAGCTGATGGCGGCCAGCAAACCTCTCACGGTGGCGGGCAGTGCGCCGATGTCAGTGTAAACCGCAGTTGCACCAGCCGCCCAAAGTTGGCTTACCATTTGATCAACTATATCGATTTGCTGTTCCGATGCGACACGCGCATAGCCAATTCGTCGTCCGTTTTGCATCGTGAAAAACCTTTATTGCTGAGTCGGTGTCGATGGCTGAACGACCTCAGGCTGGGTAAGTGCGCCATCGGCCCTTAAAGCCCGCTTAGCCCCTGTTACCGGCTCACTGGCAGCCTCATTGCCCCCTGTGAGCCGCTGTTGTGGCAGCGCAACGCCACCACAACAGCATTCGTCTAATATTCCTCTGCCCGCATGATCGTAAGCACCCGCGTTGTCACCGCCGGATCAGCTGAGTTAGGCGAATGACCCAAGCAGTGCAGGTCATAGCAATCCAGTTTCCAATAGAACTTACTGTCTGCGATATCGACGCTACCAAAGTCATGTTCGCCATAGGGATCATTGTCTGGCGTGAAGGCATCAAAGGTTTTGACGGCGGCAAATAGGGCAATCCTGTCGGCATCGCTCAGGCCGTTCGCGCCACTGGTGACCATGACCCGCCCCCCGACAAAACTCTGTCGGAAGGCATCGTTTAGGGCGCGTATGCGGTCTGTTTGGATTTTTGCGCAGGCCATCATGGTCAAGCCGCCCCAACACTGTCAGGCAGGTCGGTTTCTGCCGCACTGAACCCATGATGCAACAGGGCGACCTGATCAAAGCGGCGCACAAAGCGACCATCCTCTGGAAAAGCTTCCCACATCAAAGTGAACATTGCGCATGGGTGGCCTTGGGTGCCGCTGGCATGCACGTGCTGAACGATTGCTTCCCACCACCCGTCATCAGGGTCATCTTGCGCCAACACCCGCGATCCAACTTTGATGTCGTCCCAATCCTTGGGCAATTCATCGAGGGCATCCACATTGCTTTCGCCATCCGCTGCAGCAACAGGCGCGGGCAAGGCAATCAACTGGTCAGGGTGATCCTCGGCATATTGATCAAGCTGCTGCCCGATTTCGCGCTTCACAAAAGGTACAAAACCTTTGCCGCTGTTGAACACCTTTCCGATTGGGATTTTGGTGGCGAGGGCGGTTAGCACGTCGCCTTCAACTGCCAAGGCTTGAAAGCCCATCAGGCCAGCCGCTTTGATGGCGTCGTGTCTGCGGTCGATGTCAAAACTTGAGGCGTGTGGCTTGCCGCTGTCATCATTGCCGAACAGGATAATTGCTGGGTCTTTGTCTTGCTGCGATAGCGTCACGGGCAGTTTGGTTTGGTCGGTCATTTTCTCGTATCTCCATCAAGAAATTTGGCACAAAAAAAGAGGCCCGAAGGCCCCTTGGTGGTAGTCTGTTTATGGTCACACGGCAGGCCGAAACATGCCGTGTAATATGTCAAGTATATGATATTGTTATATATTTGTCAACTAGAGTGCTTTTTGCGCGCCCTTTCGATCAAGCGATTTTCAATCCCTCTGCCTTGTCCGGCAAATTATTCATGATAGTTTAACAGCGTAAATTTCAGTATCCTATGCTTGAAACCTATATACTCAGGTGCCTTTGACGAGAACTTTTTGTTACGTCCATTTGATCTCTCGCCCTTCAGGTAGCCCTGTGCTTTCAATTCAGTAAAGATAGATTCGTGCGATGGCCCCAGCTCCCGCCGGACCTGATCGGGATCTAGAAAAAAATGGAACAAGGAGTCCCTTTCTATAGTAACATACCCAAAAATCTTACCATCGCGCTGCTGCAGCTTAGGGGTGCTCTTCTTCTTCACCTTCAGGATAGACTTGGCATTCTTTCGGATCATTTTAGTAATCTTGTCTAGCGACGCATGCGGCCCAAGGTTCGCCTCAGATTTTGCGGCGAGCTGAAGTAAAGATTGAACCGCCACCATTGGTTCAGAGCATTTGCTAGGTAGGACTCTCCATTCTTTAGCAAGACATCCAGCGGTATAGATCAAAGCAAACACATCCATGCCACGACTTGAGATTGTCCGGTCTTCCGAAACTACGTCCTTGAATTTCTTCATGAGGTTGGTGATGCGCTTTCTGAATTTCTCTTCGTCGATGCAGCGATGCTCTATTACGTTGCGGACAAAGCGCCTTGAAGCCGTGCCAAAATTCTTAGTTAGGTGATCATTTAGTTCTACCATTGCCGCCCCGCGATCCTTGAAGCCAATTGGGACTGTCCTCATAATGTACCCATTAAACTCAAGGGTTATCAGGCGCGACGCTGCTGCCGCAGCAACATTTGAGGAAGCCCCCGCTCTCGATAACAAAGATTCGTTGCCTGTACTTATGAGGGCAGAACGCACTCGCAATTTGACTTCCGTTTCGCCATGTCTCATTCGGGCTCCCGAAATAGACTGCCGGAAGATAAAGTCGCAGTCCTCCTTAAGATTTTTATCTTGGATATTTCCTTCGTCTAGAAAGAGAAGCGCGTCATTAGCCCGCCTACGGATAGCTTCATATGCATGCTTAGTAATGTCCCAAGACTGGCCAAGCCCAAGCTCGCTATTCGGGTCACCACCATAAATCGACGCCATCATTCTTGCAAAAGTCGACTTCCCACACAACATAGGGCCAATCAACTCTATCGATGGATTTAGCACGCTCTGAGGTGCGCAATCGAGCAGTATCGGAACTAGGCCATAGCACAGAAGGCCCGTAGCTTCATTGTTTTGTCCAATCGTCCTGCTCAGTCCCTTTTTCCAATCAGAATTTTTGCCTTTAGGCGACCACCTTGGATCGAGATCGAATGCGATAATTGGTTTGACCTTGTTGTTCTTTGGCTTCTGAACTTCACCGTTCGGATGAACGTAAATACTTCCTGACAACCATCCTGGTTGCGTAGCCACGACGCCCTTTTCGAAATACTCGTGAGCTTCAATTGCAGCTCTTACAGCATTCTTGCTTGATGCTGTTAGGGCTGGGACCCCCGTTTTAGCGATCTTCTTAAAGGCCGCTTTTTCATCATCAAAGAAGTCCGACATATCAATCCAGACATCGTCATTGTCTGTGCCGATCAGGTAGTGGCGTCCGCCACCGTCATCTATGACCGCTTTCTTGATAATTGTTTTACTTTGGTTTCTTTTTGAAGAAATTGACATGCTATTTTCCTTATTTCCTCAGGGGATTCCCCCTGCTTCCCCTGCTTTTTAAGGGCTTGATGTTGTTTGACTTGAAGTGATGCTCGGCTCGTACAGTTTGCCGATTCCAATATTGAGGTTACCGAACTTCACCGTGTTGAGTGCCCAAACTGGCCCGCCGATGGGCCTGCTGGGCTTGCGGTGACGTCAACAGCAAAAGTTGTTTTTTGAAGGTGAACACACTTAAGCTGTTGACGTGTAAAACCGACCTATTCGCTCGAAGAGCAGGTGGTCCCTCCAGTACGTCTCAGCCGAATGTTGGCTGGATCGGATGACCGCATGCGCTTCAGGCCGATGAGAAACAATGCGTCAGTGACGCGATATTTCGACAAGGCCAACTGCAATAACTCATCTGCATTAGCCGGTAGCGTTTGGCCTTCACCTGTGCGATTTCCAGAACCACCCTTCGCTGGATCGGCGATAAAGATCGAGCGTTTGGTGTAGTAAGCCTTCAAGCAGTACGCAGCATTCGTAAAAACACACCCAACCAAGATTACCTTACGCACGACAGGCGTAGAGATAGCCAGATCACTATCTGTTGGATACCGCTTTCTGAGGAGCTTTTCGGTGTCACAATCGAAGTCAGTCGCGACAAGAAAGTGGAGATGTACCTGCCACCAGCGGTCGCCATTTTCGAAGACATTAAGCGAAAAATCAACTCCGCCTGCAATTCGAGTGCCACTTGGCAGGATACGCTTGAGCTTGGCTTGGTGACGGCGGACAAAAGCCTTTAAGTCAAATTCGTCGATCTTGTCATATTCAACCCAACCGTCCGCTGGGACCAGTGTCCAACTGTAGAGCTCTCGCTTCTTTCGCCAGCCTCTGCTCACACTCCAAGCAAATGATGCTTGGGCCCGTTCACGGCAGAATCTGCACCCCAACGAGCCACAATTGAACCCGTCCTCATCACAGCAGCGGATCAACTTATCTAACACCTGCTGATACGTTGGATCTCCACGCCGGCGCAGCCGCTTTATTGATAGATTCATGTGACGGATGGCGTCAGATGAATATTCGAGCGGGTCATTTACGCGCTTTGCCATTAGCTCTGCCCCCCGTTACTTGAGTCATACTCAGAAACGAATGGTCCGGCGTTGATGCCGTACTTTGCCAGCTGTTCGAGGTCCTCAACGCGCCACGCAGTCATTCTTTCGCCAAGCTGAACTGGCTGGGGATATCGACCAGACTTAACACCCGCCCACCAGCTGGACAGGGAAATCGGGAACATCCCGTTTGGCCCAGCTATCTCGCTGACGCGGTATAGCTTTTGCTTGATCGTTGTTGGCGATTTCTTGCGGCTGCAATCTTCTTTGATTGGAATGGCGGGATCGCCAGACTTTGGTTTGTTTAAGATATTCCGTTGCATCGTATCGTCCTCCATTGGTTTGTGAGGATCTGATAGCGCGGAGCGAGTTGTAAAAAGCAGGAGGAAATCTACTAATAGGGCGGCCTAAAATGGTATTTCCACGCCCACCCTAAATTCACTTTAGGGTCTTGTCGGAGTAAGTTGTCTCTTAAATACAGTTACTTATTGACTTTTTGCGATTTGTGCTTCTTACTCATCAATCTGTCTACTATTTCAACCTCCCACGGCTCAAGGTCAGGCGAACGCACAATTTTTGGTTCAAGATTTAGTTTTAGAAGATGGGTAGGTGCCGACATTTTCAAGCTCCCCAATGGATCGACGACTTTACGCCACAAGAAAGTAGATATTTCCAACCACTCGCTCAGAACGAGACGTAATTCTCGCTTTGTTAGTTTTACCTTGCGACCGTAAAACCGATCTAGAAGTGAGATATCATCTTTGATTTTTACCAGAGTTGCTGCATATGCTAGGACAGGTACGTATTGATAGTCTCGAATCGCATTTTCCAGAGACTTTTGCTCGACATATTTTCTTCTGGGCGCAGTTTCTGTGATGTTGTTATTCTGAGGGGACAAATTGAACTCTCGAATGCAATCAAAGCATCGTTTTAAACTCGCACGTTGATACTTTGACATATCCCGGTTGGCTTCGCTTTCATGGTGTAAAATGTGAATAACTTTTAGCAGGCTAGACAAAGTGCGGTCATAATTTTTGCGTAAGTCTGCTTCCCAGTCCTTTTTAGGAATATCTACACTTAGGGCAGCGATCCCACCGATAGGATAGTAAATCTGTTCAATGAATTGCCGTCCAACAGTGAAAAGTCTCAAGCCAAGATCTCCATGGAAGATGTCCTTAGAGGAATGTCGAAGAACTTGTTTCTCTTTTTTCGCCAAGTAGCTCTGTACACGCCGCAATATTGATCTTTGAACTTCATTTTGCTGGTGGGGCGCGATTATCCACGTACCTAGAGCATCCAGTACGATCAATTTGTGCATCCGGAATGAGGTTTCAGTCGAAAGTAGCACTTCTAGAGCGACTTCAAAGTCGAAATTATGCCAAACGCCATCTGAAAATTTCTTAGAATAAACTGGGAAGTCAGTGCGCGAATCTTTTTTTATGAAAGCGGAGAAAGCTTGGTTGGAAAAAGGATTTCGTGTGCTCATCATGCTTCGCTTACCTTCGGCTCGCTCAACCAACGTATTTCGTTTAATCTCCCGATGGAGTTCTTGAAGCTCTCGAGGGGGGAGATTGGCAAGATCGGTATTAACTCTGGCTAGTTCTGCTAGCCAAGCCTGCATCAAGTGCTGCTTCAATATAGCGGGATCAGAGGCACCAAATTTATTTGTGACGTCTTCGCGTGCCTCGTCCGAAAGGCCGATATACGGTTCTATGTGCTCAGAGTGCCGCTCAACTGCTAAATCGCAAAACCTACTATCAAAGCTTTCTGGAATGTCGCCATCGTGAACCTCTAACAAAGTTTCGAAAAACTCCATTTCGAAAGCGGGAAACCGATGGATGATAATGCTCTCGTGTTTAATCTCTAGATTGGCCGGATCGGGAATTCTTGAACGTGCCATATTTCTTGTCGCAATTCTGGTCGTGTAAATATTCAGCCCAACCTTCCATCATCGCACGCCGACGTTCAAGCATATCTCCGCGACGGTATGCAGCCTCCACTTTGTTACCAACCGAATGCGCTAGTGCCATCTCTGCAAGTTCGTTGGGATAGTCAGTGGTTTCAGCCACCCAATCCCTGAAGGATGAGCGAAAGCCGTGTGCCGTGTAGGGCACCCCAAGTCGCCTCAGCGTCATTGTAAACGCCATGTTGGACATCGGGCGATCAAGCTTGGTTCCCGGAAACACATAGGTGCCCTGCAGCCCCAAGGCTTGCATTTCCTCAACTATCTCGATTGCCCGTTGGGACAGAGGGACACGATGTTCACGGTCCATTTTCATGCGCTCAGCGGAGATAACCCAAAGCCGCTGTTTAAGGTCAAACTCGGTCCATTCAGCGTTTAGAACCTCTGATGTGCGTGTTGCGGTTAGGATGAGCATTTCGAACGCGCGTCTGTTTATCAGGCCTTTCTTATCAGTCCGCTGCAGCCCTTTGACGAAAGCGGGTACTTCCGCAAACGGCATGGCTGCGTGATGCTCGACCTTCGCGGTCTGTTTGGGGAGCCCCCGTTCGATTCCCTCAACTGGATTGTCTGTGTTGCGAAAACCTGACGCTTTGGCCCAATCGAACACTGTCTTTAGTCGCTGGCGCACCCGTCTGGCTGTTTCTGGCTTTTCCAGCCAAATCGGTGACAAAACTCTTAGCAAGTCGGCGGACCTAATGTGATCCAGTTGCATGCTGCCGATGTGGGGCAGGGCGTAGGTCTCAAGTGTGTTGATCCACTGTTGCGCGTGTTTGGGGTTCTTCCATGTCGGGGCTGCCTCAGCATGTACTTGGTGTGCAGCCTCGGCAAATGTTGGCGTAGTGACACGCTCTTTGCGCCGTTCTTCTAAGGGATCGCCTCCGTTGCGAGCAATCAACCGATATTGCAGGGCCAACTGCCTTGCATCCGCGAGCGATACCAAGTTGGCCCCACCCAAACCCATGTCGCGCCGCCGACCACGCACAACTATCCTCAGCATCCACCGCTTGGCACCTGTATCCGACACCACAAGGTACAGGCCTTGACCGTCAGAGTAACGGCCCGCTTTGGTCACTTGCCGTACCTTGAGGGTAGAGAGGGCTTTGTCTGGGTGCAAACCCCGCCTTTTTGTCATTCGAACCCCTACATCGAAAATTACACCCACAATTGAGCCCACATTTTGAAGCCAGTTGCAATAGTCTTTGTCAGATTTCGCTGGACGACCTAGTTTAATTTATCGTATTGATTCAATGTGATAAACGAACGGCTTTGCATCTGGCTGCACTTTGATTGGGCTCCTCCTCGGTCCGCCATTTTCCCTTGTCGAACGTCACACGACTTTGACCTTTGCGTCATAAACTGACCCAACATCTTCATTTTATGCCCCCACGTTTTGTTTCATTGATCTGACTTCCATTCCCGAAAATCAGGGCTGATTTGGAGGTCAGACGGCGAAGCCGCCTGCTCCTGCAAATCTGCCACGTGGCGAACGCGGGTGGGGGCGAGGCAATGCAATTCGACAGGGTTGGTGCGGCCCACAGGCGCAGCCGAGGACCCGGCCCAGTCTAATTGGGTTGCCCGAGGGGGAGGGCCGCGCCCTCCCCCTTTTTTCATTGGATCGGATGTGGTCGACCCTGCATCCAGGGTGACCGATACTGACTTGAATGCCACAGAAGCTGGGCCTACACCTTTTCCCGATTATGCTGTTTGGAGCTAGAAGTGCTGAAATCTCCGGAAGACGCTTTCAACCTGCTCGAACGATTAGGGGCACCACGAAGATTGATGAAACACCTCGAATTAGTTGGGGAAGTTGGCGGTGAAGTCATTTCAAAGCTTGATGACCTTGGGGTTCAGTACGATAAACACTTGGTTCAAGTCGGCATTGCGGTACATGATGCGGGTAAAATCGTTCATCCGAACGAACTTGAAGGACATGGTAATCTGCACGAAGCAGCAGGTGAAATACTACTTCTAGAACAGGGAGTTGACGACCAAATCGCACGGTGCTGTCGCAGCCATTCGCAATACGCTAGCATGAGTGTTTCGTTCGAAGAGCTCATAATCGCGCTTGCTGACACACTGTGGAAAGGTTCACGAGAAGCCGACCTGGAGCTACGAATTATCGATGGCGTCGCAGTCCGACTACAAACTGACCGATGGGAGTTGTTTCAAACTCTTGATAGCCTCTTCGAAGAAATCGCGGCTGAAGGAGATGAACGACTATCTCGAAGCATTTGAGTTACATTGGGCCAGGTGCAAAAAATGGTGCGGAGCGCTTTCACCGAGCGACATGAACGGCCCTTTCCTGCCATTACCAACGCAGTCAAACGCTGCGATGCAGCGTCTCAAGAACAGTCATTGGAGCCAAATGGTAGGCCGCCAAGCCTCTAGCTTTTGAGTTTTCGCTGCTCCGCATCAACGTCGTGGTCCTCTGCGTCTCTTTTCCAGCTTTCAGCTAGTGCGCCCAGCAAAGCCGAAGTCCTAGGCCACAACGATGCCTTTGATTGCCAAAATTCATATTTTGCAGAAAGTTCTCTTTCTTGATCGCCACCGTCGTAGACTCCCCGAGTTGTCACACCTCGCATGTTTCGACGTTCGGTATAAATGCCACGCTGAAGATCGTCAGAGCCTATACGTTCGATTTCGTCGCGTACAACACGATGCGGCCACCCACCGTCCTCATCCACGGGTGCATGGGCCAAGAGATGCCCAACATAAATGTCGGTGTGTCTGACGTCAGCACCAATGGGACAGTTTAGGTTGAATTGATAAGAGAGGGTTTCTGGCACATCGTAACCGCCAAG
>CANMXJ010000028.1 GCA_947501805.1 uncultured Sulfitobacter sp. | reverse complement strand
AAATGAAACAGGCAGAATGGAACGACTTCTCAACACACTTCTCACAATGGGAAAAAGACAACACTCTCGATATATAACGGGCTCTAGGGAGGCGTTATGCCTCCCTAAGGCACCTCACTCAGATCGCTGAGTTTCAGCCGTTGGATTTTCCTGACGGCAAAGGCTTTGTGGTTGTGCAGACATCGCGACATCACATTCGGGCCACGGATGGCAACTCCCCCTCCTGCCCGCGTTTCACCTTATTAAGGTCGCCGCTTAAAGTGCTGATTTCATTACAATAATTAACCCTGACAATCCAACCTTGCGGATGCCGATTGGCCGTGGATTGGACAGAATTTGCGCGGCGGTTTCGGTCAATCCCAAGGTCTCGATGGCCGGCACACAAAAGCGGGTCGCAAACCCCGATTGCGTTTCAACCGCAAGTGTTAAGGACCATTTAAGTCAAGTCGGACCGTTCCACCGAGTTGATCTGCGGCAACGACATCCTTGTGGCAGATCCGCTTTATGGCGCAGCGGCGATGGGCTTGCGGGGGCCACAGGATATTTCCATTGTCGGGATTGGCGATTTCAAAGGGTCGTCCGAAATTGAATCTGCTTTGACAACCGTGCGCCTACCAGCCGGGCGGATCGGGCATGAAGCGGGACAAGCGATCTTTTCAGCTATCACGGAGCCGGACAGTCCGCCCGCCGGGAAGCATTACGTCCCCAAGTTGATTGGGCATAATTCTGCGGCCTCTTGGTCCCTTTCATAACCAATTGGAGAAAAAGCCAGTAGCTGAGAGAGCATACAGAAGCCAAGTTGTTAACGAAAATAGTTCTCTTGCTCAAAAACAGCGGCTATCTTGCTTTGAGGTCCCGTGCTGGCGAAACATAGAAGAAACTGAAACCACCACATTTTTGGCTCCCCTAAATGAACCGCCTCGTTATTAAGGATTACCCAATGCCCGAAGATATTGCCTCCCTCACCAAGAAAAACGTGGATCTTGAGAAGCGGTTGAAATTTGCCGAAGCAAAAATCAAAGCGCTTGCCGATAATATGACGAGTTCCAAAGACATCGATAACTTTGCCTCGGTGCTTGAGAAGCAGATGAGCAAAGACAAAGACTTTACTCTAAAGACTCTCCAACGCCATGCAGAACTCGCAAACAAGGCATGGGATGCGCGTGATGCCGAGCGTCAGAAAAACGCCGAACAGATGCACAAAGAAGCTCAGAAACAAGTGTCCGACGTGAACAAGAAGATAGAAAAGATGACGAAAGATACCACCATGGAAGCGAGGTTCAAGGTGCTTGAAACGCGACTTACAGTGGTCGAGTCCTTGGTGAAATCCGCACTTTCCAGATAGCAAATCAGCAGCTTAGATAAGGCACGCGCCGTCGTCACAGAGGACACGCCCTTGCGCGAAAAAGGTCGCGAAACTTGATGTTGTTCGGTGCTAAAAAGTCCCTTGTAATGCGATACGATTGCAAACCAAACCTGCTATGACATTGCGGATTTGGCATTCCGCATATTTCGTCTGCGATTTAATCCCATCGGTCTAAAACAGGAAATCGGAGTCGGTCAGACTCGCAATTGTTGTGTTCAGCAAAATCAGCGTGCCCCCCCCATCCCAGTCAAGAGTGACATTTGACCCGCCCCCGCTTGTGCCCACGGAGGTTGTCGCATCGCGCCAGTCCTGATTGCTCGCGCCGCTGTTTGTCACGCCAAAAGCAGCAATGTCGATTTTGTCGATACCTGTAAAATCGGTGATGCGATCAATTCCCTGATTGGCCGCAAATACAAATGTGTCGCGTTCACCTCCGCCAGACAGCGTGTCGTTGCCGGTTGCGCCGATGATCAGGTCAATTCCCGCGCCACCAAACGCCTCATCATGGCCTGCCCCGAGATTGATTGTATCATTGCCGTCCCCCCCGAAAATCTTGTCGTTGCCATCGCCCGCAAAGGCTTTGTCATTTCCGGCCTGCAAGAAGACAAGATCATTGCCGCTTTGACCAAAAACCAGATCATTGCCGCCACCGGTGTTGATGATGTCATTATCAGCGCCACCATTCGCGATGTCGTTGTTGTCGCCACCGAAAATCTTGTCAAAGCCGCTGCCGCCATAAAGTTTATCGACCCCCGAACCGCCAAAGATCAGGTCATTCCCGTTGCCACCGAAAAGCAGGTCATTGCCTTGCGCACCTTTGACAACATCATTGTCATCGGCCCCTTTCAGCACATCATTGCCCGTCCCGCCGTCCAGTACATCGTTGCCTGCGCCTCCGTCCAGCACATCAGCACCGTGCGAACCGAACAGTTTGTTGGCAACACTTGTGCCCGTGATTGTATCGCCATAATCGCCGCCAATGGCGTTCTCGACGTTCTGGATGGTCAGACTTGTGGCATCAATGTTGGAACTGTTGGTGCTTCCGCGCAGATCAATTGTCGATGCTGACGCAACGCCTGCAGCATTCACCCAATCCGATCCACCATCGGTGTCGGTGATGGTCTGGCGTGTGTTGTTGAAAAAGGCCATCATGGAGAAATCGTCTGTAAAAACGTACTCGTCCTGATTGTTCGCAACCGCACCGGCCGTCAAAAGGTTGATATCCGAAATCTGTACTCTGCTTCCGTTGGCATAGACATCGGCAATTTGGACCGTCCAAGTACCAGCACTCATTTCGCCCCGAAACATCTGGCTGTTAAAGCCCCAGGCTCCGTTGATGCCCGTGCCTTGACCCGCGTTGTAGATCAATGTGTTCGTCGTGCCGGACGGAGATGTCAGGTTGATATAGAGATCCGGCATGTTGCCAGCAGCCAGACCCAGATTGAGGACAAGCCGGTCAATTTCAATGTTCTGGCTCTCGGTGATCTGAAAGGTCAGACCATTCACGTTGCCATCCGGCAAGAGAACCGGCGAACCGTGAAAGTCGTCTTCGAATGTTCCGACTTCGTTGTTGGACGTGGCTGCCGGATTCATCTCCAACCACGTTTCCGCCATGCGCACAGCAGCGGTTCCGTTTACCAGACCAAAGCCGTAGTCGTTCGAGAAATGCATGCCCCCGCCATTCCAGGAGTCCGCTTTGTTGATCCCCCAGAAAAACAACTCGTCTCCCGTTAGGGACGACGCATTGATGGAGCTGCCTGTATGTCGGGCCGACGCTGCGAGGATCTCATGCACGTCGCGCCACCCGAGGTCTGGATTGGCCTCAAGCATAAGCGCCACAATACCCGCAACCATCGGTGCGGCCGCCGAGGTTCCATTAAAATCATCACGGTAGTCCGTTGGTGTCCACCCTTCCGATCCGATGCGATCCGTTGTCACGACCTCACCCGGTGTGCCGAAGCCCGAGACCAGATTGACCGCCCCGTAGGTGGAATAATCTGACACAAAACCGTTCTGGTCCAACGCAGCTACAACCACTTGCTGATCGTTTTGTGTCCAGCCCGATGCGTTCATATCATAACCGGTAGAGCGGCTGTTGCCACCAGCCTTTACAATGACAACACCAAGCCCCCCACGGCCGTTGTCCACCGCATAGTCGATAGAGTTGTACATGTTCTGGTAGGCAGAAACCGCGATGCCACCTGCACCAAACGCAGTTGTAGGCGTGTTGGCGACGCCCTGGCTCATGTTCACAATGTCACCGCCATTGTCTGCCGCGTAGCGCAGACCGTCTGCAGCATCATTGACGAAGCGGCTTGAGATCAGATTGTAGGTCTCCCAGCCCACAAGCGTAGATTCATGCGCGATACCAACAACACCGATCCCGTTATTCGCATCTGCCCCGATGATGCCTGCAACGGCTGTTCCATGTGACGCCATGGGATCCCCGATGGCATCATTGTCGCCATTGTTGGGATCCTGATCAATCGCATTGTTGTAGTTCGGACCGAGATCCGCGTGCCGGTAATCTACACCATCGTCTGAGATAAAAACGGTGACCCCGTCACCGGAATACTCGTCCATAACATCCAAAACGTTAAGGTCTTTGCCGGATGGCGATCCATTATGGAGGTGCCATTGCAGATTAAAAAGCGGATCATTGAAAAGCATGCTGATTTCCCCAGACAATGAGGGCAGCACAAAAAATCCAAAGGCTACCCTAAAAATTGAGGAAATTATCGCAATCGTAAAAATTCTGTCATAGCCGACATGTCAAAAAGAAGGTGCTCTCATCGATGCCGAGCAGCAAACCAAAAAGTAAATCGTTCTATTATTTCCCCTTCGCCACAGTTCGACCAAGTTGCAAACTGGACAGAAAACAGCTTTGCCGACAATTTTCATCCTGTCAAGACAGCTTGAAACACCCTAAAAATATGGTGTTTCACGAAAAAACCGTTACAATCCTTGAGCTTGTGTGGTTCTTTGAAACCGCAACAAGGCCAATTGCAAATAACAAATCTCCAAGACAAAGAGTCGGAATTCTACCTGTAGTTATATTCTTTCAAAATGCGCGCGTTGTTTCAGGAATTCAGGCGCGCTGTACCTATTAAGAACAACGCACATTTCTTTCCCGTCTCGACACAATTCAATTAATCACGCGCAAGGGGTATTGATCTGCAAGGACAGCCCGAAACTATGCAGTGTGACCTCAAAAGACGAAGTTGCTGTCTGTCAGGCTGGCGATGCCAACAGCCTCTAAAATCAGAGTTCCGCCGCCATCCCAAGTGACCGTCACATTACTGCCACCTCCGCTGGTGACTACAGACGTCGTTGCATCGCGCCAGTCCTGATTGGAGCCGCCGCCATTGGATACCCCGAAAGCAGTGATATCAATCAGGTCGATTCCTGACAGATCGGTAATCCTGTCGTTGCCCTGATTTGCCGCAAACACAAAGGTATCAATGTCACCGCCACCTGACAAAATGTCATCGCCAGACGCCCCCGTGATATTGTCACGATCTGCGCCTGCGAAAACCTGATCGTTACCCGCGCCGGCGTTGATCACATCGCGACCATCGCCGCCGAATATCTTGTCGTTGCCAGCGCCGCCAAACACCTTGTCATTGCCCGCCTGCAAGAACACCAAGTCATTGCCGTTCTGCCCAAAGACCAGATCATTGCCACTGCCCGTGTTGATGACATCGTTGTCGCCACCGCCGTTTGCAATGTCATTGTCGCCCCCGCCAAAGATGCGATCGGCCCCCGAGCCACCATAGACCTTGTCAAAGCCCGCGCCGCCAAACATCAAATCATCACCAGAGCCGCCAAACAGGAGGTCTTCGCCGTCACCCGCGTTCAGAATATCGTTGCCAATGCCACCGTTGAGGACGTCATTGCCGACCTCGCCGCGAATATTATCCGCACCGTCATCCCCGCGCAGGTTGTCATTGCCAAGGCCGCCCCGCAGATCGTCGTTGCCATCGCCACCTTCAATCTCATCATTGGCACTGCCGCCTTTCAGCGTGTCATTGCCGACAAAACCTTCAAGCCTGATAAAGGTGCTTCGACCTGTTGCATCCAGATCATCGTCATAGACCGAGCCTTCAACGCTAGTAATATTGATTAATGTGTCAGTGTCACCAAAGGTATCAGTTACAATGCCTGTGGACAAGTTCCCAACAAGCCCCTGAGTTCCACCATAGCCATCTTCATATTGGTATCTGACCGCAGCATCGCCACCACCACCATCGATCGTATCGTCACCAGCAAGACCCGCAAAGCCTTCCCAACGATTCTCAGTTGAACCAGTAATGCCGTCGCTGTCCATCGATCCCTCAAAGGAATGGATATAGGTGAAAGTGTCATCGACCCTAAAATCGCCGCTAACAACAGTACCCGTTCCGTCTATTCCCGAAGTAATGGTGACGCCTCCAACACCATTAACATCGGCATAGCTGATGTCAGCACCTTCGCCGTCGGCCCAATGAGCGGCATGACCAATAATGGTGTCTTCTCCCAAACCTGCGCGGATGTAGTCTCCAAAACCTTGCGTATTGAAAGCGCCGCCGGAGGCGTCAAGAACATCGTTGCCGTCACCGCCAAACAGCGTGTCACGCCCGTCACCGCCGTCAAGGCTGTCGTCACCAATATTGCCGAACAGAGCATCATCACCCTGGCCACCAATGATTGTATCGTTACCATCTTCGCCAAGAATATAATCATTGCCGCCGCGCCCATCTATTGAATCGTTCCCGCCACGACCTTCAAAGACATTCTCAATTGCGTCCCCGAGCAGGATGTCGTTCCCCTGTCGGGATCCTCGCACATTTTCAATGTTGATAAGTGTATCCGTAAAGACCGCTGCGTTCCAAACACCAGTCGCTGTCTGAGCCGCTAAGTCTACGTTCACAGCGTCTACACCATTGCGGTCATAACGGACCAAATCCGCGCCACTGCCGCCATCGACGGTGTCATTGCCTGTCCGTGTAATAAACCTTTCATCACGCGCCGAACCGGTGAAGGTGTCGTCAAGATCGGTTCCCTGAATCTCAATCCGTCCACTACCACTCAGAATATTAAGCGTATCGGTCCCGCCAAATCCATCCGTGATCAGGCCCGTTACAAAGTTGGCGTCAATACCGGAAGTCGGGTTGCCAGCACTGCCGTAATCGTAGCTGAGCCGCCCGATACTATTGAGAACAATGTTAAATGTATCGTTTCCTTCGTTGCCACGCAGGTTGAACCAAGTGCTGTTGCCATCGGTAATGTTAAAGATGTCGGCGACGTCGCTGCCTTCAAACTCGATACCGTCAGCATTCATAATACGGTTCACATCAATCAGGGTATCCATGAAACCCGTGCCCGTTACCGTGCCCGTGTTTACACCTGCATCGATGTTGAAGGTGATCGATCCGTTCACAAAATCTTCATAATCGAGGATCGCATATGATCCGGAACTGGAAGCAGAAAAATCGAGAATATCGTTGCCAATTGTGGCTTCGTACTCGTTGTACGCAAAGTTGCTGCCCTCAGATTGAAAGAGCGTCGTATCGTTTCCCAAGCCGGTAAAATGCGATCAGAAAATTGCGAATCCAGATTTGTGATCGGTGATGTGACAAATTCAGTAAGACGCCCCCAGGGGCTGGTGCTGCTGTAATCCTGCACAGCTACAAGGGACGCCGTGGCATCAATCGTGACTGCCGCGCTTTGATTGATCAGCGTTCCAAGTGGACCGTAATCATTGCTCGCCTCGATTGCGTCAATTGCCGCATCAAAGCTTACCGCAGACCAGTTTATCTGGGTAATCTCGCCAAGATCCATAGCGCCACGGTTCATTGAAATGGACGAAATTGTGCCGCTGGTTATCTCAAGGCTGGCATTAACGGTAAAACCGGTACCAGCGACAGTGGTGGTGACATTGGTGGCAGGATTAAAGAGCACAACACTGGTTGTGCCAAAGCTTTGCACGGCAGCCGAATTGTTACCATTCCCATCAAAATAGGCGTTTCTAAGAAAGTTCTGATCGTCCCCGAGATATGAAAAATGCATAAAAATTGCCCCCAATTTAAGTTTAACCACTCAACTATTCGGGTTTGATGTTTGAAAATAAAGTCCGTTCTATGATTTCCAGCGACTGCATTGACTACGCAGATGGGCGGAATCCAATCAGGTTTATGCACTATCTGACAGCGGTCCAGCACAATTATTTCAGAAGAAAAAAATCGTTGGGCGAAAAAGGCACCATTTTCGAAACATCACAAATCCTCGATCAATCGCGTCAGAACGGACGCGCATGAAAGAAAGTTCCGCAACAATTCGGGTATCTCAAAAGGGGGTAGTGGCGGATCGAAAATTCGTATGATCCCTGTTTCTCCACCCTCGTTCCAATTCGGAATCTTCCATTTTTTCCATATAAAACAATTAGGTACTTCTATCCTCTGTCATTGCAGTTCGCATAGATACGCCCTAAATTAATAGCAAGATTGCAAAAGTATGTCTCTTAACGCTCTTCAGCTTAAATGAACAAATTCAGTACGACATGAAGATGATCGGGGTATTCTCCTCTTTGTCAAAGCAACTAGAAGTAGCTCCTGGATGCTGCATTATCAATTGAACTATTGGGGCACCGAGCTCTCGAAAGGATGCTCGCTGCCCGAAATAGCCGAGAGCTTCCTCGTTCGAAATAAGACCTGTACGTCGTACGCCAAAATTTTGGATGCAAATGATGACTTGATTGTCTTGCCCGCGTTCCGCCAGCATTTTTTCAACGCTAAAGAAAATCAGCAGACGACGAAAAAGCAATCAAATTGTAATATTATTATTGCGGGCAGAAAAAATGGTAGCGCGTTTAGAAAATTTTGCTCAACCACCCAAGAGTAACCTCTTGCCGCACAATTCGTCGTTATAACGTGACAAAGTCTCCAGAGAGGCCCTAAAGTGATCAATGGCCCAGAGTTTAACCCAAGCCGCTGTATCCAGATGTCGAATTCGGGTATGCACTGGTGTATATAGACGTTAAAATTTGATTAATTCTGATCGCCCGGATAAAGGAGCTTCCAATGGTTCGCACTTTGCTAATGCTCACCGCACTTGCCAGCACGGCCTCGGCTCAAGAAGCAACAACTGGCATCCTCTGTGAAGATCGAGGAACCAACGGAATGGTATCGGCACTGGTTTGTCCAAGTGGACTTGACTCTGAGGCACTTGCAAAAGCCGGTCGCACCATCTGCGATGGACGTATTGATTGCGGTGCCTGGATATGGACCGACCCGGACAAAGTACCGACAGAACTGCCCAATAATCACGAAGCGTTATCAGGAGAGGCCATTGGGTCTGCCATAGCCATCTGGGTGGAAGGGCAGCAGAATCTCATCCTATTGGAAAAGGTCGCGAAATAAAAAAGAGCCGGCAATGTTACCGGCTCCTTTTAACGATATACCTGTCTGTTTCAGGCCGAACGACGGCGCGATACAAAGCCGAACAAAAGCAGTGCCCCACCAAGAAGCGGCAGGCCGGCAGGCAACGGAATCGTTGCGGTCACAATTGCAGCGACTTTAGCGTTTATTGCAGCGCCATAGTCGGTCGCAAAGCTGTCAACTTGCAGCACGAAAGTGTTGTTGAGCGGATCATTGATCAAGCTGGAGTCCGTAATGATCGGACCACCGACTCCGCCAGTGTCAAATGCGATCCCCGCGAGAAGAGTGCGTGTGCTAGCGCTGGATTCGACCGCCTCAAAACTTAACGAGTCCCATCCTTGAGCCTTCAACGCGGTAAGAGCCGGGTTGAAATCGGGGCCGTTTGGCGAACCATCAGTCATCATGTTGATCATGCTACCCGCCGCACCAGCAGTAAAGGCACCTGTAGCATTCAAAAGCGTGTCGAACGCAAGATCATAACGTGTCGCGCCTGTGCCCGTACGTGAATAGCTCGCGACCGCGCTGGCCAATGGCGCGACATCTGCAACGTCGTCGATCAGATAGCTTCCAGTACCGACAATGTTCGCATCGCTACCGAAAGCGACTACCGTGATGTTGTAGCTGTCTTGGGCAAGCACACTTGCGGTCAGATTTGAGGTCAAAGCCGCCGCCAACGAATCCATCGCCGCGTTAAAGTTGGTAGTACTAATACTCCCCGACTTGTCCATAACGAAAGCCAGGTCATAGGTTGCTGCCTTCGCCGCACCGGCACCAAAGGCAAGTGATAGTGCAAACGCTCCAGTCGCGAGTGCTCTCTGTATCATTTTCATGGTAGTCTCCAAATTCAGATTTATTAGAATGCTTTCGAGTAAATGCTAAATTTGATAAAAATGCAACATTTCTGACGTTTTTAACGGCGTAACTGCATAGATTTCGATAAATATTGTTCAATATTTTTAATTGCCGGACACGCAACATAACTTATGGGGGATTTTTAGACATTGTTACAACTATAGTCCACACTCCAACTGCCATTCAATATCAGGTGATTCTTCACAAGCTCTTCATAGAAAAATACGATCAACTGGTTTAAGATGGAAAGCTATCAATAGTTGCCTTGGCTGCGTCGGAACTGCTTGGGCAGCTCACCTTCTGGGAAAATGTACTGATTGTTCGCAGCCTTCCATTCATAGTCGGCGCGAGACCATGTATCGCTAAACATCTTTACCACATCTGCCTTGGATTGGACGAGGTTCATTCATGAAAGCCAGCCATGACAGATCACTATCAAAGATAGGCTGAGCGACCTGTCTGTGCTGCGTATCTGATCAAAGGTCCGAGTTTTGTAATTTCTCCCAATCTGGCGTAATCCAATCATCGGCGTTGGATGCTGGCAGCTCGTCATTTCCCAAAATGATGTCGGGAGCCTTCTCAGCTAGCGTTATAGTTGGTGCATTCAGGTTTCCCTTTGGGATTGTCAGAAACACCGAACTTTCAACAACCTGAAAATTTTCAATACCGCGCATGCAGCAATACCCATCAAGAACAGCTATCGCATCTCCGATTTTCCTCCTGCTGACAGCACAACTATAATTATAATCAAACTCAAAGAATGATGAATTCTGCCGGGCTTCGCTGCCTTTCAAGCTGGTAAGAAAATCGACCTTCAAAGCGACCATTCCACGATCTGAGTCCAGCGGCCGGCAAGACTGTATCACCCGCAACCGCGCTGAAGTCGTGCGCCTGAGCGCGGAAATCATCCCAGCAGAAATTGAAGTCTGCTCGATCGTACAGAACCTGTTTGAGTTGACAGCTGATGAGGTTCCTTATTCGAAGCGTTGATCTTACAATCAACAACACAACCATGACTTCCATCAGACCAAACTGATCCCCATGATTTTGAATATAAATTTCAGAGGCGCAACAAATGGCGTCACATATTGGTTTCCTCGGAAAGTTCTTGTCGCAACGGCTGGTACGGTTCTTTCAATCAAGAGATGTCCATCCACCTGATGATTTCGACTGAACAGCCAAGGTAGCAGCACTGCTTTGATCGAAACAATCGAAAGCCTATTGTCAGACCTTTCGGCACCTAGACAGGACAAATAGAAAGCCAAACTCGACCAGATGCAAAACGCAACGCCAGCTATACACAGACGACCAATTGATCGCCCCAAACAAAAATGACATTCTTGAAGCCAACCAATCAAAGCGCAACATGGGTGCAAGTGTGAAAACACTACGCAATAATCCGGAAATACTGTTTTCTTTTCAACGCTCTGATTGAGCTTTATGGCGGATCGACAGTCCGCCTAACCATATTCCTAGATGTTCTAATAACGCATACAAAACAGTAATTTAATGTACCTTAAGGTCTTGTGTGTTCCAGCGCCGTCCCCCATATTCTATACATAAATGGGGGACGGAATGGCGGATGCAAAAATGGCAATCGAACCAAAGATACCAAATAAGCGCGCTGAGAAGGCTTTGTCCGCAGCATTTGTCCGAACGGTGTCTAAATCCGGCAAGTACACTGACGGCCACGGCCTGTTTCTCAAGGTAGACACATCGGGCGCGAAGCGCTGGGTGCAACGTATCATCATTCGCGGCAAGCGAACTGAGATTGGAATGGGCAGCACGTCCCTAGTCAGCTTGGCAGAGGCAAGGGAACGTGCCCTAGAGAACCGCAAGCTGGCGCGGGCTGGTGGCGACCCCTTACAAGCCAAACGCACAGCACAAGCTTTGCTATCGTTTGAGGACGCGGCCCGCAAGGTCCACAAAATCCATGAACCCACATGGCGCAACAAAAAACACGCGGCTCAATTTCTCTCTACTTTAGAAACCTACACGTTCCCCCGCATCGGCAAGTTGAAGGTGTCAGAGGTCACAACGGCAGATGTGCTGGCCGTGCTGCAACCCATATGGCTGGAAAAACCCGAAACCGCCCGCCGCGTTCGTCAACGCATCGGCACTGTGATGAAATGGGCCGTGGCAAATGGCTGGCGCACTGACAACCCAGCGGAGGCCATATCCCAAGCCCTTCCCAAGCACATCGACACGCAACAACACCGCAAATCGCTGCACTATGACAAGGTGCCTGAGTTTTTGGACGCCCTCAAAGCATCGAACGCAGGCACGGCGACTAAACTAGCGTTAGAAATGGTTATTTTGACGGCGTCGCGTTCCAGTGAGGTCCGTAAGGCGGATTGGTCTGAGTTTGATCTTGAGCAAGGCATCTGGACGCGCCCAGCGCTGCACATGAAATCGAAGAAAGAACACCGTGTTCCGCTGTCACCCCGCGCAATGGAGATACTGGAAGAGGCACAAGCGCTTGGCACAGGTGAAGGCTTTGCTTTTCCGGGTACTAAAATCGGAAAACCGTTGTCTGACATGACCTTACTCAAACTGACTAAGGCGCTGGGTTATGATGTGGACGTGCATGGGTTCCGCACATCGTTCAAGACATGGACGCAGGAGCGCACAAACACCCCCCGCGAAGTGGCAGAGGCGGCTTTGGCGCATGTTGTGAAGAACAAGGCAGAGGCGGCCTATGCGCGGTCTGACTTCTTTGAAAAGCGCTCGAAGCTGATGGAAGTCTGGGCTTCACATTGTCAATTGGCGTCTTCCAAAATTGTGAGGCTTGCACTGTGACCGAAAGCTTAAAGGAAGAACTCGACTTTCTGCTGCATGATGAGGAGATTGAACAAGCCTTTGCTTGGAACGAAGCACTTTCTCTAGATATCTCCGCATTCCTAGAATGGTCAGAACAGTACACAGGATATCAATATCGAACGCTAGTCCAGCATGGAGGATTAGAATTCGTCTATGCGACAGAGGAAGCTTTCAAAACATTTGGTATTTCTGGACAGGAACTGGCTGGCTGCGTTGATGGCGACCTGCGGTCAATCAGGAACACATGCCGCAAAATTCTCAGGCAACTAGAAACCGCTAAAAATCTAGAGAGCAAGGGGCAGACGCATCTAATAAGCAGAAAACTTGAGCCAAGCAAAGCGGCCGTCCACATGCTCGTCTTAGCTGCGTTCGATGGCATGGAGCGTTACGATTCTTACCGACCAATCCCTGAACTGCATTATCTGTTAAAGGAGCTTCTTGCTCCGGGTGTGCCTACGCTCGAAAAAGCTCGCAAGGCAAACCAATTTAGGTCAAACGCTCTGTTCATTGCGGCTGAAGCCCTTCAGGAAACTGGAAAAATTCCAAGTATGAGAAGAATTGCCGAAATTTCTGGGCGTAACGTATCCACCGTATCTAGAATGTTCGGCTCGACTGACGAATATGAGCGCGATGTACATTCCTTTCACCGTTTCTTGCAATCTCGACCCAACAACAAAAGTAGTGTTTCCGATCCGGATAGCGACTAGTCAAATTGTGTTGCGCTAGAATGCACGTGCGCAACACCCGATGTATCGGCCATTCCTAGTTTATCTTACATGTTCTTGAGGAAACTAGAATGGTAGAACAACACCACCGACGCCCCGCTGTCGAAGCAATATGGACCTGTCCCGCTTTCGTGCCGCCCCCCGTGCTCGTTTAGGCCACCTTACGTTCGAAGGCGACCGGACTTTTCCA
>CANMXJ010000027.1 GCA_947501805.1 uncultured Sulfitobacter sp. | reverse complement strand
GAAAAGTCCGGTCGCCTTCGAACGTAAGGTGGCCTAAACGAGCACGGGGGGCGGCACGAAAGCGGGACAGGTCCAGTAAAGCGCGCGGCAAAGATCATCTCGGACAAGGGCATTTTGCGCGTGGGCATACGCGAGATACCCTCGTCGTCGATCGCGAATGGATCAATGCCATCAGCTTGATCGGTTGCGATGATCGCGCTGCTCAGCTGATCAGCGGCGGTACTGATGACGTCATCGACAGGTGCGTGACATTCAGTATTGTCCGGAAAAGTCATCAACGCGTCATCGACAGGGATGTCGTCGAAGTCAGGGCCATCGGACAAAAGATGGCGGCGGCTATGTGTGAAGTCATCGTAGATCTGATGGAGAACGCGCCGCGTGAGAGCCAATGAAAAGGAAGGAGAAGTGAAGGCGGTGTGGGGCAATTGAATGCTCCTTTTTTTTGTTCAATGAAAAGAAGAATATAGAGGGGGGGTATTGTCCGGAAAGTGGGGGTAGGGTTTCCGGACAAACGGTGTTTACGGGGTCTTTGGCGGGAAACGGTGCTCGATTGCGTCAAGAAGGCTGTGGATCAAAGGTTCAGCTCGTTTCCGGTAAATCTCACCTTGGGTATTGATTGCCTCGCCGAATTCAGCTTTTGGAACAATCAAATCGGGATGATGCTCCGCGATGGTTCGATGCGCTCGTTCTTCCTCCAATCGCGCATCGAAACCTGTCGGCATTTTGACAACACGAATGACTTCGGCAGTTGTGGCTTTGCTCAGACCGAGTTGATGCTTCAGACGTTTTTCAGGCCGTACGCTGTAGCCAAGTTTGAGAACGGTTTCCTCCGGCAGATCAATGCGGAAAATGTAGATCCAAGAGGGTTTCGCTGTCCGGCCGTGGCTGCATTGCTTGCAGGCACAATCTCCCCACATCGCGTTGACGACAGCGATGTCTTGGAGCTGGCCACAAGCATGTCGGTAGAGCCGATAACCTGCTTTCATGTTGTTGGCAGGTCCGATGAGTTCCCAGCCCCATTTGCGTGCCTGTGCGGTATATCGCTGTTCTCTACATGCTTCACATCCGAGGTCGTGGCCGCCATGTGCCGCCTTGTTCACGCGATGAAACTGGCGTCTGGCTTGATGACCGCATTCCAGGCGGTAGTGCCCATAGTGCCGGTTTCGTAGATCTCGTCCGAGAAGTCGTGCCCCAACCGCGCGGGCGTCGCTGATCCTTTGGATGGAAATGCAGTGAGGGCATTCGGGTGTATGCCCCAGAACAACACTGATGCGTTTGCGATGTTCGGAGCCACATGTGTGGCACTTGAGCAAAACGTGAAGGCGATCTTTTACCCGAGCAGTGATAGTAAAGCCGTTATCGTTTGCGGCTTCGGACCACTTCTCGCGAATATTGCCTTCGAACGGGGGCGAGAAATCCCGAATGGGCTCCGAGGCCGGAAACAGAGCTTTGTAATCAGCAATCGGAATGGACCCGTGCGTTTCTGATGCACAGGTTTTGGCAGGCTGCAACGACATAGCGTGCTCCTTTATATGCGCGATGGCAGGGGACCGCGCCGTCAATGGCGCGGTCGACTTTGGGAGTGTCAGGCTGCTGCGCAGATATCGTTGGTCCCGAACATTTCGGACTGGATAGTCGCGATTGCGAGGACCAGCGGGATCGCACGCGCCAACAAAGCCCGCTCTGGACCTTTGGGCGCTGACTTTGCCGGACGATCAAGAGCCGCGTTCATCGTCGTGCCGATGGAGGGGTGCTCTCCGGTCTCGAGGTCCAACAATTCAACAAGCGCGCGTACCGTGTCGACCAGAAGCGGCACAGCTGTAGGGCGATGGTGCGAGCGCAGGAAATTGAACGCCGCCGTTTCTGTAGCAACCCAAGAGTCCGCCGCTTTCTCTTGCATGCACTCAACCCCCACGGGGTCGTTTTGCGGCACACGCCTGAGGTCCTCGTACAAGATTGCGGTGTACTCCATCCGCATTAGAATCCCTTCAAATGAATGCAGGGAGAATGAGGTGGGGGTGGTGTGCAACGCAGTGCGCGTGATAGTCGTGACGTCAGCCATGGTGATCTCCTAAGGATCTCTTCGGTTAGAGCGAAGGAGGGAAGTAGGATTCCTTTTCTTCGCTTGTTCAATATGATGTTATGACATTATGATGTCAACATCAAAATGCGAGATAGTTATGGCACCACCTAAAAAAGATACTGAGGCGCTCACTTTGAGGCTTTCGAAAGAGCTTATAGAGGAAATCGATTCTGTCAGAAGAAGAGAAGCTGACATCCCGACCCGCCCTGAGCTAATCCGGCGAGTTTTGTCGGCATGGGCATCAGGCAAGGTTTACTTGCCAGAGTAATCATATTTTCGGATTGGACCTGTCACGCTTTTGTGCCGCTCCAAGTGCTCGTTTAAGCCACTTTCCGCTCGAAGGCGACTGGGCTTTTCCAGCCCAATGCAGAATGGCTGCGTCGTGGATTGTAAAAGCCAATGCAGTCTTTGGGTGGCGTGCGGAATGCGATAGCCATCTTCAATGCCCTGATCGCAAGGTCGCGTTTCATCCGGTTGCTAACGGCCCAGCCGATCACGCGCCGGGAATGCAGGTCGAGGATGACGGCAAGATACAGCCAACCCTCACGCGTCCAGATATAGATAATATCCCCCGCCCATTTTTGGTTTGGGGCATCCGCTGCAAAGTTCCGATCCAGCAGATTGGTCGCGATGTTGAACTTGTGACTACTATCCGTCGTCACCTTATGTTTGCGGGTTTTGACCACCGATATACCGTTCAGACGCATTAGACGACCCACGCGGCGGTGGCCGACATTCAGGCCGATCCCCTTCAGCTCTTCGGTCATTCGCGGGCGGCCATAACTACCTAGACTGAGGCGAGACTGTTCTTTGATATGCGCCAACGTGACCAGATCAGACCGCTGCCTGCGGCTGGCAGGACGGCTGCGGAACGCACGCAAACCACGAGGCCTGACGTCCATCACATGGCACATCTGATCAATGGAGAAAGCAAATTGGTGCTCTTCGATAAACTTAAACCTCACGGCTTTTAGCTCGCGAAGAACACCGTGGCCTTCCTAAGAAACAGCCAAGTCGCACCCGGTGGTAATTCCCGCAAATCATAACCGAACGACTTTGCGCGGCGTTTGAGATTGCCGAGCACGCGATTGCGGTATCGTTCCTCATAATGGGATGCGCCTGGGTCTTGATATGTCATGCCGTGGCGAAGGGTATTGTAGAACAGGACGGTAATCTTACGCGCCGTGGCCGTGACTGCTTTGGCATTACCTGCGCGTGCCGCCAATCTCCGGTAGAAGGCCCCCAGAGCGGTATCGCTGCGCCCGATCGTGACCGCTGCCAAACGCAACAAGGCCGCAGCCCGACTGGAAGATCGTCTTGTCCGTGATGACAGAACCTTACCGCCAGATATCTTGTTGCCCGGTGCCAAGCAGAGCCACGACGTGAAGTGTTTGGCGCTCGGCCATGCACGCAGGTCAGTGCCACATTCGCCAACCAATTTGAGTGACAGAGACGGCCCCATCCCATGGATCTCAGTCAGATCGACGCCAAGGACGCCGAACAGTGCGGCCCGTACATCAAACGAAGGCGTGCTGACTTGCTTGGTCTTTGTGCGCGGGCGTGGCAATTGACTGGGATCATGTTCGGTATCTGCGCCCAATGCCGCAAGCGTCGCCTCAAGATGGCGATCACAGTCCTGCATCTTGGCCTGATAGAAATCATAGAGTTCGAGCGACTGGGTCAGCCCGAAGATGTGTTCGTGACGATCATTCCCATTGAGCGCGGCTTTGATTGTCTCTGTTGAAGCCTTGCAACGTACGTCGCGATACGCGGCTAAAACGTCCAAGTCCCGTTCGCCCGCGACAATCACACGGATGACCTTCATCCCCGTAATACCCGTGATGTCAGACACAACATGATGCAGCTGGAGGTTCATTTCCATCAGGGCCTTCTGCATGTGCTGGATATGAGCTGCAGCGTATTCAACCAACCGTTCTCGCTGCCGCAGATACGCCCGCAGAGTGGCGATCTCGGCAGATGGCCGGAAGCTGCCACGCAACAACCCATAAGAGTGCAACTGTCGCAACCAACTGGCGTCACTGACATCGGTCTTACGACCCGGCACGTTCTTGGCGTAACGTGCATTCACCAGAATAACCTCAAAGCCGTGCTGTTCAAGGATCTCGTAGGCTGGGATCCAATACACGCCAGTGGATTCCATGGCTACGCTCGTGACACCGTGCGATTTGAACCAGTCAGCCAAATCATGCAGGTCATGGGTAAAGGTGCCAAACGCACGTACCGGCGCATCCGTCACATCAGGATTTACTGCAGCCATGTGTTCACGTGAACCGATATCAACCGCAGCAGCGCCGATGTTCACGGTCTCAATCATTTGGGTCTTTTGCTTTGCCATCTTCTGTCCTCCTGTTGGCAACAGAAGGGCGTGGGCTATGCAAATCCGTCATCTTCCTTACCGGGATCACCGCAGGGCGGCGTCACCACTCTCAAGTTCGCATCAACCCATGGACCACGTTTTTTAACGGGGTTCTGCCCCAAGACAGACCACCAATAAGCGAACGGCCGCTGCCCTTCATGGCGCAACTGTAGCATAGCCTGTTTCTACCGCGCACAGGCGGGCCCCAACCCGGAACGGTTTTTTAGAATCTCCCTTTCCTCCTTGAGAATGCGGTTCTCGCGTCGAAGCCGGTCATTCTCTTGGGCAAGGCTCAAATCTTCCTTCAACACCACATCGGTGTCCTCCCTCTCATGCATGTAAACATGCACTGCTGGGCAGTGGATGCGCTGTGATCCATTTGTTCAGCGTCGACATCCCGACGTCCAGATCATCAGCCACCTACTTACGCGTTAGCCCGCTGGTCAGTGTGATACGCACCGCATCTGTTCGGAACTCGTTTGTTCGTTTCAGTCCCATAGTCAGTCTCCTTTGTTGAAGTAAATGCTATCAAAGGAGCGGCATCAAACCGCGACAGGTCCAGATCCACTCCCCGGAAAAGGCGACATGCGCCACGCTACCACGTTAAACAACTGTTCAATCCCATCGCAATCTCCACGCTTTGCTCAAGTGGAACGAGGCATCGACGCGATCATTCCGAACCGTACGCTACGGCAGCATTTCGAGAGAAAACCAAACGCATTTGGCGTGGATCATGCCAATATGGGTACCAGCGAAGCCGCTCGCCGAGTCGAACTGCATTTTAATGAGGATGGTCTTGTTCACTTGATCAGCTTCGGGTTCATCGACAAGCTTGCTATGCGCAATAACCAAGAAGCTTTTTTGGCCCCTGTTGCCAGTGCTCAAGCTAAGACAAAAGAAGTGCCGCTTGGTAAAACGGACGTCGAAGATTCTTGAGTGCCAATCGCGTCACGTTGACTGGCAGGTGTAATTCCTCAATACTGACTGGCCGATGTCCAGCAAGCCAAACGTACTTTTCGCTTGGGCTGACGGATATGGATAGACGGCATACCGGACGCAGCACCGAACATCTCAGCCCTATTTTGAGTTTCTTCGTTGGAAGTACCTATAGCTTGCCACCATTTTGAAGTGTTATCCGTCAAAAAAGATATGTGATAGAAACGGTTACTTGGCACAGCCGGTAATAGTAGAGATTTAACTTGAGATCGCCCAAACGGCTCGGTTGCCTTGAAAATCAAGGGGTTTTGGTACTTCTGTGCAAATGACACTGCCCGGATGGATACAGATAAACCTTCGTTTTGTTAGATCCCCAGAGGTAAATTCAACCCAGCTTATTCAAAAGGAGGTGGGCATGAAGAACGAAGTGAAGTTCAGTTTCCGCGGTGCCAAATGCGACATCGAACGGATTGACCAGACCGCGGCAAGACACGGCTTCAAGACCCGAACGAAATACCTGATGCACGCAGGGCTGCACTATGAAGACGGGATCAATGACGATGATCTCATGGGGCATCTCGCGCGGTTGGTTTACTCGATCCGGCAGATCGAACGTGCGTCAGCGGATCTGCCATTCCTCATCAAACAGAATGATGTGATGCACATCCGGAGAGATGTCAGGCGCACGATGGCGTGGGTTTTGGACCGGCTATCATGAGACGGCATGCAAGTTTTCACGATCATTCGACGCAGTGGGGGCACTACATTCACTCTGGTATTATTCTGTCTGGAAATATTCCGGATTTGGAGCCTGGAAGAATTGTCCGCTGGTTCAAACGTTTCGAGAAACCCCAAGGTTCGGGGCTCGTTCATTTCACTCTATCTATGCCGGAGGGGCTGCGGCTGTCCGATCGAGAATGGCATGATGTGGCGAGCTACGTAATGGACCTCAGCGGGCTTCCGCCCGACCTTGTTCCCTGGGTTATGGCAGGACGGGAAAAGACGCGGTGTGATCATGTGCATATTTTGTCGGGATTGGAAACGTGGTCAGGGCGAAAGCTTGAGATCGCCACATCCAAGCGCTTCACCGATGCTCTCGATCGCAACGTCAGGCACCATCTCGGCATTCCCGAACTGGACTGGCACCTCCCACCGGAAGCCTCGCTTGTCAGCCCAATCCGCGCTTCCAAACAGCATGCTCAGGCAAAGAGCTTTGCGGAGGATTTCAACTACGCGATGGATTTCTATCTGCCGACCAAGCTTGACGAGTTGAACGCTGCACTTGGACGCGTGGGATCGACCTGGACCGTTTCGGGTTCATTGAGTCGTGGTGCTCTGCTGACGCCTTTTGATGATTTCTGCAAGGTCAGCATCAATCCCGTGGACGCCGGGGCACATTTCTCGTCGAAGGCGCTGATTGCTCGCCTTGCATTTGCAAAACGCGTTGCGACTGCGCGCGCAACGCAATTTATCGCGCGGCTCGCTCGAAAAATTCACCCCGACAACATCCCGATACTCAGAACAGGAAAACAACATGACATTCCCAATCCCGGACAACGAAGTGCTGAAAACGAAGATGGACCACATGCGGGAGGACATCAAGAAACTACACCCGCTTCTGACCCTGCTGGAACCGGCGAACCAAGACCAGATCTCGGGTTTCGCGGAAAAGCTCATGGGGTTGATGGTCGAGATCAAAGAAGGCTACACCGAGCAAGATCGTCAGTTCAGGGCGATGCGCCAGAACTTCGAGGACGTGAGCAAGAAGCTGGATTTCCTTCTCGAAGACGTGCAACAGGACGGGGACACTGGCTGATCAGGCTGCGTTTGCTGGCGCGTGCTCTGGGTATTCGAGTGAAGACCTGTTTTGAGGACCGTGGTCAGATCATCAATGCGACGGACGACGAGAATGCGGTGATGCGCCTTGATCTGCGAACAGTGACGGTTGATGTCGATAACAGTTCAGCGGAGGCGAAGATCAACCAGTTACGGTCAGCCTTTCTTTCGGAACAAGGTGCATTTGAGCCGAAGCAAGAGGCATCATTCCACGATGACCCAGAAATGTTTTAGAACTGCGGACCGAATGCTCATAGGATTGGTAAGTTTGGGAACGTTCTGAAATCGCTTTCGGCCGATTGTGTTGAAAAACTCGAAAATCTGACGACCGCATTTTTCTGCCAAGATCCATTGCGACGGCCGACTTGAAACTAAATGCCCAGCGGCAGCGGAGAGAGCTTCGGACATTGCCAATTCTGATCTTAGGCCGACCCCCTCGCCGAATTTTCGGATAGGCCTCCTACGGGCAAGTATTTTACCTATTTTCGCGAAAGCTGGAGTTTTTCAACAGTATCGGCCCATTGCGGACCTTGGTCCCTCGATTGAGATGCTGCGCCGCGGCCCGTCATTGCGGTCATTCGCTGCGTCTGCGAATTTGGATGGCGGGCGACCGAAAAGTTGTAGGTTCGCGCCAAAAGTTCTGATCAACCCCAATTCTTACGCATATTGAAGTTTCGGTCAAATGAGATTGATCCATCTTGCTTAACCAAGATGGTCACACACTTACTGTCGTCGGTTATTCCAAATACACATCTGCATGTGG
Source organism: uncultured Sulfitobacter sp. (assembly GCA_947501805.1). Lineage (GTDB taxonomy): Bacteria > Pseudomonadota > Alphaproteobacteria > Rhodobacterales > Rhodobacteraceae > Sulfitobacter. The sequence continues at coordinate 12,160 of CANMXJ010000027.1, read as the reverse complement.
CTTGGCGAGCGGCCTCTTCGGTACTCCGAACGCCTCTTGAAAAGCCGTCTGAGCCATATTCACCGTCGTGCGACCAATCCATCACATGACGGTCTGTAGTGAGCAAGTCCTCGTAGCCAGCAACTGAGGTAAAGAAGTGTCTGATTGCCATATGGACAGACTTCAACCACCACCGTCCGTATACCAGCCTCGCTGGAATGACACCCGCAGAATACGTTAACCGGTCAGAAGAATACCAAAACCTGAACAGAGCTAACCTAAACTAGTGGATCCGACGGGGAGCAGGTCACCCGTTAGAACCTCAACCTGCAGCAATTACGTGACAATTTCCCCGGGCTTGGGTCGCTTATTTTCCATGTGTATGCTTCCCTTATCTAATCATAGCGGAGGACCACTGTAGTGGGGGATGATCAATTCTTCTCAAGGAGCTAAGCGAAATCAACAATAATCCGTATTTTCCAGTCTTATGGTGTCAGATTACCAAACAAAGTCACTACGATTAACCCCTCCTTAGTCCTTATAAAATATTACTAAAATTGTTGAGAGCAGTCACTAAACTTATCAAGCCACCGGAAAAAAAATTAGGCCCTGAGTGCGAATCTCGGGGCCTCTCCGTGTTAACAATCCGTTCACTATGTCACGCTCGATTTAGTGACTGGGACGGCAATCCCCCCCATTTTTAATGGGGTCCAGCCGTAGAATTCAGGCGGCTGTTTTCAGTTTTATAGCGGGTGTGATGCCGCCCATGCCCATGTTGGGTCGCTCGTTGTTGTAAGTCCAGAGCCATTGTGTGGCCTGATCCTGTGCCTCCTCGATGGTTTCAAATGTGTTTTGGCTCAGCAATTCGCCGCGAACGGTGCGATTGTAACGCTCGATATATGCGTTCTGCCGCGGCTTGCCTGGTTGGATATATTCAAGCCGCACGTTGTGCTTCTCGGCCCATTCCATGAGCTTTCCACTGACATATTCGGGGCCATTATCGACTCGTATCGCCTGCGGTTTGCCACGCCATTCGATAATCTGGTTTAGGCTGCGTACGATCCGTTCAGCAGGCAGTGAGAAATCGAACTCAATACACAGTCCTTCCCGATTGAATTCATCCACCACGTTCAAGGTTCTGATCAACCGTCCAACTGCAAGTTGATCCGCCATGAAATCCATAGACCACGTGACGTTCGGGACGTCAGGCACGGCCAACGGTTCAGGCTTATCGCGCTTCATCAGTTCCAACTCACAATAGATCCGATAGACACGCTTGTGGTTCCAGCCATAGCCCTGAACGTTGCGCAGGTACGAAAAGCACAATCTAAAGCCCCAGGTGCGTTCGTTCTTCGTCAGGCGCTTTAACCAGTCTTCAATTTGTTCGTTCTCATCGCTCAGCACAGGGCTGTAACGATAACAGGTCTCGCTGATCTCAAAAGCACGACAAGCCAACGCAATGCTAACCCCATGTCGTGCGACTGCATTCATGGCCATCTCTCGTCTCAGAGACGGCCTCAGCGCTTTTTTCCTAGCGCCTCCCTCAGCAAATCATTCTGCATGCTCATCTCAGCATACATCTTCTTCAAACGTCGATTTTGTTCCGCCATTTCCTTCATCTCAGCGACCATTGACGCATCCATGCCACCAAACTTGGCCCGCCATTTGTAAAAACTCGCGCTACTCATGCCATGTTCGCGGCACAGTTCAGAAACTGGCACACCACTTTCCGCCTGCTTCAAGATCGCCATGATCTGCGCGTCGCTGTATCGTGCTGTCTTCATCGTAATTCTCCTCAGATATCTTGCCGAGAAAATTCTACTTTTGAACTCCGCTAAATTTAGGGGGATTACCTGACTTGCCCAAGATGCTCCCTCATTCGTATTGAGAATCTACGATTCTGGTTTTCTTGATTCTGGTTGTAGTTTTGAGCAAGCGCTTCGGGCGAGGAGCCCACAAATAGCTCAAGCGTCTGGCGCGCGTCTGCGGTCGTTTGGTTTTTAGGCTTCGAGTGCGAGCTGACGTTATTGTAATCGTAGTGCCTGAGGATCAGTTTTTTTGCTCGCATCGTCTAGGCTGTCGAACATTCACTTTTTAAGAGCAAATTTCGCAGAATTCGTTTGAATGACGTCTTTGGCGACATCGCTGATGTGGAGTTTGGGATGTATGGTGAAATTCTTAGGGTTGAGCGGCAACGTTTTGGCCTGACGATGAGAAGTTCTAGAATTTCATGTCGGGTGCTGTTGGTGGTGCGGGCATGACTCGGGTAGCGCAGCGAGATCAGACGACAACAGATTTATGCATGGCACCATGACCTTGAGAAAAGAGGCATTTGGTTGCCTGATGCTGGCGATTCTTACGCGGCGGGAGGCCATTCACTGCCGCAGTTCGGGTGCCGCAATTGTCTGTTTCCATAACCCCTGTGCCAACTGCGGTTGGGTGCGTCTATAGGATGGCCATTCCATGCATTGCACGATAGACCCAGTCGAGCTGACTGCGCTGATCCGTGTGGTTGAAATCGCATGATTGGTACGAGCACCGTTGTTCGCGTGTATTTAGCCTGCCGTGTGACTAATATGAGGAAGAGCATTGTGGTCTTTTTTTCCGCTCTGACTCAGAATGTCCTGCGTCAGAAATTCGCTAGTGGCGCAGCGTTTGCGTGCCAGGGGATACGTGGGGATCTGATCAAGCTACTGTATTGGTATGGTCAGGAGATTTGCCTTTATTATAAGGTGCTTGAACGTGGCGAAATGCCCGAAGTGGAGCGGTGCTACTGTTCTCAAAGCAGCCTGCTATGCTCTGAAAGGAGTTCGATTAGAGGCGTTCTTAAAGGGGCTCTCAGGCCGCGCATGTCGGGTAATTCTGTGCACAGGTTTACGTAATTTGCAGTTATTTGAGCCTTGCTTTCGATAGTTATGCTCGTGTCGAATCCTGATAAAAACATACTAGGTTGCTCCGCCGAATTGAGGGTGATTATCGCTGCTTCGCAAGCAGAGAATGGCCAGATCGCGGTGGAAAGCGGCAATAGCTCGGCGATGCTGGAGATCCAAGATCAACTGTTTCATGCCCTTCGCTGGGGATCGCCAAGTTGCAGGAAGTAGCTTTCTGCAAATTCTTAGAAAAGATTGAGCGTGAGATCGAGCAACTGGAACTGGCGCTCGAAGACCTGCTTGTTGCGATGGCTGAAGACGATAATGTGCTCCTCGATGAGTGGCCGGAAGAACCACCGTCAGAGGCGTTTGCTTCGCGCCATCGCGCGCGTGTGTCTAATGCGTTCGTGTTTGAACAGCGGGAGATTCGATCCTAGCACATGCTGTCTCGACTGTGGTGGGATTTGCGCGTAGTGGCTGAGTATGTCAGAAAATTGCCGGGTCCGGCGTCCATGTTCATGGGCCAGTTAAGGGCAATTTGATAAACGCGTGTACATGATTCATCCCAACCTCTAATACTGCACATTTCAGGAGTATAGATCAAATGGAACGATCGTATAACTCTCACGAATAATATCTTTCAATTGACTATAGAAAATGTCTTGATTTTTTCTATTTTTTAGATGCCGAGATACTTTTCGTAGCCAAGATACGTCAGATTCTACTTTTAGGAAGTATACAGGTTCGTCATTCCACTTTCGTCCTAAGTCACCATAGAATGCTCTGAAGTTCCTCCCTTCAATATCATAAAAGCACAAACAATGCTCAGAGTTTGTACAGCTGTTCGCGATTAAGCAGTAGCCTAGAATTGAAAGTTGATCTTGTAAGAGTGATGGTAGCACATCCGTCAAACTTCTTCTTCGATGGTAGGGCCCTTTTTTTAAGGCAAGTTCATCAGGTGAAGGTGAAAACCGATTAGTCGAAAATAACAGAATGCTCTGATCAGACAATAGAAAGTCCTTCATTTTCTGGGTTAAGTTAAATCGCTTTATAATCCCTAAGAAGAGTTAAGAAACAGAAAATTTGCGTGTTGCCGAAGCCTGTCGTTAGAGGTGGTCGCGGGTTTTAGGGCCAGTTTCTAAGAGGAATTGCATGATTAATAAGTGATTCAGAATGAGGAAACGAAAGAATCATTCTTCTGAGTTTCTGGCCAACGTTGCGCTTGAAGCGACCCACGATGAGATGACGCTGGCGAAACTATCGAAGAAGTACGGTGTGCATCCAACGCAGAGCGGCACTTGGAAGCGCGTGCGATATAGAACATAACGAAGGCATTCACGCGGCATGGTCCAGCCGCAGATTAGGTTAGCGCAGCGGAAGTCGACAAGCTGCATTCTAAAATTAGTCAACTGGTGGTGGAGCGGGATTTTTTGGTTGATGCCTCGCACCAGTTGCTCGGAACGCAAGGCAAAAATTGGTGAGCAAGGATTGTAAGCTGAGTGTGCGCCGTCAATGCAAACTGCAGATGCTGACGCGGTCCAACCTGTGTTATGAACCAAAAGGCGAGAGCGTCGGGAACCTGCGGTTCATGGAAGTTATTGATGAGCAGTCATTGGAATCCCCATGTTACGATTCCCGCCAAATGGCACGTTACATGAAATGCAAAAAACACAGATGCGGCCGACACCTTGTGCGTCGCTTGATGCGTCTAATGGGGCTGGTTTCGATTTTTCTGGAATGTTGAATGTCACTGAGAACTGACCCGGTATTTTCACCGAGATTTGACCCACCCTTAGTTAAGGGCGCAAGGCTCGACAACCGCATGTTCGAAAGACTGTGGCAGTCTCTCAAGTATGAATCCATCTATCTGAATGCCTTCGAAACAGATTGAGAAATGCGTGTCGGCTTTGGCAAAGGGCTGACCTATTGCAACTTTGAACGCCCACATTTGACGCACAGCATATTGAAACCCGATGAAGCCTATGCAAGCAAAACGCAACCAATGAGATTTGTAGCCTAAATAGAAATCCGACCCATCTCAACAAAGGCTGTAAACTGGTCGAATAATTAGGACCAGCTCTGTTTATGCAAGAGTATTCTTATTGGCCGTGTAGTAAGGCAATTTATTACTCATAAGTTTGACGAAAACCGTCCACACAATTTGCTAGTACGTTAAACAAATCAGAAGCCAGGGTATGTAACTGTCGATGAAATCATTGTCTGAGCTGACGCTGAAAAGAGACAGGTAAATTGTACGCTAACGAAGTTGTCGAAAACTAGGACGCATTAGATGGTCACAAGAACAATAGAGGTCTACGACAACGACTTTTTGACCGTCGCGGCTGGTTCACCTTCGCTGTCTCCTGGCAGTACAATAATCAATAATTCAGACACTCCTGACGGGACAGTTTTTCAGTTTGCTGGTGGATCACCAGTAGTGGTCACACTTGATGACACAAGCGCAAACACTGATATTTTTGAAGACGACGACTATGGTCACCACACGATAACTGACGGTGCTGGGCTGGTTGCAACAAGTGCAGGGGTCGAGTCTGAGTCTCTGGTTTTTGTGCGTCAGCTAGACGAGTTCGGAAATCAGATAGGCCCGACGATTACGATTACGGTGTTCTCGCAGGGCAATAATGTACAAGACATTTGGGCTTTTCATAGTGACGCACCGCTTGTTGCTGGAGCTGAATATGTAAAGACTGGCGGCGACAATATTGGTTCCACTTCGTACTCTTCCATATCAAGCCAACCGGTTTGCTACGCCCCCGGCACAATGATCGGCACGCCAGATGGGCCTCAAGCTGTTGAGACGCTGCAAGTCGGCGATTTGGTGATGACGCTGGACAATGGTCCACAACATATCCGCTGGGTGCGCAGTGGCGATCAGCCTTTGGAAGAGGCGGAAGTGGACGCCAAGCCGGTATTGATTGCCGCAGGGGCACTTGGCGGCAAGCTTCCGGAGCATAACCTAATCGTCTCGCCGCAGCACCGGATTCTGGTGGGCGGTCACGGGCAGTTGCAGGGGCGGTTTGAATCCGAAGCTTTTGCCCCTTCGAAGTCCCTAACCAAATTGAAGGGCATCCGGCACATGAAGGGCAAAACCAAAATCACATGGATTCATTTCGCCTTTGACCAGCACGAGGTTGTTTCCGCGAATGGCTGTCTGTCGGAATCGCTGCTGCTTGGACCAATGGTCGTCAATGGATTGAATGCTGCCGAGCGGCAGGCTGTGATCGCTATCTTCGGCTCAACCTCGACGCCCAACGCGGCGCTGAACGGCCCACCCGCAAGGGAATGCCTCGAAGTAGGAGCCGTCCGGCGGCAACTTGCGAAAAGCCTCGAAGAGAAGGGGCAACGTGTCCCAAAGGAAATCAAGAAATGGGACTTTGACGCAGCGATGGAGCGGTATGAGGCTGAGCGACTTCGAGAGGGGGACTTGAAGCGCCAAGCCGGTATAACGCGCGTCGGCTAATGAGAGCACGGCTGGCGAATAACGGGGCATCCAGACCGGACGCTAACAATAAATCCAACCCGGCAAGCCAAAAACAGACGCTCACATCGAAGGGTACAATCGCACCATTCGCGGCCGACGGTTGTGCCAATCTATCTTCAAAACTTTTGAGGCGGAAAAAACATATGAATCAAATGGCTCTGGGTTTACAAAAACGGATAATTCAACAATGGGCATTGATGGCGTTACGCCCGCCATGAACATGAAAATGAACGCAGCCGTGAGAATTCAATAACTGAATCCCAATAAGAATTGGGGCATTACCGTAGAGGACACAGGTTTTGGATAAAACATCTTCGAGCACACAATAAATTAGCTTAAAACAACACTAAATTTTTCAAGGGATGAGTATATTGGTCCAACACCGAAATAATACTTATTGTGGCAAAAATAAGTTCTCTGGCTGAGTTTTGAATGGCATATTTCGAATATTGCTTCTTTAATGACCGCTGATGTTATTCAAGGATCAATATGGATTAGTATTTAGCTCACACTTTCACACTATTGCTATTGGTGGGTAATGTGAGGTTGGTGAGATGAAAGAGGTACGTTTAACTTCGGTTCAAGATACAGATTTTAACATAACGGAACGGCATTTCGGTGGAAACATCATTGCCACCGAATATACATCCAACGGGCGAATTGATGATCATTTTTTGACAGCAATTGATGAACTTGATATTTTCGACTTGCGGTATCCTGCAGGACAGCCAGATAAAGTTTATGAAGCGGGGCTGCTGGACAATGATAGGTTGCCTAATCATGTTGTTAAGTTTTTCGATTCCTTAGAAGGACGGACAGGGCAAGTGGTCGTCGTGACTCCCGCTGGCAGTTCCTATACTGGTCCCGTCGAGCTGCAACGTTTTGTCGAACTCGTTATGGAATCATACGGCTCCAAGGTGCGTGCGTTCGAAGTTGGCAATGAGTATTGGCAGTATCAGGGTGAAAGCGATTACGGCAAAGTTGCCAACGAAGCCGTTCTTGCGATCTCAGCAGGTATAGATAGCCAGAGAATTGATACGGATATTTGGGTCCAGATGGCCAACGCAAGTGGTAGCAGCAGTGATTTCCATCAACATCCGACACTTGGATGGCAAGATAGAACGATCGAAGCAAATAAGGCAATCATTGATCAACTGAGCGAACGCGCATTGAATGCTATTGATGGCGTTGTAGAGCACTCTTACAACCGGGACACAGGTCAAATTCTTGGTAATGAAATCGACGCGACGAATATGCTTTGGCTCGACGTTGAGACGTGGCGCGAACACACAGGGCGAGACTTTGACCTGGCTTTGACCGAATGGAACATTCGAACCTCTAATGAGGATCAGTTAGGTGTAAAGTCAGCCTCGACCTTGGTCCAGCATTTTGAGAATTTGGTGAAACTAGGGGCCGATGATATGCATGTCTGGTCGCCACAACACAACACAACAACGGATCTTGCTGGATCAAGGGACGTTCTTCTGGACGATGATACAGGAGTCGTTATAAATACGGTCATTGGGGCGACATTTGATCTAATGTCTTCTAGTATTGTTGGGAAAAGCCTCCTGAATTTGCGCGATTCGGGGTCTGGTGATTTCATTTCAACACATGGCTATGCAAATGATAGCGAAGCGACCATCTACGTCGCTTCTCGCTCGGAGCAGTCAGAGGCAATTAGCTTCAGCATCGGGAGTGTCTTTGATGGCGCTGTCCTAAGATCCGCGACGAAGATTGGTTATGATAGCAGTGCGGGTAGTTCTGACGGTGTACATTGGTTTCAGCCTGAGAAACGTTTCGTTGAATCCAGTTCAATCTTAGTGGACGGCGAGAAATATTTCCTCAATGAACATGACGCAAATGCTGCCGTTGATGTGTTGCGCATACCGACTTCACAGGAGGAAAGCGCGTTTAAGTTTACTCTAAGACCCTACGAATTGGTGCAGTTGACCTATTCGCTACCCGGCGATCAACAGTTTAATGGCACAGCCTTGAACGACAGAATGATCTATGCGTCCGGTGGGCAAATTGTTAGGGCATTCGCCGGCGATGACACAGTTGACTCGGGGCAAAGTGCCGACACTGTCTATGGTGGCTCAGGTAACGACCATCTGACTCTAGGAGCCGGTGACGATGTTGCCTTTGGCGAGGGTGACAATGACTTTATCAGCGGCTGGGGTGGCAATGACGAGATCTTTGGAGGTCAGGGCAACGATACCGTTTATGGATTTCAAGGCGATGATAAAATTGACGGTAATGCGGGGAATGACTCTTTGCGTGGTGACGATGGAAAAGATGTGATCTTTGGATCTGCTGGTTTTGATCGAATCGAAGGTGGTAACGACGCTGATCGTCTTTACGGTGGTGATCATGCAGATCAGGTTTTCGGTGGCGCGGGAAATGATAGTCTTTCAGGCGGAAAAGGATTCGACCGGTTAGTAGGAGGCGACGGCCACGATGTTTTGGACGGTGGTGAGAGCGCCGATGTTCTCTTTGGCGGTAATGGAAACGATTTGATTTATGGTGGACTCTATAATGACCGGGCTTTCGGCGGCCCGGGGTTTGACACTATCAATGGTGATCAGGGCAACGACACCCTATTCGGTGAAGGTCAAGCAGACATTCTTTCGGGTGGAAGTGGCAATGACCAACTATTCGGTGGCCATGGCGTAGATCAATTGTTGGGAGGGGCTGGGAACGACTTTCTTGACGGTGGTATTCATAATGATCGCCTCAGAGGAGGGGAAGGCCAGGATATTCTCAAAGGCGGCGCTGGTTTCGACTTTCTTGAAGGTGACGGGGGAAACGACGAATTGTATGGTGGCAACGAAGCAGACCGTATGACCGGTGGCTCTGGAAATGACACATTGATGGGCGAGAATGGTATCGACTATCTTTTTGGCGGAAACCAAGACGACTTGATGCACGGCGGTGCAAGCGCCGATGTTGTAATTGGTGGCCACGGCACCGATACATTATCCGGCGATGAAGGCGATGATCGCATGATTGGCGGCACTGGAAACGATCTCGTCAATGGCGGAACCGGCAATGACGAAATTTATGGAGGTGCAGGTTTCGATACGCTTACAGGTAGCGAAGGAAATGATACACTGTATGGAGACTTTAATGCCGATACATTCATATTTGCAGACTTCCACGGGCAGGATGTTATCGAAGACTTTGAGTTTGATAACTTCTCAGAGCGAATTGATTTTCAGAGCATATCGGCCTTCAGTGACTTTTCGGATGTACAGGGAAATATGACCGCAACTGGAGTGGATGTTGTAATCTCTACCGGATCGAATAGTTCTGTCCGCCTAAGCAATGTGAAGATCGAAGATCTGGATGAAAATGACTTTGTCTTTTAACACAATAGGTTAGAAATGAGCGAGTGGTTCAGTTCTCAGCGAAGTGTGCTAGTCTCTCAGCCTGATTAACCATAGCTCGAAATATGCATACTCACAGTCAATGAGTCACTTTATTGTGAGTCACAAATGGAGGATTTGGTCAAATGCTAGCAATGTCAGTGGCGGTTCTAGCACTTTTCGGTTTTGGTTTACCCTCCATACTGGCAAGCGATGATGGCGATATTCTAAGTGACGATGACATTGACTTCGATGTTGAGGCTGACAATGAAATTGAAACCATTTCATTGAATTTGTTCTTGGAACCCGCAACGATCGAAGCAGATTCGAACGCAGTTTCTAAGGGCGATTTAGACTCAATTCCAGAAAGTAAGACATCGAATGACCGGGGTTCGTCCTCTGTTGAGCAAGCCGCCCTGCCTGGCACCAGCGAAGAGGAGGCTCCTCCGTCCGTCTTAAATGAGCAAAGTAGTCAACCGAACGTCATTACTGGTGGGCCAGGCGATATCTTGGCTGGTGGGGCAGGAATAGATAGATTTGAGGTAACAGTAGGTCGGGAGGGAGATCCTGAAACTGTGATTGAGAATCTATTTGAAGTAGATGAGACTATTGTGGCAGAGGACGCAGAGGAAAGTGAAAAAAGAGAAACCATTTGGTTAAGAGACCCGAATGGTCATCTTCTTTCAAGAGAAGATCTGCTTTCGTCTGATTTAGATGTTACGTATAATGAGGAACGAGAGGGGCTTAGCATAGCGCTGAACGGTCACACGACTCTTTTTCTCGAAGGCACCTACGAGGATGACTTTACTGACAATTCTCTTGTCTTGGGTAATTTTGGCCTGATATGATGAAAGATGAGCAGTGCCGTTCGTGTGAGGATGTAACCGAAGTGCTACAATACGTTGTCGGTCGACTTATTGTGAAACGCCTTAATTGCTACTGTGACCTCAAACTTGTCTAAAATCTGCGCCTCTCCATCATTTCTGTCTCCAGTCTTCATTTATAAACAACAAGCTAAAACTGAACATCGGATATTTCAGCGGAACAAGTCACACGCTGTCCAGTTTTATCGGACCTTTTCGACGCTCGCGGCACCAATTCTGTGGGCGACACCACACACGAGGCTTGCACACTTTCGTTGCCAAATGTGTAACGCTGGAAGATACTTCCGCAAAAAAGATGACTATCTGATCAAAGTAGTGGCTAAGTGCCACGCCATAGGCACAAACAAGAACGCAACATAGATTAGACAGGCTGCATGTATTATAGTATGGCGTCGTTTTCTGCGTACAGCCAACGTGCGACTTTGACTAGCCGTTAGCGTTACTATCATCTTGTCTGTCATCTTGTCTGTTTGTTTTGAACACTGAAAAGCTTCTGCGCCATGCTTGTTGAGAATCAAGGTTATTACCTTCCAGTTTTATGTTCAGGATCTCTTGAATTGCCACGTTTTCAGCTTTGGCAATGGCTTGCTGCAAGTTCACATCGTTTGCATTATTCGCATAGGCACTCAACTCATAAAGTGCGCCAAAAATCTCTTTGCTTCGTTTCACGTTGTTTACCCCTTAAGTTCAGTAGCTTTAGGTAGTACAACGTCCACTAGTTAACAGACTATTAACCGAATACCAGGTTCACCGATTGTTCTCCGTTGACGTAAGGTCAGGGGTTTCATATGGGTGCGGGGGCCCCACCAGTTTTATGGCTCTTGCAATATCAATCAACGCTTTCGACGTCTCGTCATACCCTTCAGCTTTGGCTGCGGACGCCGCGACTAAAGCTCTTTCAATCATCTCTTGATCCATTGGATATCCTCCTTAACTGTTCGCTTAGAATGATTAATGCGCCTGATCGTTAACAACATGTTAACAAGGTTTTTCTCAATCTGTAGTTGGCGGAAAGTTGCTCAACTACTGCGTGTAGGGTGATCGGTCTTTTTTGGATTGCCAGTGCTGCAATGCTTCAGATAACCCCATCGCATTCAGTGCTCTCACTCATCGGGGAATGTGGCGACCACTTGCTTGTCAAGATGTTTGGGTTCTTTGGGATCCATGTAACCTATTCCCTTGGAATGCAGGTCTCTCATATCGTCGAGAAAATCATCAGTGGCCAATTTCATGGCTGTCTGACGTCAGCACCAATGGGACAGTTTAGGTTGAATTGATAAGAGAGGGTTTCTGGCACATCGTAACCGCCAAGGAGTGGAGATGAGACAGAAACCCGGAACACGAAAGAGCCACGGTGAGAAGGTTGTCAAAGACATTCGCCGTGCGACGCGCAAACAGTATTCAGCGGAAGAGAAGATCAGGATCGTATTGGACGGTTTGAATGGCGAGGACAGCATCGCGGAGCTGTGCCGACGCGAATGCATTGCACAGAGCCTTTATTACAGCTGGTCCAAGGAGTTCCTCGAGGCTGGGAAGAAGCGTCTGGCGGGCGACACG
>CANMXJ010000026.1 GCA_947501805.1 uncultured Sulfitobacter sp. | reverse complement strand
CCAATCAAGGCGCAGACCGCATCACCGACTTTTCCGGCAATGACAAAATCGACATTGCAGCCTTTGGCGTCACGGATAGCGGTGCCTCCAATCAGGACTGGCGGGCCGCAACAACCTCTGTTGGCCCAAGCGGTGGCGGGTCGAACGTCACCATCTCCTGGGATGGCGGCGGGACGTTGACGCTGGAAAACATCACCGTGGCGAGCCTGACCGATTTCGACTTTATTTTCTGAAGGGTAAGGGCGGGATCGTGTGGAAACACCTCTAGTGCAACACGTCACGGAAGATTTTTTTCGGTGTCGGGTCATATGTCAAAATGACCAGCGACATCATACCGTTAGGCCCAGAAGCGATGTGAAACCCACTGAACAAAAGACAGCACGGGCCAAGCGCGCCTGCCCCATGTTTCACCACTTAGCTATGCACTCTGAACCGTCAAGCGTTCACCGCGAGGCCAGCTAATAGCCGCCTTAACACCAAGTTATCGCTGACTGCACAGGGGCATTCAGCCGTGCGCGCGTGCTTGTCCCGTGATCATGGTAAGACACCGGACAGGAAGGTTAACCTTCATCTGAGCGCACAGCTGATGCCTATTCTAGAAGAAGAAGTTCAAATCTGTCAGGCTTGCGATCGTTGTGTTCTCCAGCGTCAACGTGCCGCCCCCGTCCCAGCCGATTGTGACGTTCGAACCGCCACCACTTGTCCCAACCGACACAGTGGCATCACGCCAATCCTGATCTGAACCTACACCATTGGTAACCCCGAAGGCGGAAATGTCGATGATGTCAATCCCGGTTAGATCGGTGATCCTGTCGTTGCCCTGATTGGCTGCAAAAACAAAGGTATCCGCGTCACCACCACCAGACAGGATATCATTCCCGCCTGCGCCAGTGATATTATCCATACCTGCGCCGCCAAATGCTTCGTCATTCCCATCGCCCAAATTCATGGTGTCGTTGCCAAGCCCGCCAAAGACCTTGTCGTTGCCGTCCCCGCCAAAGACTTTGTCATTGCCCGCCTGCAGGAACACCAGATCGTTGCCGTTCTGGGCAAAAACCAGATCATTGCCGCTGCCCGTATTAATGATGTCGTTGTCACCACCCCCATTGGCGATGTCGTTCTCGGAACCGCCAAAGATCCGGTCAAAACCGTCACCGCCATAAATCTTGTCGAAACCGTCACCGCCGAACAAAAGGTCATTGCCGGCACCGCCAAACAACACGTCAGTACCGATACCTCCGTTAAGAATATCGTTGTCACCGCCACCGGACAAAACATCATTGCCGGCATCACCCCGCAAATTGTCTTTGCCGCCGTCCCCGCGCAGAATATCATTGTCATTCCCCCCAAACAGGGAGTCATCGCCAAAGCCACCTTCCAGAAGGTCATTGCTATCTTCACCGGCAAGGGTGTCATTACCATCACCGCTCTTTAAAATGTTGTTTGCGCCGTTGCCCGTCATCGAAACGGCATTGTGACCCGTCACAGTCAATTCGAGTGCGGTAAGACCATCCAGAATAAACGACGGTGCAGGCACATCGACGCCGGGGTTAAAGTTGATCTCCAGTCCATTTACGGAGGTGGTGATCGTTTCCGGTCCGGCAGTGTACAGGTCTACATTTACAAAAATGCTATCGTCGTCCACGGCATCCGCCACAGCAGCAGCGATAGAGGTATATTCTTCGATTGTAGCAAATCCTCCGCTGAACAAGGCCACTGATTCCGCAGCGACTGACAACGTGTAGGTGCCGAGTTCTGCCGCCGAAGACGCAGCAGCGATGTAATGTGTACCGGTTGTGGTGGCCTCATAGGACACTTGACTGTCAAACCCTGAACCGGAGTTATCGTCGTTCGTGCCCGCAATCAGGAGGCCGGATGCATCGTAAATCCCCTTGAGGAACGGATCATCAAGCGTACCCAAACCGGAGTCGAAACCCTGAAGATCAATAACGTAGGTCACACCGCTTTCGAAATTCACGGCAAACCAATCTTCGTCATTTTCTGCCTCAATCTCGCCTGTTGCCATGGTGCCAACCGTTACCGCGCCCGCAGTTGTCACGGACTGGCCAAAATCGTCAAATTCTACCGCACCGATGTCGAGCATGCCCACAACGCGGCTTTGACCATTCGCTCCGATAGGCAAGTCTTCGACCAGATCAAAGTCGCCATCCAGATCAAACGTGTCGGCGGGCAGAAATGCTGCATCGCCCGCACCAATCAGAGGGCTACCCACGAGGATCATGTGGGTTTCGACCGGCCCGCCATTGTCCTGCAATGCCCCCAGCATCGGATTACCACCATTAACAGTGGACGCGGTGTTGGTTGTGATCGTGACACTGGTACCAAAAAAGCTGTTTTGCGCGATCTGGACTGTGCCATCCACGTCGTTGGAAACAGGGGAGCTTCCTGATATGTTTGCCGCAACCACACTGTTGGAAATAGTCAACGCGGAAGTGCTGCTGGACAGACCACCGCCTATGGCAGTGGGAACGTCGAAATTTGAGTGGTTGAGGGTGATCGTGCTGTTTGCAATTGATGCACTTGTCACCGACGCCGCAACCGCGATGCCGCCACCCGCACCTACGTTCACCTGATTGTTGGAAACAGTGGTGTTGATCAACTCAAGCGTGCCAGCAGATTGAGAGACCGCGCCGCCGCCGGTTTCAGCGGTATTGGCCGTGAATGTGCTGCTCAGCAGTGTCAGATCGCCAGCTGAGCGGATCGCGCCGCCTGCGCCATCAGTTTCGTTATCCCGAAATGTTGAATTCACAACATCAAGCGTGTTTCCGGCAGACAGATTTATGGCGCCACCGTCACCACTGGACAATCCGTCCGCAAGGGTCAGGCTATGCAATTCAACATCTGTGCCCGTACCACTGATCGAGAACACACGGCCATTGTTGTTGCCGCTCACCGTAATGTCGGCGACCCCGTCCGCATCGGTATCCCCGTTAATCACAACATCCTGTGTGATTGCGATCTCGCCGGACGTCAGGACGATGGTTCCGGAAACCGTGAAGTCAATGTTATCAACGCCCGCAGTCAGGTTTGCGTCCGTTACCGCTTGACGCAAGCTGCCAGCGCCAGAATCCAGCAGGTTGCTTACAGTGAAAGTTGCCATGTTCTCAATCTCCGGATCAGAATAAACTGCACATTCGAATGCCGGTTAACCACGTGTTCCGCATGCTAACCAACTCATATACTATGATATTTGGTCTATCGTTGTCTAAGCCGCAAATGCAACAGCACAAATTGGAAACAATGACGGAAAGTCCCCTCCCCTTACAATGGCAGGTTGCGCCAGCTTACCCTTTGCCCTTGTGGCTGGCACACATGGTGCCGAAGTGCGTTGATCCGGCTTGGGGATGAACACAGCAAATGGCGCGACGCACGCAAGATCATGACCAGAAGCCGCACCATCGAAAGCAGTATGTCACGCTTAGCAAGCCAGTAGTTGTTTATTCCCCAAGCCTCATTTGTACCTAGAAGGTAAACTTGCAGTCTGTCAGACCGGCAATGCCTACAGCCTCCAGAACCAGAGAGCCGCCCGCGCCTGTAATTAGGTCCGACCCTGCGCCACCCAAGGCATCGTCATTGCCATCGCCTATATTGATCTGATCGTTACCAAGGCCACCAAATATCTTGTCATTGCCGATCTCGCCAAAGGCGTTGTCGTTGCCCGCCTGCAAGAACACCAGATCATTGCCACCTTGAGCGAAGACCAGATCGTTGCCGCTGCCCGTGCTGATGATGTCATTATCGCCGCCCCCGTTGGCGGTGTCGTTCTCGGTCCCGCCCGAGATCACGTCACTGCCCTTATCACTGCACAAATTGTCCGCGCCGCTGTCCCCGCGCAGCCCGTCAAGGCCGCCGCCACCCTCCATAATGTTGAATCCGCCGCCGCCAAAAGTGGTGTCAGAGATTGTAAATCCAATGATTTCGTCGTCCAGAATAAAGATGGAGGAAACTCTACAACACCAAACGACCCCGTAGTGCGAGCTACCGCCCACTTGCGTCAGCGGTCATCGTTCCAATGCAACAAAGGGCAATCATGCACTTACTTTCAAATTGGACCACTCAAGTGGGGCTCATCAAGACGACCATTCGACATCCGGTCCATGTGTCACCCCAAAAAGGCCAACACCGCTTGTCGTGTATTGAAACGCGGGGCTGAACCTAGTGTCACCATGTGGAATTATTCCAACGCCCGCTTCCGCATTGGGTTAAGCGCCCCGGCAAGAGCCACGCTCACCCAAAGGCCAGTGCATATCGGTGCGCCGTCTTTATTTTCTTGATCTTACGTCCGGAACGCATAACCCGACTCCCTACGCTCGGTGCATCAACCACCGGATCCAAGCCCCTTCATCACCATGGCCCCCCCGCCTTAGGTTTTTGAGCGACCTTGTCCGGCTACCAACTCGGGTTATCCAGAACCGCATTTTCCACACCGCTCAAGCAATGGGCTTGAACATCATCACAGCAAACCAATGACAAGCGACAATCGCACCTAAACCGAAAAGAATAACGATAACGCCGCCCAAGACGACCTGATCAAACTGAAATAAATGGTGGGCTGGCGGAGGCTCAGGGATTCGAACCCTGGGGACGCTCTCACGCCCGTCGGTTTTCAAGACCGGTGCATTCGACCACTCTGCCAAACCTCCGCTGCACGCTTCTCCTAATACGCTCTTTTTGATTCGGCAAACCAACAAATGCAGAACCTCGCAAATTCCTGAAGGACGGGGAAAATTGCCGATCCGGGGCGAGGAGTCTTTTCAGGTGGCGCGATGCAGGCTAATGTGCGCGCAGATCCTCGTTAAGGGGACCCATAGGTGTGCCGATATCTTCGGCGAAACGAGACCCGTCAGGGTCCGCAGGCAAGGACGATACCAAGAATGAGCAGCCCCATGGACGCGACACGTAACCCCCTGCACTCCATCAGGCTTTTGGGAAGTGCTGCCCTCGCACTGGCCCTGTTGGCCGGGTGTGACGAGAACGGAAAATTCAGCCTGCCGTTGCCAAAAGGGAACGCCGAGGCGAGCACTATCGGGGCCACCCGATCCACCAAACTGGTCGAGCGCGACGTGGAAGCTCCCGAAGTGTTCTCTGCAACCGATCAGGGTTTATGGGACGGACGGCCCTCGCTGGGCGGCGTTTGGGTTGCACATCCCGACGTCACCGAACCCGAGCGTGTGATCATCCGCAATGAAGCCAACGGCAAATTTGTGATTGGTGCGTTGTTCCGCAAGGAGCGTGACTTGCCGGGTCCGAAGTTGCAGATTTCCTCGGATGCGGCCGCTGCGTTGAGTATTCTGGCAGGTGCGCCCGCACCGCTGAATGTGACAGCCCTGCGTCGTCAAGAGGCCGAAGAGGAAATACCGACAGAAGCGGACGTCACCGAGACAGTTGCCGCGCCGGCCGAAGTTTCCGAAACCGCGCTGGACCCGATTGCGGCCGCCGGTGCCGCAATTGATGCAGCGCCTGCCACGCCAGAGGCGACCGTCGCCACTGCCCCCAAGCCGAAGCCGAAAAAACCGACGTCGTCGCTGGCCAAGCCATTTGTGCAGTTGGGTATTTTCAGCATTGAGGCGAATGCCAACCGCGTTGCCAAACAAATGCGCAGTGCAGGCATGATCCCTTCTGTCAAGAAATCGCAGATCAATGGCAAGGCCTTCTGGCGCGTTGTTGTTGGTCCCGCGACCAGCAAGTCCGAACTCAACAATTTGATCAAAGCGATCAAGGCCGAAGGCTTCTCCGATGCCTATGCGGTGTCCAATTGAACCTGAACGGAGCACGTGCCTGATATGATCCGCCATCTTGTTGCCACTCTGGCGCTGATCCTGACCACCCTGCCCGCAAGCGCCTTTGAGACCAAGGCAACTGCGGCTTATGTGTTGGATCAAACAACCGGCACTGTGTTGTTGTCCAAAAACGCGGACGAGCCTTTGCCACCCGCCTCTATGTCCAAATTGATGACGCTTTACATGGCATTCGAAGCCGTTGGAAAAGGGCGTTTGGAGTTGGATCAAAAGTTGCTGGTTTCAAAGGAAGCGTCCGCCTATGGCGGCTCGACTATGTTCCTACAGGAAGGGGAGCGCGTCTCCGTTGAGGAATTGTTGCGCGGCATCATCGTACTGTCAGGCAACGATGCGTGTGTGGTGCTGGCCGAGGCGCTTTCCGGTACGGAAAGCCGGTTCGCCCGCGACATGACGATGCGCGCCCAACAAATGGGTATGACCAATTCGACATTCATGAACTCGAACGGATGGCCAAAGCCCGGCCACCGCATGTCGATGCGCGATCTGGGATTGTTGGCGGACAAGCTGATTTCGGACTTCCCGCAGTTCTATCCGATGTTTGCCGAGCGTGAGTTCCTGTTTGACGAAAACGAAAGTTCCAATCGCTACAACCGCAATCCCTTGTTGACGTTGGACATTGGTGCCGATGGCCTTAAAACGGGGCACACACAGGAAGCTGGATATGGCCTTGTTGGAAGCGCAAGGCAGGGAGACCGTCGCGTGATCTTTGTGATATCCGGTCTGGAGACCGCGGCAGAACGGGCGCGCGAATCTGAATCCATTGTGAATTGGGCTTTCCGCCAGTTCAGCCAGAAAACCCTTGGCACTGCCGGTACGCAACTGGCCGAAGCCCAAGTTGTGATGGGGGCCAGTGCCACGGTTGGATTGGAACTGGCCGAGGACCTTTCTGTCCTGACGCCGATCACCGCAGGTGGTGGGTTGGACGGTGAGATCGTGTTCAACGGTCCGTTTCGTGCCCCCGTGATCAAAGGTGACGAAATCGGAGAGCTGATCCTGACACGGGATGGTTTGCCGGAGGTCCGTGTGCCGCTGGTGGCTTCTGATACGGTGCAACCGGGCGGCTTCATGGTCAAAGTCACTGCTGCCGCCAAACATCTCTTCGAGCGTTTGAACGCAGGACCGCAGGACGCTTCGTGAGCACGAGCGGGTTGTTTATCAGCTTTGAAGGGATCGACGGGTCGGGCAAATCCACACAGGCGCGCCTGTTGTCAGAGCATTTGCGCGCGCAGGGCCGCGATGTTGTTTTGACACGCGAACCCGGCGGATCACCCGGAGCCGAGGAAATCCGCGCTCTGGTTTTGCAAGGTGATCCTGACCGCTGGTCGGCGCACACGGAAATTCTGCTGTTCACCGCCGCACGGCGCGACCATCTGGAGCGCACGATCCAGCCCGCGCTGGATGCAGGCAAGGTTGTGATCTGCGACCGCTTTGCGGATTCCACGCGGATGTATCAGGGGCTCTCGCGCGGCAATCTGCGTGAAATGGTCGACACCTTGCACAGCCTGATGATCGGCCTTGAACCGGACCTTACGATCCTGATCGACATGGACCCTGCGCAGGGTTTGTCGCGTGCGCTGTCGCGCCAAGGCGTCGAGGAAAGGTTCGAGGATTTCGGGGAGGAATTGCAGCAAGCCATGCGTGCAGGATTTCTGAAACTGGCGGATGAATATGCAGATCGTTTCGAAGTGATTGACGGCGCACGTTCCATCGACGCCATCGCGCAAGACGTGCAATCTGTCGTTACAAAGCACATCACGGCCTAAGCCACCTTCCCTGTGCCGCCAAACATGCTAGACCCTGCCTCATGAGCGATGACGTTCCCCAGCCCGACCGCCTGAGCGGAGCCCTGCACCCGCGCGATACCCCGCAATTGATCGGGCAATCGGTGGCCGAGGACGCGTTTCTGGATGCGTTCAACGCGGGCAAGCAGCATCATGCGTGGATGTTAACCGGACCACGTGGTGTGGGCAAAGCAACGCTGGCCTGGAAAATTGCACGCTTTCTACTGGCAACGCCCGCCGATGATGGCGGTATGTTTGCCGCGCCTCCGCCAATGTCGCTTGATATTGATCCTGAACATCCGATCGCCCTGCGCATTGCATCCGGAGGTGAAGGGGCACTAAAATCGGTGACCCGCAGCATTAATCCCGACACCAAGAAGATGCGCAAACAGATTGTGGTGGACGATATCCGCGCGCTGAACGGCTTTTTCCAGATGTCAGCAGCGGATGGTGGCAGGCGTGTGGTGATCATTGATGATGCAGACGAGATGAACCCGAATGCGGCAAACGCGCTGCTCAAAATGCTGGAAGAACCGCCTGCCCGCGCGACATTGCTGCTTCTCAGTCATCAACCGTCCAGCCTGCTGCCCACCATTCGATCGCGCTGTCGCACCTTGCGGCTCAATACACTTAATCCGGATCAAATGGCCGAAGCTCTGGGCAACTCGGGCGTAGATTTTCAGGGGGACGCCGGAGCCCTTGCAGCGCTGTCGGGTGGTTCGGTTGGCGGCGCACTCCGCCTGTCCTTGCTGGGCGGCTTGCAAATTTATGCAGAACTCGTCGCTTTGATGGACACCCTGCCCCGCATGGACCGTGCCCGCGCTATCAAACTGGCCGAAGCTGCAGCGCAACGCGGGGCCGAAGAAAAACTACAGCTCCTGTTCACCCTGATCAACCTGCTTCTCAGCCGGTTGGCGCGTACAGGTGCCACTGGTTCCCCCCCCGAAACCCAAGCCGCTCCACATGAAGCACAGCTGTTAGCCCGGTTGTCGCCAAGCCAACATCAGGCCCGTAAATGGGCGGTTCTCGCTCAGGAAATATCAGCGCGGGCGCAGCACGGTATGGCGGTCAACCTTGACCCTGCCGCACTGGTCCTAGATACCCTGCAAAAGATGGGCGACTGCGCGCCCCGCTAACATTTGACAGGCAGGCATGACCAACACACCCCAGATCACCGATAGCCACTGCCACCTCGATTTCCCCGATTTCGAGGACAACTTGCCCGAAGTGATAGCCCGCGCTGTTGACGCAGGCGTCACACGGATGGTCACGATCTGTACGAGATTGCGCACGCTTCCTGGCGTGCAGGCCATAGCAGAGGCCCATGCGCCCGTTTTCTATGCGGCCGGGACACATCCGATGTCTGCGGCTGCGGAGCCATTGGCAAGCGTAGATGCGCTGATCGCGATCACCAAACACCCCAAAATGGTCGGCATCGGGGAAACGGGGCTGGATTATCATTACACAGCCGAAAGCGCCGAGATCCAACAGACCTCCCTGCGCAATCACATTGCGGCTGCCCGCGAAACCGGTTTGCCTCTGATCATCCATTCACGCGATGCAGACGACGATATGGCCCGTATCCTGAGTGAAGAGCACCGCAACGGTGCTTATACCTGCGTGATGCATTGTTTTTCATCCTCGCCCGAACTGGCACGCGCCGCCCTTGATCTTGGCTTTTATCTCAGCATGTCCGGCATCACCGCTTTTCCAAAGTCATCCGATTTGCGCGACATCTTTGCTGCAGCTCCGGTAGATCGCATTCTGGTAGAGACCGATGCACCTTACCTTGCGCCGCCCCCCTATCGTGGCAGACGCAACGAACCTGCCTATACCGCCCATACTGCCCGCAGGGCAGCGGAGACCTTTGGCATGGAGTACGCGGCATTTGCCGCTCAAACGCAGGCAAACTTTGACCGGCTGTTCACCAAGGCCGCTAACCACAAGGCCGCCGCATGATGGCCGAGATGCGGATCACCATACTGGGCTGTGGATCATCAGGCGGCGTACCGCGCCTTGGCGGGCAATGGGGCGCATGTGATCCGGCAGAACCACGCAACGCGCGTCGGCGCTGCTCCATTCTTGTCGAACGCGTTACGGACAGCGGCACAACGTCGGTCCTGATCGACACCTCGCCCGACATGCGCAGTCAGCTGCTTGACGCGGGGGTCAGTCGACTGGATGCGGTGCTCTATACCCACTCCCATGCCGATCATGTGCATGGGTTGGACGATCTGCGCATGATTGTGATCAACATGCGTGCACGCTTGTCTGTTTGGGCCGACGCACCAACCAAAGCGGCGCTGCTGGAACGGTTCGGCTATGCCTTTATCCGGCCCGAAGGATCAATGTATCCGCCGATCCTCGATATGAACGAGATTAGAGGAAATGTGGTGATCGAAGGCCCTGGCGGCACGCTTGAGTTCTCGCATTTCCTGGTGAACCACGGCGGCATGGATGCTTTGGGGTTCCGCGTGAATGACGTGGCATATCTGCCGGATGTGGCAAGCATTCCAGACGCGGTTTGGCCGCAACTGGAAGGGCTGACCTGCTGGATTGTCGACGCCCTGCGGCGCGATCCGCATCCAACGCACAGCCATCTGGACCAGACACTGGGCTGGATCGAGGATATGGCCCCCAAAAGCGCCGTGCTCACCAATATGCACAATGATCTGGATTACCGGACACTTTCGGCAGAAACGCCTGCACATATTGATCCCGCATATGACGGTATGGTCCTGACCTTTCCGCTTTCACAGCCTTAAAGGCCGCCCGTTGCAAACCCTGCTTGATGTCATCCTGCCGGTTTTTCTGGTCATCGGGTTCGGGTATGTCGCTGTGTGGCGCGGGCTTTTTCCGGTTGAAGGCGTCGATGGGGTTTTGCGCTTTGCCCAGAATTTTGCCGTGCCCTGTCTGCTGTTTCAGGCCATCGCCAACATCGACATTGCAGGATCATTCAATCCGCGCCTGCTGATCAGTTTTTACACCGGTGCGGCGATCTGCTTCACGCTGGGCATTCTTGGCGCACGGGTCTTTTTCAAGAGGGACTGGGAGGACTGCGTGGCAATTGGCTTTTGCTGCCTGTTCTCGAACACGGTTCTTTTAGGCTTGCCGATATCAGAGCGCGCGTATGGTGCCGACGCGTTGACGGGCAACTTTGCGATCATCGCATTCCATTCTCCGTTTTGCTACGGCCTTGGCATCACGGTAATGGAAATCGTGCGCAACCGCGGGCAATCGGGGGGTCAATTGATCCGCTCGGTCACGCGCGCCATGTTCCGGAATGCGCTGGTGATCGGTATCCTTGCAGGGTTTGCGGTCAATCTTAGTGGTGTCAGCCTGCCCACCGTGGTCGATGATGCGCTTTCTCTTGTTGTGCGCGCAGCCTTGCCTGCTGCGCTGTTCGCCCTTGGGGGGGTCTTGATCCAGTACAAGCCCGAGGGCGATATGAAAGCCATCATCATGGTCTGTGTGATCGGCCTGATGATCCACCCTGCAATCACATGGAATATGGGCACGGCGTTGCAGCTGGATCAGGATCTATTCCGGTCAGGTGTTTTGTCCGCTGCCATGGCACCGGGTTTCAACGCCTATATCTTTGCCAATATGTACGGCCGCGCAAGGCGTGTCGCAGCATCAGCCGTGTTGATTGCAACAGCAAGTTCGATTTTGACGGTCTGGTTCTGGTTGTCGGTACTTGGTTAGGACTGAAACCGTGCGCCGCTTGGTATGGTCTGCGGGCGCGCGTTGGTTTCAGCGACACTTGTTCCCGCTGTCTGCTTATACTTCTCCGCATGTGCCGCCAGTTCCGCCATCGGGATCACATCGTTGATGTCATCAAACATCCCACCACAGCGTTCATCGACAACTTCCAGAATACTGTCCGGCCCTGCGACGCGGTTCATCAGCGTAACGGCAGACGCCGTCGGGCGCATGTCCGCCTCATAAGCCTCAAGAGCGGCACCGCTCAGCCCCTGTTCCAGAAACGCCGCGCCCAGACGTCGCGCATCCAGAATAGCCGAGCCCGCGCCGTTTGATCCCACCGGATAAGCCGCATGTGCGGCATCGCCCATCAGGGTAACACGACCCTGCGTCCAGTGATCCAGCGGATCACGATCCACCATCGGATATTCCAGCACCTCTTTCGCGTCCTTGATCAGGCCGGGGATGTCGATCCAGTCAAGATCGAAATCTGCGTAGCGCGGTAGGAAATCATCAAGGCTGGCTTCGCGGGTCCAGTCTTCTTTCCTGAAGCCGTCCTGCGGATTCATTTTCAAATGAGCGATCCAGTTGATCGTCGACAAACCCGTCTGCGGATCTGGTTCCGAAATCGGATAAGCAACAAACCGGAGCCCCGGATAGCCGATCAGAACCATTGATGCGCCGCTTTTGAAGGGCTTGGCTTGGGTCGTGGCGCGCCACAGGATGCTGCCCCCCCATTTGGGCGGACCTTCTTCGGGCGCAATCTGGCCGCGTATGGTGGAGTGGATTCCATCCGCCCCAACAATAACATCTCCGTTCACGTCACGCGCCGCGCCCGTGGCGTCGGTTACATGTAACACTGCATGATCTGAATGATTGGTGAAACCGGTGATGCGCGTGCCCGTCTCGATACAGGTCGGCCCGGCACGCGCGATAAGCGTCTCGTAAAGCAACACCAGCAATTTGCCGCGATGCACGGAATACTGGGGCCAGTTATAGCCCGCCCATGTGCCCCGCGGTTCGGTCCACACATCCAGACCATGACGCGAATGCATGCCGTAGTCCTTTGTTTGCACACCGATATCCGGCAGCTTGTCTTCCAGACCAAGATCAATAAGTTCACGAACGGCGGTGGGTTGCAAATTGATCCCCACGCCCATCGGTTTGATCGTGCGCGCGGCCTCGAACACCTTGAAGGGCACACCAATCTGATGGCATGTCAGGGCCAATGCCAGACCTGCAATGCCGCCACCTGCGATAAGAACTGTCATTGCACTGCACCTGTTTCCATTGATTTCCACCAAACAAGCGCAGGCTGCAAAGACTGTCAACCGAAGGTACGTGCGAACGTCTGACACCGGCAGCTGTCCTTCGGGTTATTGAAAAATAGTTGCATGAACATAGTTTTCCTGCGAGGAAATAGTCCTGTTTAGAACCATTTATCAATGCAGGGTGAATCCTAGATGCGGCGCATTCATGTGGGTTGAGTCGATCACAGAATTCATGTCCTCTGCAGGGATTATCGTGGTTGCAGCCGCAGCCATGCAAACGGTAGCGTATGTTTTCGCAAGCCAGATCACTTTACGCCTGTTTCTGCTGGTTGGCACATTCCTGTACCTTCTTTACTACTTCGTGGTGGCGGATAATCCGCTCTGGCCTGCGATACTTGGCACCGCCTGTATCGGTGTCACGTCGATCTACGGACTGCTGCGCGCGTTGGCCCATCGCTCAACCCTGATGATTTCCAGAGATCATATGCCGATTTACGAAAAGATGGCAGATATTGAACCCGGTGCCTTCCGCAAACTGATGAAAAACGCCAAGATCGTCACCTTTGTTGAACGTCTGCCCATGACCGAAATCGGTGTTGTGCCGGATCATGTCTACTACACCCTCGAGGGCGATGTTGACGTCAACAAAAGCAACTATGATTTTCCGATTGGCCCGTTCAAATTCATCGGAGAAATCTCGATTATTGGCGGATTTGGGGCAACGGCAACGGTGCACAGCCGTCCGGGCAGCAAAGCAGTTGTCTGGGACCGGTATGAACTTGTGACCCACATGAACAAAGACGAACGATTCCGCGTGGCGGTCGAAGCATTGTTCTCAAAAGATATGGCCATAAAACTGGCGCAAGCTGCTAAGGTAAGTTGAACCAATGTCGTATTCCCAAGGCTGTATCAGCCATTCCGCAACTCAAATAGGGACAAACACATGATACAAAGCACAGATCACGAAGCCCTGCGCAATTGTTTCCTGTTCTCCTCCCTCTCCGAGCAGGACATCGCGGACCTTGCCAAGGTCAGCACGATCACGACCACGCCAAGCGGCGCATTGATTTTTGCGATGGGCGACGAGGGTGATGGTTTGCGGATTATCCTGAACGGCGTGGTGCGCGTCTGGATCTCGGATGTTGAAGGGCGCGAGTTGACCGTTGCGTTGCTGGAGGAAGGCGACAGCTTTGGTGAGATTGCCTTGCTGGACAATCTGCCCCGCACCGCCGCAGCAACAGCGATCGAGGAAACACGGTGTCTTTTCGTGCCCCGCAGCTCTGTTGACGGATTGCTCAACAAGAATATCGGCTTTGCACGCGAAGTGATCCACATCCTTTGCGAAACACTGCGCCGCAATACGGACGAGATGGGCGCAGTGATGTTTCGCAGTCTGGACAAGCGGCTTGCCCAAAAGCTGTGTGATCTGTCCATTTCCTATGCACAAATTGACGGCAAACGTGCCACCTTCACCAGGAAGTTTCCCCAAGGCGACCTTGCCAAGATGCTTGGCGTGACTCGCGAGGCGATCAACAAACGCCTGACCATGCTGGCGCAAGAAGGCCTGATCGACACAACGGACGGATATCTGACACTCACCGACCTGCCCCGTTTGGCCGCCAAAACAGAATAGACCAGCCAACCCGGGGGTTCGCTGGTCTCAAAGTACTCAAATCTGTGCCGTGAAATGGTCGCCGTAAAATGCGTGTCCGTTAAAGTCTGTTCGTTCTAAAGTCTGACGCAGGAGTGGGCTATTCCCGCCTCGCCAACTTGGGCCGAAGTTTGGCGCTGACCTGGAACCTGAACTGAAGCGTAATGCGTTTCAGCGGGAGCGATCCAGAGTTCCGAAGTCATTGCCGTTCTTCGAGTTGGTGAACTATCTATGCCATACTGCGAGAAGCAATGATGTGAACGCGATCACAAGGACGCGAATAACTGTGAACACGTTCACACGTCCATGTCTCGATACAGACCGCGACCGCGTTTGATTTAGACAAAGAGATAAAATGGCTGAAAGAGATTAACCAAAGAGTCCTTTAGGAGCTGGAAAGTCACTGTAATAGATAAATATTTCTCAAATCTGATTGCGACCTACAATCTATGATTGTAAGGGTGCATTCAAATCACTGACGACCGAAAGCGGAGGCGAAATTGAGTACGAGAAAGAAAATTCTGTCTGACAGATGGATCAATGACGCAGATTTTAAGCAGCGGATAAAGGACAGAAACATAAGTAAAGATCCTCAGGCACGTGAACTGATGACGCAATTGGACTTTTTGCGCACTACTTTTCCGGACAGATATACAAAGCTGGTGGAAGTCGGCTCTGGTGATGGAAAACTGCTCGACCTTTTGAGCCAACAGGGCGAAATGGAGATTGTTGGGTCTGACTTGCCAGGACATCGTCTGACACAGGCCGCCGCAGATTACCCCCATCTGAAATTTCAGGAGGCCGATCTGATCGCAATGGCGAAAGAACATGCACGTCCAAACACCATCTTTCTGGCTATGAACGTGTTGGGGAATATCACAGAAGATGATCTCGTCATATTCTTCAGGATATTGCAAAAGCGGGGAGCTGCTTTGGTTTTCAGTGCACGGGATTTAGCACTGGATACCGATATGTTGTATTTGGATAAAGGTATGGCTTTCGCTTATAATTACAAAGAAATTGCGCGCCGTACTAACATGGTATTTTTTGCATCGTTACACCGATATCAAGAATCGGGAAACCAGCAAGGTGGGATTGTTGCGACGCTCGTAAGGCAGCAGCAACTTAAAGGGTCTCGGGTGGCTGTGCTGGAGGGAAGGAAACTGAAAAAGCCTGCGACCTTACGGGTTCGAATCCACCGTCTTTTGCGCAAGTATTCACTGCGGTGAGCGCGGGGGACAAGATGTCCGAAGCCGGAGATCAGTAACGAGAGCAGCGTACGTTGGGGAGATGGAAGTTCAGTCTTGCCGACGTGCTCCCTCTCGTATGCAAATTATCTGGTGCAGCAAAGTAAGGATTGAATTCCCGCATTCAGGCTGGCGCGTAGTTTCAGCCGCTCTGGTAGCAACATCCTCGAATGTAGGGGAAGTATCTGGTGCGGTCGGAGAGCTTCATTAGCTGAAGATCGAACCGTTTAAATTACTGTTATTCAAGCACAATTCAAATCAGGTGATCTAGGCAGTGTCCCAATGTTGTGTCTTTTTCGTGTCTCATTTTATGACGGCGAAGACAAGCTAAATGCCTCTGACGCCTTCAATTGGCCTGCACTATCTGTTTGAGCATACCGCAAAAATCGTTGTCAGACAGTTGAAATCTCTTTGGGCAGGCACTTTATCTAGTGTTTAGGTCACCATGTCGGACTACATTCTGTACGATGATCAAGGTGACCTCCAATCCGCTAAGGAGATAGTAATGACCACTCGACTTATTGAGAGCGTTGAATGCGAAGACAAAGATGGACACAGATATGAGGTACATACCTATCAAAATTTCAAGACCTTTAGCCCTCTGAAAGGCCCCCGTCAGGAGGTTCCCGGCATCAAAGACCTAAGACTGGCTGATGGCTCTGATGTAAATTGCATAGACGAAAACACGTTTAAAATTGTTGCTACGGACACGATTGTGACAAGGGTCTAATCCGTTCGTTTTATTTCACCGCAAAAATGCGTCACCCAGAGATTGATATAGAGGCACCAGCGCACCCCCCGTACCACCCCCTATCAAAATCCGCCAATCAATCCACTTGCGGGAAGTCTACATAAATGCATATAAATCAATGACTTGACGTTCAATCAGTAGACGGCGATGTAGTGGGCAGGAAGGCCATGTGGGTCTTTCTAAGGGAGGGGGTGTCCTCTCACTCCAATATCATAACCGATGGGAACAACATATGATCATCTTTGACTTACGCCTTGGCCGCTTCTCTATCCTTGCTTTGAAAGAACCTGATATGCGCCTTGGGGTGCAACGTGAGGGTGTTGGGGAAGTTGCTCTTGATCTGCCCTATGTCTCACTGGTCTTCACAGATCACAGCAAAGCAACTGTTCAATAGGGTATAGACTGACGAACATGACAGAAAGTGGCTGAATACTCGTTCAATAGGGTTGACACATCCTTGTGAACACCTCATTTATCTGAACATAACCCAAGTGAACAGGTATCCATTATGTCTAGAACAATCTTTTATGCCCGTGTTTCCACCAATGAACAGACCAGCGACCACCAAGAACAGCAAGCCCGACAGGCTGGTTTTGAAATAGACGAAGTTGTTACTGATCACGGCACCTCAGGCGTCACCACCAAGTTGTCCGAAAGACCAAATGGCAAGCGGCTCTTTGACATGCTCAGGGAAGGTGACGTTCTGGTGGTCCGTTGGGTTGACCGTTTGGGACGCAACTATCAGGACGTTACGGACACCATCAGGGAGTTCATGCGGCGTGGCATCATCATCAAGACCGTGATCAATCGCATGACCTTTGACGGGTCCACAACAGACCCTACTCAGCAAGCCGTAAGGGACGCGCTCATAGCCTTCATGGCCGCAACTGCACAAGCGCAGGCAGAGGCAACCAAGGAAGCCCAGCGGGCGGGCATAGCGTTCCACAAAGAGGCATCCCCAGAGAAGTTCAAGGGCCGCAAGCCCAGCTTCAACAGAGCCACCTTCGAACAAGTCGTTGCATTACTCAACGCCGGACAAGGCCACTCGACCATCGCCAAGACCACAGGTTTGCAGCGTAACGCTGTCATACGGATTGCAAAAGACCCCAGCAAAGTGGAAGCAACGTTCACACGATGGGAGATGTGAGATCACGTGTAACGATTAACCCACCCCCTTGCCCCACAAGAGGCGCAATTTCCACGTCACTACGGGCAATGGATTGCGCCACACTGTTCGGCACGTCACCTAGCCTCACCTCTACCTTGCACGACAGCAACTCTGTCAGTGATCTGGGGATGAGGTGTGACTAGGAGACACATGACGTTAACTTCGGTTCCTTTCCGGTCGCCCTTACGCTGTTCTCCATTGCAGTCTGGGGGCCTTCGGGTCGGTGCGTGTGCTAGGGCGTAACAGTACTTTTCACAAAGAGTCACACTTGAGAACCACAGCGAAGCCCCTCCCAACAACTTGTTGGTTGCAGCCTCAGGAGACCTCAAACAGACCACCTCAGACCACCTAAGACCACATCAGACGGCCTCGACTTGAAGCATCCCGAAACCTGAACGAATTATGAGGCAGTCAAATAACCCACCCCCTTGCCCCTATCCCCGATGTTTCCCTTAAAGATTACTTAGAGTAGTTCATAGCGATGGCTTAGAGTGGACATGAAGGTGCTACTCCTCCTTGGCTATGCCAAGCCAGAGATGAACCTCTCAGGGTGAACCTCAACACTGCCCTCTCCTACATCTCCTCCTCTTTGGGTCTCCCCGACGAAGGAGAACCCTAACGCCCATCTCAGGGCATCCCCTTTTCACAATCCGTAACACTGCCTGCCATCGGTCCTCGCTTTCATTGACCACCGATCAAGACGGCATGTCTTACAGGACAGCCTCAGACAGCCCTCTCAGGGCCTTCTCAGCTTGCCCGCTCAAACCACAGCCCAACACATCAACAGACGCCCCCAGAGTCCGCTCAGGGCATCCCATAAGAAAACCCAAAGGAACCCGAAATGACAACGAACACTGAAACCTCTGTATCACCATCGCCGCCACCTCTCACACGCCTCTCTAACATCACTTACGCAGGCCAAGAAATTCGCCGTGTCTCCTTCCATGATGTCGAGATGATTGCCCTCAAAGATGTGCTGACAGCCTGTGGCTACTCATCAACCAAGAACTGTACCCTCTACTACGGACGGGTTGACTGCGACCAAACCGAACGCCTCAAGCATCTGGAAGATAGGTCTCCAATGATCTTCGCAACAGCGACAGGTGTTTTGCAGATGGTTGGGCGGATGCGTAAAGAAGAAGCCTATGCGTTTTCCCATTGGTTTAAAGCCTACGCTGGTACGGGAGACCCTCAGGCCATTCCAGATGTCTGCGCTGACAAGAGCCGCCTTCGGGAAACTTTAACGGCGCTGAAAATGGACATCCTCGTTCAAGCGCAGAGTCTCCACGAAATGAGAGTAGAAGCCGCCACCATTGAAGCCGCTTTGAACTCTCATTCCTGAGCAAGCGCCACCTCTCACACGTCTCTCCACATCCTCAAAGGAACCCCCATGACCACCGAAAACACACCCTTAAAGGCCACACCAACACCGTGGACTGACCGCCGCCGGACATCACGCAACCTCCGCCGCGTCCTGTTTGACTTGTTCACCCCGATTGAGGTGCTGGCAGTTGAACAAGACAGCCGCAATCGTGGCCTTGGTCACCAACCCAAACACAAGCGTCTTGAATGGTCTACCGTTCGTGTTCGTAGCGAAGTCGATATGGCCCTGACACTCTTGCAGCGCAGCTATGAGAACAGCACAGGTAAAGCCCTTTCCCGCAGCGATCTTATCGGCATCGCCGTCATGGAAGCCATGCCCGCCCTTGTCGCGAAGACGCAGGCGTAACGACCCCTTCAACACCCTCGTGAAGTCAGCCCAGAGTTGACCCTGAACAACAACCGATAGGAACTAACATCATGTCTAGTACAAACTGGATCACAGCCCAAGGCGAAGTGCCAGACGGAGACACCAACTTCGTGCCAGAGGCCCAGCGCGGTCAAGGCAACGCCATCGTCGGAGGGTCGGGTCTCGAAGTTCGCACAGACCCGAGCGGCAACAGCTACATCGTGGAGAACGTCAGCCAAGAACACCACCACGGGCGCGGTGCAGAATACAGCGGTTCTGTGATTGCGACTGCGCGTACAGTGGGTGGTGGCGCGATTGTGAGCCGCCCCGTTCATCATACGGACCTTGTGTCGCTACCCGGCATGGGACAGACAACCGTTGCCGCAGCCACAAGTGCGGGCCTTCTCACCCTTAACGCTGATGGGTCTTATGCGGACGTAACGACCCCAGAGACACTCAAGAACCCCACCGATAGTATCCCTTTTAACAACCCTCAGGAGAACCCTGAGGACGGCCCTCAAGACACAACCTCAGCGTTCACCATTGGGGAAGCAGGCGAGGAAGCAATGACAGCCTTGGTTGAAAGCGTCCCTCAGGGTGACATGATCAGGGTCACCGATGAAATCTTGCAGCTTGGCGCGGTGTCAGAGAACACCTTGGCCCGCATTGCCGGACATGCAGGGATTGAACCTGAGGCGATGGCCGCTCAGATAGAAGCCGTTCACAGCGGTTTCTATGAGACAGCCACAGCACATCTTGCAGATCATGGCGTGGTGAATGAAGACGCCTTTCAAGCGTACCTAGGTGACAATCCCCACCAAGTTCAAAAGCTACTTGAGACAAGCCGTGGTCTCATGACCTCTCCAAGCGCCAGCGCCACCGATGGGCTGACTGACATAGCAGATGCATTTGTTGAGAATGGCGACATCTACATGCCAGAGGATGTCAAAGCAGCTTTAGAAGAGGTCGGCTTCGACTACATCATAGGGGACAACCATCGCATCTTGGTCATGATAGACGGGATGCCAGTGCCTTGGCATGTTGCCGTGCGGCAGAGGTTGATTAAGTTTCTTTGAAAGGGGAACTGTGGGGAGGGCTTAACGGCTCTCCTTACGGTCAAGTCACCCAACCAACATAATGTTTTCCCTGACAATTTCTTTCTGTTCATTAGCTGTCGGTTCATCAATAACATCTGACGTTAGCAAGTAATCTATTGAGTGATCAAATAGAGACAACATTTCTTCACCAACTTGGTTCAATATACCTCTATCCCCCCAATGTTCATGATACTTTCCGGTTTTTAGATGTTCCCCAGCAAGACCGACAATAGACTTATGGACAAAGACCCGAGCGGTCTCGCCACTAGGGACTAGATTAGAAACGCCTTTTGGGGAGGAATAAATGCCCTGTTCAGTTAAATCTCGAATAATTTGAAACCCGCCACCCGGGAATTTTTTTTCGATATCATCAAGTACAAGACGAACAGACCGAACCTCTTTTCGGGGAAACAGTGGACCTGTCCCGCTTTCGTGCCGCCCCCCGTGCTCGTTTAGGCCACCTTACGTTCGAAGGCGACCGGACTTTTCC
>CANMXJ010000025.1 GCA_947501805.1 uncultured Sulfitobacter sp. | reverse complement strand
GCGACGGGACGAAAAAGCGCGTGATTAACGCAGCGCACGCACCTTTGACGGGACCGTCATACATCGGCGTGCAGACAAGGCGATGCAGAGGAGACACAAGATGGCCAAACGCAAGCGACTGACCCTGCCCGCCGAAGGCGAAGCGACCCGCGCCCCCGAGACCAAGGGCATGTTCATAGATGCCCCGACGGGTGTTGTGCCAAATCGCCTCTCATCCAAATCACCCCCCATCGCCGATATGGCAGGCGCCGCCGCCGCCACTGCCGCGCTTGAGGAAGTCAGCGCCGAACTTGCCGCTGTGCGCGCCGAGGGGCGTCTGGTGCAAAAACTGCGCACCACCCAGATCGACGCCAGCCATCTAATGCGCGACCGTGTGGTGATTGATGGCGAGGACATGGCAACCCTGATCGCCTCCATCCGTGAGCGGGGCCAGCAAACCCCGATTGAGGTATTGGAAACAGCGGGCGGCGGATACGGCCTGATCTCCGGTTGGCGCCGCCTTGCCGCACTTGCACGCTTGTATGAAGAAACCGGTGACGCACAGTTCGCTTATGTGCATGCCTTGGTGCGCAAGCCTGCAAGTGCGCAAGACGCCTATGTCGCGATGGTCGAGGAAAATGAAATCCGTGTCGGGTTGAGTTATTACGAACGCGCCCAGATCGTTGCGCGCACGGTGCAGGCTGGTGTCTATTCAGACTCTAAAAAGGCACTTCAGACTCTATTTTCCAGCGCAAGCCGTGCCAAGCGATCCAAGATAAAATCGTTTTTGCCTATTGTGGAGGTGCTTGGATCAATGCTCTGTCACCCCGCCGCTATCGGGGAGCGTATGGGGCTGGAGTTGTCGCAACGCTTGTCGGATGCGGCGTTTGTAACGGCAGCGCACAAGGCCCTGAAGGGCGATGATACCCGCAGTATAGAGACTGAACAGAAAATACTTTCCCGCCTGCTCAAGGGGGGAAATGCGGCGCAGTCGGTTAAGAAAACAGAGTCTGTTACTGAGGAATTAGCTCCCGGAATCCAGATGACGCAACGCGGTTCCTCGGTGACGCTCAGTGGTTCTGGCGTTACCGAAGAGATGATCGGCAAGCTGCGGCTTGCTTTGAAAGACCTGTAAATGTTTCGCGCGCGAAACATTTAGCCGAGACCGTTTTTATCCATTTGTTTCGCGCGCGAAACATTTTCCACCGTAGCGGCAGGCCTAGCCCAAAGCCTTCAGCATATCACGGCTCACATCTGCCCAGCTGCGCAATGTAGCCGCTGCGATTTTGGCTTCCAGTGCCTTGCGATGATCCGGCGTTGCGATGAGTTTCAGGCAGGCCGCCTCGATCGAGGCCATGTCGGCAGGGTCGCAATATTCCACCATATCCAGCCCGACCTCCGGCATGGAAGATGCTTGCGAGACAACGCCGGTTTTGCCGTAGCTCAGACTTTCTCCAACCGGCAGACCCCAGCCTTCGTAAAAACTCGGCATCGCGGTAAAGAGGCAGTTCTTGTAAAGGAAATCCAGTTCGCTGTCAGTGGCGGTATGAAAGATTTCAACCCACCCGCCCAGATGTCCGGTGGCAAGCATGAGCTGGTTGAAGTCATCGTTAAACGATCCTTTGCGCCCCGCAATGACCAGCTTGGGCAGGGCGATGTCCTTATTCCGGCTCAGCCGTTGCCAGACCTGCGCCAAAGCCCAGAGGTTCTTGCGCGCTTCCATCGTGCCGACGCATAAAACGTACGGCCATTTGAGGACCGTGCGGATGTCATCACGCAATTCCCATGTCTCGGCCAGTCTTGCGTAGGTGTCAGGAACCTCGGGCACGTCAAAACCGCGGCGGCGGCTGGTGGGTCCGTTGGTTGCGGTTGTGACGGGATGCTGCGCCAGAGGCAGTACCG
The DNA here is from genome assembly GCA_947501805.1 of uncultured Sulfitobacter sp. Classification (GTDB taxonomy): domain Bacteria; phylum Pseudomonadota; class Alphaproteobacteria; order Rhodobacterales; family Rhodobacteraceae; genus Sulfitobacter. Next base: position 33,067 of record CANMXJ010000025.1, on the reverse strand, counting down.
TCACGGGTTGCGTGGCAGCGTGGCTTTGCATGAAGATGTTCAGATCGTGGGCGGTCGCCTTGGAGTTGGCCAGATACATGTCCGTGGTGTCCAGCGTGCTGAGCAGCCACCGGTAAAACCGCATCGGTTCCGTGTCGGGAATGAATTCCGGATTCTGCATCTGGATCAGGTCGTGCACCAGAACGGTCATGCGTACGCCCTTGTCGTGCAGGATGTGGCGCCAGTTTTTACCGCCCTGCCAACTGGTATCGGACCACCCTGCATCCAGCATCACCAGCCAGTCCCCGTCGCCACAAACATCAGCCGCGTTTTGCGGGGTGTTCTGCGGCGCCCTTGAGGTCTGCGCAGGGCTGGAGGCGCGCCAGCCTTCAATGGTGCCGCCACGTTTGGTGAAGTGGGATTCATTGCCCATTTGCGCATTGATATTGCGGATCAGTGTGTGGATCTGGCGCTTGATCGGTTTGCGCGCATACCCTTCCATCGTGGGGCGCCTGTGACGTGCGCGTGACTTGCCCAGAACAACGGCCAGATTGCCGAGGTTGCCCATGCCGCCGTCCCCCAGCGCGCTATAGGGTTTGAGCGTGTAACTCTGCGCATCACCGGGACAATATCCCAGCCAGATTTTATCCGCACCGGCCTGTGCGGCACATTCATCTATCATCATGACCATGGTGCGCTGGATGCCGCTTAAGTGTCTGTAAAGAGAAATATATTTACGCAAATCGGTGACATCGAAAATGATCTTGGTCATGTAAATCTGGCCATACCTTAGGGAGGGGTTGCGAGGTATTGGCAGATTGCCCATGCCTTGGCAAGCAAACCGGCCAGTGTGGCAGTCTTGTGCGGGGGAGGTGCGGCCTACGTGCATTGTGTCTGTGTGGAGGGGGCGATAATACCGTGTTGGACATGCCTGAGGCGGGCGGCGCTTTTCAGGGAAACCCGAGGCAGGCACTTATGAAAAAACCTTTATCCGACAGCCCGTTGCATACAGTTTTGCGCAATCAACATGTGCAGGGCCCGCGACACCTTGAGGCCTATGCCCGTTTTCTCGCGCCTTTGCGCGGAATTGAGGGTCTGCCGCGCAAGGCTTTTGATCTGGGGTATGCGCGGCTTGCATGGCATGACCGGCTTGGCGGTTGGGGGCTTGAAGGGCAGGGGCTTGAAGGGGACGCTGTCCTTGCTGCGCTCGACGGGCTTGCGGAAAACAGCCATGCGGTGATTTCGGTCTTTCATCTGGTGGCTTATCTGACACCGGATCAGTTGCGCGACCTTGTACGTGTTGCGCTGCGGGCTTTGGCCCCCGGTGGGCTGTTGCTGATCGAGAGCCAGAATGTGCAGAATAGGGACGCAGCTTCCGATCTGCCCGCCGCGCGTGTGGTGGAGGCGGATGGTTTGGCTGCGCTGCTGTCCCAACAGGGGTTTGGCCCCGTCACACATTATCCCTTGAACGCGCTGGAAGTGGCCGCCGCGCCCGGAGTGAAAGGTGTGCTGCACGGCACCGCTCGCGTCGATGCAGTGGTGGCGCAAAAGCCCGGATCGGTTGTGGCGACAGAAGCCTTGCATGTGGCCTTTGGACAAAATGTGCGACCTGTTGCGCCTGTTCCTGTTGTGGCCCCTGTGAAGAGCATTGCGGTTGCGCGGGCTGTTGAGGTGGCACCTGTCACAGAAGGCCAGACGCCGCCCAATATTCAGGCCGAACTGGACGCGATGCGCGGTGACATTGAAGCGATGCGCGCCGAGATCGCGCATTTGCACAAGATCAAAAAGACCAAACTGTCCAGCCGTTCGCGCAAGGTGCGCAAATTATCGGACAAGATGAAGGCGCGGTTTGGTGGCAAGGTACCCGCGCCGCAACAGGCGGGTGTGCAGACCTCCGGACAGAGCGTGACACCTACCGGACAGGCGTGGCAAATCGAAGGGCCGTTTGACAGCTCTTACTCGCTCGCTTTGGTCAACCGTGCGCTGGCGCGTGGATTGGCGCGGGCAGGGCAGGAGGTGACGTTGGTCTCGGCTGAAGGCCCCGGCCCCTTTGCCCCTGATGCGGATTTCATGCGCGCCAACCCCGATCTTGCAGCCATGGTGAAACAGGCAGGCAGGGGAGGTGCCCCCCGTCTGGTGACACGCAACATGTTCCCGCCGCGTGTGGATGATCTGCCCAAGGGCGAGACTTTGGGCGGTCTGCATTGCTGGGCATGGGAAGAGACCGGATTGCCGCCGCAGTTTGTTGCCGATTTCAACGCGCATCTGGATTTTATGACGGTGACCTCGCCGCATGTGCAGCGGGTGCTGATCGACAATGGCGTGACGGTGCCGGCCTATGTGGTGGGTAACGGGGTGGATCATATCGACGCCCGCGGCGCCGACCTGACCCATTTGCCGGACCTGCCGGAGCATGTGACGCAGGCGGCACGGGTGTTTGTGCATGTGTCGTCCTGTTTCCCGCGCAAGGGGGCGGATGTGCTGCTGCAGGCCTGGGCGCAGGCGTTCGCAGGGCGTGATGATGTGGCGCTGGTGATCAAGACGTTTGATAACCCGCATAACGATATTAACGAACAGATCGCACAGCGCGCGGACCTCGCGCAGGTGCATGTGATCTCGGATGATATTTCACCACAGGCGATGGCGGCGTTGCTGGCGCGCGCCGATGTGGCGGTACTGCCAAGTCGCGCCGAAGGCTTTGGCCTGCCCGTGGCCGAAGCGCTGATGGCGGGGTGCCGCGTGCTCACTACCGGATGGAGCGGGCAGAAGATTTTCGAGGGCTGTCCGTTGCTGACCTTCACCGATTACCAGCTGGCGCGTGCCGGTAGCCATTTAACGGATGGTGATAGCCTCTGGGCGGAACCGGATGTCTTTGATCTGGCTTATATGATGAAGAAAGCGGCGGCGGATCCGGCACCAAGCGTATCCGAGAAACAGGCAGCACAGGACTGGTTGTTGACGCGGTTCTCATGGGACGGCGTGGCACGGCGCAACATTGCGGCGGCGGCAGATGCGGCGGCGCGTGCGGCCCCGCGTGCGCCCAAGGTGGGATGGATCACAACCTTTAATACGCGCTGCGGGATTGCCACCTATTCGGAACATCTGCTGAAGCATATGCCGCAGGATATTGTGGTGCTGGCACCGGATGTGGACACAACAATTGTACCCGACAGCAGCCTGCCCAATGTGGTGAACCGCTGCTGGCAGGAAGGCGGCTCCGATCTGGAGCGTATGGCGCGCCAGATCGAGCGTCTGGGCCTTGAAACACTGGTGATCCAGTTCAATTATGCGTTCTTTGACATGGCGGAATTCGGCGCGTTTTTACAGGCGCAAAAGGCGGCGGGACGCAGCATTGTGATGATGTTGCACGGCACCAATGATGCGCGTGCGCCAGCCGACCGGCAGTTGTCGTCGATCACCCCTGCACTGCGTTTGTGTGATCGGCTGTTTGTGCATGCTTTGGCGGATGTAAGCCGTCTGAAAATGATGGGCGTGTCCGAAAATGTCACGCTGATGAGCCATGGCGTTTTGCCACCGGCCAAGACATTGGCACCGCTTACGGGGCCAATTGTGCTGGGCAGCTACGGGTTCTTTTTGCCGGGCAAGGGATTGATCGAATTGATCGAGGCGACAGCATTGTTGCGCAAGCAGGGGCACGATGTGGAATTGCGCATGACCAACGCCGAATATCCCCAGCCGATTTCAGCGGAGGAGATCGCCCGTGCGCGCGCCGCTGTGAAAACACATGGCATCGAGGATGCGGTGCAGATCGAGACGGGTTTTTTGAGCGACGACGATGCGCTGGCGCGCCTTCAGGCCTGCGATCTGGTGGTCTTTCCCTATCAGTCGAGCGGCGAATCTGCGTCCGGTGCGGTGCGTTACGGATTGTCGGCAGGGCGCCCCGTTGCGATCACGCCGCTGGCGATTTTTTCGGATGTGGCGGATATCTGCCTGACGCTGCCCGGACGCACGCCCGAAGAGATGGCGCAGGGGCTGGCACCGCTGTTGGCGGATGTGCGCGCAGGGCGGGACGGCGGGGTTGGTCCGCAGACCGGCGCGGTGCAGGAACGTGCACAGGCGTGGTGTGATGCGCGGGCCTATCCCGCTATAGGCGCGCGGCTGTCAAATGTGCTGACGGCCCTCCACAACAGCCCGCCCGCCACGCTTTTGGAGATGTGAGCGGGGCACCCGATATCCGGCGTGAAGTCGCCGATCGGCAAGGAACCGGCCCCAAGGTGTGCGCAAAATGCCACTTTTCGCGGCTTTTTTCGGGGTGTGCAATTTACTGTATATTCCGGCTTGCCTGAACTCAGAAAACCAATTAGTACCTCGAAATGGAGAGCTATGCGCTCTTTTTTCCGTGCTTGGTGCATTTAAAAACCAGGTGGGACAACGAGACGAGTAGACGAAATTCACTACTGAATATCAAGAAACGTAAAAGGACATGTCAACATGGCAACTCAAGCACAGATTAACGGTCTGGTTCAGCTGTACGTCGGTTATTTCAACCGCGCACCCGATCCAGCAGGTCTGACGTACTGGATCAACGAACTGGACAACAACCCGGACATGACGTTTGCGGATATCGCAAACTCTTTCTCGGTTCAGCCAGAAGCGACAGGCCTCTACGGCTACCTGACGAACCCCGGTTTCGCCTCCCCGACCGCGTTCATCACAGCAATTTACGGCAACCTGTTCAACCGTGCACCAGACGCAGAAGGTCTTGCGTATTGGGAAGGTGAGCTTGCCGGTGGTAAAGCTCCAGGTCAGATGATCATCGACATCATGTCCGGTGCAATTGGCGACGACCGCACAATCCTGGACAACAAAACAGCAGCCGCTCTGGATTACACAGCTTCTGTCGTTAACGTTCCTGGCTTCACATACGAAGGCAACGCAGCAGCAGCAACAGCCGCCGCAGACGTTCTGGACGGCGTTGACGCAACACCAGAGTCCGTTACAGCAGCAGCAGAAGAAGTTGCAGCTTACGTTGCAACAATCTCCGGTGGTGACACCGGTGGCGGTACAGGCGGCGGCACAGGTGGCGCAGCTGGCGACATCGAGCTGACAGTTGGCAACCCGTTCACCGGTGAGGTCTTCGACGACCTGACAGGTACAGCTGGCGACGACAACTTCCACGCTGAAAGCGGTACGTTCACATCCGGCGACAAAATCAATGGTGGTGCCGGTAACGACACACTGACATTCATCAACGAAGAGTTTGACGTTGCAGTTAATGCACGTGTGACCGGCGTTGAGAACTTCATCGTCACCAACCAGGTCAACGACAACAACAACGGCAGCAACAACAACATCGACAACTTCAACCAGGACGTTGAAATCGATGCGGGCCGTATGCTGGGCACAACACGCTGGGAAAACTACGATTCCCGCGCAGACGTGATCATCGAAGACGCACGTGACATCGAAAGCAACGACAACGACACACAAGACAGCGACGGCACATTCACCGGTGACCAGACTGTTGCGATGGTGTCTACCGATCCAGGTAACGTTGACTACGCTGTTTACTTTGATGACCCACAGGCGACATCAAACAACAACGACTCGATCTTCATCGAAGTTATCGACCAGAACAACTCTTCTGCGTTCTCTGCCGCTGCAATCACAGCGACAACTCCGGGCAACCTGACAGACGCGCAGCTGACACAGTTCAAATTCGTTTATAACGGCGAAGAAGTCACAGTTATGGTGCCGGGTACCGACCACTTCGGCCCAACAGCAACCTACACAGATCTGGTAACAGCAATCCAGGCTGGTCTGGACGCAACAGAGCTGGCTGATGGTACATTTGTTGGTGCAGACATCACAGCCGAGCTGAGCTCAGCATTTGATGAAAACATCGGTGACGACAACGCCGGCGAAGGCACAAACGCCAACGTATTCGGTTTGCGTGTTGTTCTGTCCAGTGCATCCAACGCCGAATTGGGCGATGCGGGCGCAGGCGACATCACTGTCATCTCCTCCAACGACCCGGCTGACACGGCCCAGTCCATCACCACATTGCCAAATGTGACCGAAGAACTGATCCGCGTGAACGCCATCCTCGACGATGTTGGTAAGGGTTCCACCGGTGGTGACCTGTTGATCGGTGCCATGTCCACAGGCCGTCAGGACGGCAGCCAGGGTACATCCGACAGCCAGGGCATCCAGCAGTTCGACATCATGGTTGACCGTGACAGCAACGTTCAGACCATCAACTCAACCAACAACGCGTTGGAAGTTGTGAACATCACAAACGGTGACAACAACCGCGACAGCAACACCACCGCAATTGGTGATCTGGTTGTTCGTGGCCGTTCACCAAACGATGGTACATCTGACAACGTCTTCCCGGGGGCAGAGCCACAGCACAACAGCTTCGGTTTTGACGACGTTCGTGTTCTGAACGCATCTGCAATGGTTGGTTCTGTTGACCTGACTGCAAACCTGACATCTTCCATCATCGAGAAGTACCTGATGGTTGAAGACACACAGGGTAACGGCAATGCTGACGACATCACGTTCGACTACGATCTGGGCACCAACAACGACGCTCTCTTCGTAAAAATCGACGATGATGCAGCTGGCTTGGCTGGTACAGGCGGTCGTGAAGACTTTGTCATGACTGTTGACGGCAACGCCGGTAACGACGAAATCACGACAATGGTCGGCAACGCTGTTAAAGCGCTCGACGGTCAGGGCCGTGATTACTACAACGTAAACACCGGTGACACGACCTGGTATGCAAACCAGACAGCACGTGACAGCGCCAGCTTTGAAGTGAACGGTGGTTCCGGCGACGATACCATCTGGACCTACGGTGCAGGCAACAACACCATCCGTGACGGTTCAGGCAGCGACGCTGTTTATGCCGACAACTCCGGTGTACGTAGCTTTGACGGTGTTGCAGCTGCTTACGGTATCAATGCAAACGGTGTGAACTCTCTGGAATCGGCGTTTAACGGCGACGAGAACATGCAGATTGATCACTTTGCTGGTGCCATGTGGTCGTTCAACGACACCAACCAGGGCAATGGCCTGACCAACTTCCACGGTGACAACGAAGGTGCGAACAACGAAGCGATCGTTGCAGCAACTGCGGACAACGTGCGGGTTGCAGGTACAGCCTACACCACAGAGCTGACAGTCAGCTACTTTGGTGCCGGTGGTTCCGCGAATGCGAACACAGCCTACACATCCACAGTCACAATCGCTGACAGCCTGATTGCAGCCAACGGTACGGTTCGTGATCAGCAGATCAACCAGGCGATCAAGCGCGCCATCAACAACGATGAAACGCTGAACGATCTGTTGGAAGCTGTAGATGCCGCAGGTCAGTCCCTGTTCGTCTACTCCAAGACAGACGGTGCCTTCGTTCAGGGCGATCTGACGATCAGCCTGACCGAGAAGTCCACAGTAGCTGGTGCAACAACCGAGACCGATTTCTCGGCGGATGCCAACTTTGCCAAGGCTTACGGTACAGCCGGTGCGGAAACAGACTTCGGCACACTTGGTGCGTCTCTGGTCGAATCCGACAACCGTCTGGTTCAGTCTGCTGACGGTGCCAACGACACCCTCGTTCTGGGTACAGGCGCTGCGAGCAACGACGTTGTTGCTTATGGCGACGGCCAGTTCGGCAACGACACTGTACTGAACTTCATGGTTGGTGACGGTGCTGCAGGCTTTGCAGCTGGTACCGGTGGCGATGCGTTCGACTTCACAGCGATCACATACGCTCAGGTTGCTGCGAACTTCTCGCAGGGTGCAGCCAACCAGCTGAACAACTCTGTCAGCATCTTGGCCGAGGCAAACACTGCAGCAGCAGCGGGCGCATTGACCAACAACACAACTGCCGCGAAAGTTGCAGACTTGTATGATGGTGCTGCGGATGCAGACGGTGTTGCCACAACAACCAACCACATTGTCATCGTCTATGACGACAATGCGAATGGTAACGCGGTACAGCCTGTTGTTCCAACAGACGACTGGCTGTTCGACAGCGAAAACAACACCGGTACGGTTTATCTGGTAACAGACACCGACGGTGCGAACGCGACAGCAACAGCTCTGGGCGATATCGATCTGATCGGTACTGACTGGGCCACACTGACGTTCGACAACTTCGCATAAGCGAACAGCCTCACGGCTTAAGAGACAGGAGCCAGCCCTTCGCGGGGCTGGCTCTTTTTATAGGTAACACCAGAAAAGATGAGGATGGTCCCCTTGGCCAAGATCAATATAGACGGCAAAGAATATGAAACCGACACGCTGAGCGATGCGGCGCGTGAAAACCTGGCAAAACTGCGGATGACCGATCAGCGGATCCAGCAGCTCCAGCAAGATTTGATGATGATCCAGGCCGGGCGGCAGGTCTTTGCCACCGCGCTGAAGGAAAATCTGCCAAAAGACGCCTGAGATCAGGGTCACACCTAAGACCATAGGTCCTGCCTTGGGGCTTGCCCGCTGGATGGCGCCAAGGTAAAGCAGGTGAGTAGAAATAGATCTCTAAAGTCGATATACTGCGCGGGACCATTTTGTCTTCGCAGACGTAAACTTCAATAAAGGGACGCGGCTATGTCAGTGCAGACGCCACTCACCCAAGCGTATTCTAGGTTCCGTGCAATTTTGCTTGCGACGGTTGTCTTCAGCTTTTTCGTGAACCTGCTGATGTTTGTCGGCCCCCTTTACATGTTGCAGATCTATGATCGCGTGTTGTCCAGCCGGAGTGAAAACACACTGGTGATGATCACGCTGATCGCGATTGGTCTGTTGATGACCTACGGTATTCTTGAATTCATCCGCTCGCGGATGCTGGTGCGTGCGGGCATGCAGTTTGACGAAGTGCTGGCCGCCCCGATGTTTTCGCGGGTGATCAGCATGCAGCTGGCCAACCCCAATGCCTCGGGCCGTTCTGCCCTTGGTGATGCGGATCGGGTGCGCGAATTTATCACCGGACAGGGTATTCTGGCGTTTTTTGACGCGCCGTGGACGCCGCTGTTCCTGCTGTTGTGTTTCTCCTTCCATCCGTGGCTTGGCATGGTGGCCACCATTGGTGCGGTGATCATCTTTACGTTGGCGTTGCTGAACGAGTTGCTGACACGCAACGCGCTCAAGGACGCCAATACCGCAGGGCAGGGGGCGGCGCATTTTGCGGGCTCTTCCTTGCAGAACGTCGAAGTGATCCGTGCCATGGGCATGGAAAAAGAACTGTCCGACCGCTGGCTGGCGCAACGCGACAAGATGCTTGGCCATCAGGCACGTGCAAGTGACTGGGCCGGTATGGTCATGTCCTCGTCCAAGTTTGTGCGGATGGGATTGCAGGTCGCCATTCTGGGTGTTGGTGCTTTCCTTGCGATGACGCAGCAGATTTCCCCCGGTATCATGATTGCGGCTTCCATTGTGATGGGCCGTGCGCTGGCACCGGTTGAACAGGCCGTGGGCCAGTGGAAACAATTTGTCGGCGCGCGTCAGGCAAATGAACGTCTTGCGACCCTGTTTGAAGAAAACAAGGAAGAGGCAGAGCGGCTGGTGCTGCCTGATCCGCGCGGCGATCTGTCCGCCGAGAGTGTGTCGAGTGTTGCCCCCGGGACGCGCGATGTGATCTTGCGTGGCGTGAGCTTTGACATCAAGGCAGGTCAGGTGATGGCATTGATCGGGCCCAGTGGCTCGGGCAAATCCACACTGGCACGGCTGTTGGTGGGTGTGGGCACGCCGGTTGGCGGCGCTGTGCGTCTGGATGGCACCGAGTTGAAACACTGGGATCCGGACCAGCTTGGCCGGTCGGTCGGTTATCTGTCACAGGACGTGAAGTTGTTTGCAGGCACCGTTGCCGAGAACATCTCGCGCTTTGACAGCGAGGCCAAGGACGAGGATATCTTTAACGCGGCCAAGATTGCCGGCACCCACGAGCTGATCCAGAACCTGCGCGACGGCTATGAAACGCAGATTGGCGAGGGTGGCTCACAACTGTCCGGTGGTCAGCGCCAGCGTATCGGTCTGGCCCGTGCGATTTACCGCCTGCCCAGCCTGATCGTGCTGGACGAACCGAACTCGAACCTCGATAATGAGGGCGAAAACGCTTTGGCGCGCTGTCTGACCATGCTCAAGAAAATGGGCAAGACAGTGGTTGTTGTTACCCATAAGGCCAACCTGCTGTCCGTGTCCGACAAGACGTTGGTCCTGAGCAACGGTGCTGTGCAGAAGTTTGTTGATACCAAGGAACTGATGCAACCGCAGCCGCAGCCACAACAGGCGCAGCCCCAGCAGGCACCGTCACCTACGCCGCAGATTACCACCGCGTCTTCCGTTTAGGCGCATGTTGGACGCCCGCACAGCGGGCAGAACTTGAAGGTTTTACATGGCTACCAAATCGTCACCCCGTACCTATGTCTGGGCGGGCTACATCGTAATTCTGATCACCTTCGGAGCGGTTGGCGGCTGGGCTGCCACGGCCAAGATCGACAGTGCTGTTGTGGCACCGGGCACCGTTGCAATTGAGGGAAACCGCAAGGTTGTGCAGCACCTGACCGGCGGCATCATCAAGGAAATCTACGTACAGGAAGCGGATGTTGTTGAAGAAGGCGACGTTTTGATCCTGCTTGAAAGCATCGAGGTCAGATCAAATCTGAACCTGCTGTCCCAGCGCCTTGGTGTGGCCCGCGCCGCAGAGGCGCGCCTGATGGCAGAACATGCCATGCAGGAGGAATTCGAGTTTCCGGCAGACTTGCTGGCCTCTGAATCCCCCAGTGTGCAAAGCGCCTTGCGCGTGCAGCAGGACATTTTCAAGGACCGCTTGTCGATCCGCAAATCACAATCCGAAATTCTGGAATTCCGGCTGGAGCAGCTCAAGCAGCAGGTTGTCGGACTGGATCTGCAAAAAGATGCGCTGGAGCGGCGTGTGGCATTGCGTTCGGGTCTGATGGAGCGGCTGAAAAAAGGTGAGGAAAGCGGCGTGATCGAGACCAACCGTCTGGTCGAGCGCGAAGATATCCTGATCGAGACCGAAGCCAATCTGGGCGAGGTCATCTCAGAGCGTTCGCAGGTGTTGGGTGCCATGGGGGAAGCGCGGTTGAACCTGCTGAAGCTGGAGCAGGAATACCGTGAGCGTGCCAACCTTGAATTGCGTGATGTGCATGAGGAAAAGACCGAACTGACAGAGCGTATGCTGATTGCGGCAGACACGCTGGATCGCACCGAAATCCGTGCCACCACGTCAGGTTCGATCCAGAACCTTGCCGTGACCACCGAAGGTTCTGTCATCCGCGCGGGCGAAATCCTGATGGAGATCGTGCCGAGCAATGGCAACCTGTTGATTGATGCGCGGGTGCCGCCAACAGATATCGACAGTGTGGTGCCGGGGCTGGAAACCGAAGTGCGCCTGAGTGCGTTCCAGACCAAGCTGACGCCGATCATTCTGGGCACTGTGCAATCTGTGTCACAGGACGTGATCACGCCACAGGACGGGCGTTCACCGCCTTATTATCTGGCGCGGATTTATGTGCCCGAAGAAAGCATGACTGATGAAATCCGCGAGGGGTTGACCGCCGGTATGCCCGGTGATGCGGTGATTGTGACCGGCGAGCGCAGCGTGCTGAACTACCTTGTGTCGCCGCTGACCGATGCCATCACCAAAAGCATGCGCGAAGAATAGAGAAGAACAGACCGGGGAAGGGACGCCCCCAGCGTCCCTTTTGAACGGCAGTTGCCCCGTGCAGTTTTCGTGAAATTGCTGAAAAACGGGGCATTGCGCCTGTACAGTATATGTTATACCATGCCGTATCCTTCAAGAGTATTGGCGCTGCGCCTTTGTGAGATACGAAAGTCAAGAACATGCTGGCAAAGAACACCACAGTACAAAAAGCATCACGTGAACATCGTCTCGAGATGGGCGCGTGGCTGAAATCACTGCGTGAAGCACGTGGCCTGTCGCAACGCGATCTGGCCAATGAACTGTCGCTTGATTATTATACGTTTATCTCTCAGCTGGAAAACGGTCGCGGCAAAATCCCCGCAGGGCGTTACCTTGATTGGGCTGCGGCCCTTGGTCAGGAACCCCGTGCGTTTGTCAAAGTGCTTTTTTCTCACTATGACCCCAATACTTATGATATCTTGTTCGGTGATGAAGCCTGATCACCTCTGAAAGAGGTTTGATTTTCGTTAAGGCTTGAACCGGAGTTCAGGGACCGCGCATGTCAGACATTATCAATTTCCGCCGTCCGGGTGCTGTCTCTACACCAGAGGGTGGCGTGACGCGTGACGGGTTCTCTGTCACCGATCTGGTTGATGGCGCGATGTCTTTTGACACACTCTCGGACGGTTCTGCGGCCACATCCGATGTGATACCGGCTTTTTCCAAAGCGCAGGAGTTGCAGCGCATCGGTCGCGATGACTGGAGCAATCAGGAACTTGCCAGTCTTTACCGGATCAACCGGTTGCTCAACATGGCGGATCTGACCATTGAGACGGACCGCGGTGTCACGGACGAGGGTGATCCTTGGTTCGTGTTTCTGGATTCCAAAGGTGATGTGTTTGTGCATCTGTGCCGCATTGGACATACCTATATGTTCGACAGCCCGGCGCAGGAGCAGGTTGTCACCAGCTACAGCCTGAATGATCTGGTTGCGGCCTTTACCGAGCAGTCCGAACTGACCCAAGCCGAACAGCGCGAAAACCAGAGCAATGTTGTGCGCCTTGTGGGCCACCGCAATACCAAAGTTGTGGTGCATCCCGGTGCGGCGCTGGCGGCCCTGATCTGGTCTGTTTACATCAGCTCTGATGATTATACCGCACCGCTGCTTGCCCCGAGCGTGGCAGAGGACAGCCCCGCCGTGGCCTCAGAAGACGACGCGGCAGAGGCGCAGGTTCTGAGCGATACCGAAGTGCTGGAAGGTGCTGCACATCTGGTGGCCATCAAAGGTGGTGCAGAGGTGCCGTTGTCTGTGATGCTGAATGCCTGTGCGGCCGCCGAGACACGCGGTGACATGAAGGGCTTTGGCTATTCCGGTACATTGAATACGGTCGGTGTTGGACTGAGTGCCTTGGCGCTGACCTGCGGGATGGATCTGTGGTTTGACAAGGCAACGCTTGCGGCCGGAACGCTGGAGGGCAACTCTGAGGAGACACCGGTTGCAGATGCCGCGCCCGAGCTTGAGGATGTGGCACCCGTAGACCTGCAGGACCTGACATGGGACGCATTGCAAAGCATTCATGACTTTGCGGCCAACCTGCTGATGCCGGACACGGACGAGACAGCGGCGGATACTTTTGCGGCCAATCTGAATGGTGCGGCCGAGACGCTGCAGACGATGCTCAGCCTGTTCCCCAAGGAGGTGAGCGGTGACATTGCCGTGCTTGCGGATGTGGCGCTGGACCCGGGCTTTGAGGTTGCCCATTTCGACGACGAGGCCATTGCGCAGCTGTCAGAAGCCGCAGATGCGGAGCCTGTACAAGACACACCGCAGAACGCCCAGATCGCGCTGAGCGACCTGTTGATGGCCTATGCGGCAACCGCACAGCACAACACCACCATACTGCCGGAAAACATGGCGGCATGGCTGGAAGACACAACCGGTGCGGCCTCCAGAGGGGTTTTGCTTCAGGAGGCGGACAGAAATTTCTTTGAGAAATTCGGCAACCTGTCGATCACATTGGACCAGTTCGAAAGCGCGGACACTTTGGAACTGCAGTACGATCTGTTTGACGACGGTGCGCGCGCCTATATCAACTTTCTCTTGCAGAAGAACGATGCGGTGCAGGTGGTTTCCTATTCCTCCGAAGTGGTGTTTTTCGACAAGACCGCTTTTGAAGGCACAAACACGCAGGCCTATGCCAAAAGCTGGTCTTTTGAAGATGGCGGCGTGATTTCGACCATCGGATTGAAAAGCGATCTGGAGATGTTTGATCTGATCGCCTGATCTGTCGGTTGCGGCAGGTCCTGAACAGGTTATTGCACAACACCTATTGCCGATTTTACCATTCGGAACCGTACGGGCGCTGTCTCTTTATCGGTGACAAGGCGCATGCGCAGTTCTAGTTTCTCAAGCGGTCCTTGCCCTTGCAGGGTTGTGGTGACGGACAGGGTATCATCCTGTTGTTGGAAGGCCAGATCCTGCGAGAAATGCGTGGTGAACTGCCCCTCCGCCTGACTGACAATATCAACATGGATGACCGAGGGGGCGGCGCTGAGCAATTGCAGCTCTGCATCAAAGCTGAATGTCTGGTCCTGCGCCATATCCAGATACTGACAACAGACCAGATAGGGGTCTTCCGGCGTGACTTCGATCTCTGAGCCGTCGGGCAACAGCGGGGCATCCATCAGTACAACATCATGGTTGCTGTAACGGATCATGGTCTGTGCCTGTCCCGTCAGGGCTGCCGTGTTGATGCCTGTCACCGCGCGCAGCGCCCCGAGACCTGCGCTTTCCATACGCAACCGTCTGCACATGGTGCCGTTGTTCTGGCACATGTCAATTTCATCCTGTCCGATCGCATAAGAGAAATTGCCGATGTTGTTGTAGGCATAAAGGGTGCGCGCCGTGGCATAGCTGCGAAAAATACTGCGCCCCTGAAAGTCCGGCGGCGGGGTGATCCCCAACAGGTCCAGCAGGGAAATCGGCAGGTCAAACTGGGCAATGGGGGTGTCGTTGATCTGTGGTTCCAGAATGTCCGGTGCAACAGCTGCCAGCAGCCCCCAGTTGCGGGACAGTTCTTTCAGGGTGTAACCGGCAGGGCCTTCCAATCCACCGGATTCATCACTTGCAAAAATCACGATGGTGTTCTCAAGCATGTTGTCGCGGCGCAGTCGGGACAGGAAGGTGCCCAAGGCCACATCAAGATATTCGAAGGCCCGCACCTTGACGTCCGCGCTGCCCTCAAAGGAGGCTGGCACAATATCAAACGGGTGATGGGTGCCGACATTCAGCAGGGTCAAGAACCACGGTTGTGGCGCGGTGTTCAGATCGGCAATGCGCTCAACAGCATGCTCAAAAAACACCTGATCATCTGGCCCCCATGCACTGCCGATATCCTCTGGCGCAAAGGCGGCGGCCCCCGCCTGATGCTGATAGCCGAGCAGGGGCAGCGCCTGATCCTTTTGGGAAAAGCCCAAGGGGGCCGCCTGGAAGTATTCCGTGTGATAGCCCTGTGCGGCCAGTTGGCGGGGCAGGCACTCCAGCGGGGTTTGTGCATCTGCTGCAATTTCCAATCGGGGCTTGGCCGAAGAGAATCGTGGCAATTGCCCGCAGAGCAGGGAAAACGTGCCGCGGGTGGTCTGGCGCTGGTGGCTGTAGAACCGGGAAAAGATCACGCCGTCCCGTGCAAATTCTTCCAGTTGTGGCATCTTGATGCGACTTTCCAGACCCTGGGTTTGCACAACCCCCGGCAGATAGGCGGCAGAGACGCTTTCAAGGATCACCAGCAGGACATTGGGCCGCGTTGCAGGGCGGCGGGCCCAGAGATCGCCTTGCAGGTCTGCGGCCAACTCACGGTCGATCAGCGCAAAGGCGGCCTCCAGTTCGGCAGTGGTTTGTGTGGGGGCGTCGGGCTGGAAAAGCCGGGTGATGCTGTTGGCGTTCTGGGTCAGAATGCCGGTTTGACGCCATGCCACCACGTCGCGGTCCTGTGACAACAGCGGGATTGCCACAAGGCTGAGAGCGCCAAGGATCGCAACCCAGCGCAGTCTGATGTTTTGGGCAACAGGGCGGGACGTGAGGGCAACGGCACCGATCAGCAGGGCACCTGCAAGCAGCGACAGGGGGTGCTGTATTTTGGTGGCGGAGCCCCAGAAGAATGTCTTGTCCAGAATATATCCGGCCTGGGAAAACTCGATTGTATGCCCGAAGGTCCAGATGAAAGCGGCATTTGCAGCCTCGAGCAGCAGCAACAAACACAGGCAGATGATCAGAACGAAGCGCCCCCAGCGGCGTGCAATCAACATCAGGAGGACCATAACAGCACAGAGAAGAGCAACATCGCGCAGCACACCGGACAGGTCGGGCAACTCAAAGGTTGCACCGGTCCCCGCAATCAGGGGCATGCGAAAGAGCAGCGGTATGGCAAGCAGCGCAGATCCCAGCAGGACCGCAAAAAGAATGCTGCGCCAGAAGAGCCACTTTGACGGGGCGACAGAGGTGGCGGGTTGGATGTGCAAGATCAAGACCTCTGGATGACGTTCGGGTTTTATATTCAAGAACAGATGCGGCTGTCCTGTGCAATCCGGCCTCTGGATGCACAGTCCCGCAAAAGCAGGCGCAACAGAGTTCCCGCTGTGGTAGATATTGCGGTTTTAGGGGTGTCGGCACCCTGTGAAATGGATCACAGGCGGCATAAAAATTGTTAAAAATCAATATTTTAGGAAAATTCTAAGGCGTTGACAGGGCGCGTGCCAATGGTCAAAGTAAACCCACCTAATTAATTATGTTATCATTTTCTCAGGGGGAACTGACATGACTGTTCAACAAGATATCACAAAAATTTACATCGGCTACTTTGGCAGATCAGGTGATCCGGAAGGCTTTAACTACTGGATCGGCGAGGCAACCAAATCGGAACCGCTGACACTTGCCCAGATCGCGGCGTCTTTTTCGGTCCAGCCGGAATCAACCGCGCTGTACCCGTTCCTTGCCAACCCGCTGGTGGCCGATTCAACGGACTTTATCACGCAGGTCTATCAGAACCTGTTCAACCGTGACCCGGATGCCGAAGGTCTGGCCTATTGGAAAGGCAAGCTGGAGGAAGCCCAAGGCGATCCGCAGGCAACCGGCGCGATGATCATCGACATTATCAGCGGTGCGCAGAACTCGGCGGATGGTCAGGACCTGACCACAATCAACAACAAGGTCGAGGTTGGTCTCGACTGGGTCCAGAGCGCGGCAGGCGTAGCCGGCTTTGAATATGAAACATCCGATGCGGCCAAGGCATCGGCCAAGGGCGTTATCGACAATGTGGATGACACGGACGCCTCCGTCACAGCCGGTAAAGCAGAGACAGACACCTTCATCAGCGAAGGTGCCGGCCAGGCGGTTAACACGCTGAACCTGACCGTGAATGTTGACAACCTGACGGGCACATCCGGGAACGATCTGTTCAACGGCACAAGCGGCACCCTTACCAACGGCGACAATATCAACGGTGCAGGCGGTGAAGATACGCTCAAGAGCATCGAGACCTTTGGTGGCACTTTCACGCCAACATTGACCTCCATCGAAAATCTCGAAATTGTTGCAACCCATACCAATGCCACAACCATCAACATGGCCGCGTCCTCCGGTTTGACCAGTGCGGCCCTTAACAACAGTTCGGGTGCGCTGGTCTTGCAGAATCAGAACGGCATTGTTGACCTGAGCGCAATGAACACCACCACCAATGCGGGTCTCTTCGTTGGCTATACGGCGTCCACTATTGCCGGTACGGATGACATGCAAAAGATCACGCTGGACAATGCGGTGCTGAATGGGGGCATTTCGGTTGCGGGGATGGAGAACATCGAACTCACCGCGACGGGCACAAATTCGGCCACGTCGATTACCGGCAACAAGAACTTTGTTGTGGACGGGTCCGGCTCGCTGGAAGCAGACGTCTCCTCTACGGATACCACAGGCATGTATGATGCCTCCGCCTCCACCGGTAACCAGATAATCGATTTTGCATCCGGCAAGGGCTATACCGTCATGGGCGGCAGCGGCAATGACAGCTTTGATCTGGAAAACACAACCACGGTCAGTGTGACCAGTGGGGACGGCAACGACATGATCCTGCTGGATGGCTCGCTTGACAGTGCCGACTCGATTGATGGCGGTGCGGGCAAAGACATCCTTGCCATTGATAACGAATTTGGCCTGACCAGTGAAATCAACGCCGCGAGCGACATCGAAGTGCTGATGCTGACAGATTCAAGCAATGGTCTGAACGCCTCTGATTATACCTCGATCAACGAGTTCAATTTCGCGGGTGGGCCACATGGATCACGCACAAGCATCGGGGGTGTGCGCAGCGATGACCGGTTTGTGTTTTCCTCGGATCAGGGCAATACGGACGAAACCGTCCAGTTTACCGGTGCGCAGGTGGGCCAATCGGTCACGATGGAACTGAATGCCGATGAAAGCGCAGGCGGTGAAGTGGTGATCTCTACCACCAGCAACAACAGCAATGTTGCGGCTGTTGGCTTCAACAACGGGATTTCCTCTGTCACCATCGACTCGACAGGAACCAACACCAACGCCAACATGATCCTCGGCAATGCTAGCAACAACAACAATAACTATGCGTTCGACAACCAGTCCGGTCCGGCCAACTTTATAATCACCGGTTCGCAGGACCTTACCATTGCTGCCAAACAGGGCGATACAATATCTGGCAGCAGCAAGACCTCCGGTTTTCGCGAAGCCGTCAATCTGACAGCGGAAGACTTCACAGGTGATCTGCGGATTGCCGGTTCCAACTCGGCGGACGTGATCACCGGCGGGTCGGGTGATGACATCTTCTACGGCAAGAACGGGGACGATGTGCTGACCGGGAATGGCGGTGCGGACCAGTTCCGTTTTGTCGGGGACAACAGCACCGACAGCATCGCCGATTTCACCAAAGGCACGGACAAGATCGGGTTCGAGACAAACGGTACGATCGACTTTGGCAACACCACGGCGACCAATGAAGGGGCCACACTGGCGGCAACCGATTACATTGAAAACCGCAACGGCATCACGGAAATCGGATCGGCGGACGACGACAAACTTGTCGAATTGCAAGGCTCTCTGTCAGCAGACCAGATCGCCAATGACGAGGGTGAAAATGCGGATGCCTTTGTGCTGGTGTTCAACACCACCACCAGCAAGGGCGAGCTGTGGTATGACAACGACTGGTCCACAACAAACAACCGCGACCATGTTGCCACCTTCGACAATGTTGATGATCTGGTGGGCATCACCGGCTTCAGCAACACAGACTTTGTTGAATTCATCGCCTGATCCGGCGCGCTACCGGTAAACCAACGCCGGCCCCCGATCACTCCCTCTTGCGGGTAGTGTCGGGGGCCGGTTTTTTTGTGCCTGCCGCTCAGGGTGTGATCTTGGCCCCGACGCGGTGCAGCGTGCGATAGATCGTCGGCCTTGAAACGGAAAACACCTCCGCCAGATCAGAGATCGAATACTCCGAGGTCTCATACATCCGCTTGAGTTCTGTTTGCTGTTTCTCCGACAGTTTGGGCTGTTTGCCGCGTAGCTTGCCCTTGGCACGCGCCACCGCCATGCCCTCGCGGGTGCGCATGCGGATCAGATCGGATTCAAATTCGGCAAAGGTGGCAAGGATGTTGAAGAACATCTTGCCCATCGGATCACCCGGATCATAGACCGACGCCCCAAGTGCAAGCTTCACGCCCTTTGCCTCAAGCTGGCTTGCTATCGCGCGGGCATCGGGCACTGATCGGGCCAGCCGGTCAAGTTTCGGCACCACCAGTGTATCGCCTGCGCGCACCGCCGCAATCGCCTGATCCAGTCCGGGGCGGAGGCGGTTGGTGCCCGTCAGCCCGTGGTCTGTGTAGATCAGATTTTCGCTGACCCCGAGGTCCATCAACGCGCGACGTTGTGCGGTGAGGTCCTGTTTGTCAGTTGAGCAGCGGGCATAGCCGATAAGTGTGTTTTCCATGGGGGAAGTGTACGCATAGGGGGTGTCTTGTGCAATTCATTGCGTACCACCTAAACGAGACAGGTGTATCACCTGTTTCGGGGGCTGCGATCCCGTCTGCAAAACTGTCCGTTGAACGATCCCCTTAAGGACAGCTCAGGAGGTGCTGCGCACCGCGTCCAGCACGCCGTTTGCCACGTCTTTCCAGGTGCGCAGGCTGTCATGCGCCGCAGCGATGCGGGCCTTGAGCGCGGCATAGGCGTCCGGGTCTGATTGCAGAGTGTCGATCAAGGCAGCCAGTTCTTCGGGCTTGTCAGGGTCGAAATACTGCGCCAGATCGCCGCCCACTTCTTGCAGCGCATCAATCCGGGCCGACAAACCGGGTGTGCCAAGCCACAGGGCTTCGCCCAGGGGCAGACCCCAGCCTTCCATCTTGCTGGGGATCACCAGCGCCAGTGCCTGTTTGTACAGATGCGACAACTCGGCCTGATTGGGGTTCAGCACAAAATGGATTTTGGATTGCAACGAAGCAAATTGCGGCTGCGCGATATAGGTCTCGGTGCGTTTGCGCCATGCGCCGGCCAGCACCAGATCGGGCACCGGGCGGTTCTGGGCCTGCAAATGCAACATCGCCTCCAGCACACATTCCAGATTTTTGCGCCCTGTCAGAATGCCAAGGCAAAACAGATAAGGCGTATCGGTGGGGGGCGTTTGCTCCACAGGTTCCTGTGTCGGGCGCAACTCGTGACACAGGGGCACGGCCAGCACCTCGGGGATGGGGGGCAGATGGCCGGAGGCGGAAAAGGCCGCGATCTCGCGTTTGGTGAATTCGGAGTTCGCCAGTATGCGGTGCGCTTTTTTGATCACCACATGATTGTCATGCACAAAGTTGCTGGAGAACACCTTGCGGTTGTTTTGCCCGAAGGCATGCAGCGGGATCATGTCATGCAACAGTGGATAAAAGCGCACGTCGACGCCGTCACGCTCCAGCGCCACCAGATAATCGGCCATGATCTTGGGCCGCCCGAAAGACACCAGCGTCTGCCCTGACAGATCAACTTCGTTGACCACGCCGTCCGGCACAATCGCCCATTTGGAGAGGTTCTTTTTGCGGATCACCCAATGCACCAGCGGCAGCAGTGTATCGCGCAACAGGTTCGGCTTGGGAAAACTGTGGCGCATGCGGGTCGGCGCGGCTTCGGGGGGCAGGCCCGGATCCATCACACCGGTGGGCGAGTCTGCGCCGATGCGCGGGGTCACTTCAAAGAAGCGTTCATGCGCGGGCGAGAACACCACAAAGCGCACATCCGCGTCTGTTTGAGACAGCTGATAGCCGACTTCCATCACCGTGCGCGCGATTCCATAATACTTGAACCGCAAGCCGGATGAGAAAAACTGTTCGGAAAGATCAAAGTAAATCACTGTCATGTCTGTGTCTTAACATTACCATTGGGGTTGAGAAACAGCGCGCTTCACCGCAAACACAGATAGAACATGACCCGCTGGAAACAGGGTCAAAGCGATACGCCATCCCCGTCGACAGCATGAGGGTGAAGCGCAATACTAACGAAGGCGGACAGGGATGCACAGATACTTTTTCGATGTCACCGATATCATGCGGTATATCAAAACAGAGACCAGCATTTCCGGCATCCAGCGGGTCTCGCTCGAGATCATCAAACGCATGTTGCACCGCTACGGCGCAGAGCGGGTGCAGCTGTGTTACTGGGACAAACGCGCGCAGCGGTATGTCACCAAAGACGCGGGTTTCCTGCGTGATATGGATAGCTTTGATGCAGATGTGCTGAGTGTGTTATTCTTTGGTGGCAAGGCGCGCTCCACCCAAAGCATCCCGCCGATGCTGGCCCGCTATCGCAACCAGCCACTGAAATATCGCTATCATCACATCATGGCGAGCCTGCAGGCGCTGCGCGGCAATCATCGGTATTTTGCCAGCCGTGGCACCAGTATTGCCAAATGGAAAGACGCAAAGACCGTGCCGCAGGCCAGTGCATTACCCGCTTTGCAGGCGCAAAAACAGGACAAAACCGATCTGGATGCGACTATTGCGTCCGGTGACCGGATCATTGTGCTGGGTGCCACATGGGGCATCGGGGGCCTGGATGACTGTCTACAGCGTCTGGTGACGGACAAGGGTGCGCAGGTTTCCCTGATGATCCACGATCTGATCCCCGTGATCACGCCGGAACATATCCCCGAAGGGCTGCCGCTGGAATTTCACCGCTGGCTGGAACAGTCGACGCACTATTGCCAGCGTTATTTCGCCAACTCCGAACATACCGCGCGGGATCTTGCGATGTTCCTGAACGAGATCGACGTGGCGCGCGACATCAAAGTGATCCCGCTGGCCCAACAGGTGATGCAGGAGGTGCCGGAGGCCGCAGCAGAGAAGACTCTCAAAGGGCATGCCCTGCGCCTGCGTGATCTGGGGAGTGACATTCTGGCCGTGACCAAGACACCTTATGTGCTGGTGGTCGGTACGATGGAATCGCGCAAGAACCTGTGGCGTCTGGCGCAGGTCTGGGCGCGGCTGACACAGGACCGCGATATTGATGCACCGCGTCTGGTGCTGGCGGGCAAGCGCAATTCCGACAACAGTGATTTCAACGCGCTGATGGAACACAGCGGCAATCTGGGCGGCTGGGTGCAATTTGCCGACCGCCCCTCGGACGCGGCCCTCGCGTACCTCTATGAGAACTGCCTGTTTAGCGCGACGGTCAGCCTGTACGAAGGCTGGGGCCTGCCGATTGGCGAAAGCCTTGCCTTCGGCAAGACCGCCGTGGTGGCAGATAATTCATCCATGCCCGAGGTCGGCGGCGATCTGGTGGAATACTGCGATGCCGGGTCAATCGACAGCATCTACCGCGCAGTGCGCAAGCTGATCGCGGAGCCGGATTATCGTGCCGCCCTTGAGGCGCGTATCAAGGACAGCCGTTTGCGTACATGGGACGATGTGGCGGGTGATTTTGTGGCGGCGCTGGAGGAGTAAGCGTTAGTACTTAGCCGTAAAAAAGATCAACATAACGTTCGTTAAGAGAAATTAAAGTGTATCAAAAACAAAACCTTGCGACATATGTTTATTGACTTATCTGTGGCCGATGACGGAGAACACATCTTGTTTTGCCCGCGTTTGGCAGCCAATAGAACAGATGGGTTACCACCTTGAACAACACAAACACACTTCTACCCGAGACACTCTACCAAGAGTGCATCAACCACTACCAAGAAGTATATAACAATGATTTTATTGTAAAAAATGCTATTCCAGTCCCATATTTTGGTGACTGCGCAAGTTATTTTCGATCTGATTTGAGAGTCGTCACAGCCGCGCTGAATCCTTCTGATGTAGAATTTCCGCAAGATAGCACGCCTCGCTTTGATGTTGAGCGCGGTTTAATAAGCTCTGCGGCTTTGGAGGCAACTCTGTCAGAGTATTTTGAAAGGAGACCATACACGCGTTGGTTCCGTAGTTTTGAGCCAGTTCTCAATGGGCTTGATGCATCTTATGGCGGCGTTATGAGCCGAGGCGAATACTCAAATACAGCCCTACACTTGGACATGTGCTCGCCTATCGCGACGTCACCAACATGGTCGGGTCTAGCAGACACTTCTCGCAGCCTACTGACAGGAACAGGACAAGAGATTTTCGAGCGCTTGATTAAAGCCTTACAGCCTCAGATCGTAATAGCTTCTATAAGCTGGGGGCATATACAAGCTTGGAACACAGAGTTCTCGAATGGGAGATCATGGCCTGTGTTGAAATCTTATGCTGACACCAAAGCTGGAAAGCCACTTAGAAGCCCGCTAACAGTTTTTGGGAAAAGCATATCTTTGAACGACAGCCCTAAATTTCTGTTCGTAAATGGAACCGCCGCGAACATTCCCTTCGGGAGATTTTCAACGGAACGCAAGCTTGAAGTAGGGAAAGTCCTAGCTTCGGAAACGTAGCGGGTAACTACCTTGAGTTATACCCGAAAGTTGGTGATGGCGTAACTTTGGAGCGCCGTTAAAACCTATCATTCTGCTGTGAATTGAAGGGCGATTGTGACCACGTATCTGACCTTTGAGCCATCACCAATCTCACCCCCGACACAACCCTAAGGACGTTCACATAAAACCTGTTAACAGACGTTCACGGTTTATTGCGGTCAGTAGATCAACCCCAAGCCCCTACCCGTAGCTGTTGCGCTGTGCGGTGAACATCGCGGCGTACAGCCCCTCTTGCGCCATCAGCTCCGCATGGGTGCCTTGTTCGACCACGCGGCCGTCATCCAGCACATAAATCTTGTCGGCATGGGTCACGGTGGACAAACGGTGCGCCACGATCAACGTGGTTTTGTCTTTGGAGAGTTCCGCCAAGGCGCCGCGCACCTTTTCTTCGGTACGTTGATCCAAGGCGCTTGTTGCCTCGTCCAGCAGCAGAATGGGGGCGGCGCGCAGGAACGCGCGGGCAATCGCGATGCGCTGTTTCTGACCACCCGACAGTTGCGAGCCTTTGGGGCCAAGCGGCGCATCGCCGCGTTCGCGCATCAGACCGTCAATGCCGACCAGTTCGGCAGCACGCCAGATTTCGTCTTCACTGGCATCGGGTTTCACATAGCGGATGTTTTCGTAAATCGAGTTGTTAAAGATCACGATGTCCTGTGCCACCACCGAAAACGACTGGCGCAGCTTGTCGATGCGCAGCTGGTCCACCGGTTCACCGCCAATGGTCACCTGTCCGCGACTGACATCATACAGCCGCGCAATCAAACTCAGCACAGTGGTCTTGCCCGATCCCGTGGCCCCGACAATCGCCGTGACCTTGCCGCCCTCAAACGTCATATCAACGCCATCAAACAACGGCTGGCTTTCGGAATACTGAAACGCCACATCCTTGAGGACAATGTCACCCGAGGGATCAAAATCTTCCTTGGCATCCGGCGCATTGGTGATCGAGGGCACCTCGCGGTAGAGACTGCGCAAGCTGTCCAGAATGATCAGGCTGGCCTGCATGCGCACAAAAAATGTGGTCAGGCGGCGCGCGGGATCAAAGATCAGTGCCATGCCGATCATAAAGCCGATGATCCCGGCACCATCCATATCAAACCCGGGGCTCAGCGCCATGTAGCCGCCCACGCCGATCACCAGCACATAGATCGTGGCGGACATGATATCGACCGAGGGGCTCATCATCGCCTGGGCTGCTTGCAGGCGGATCGACAGACTTTTGATCTCTTGCGTGGCGTTGTTCAGGCGGATCTGCTCTTCGGGTTCCTGATTGGAAATCTTGACCGTGCGCATGCCGTTGGACATCTCTTCGATACCGGACATATAGGCACCCATCGCGTTTTCCGCGCTGCGCTGCACTTCTTTGATGCGGTGCGAAATATGACGCACAACTAATGAAATCATCGGCAGGATGATCGCCACCAGCAGAAACAGATGTGGCGATTTCCACGTCAGATAGCCCGACACAATGATCACCGTCACCGCATCGCGCACCGCGTTTACCGTGGTCTGGCCGATGAAATCACTCAGGTCCTGCGCCTGATTGACCAGCCGCAGAATAATCTCGCCCGCCTTGGTGCGCTCGAAATAGGCGAGATCGAGGATCATCATGTGATCAATCAGATCGCGGCGCATGCGAAACACCGCATCACTGGCCAGCCAGACGGAAATGCGCGGCACGAAATAAGACATCACGGCGCGCACGCTGAACAGCGCCATCACCATGAAACAGACCCAGAGCAGCCCCGCGCCGTCACCCTTTTCAAAGATGACGCGCAATCCGTCTTCGGTCAGTTTGATGAACTGCTGATAGGCAAAACCCTGCACAAGGATCATGCACATCACCAACCCCAGCCACGGGGTTTTGGATTTCAAATAGGTGTGGAAGAACCAGGAAATGTTTTCCTTGTCGACTTCCGAAAACAGGGGGCGGCGGTCTTTGCGGCGCCATTTTGCGAACAGATTAAGTTTTGCCATGATACCCTGCTGAACGCCTCAATCCTGTGGCTCACCACAGCCATCTACAGGTCTATGGCGTGGGGTACAATGACATGGACCATGCACACAAAGGCGCTGCGGTTTTTGGGGTACGCAACAACAAAAGACCCCGCGCGAACGGAGCCATTTGTTTTGTGCATGTACAAGATATCCAAAGCCCCTGGGTTGCCTGCGGATTTTTGGTGCTACACCATGAACCCGTCCTCGAGAACACCCACCAGCGGCATCAGGAAATCACCGCTGTCAGGATCAAGCGCGTCGGTATAATGGCGGTCAACGGCAGCAAAGGCCTGTGTCACGCTGTCTGGGGAGCCGTCAAAGGACATCATCACAAGGGCGGCGTCATCCACATCCGACATGCCTTTGGCCACCGCAAAATAGGTGCCGATATCGGTCTTGTCCGCAAGGTATTGTTTGTCTCTGGCAAGGTTGGCGATATGATCGGCAGACGCATCAGGCCCGGGGGCCACCTTGGCCCCGCCCAGCACATTCAGAATAAAAGTGTCACGCTCAAGGATACCGGCGTCCAGCTGGCCGACCCAATACGCAAACCCTTCCTGATCCGGCACCCGCCCCAACACATTGTCATAGACAGCGGTGGCCAACTCCGCGTTGCTCATTGTTTCGGGATAGGCCGCGCGGGTTTCCACCTGCACGTTAAAGCTTGCGGCAATGGCCTTCATGCTCATCCCTTCGGCCAGCGCATTGCCCCAATAGGCAAGGCCCACCGCATCGGGCGCGCGGTCGAAATACGCGATATACAATTCGACGATACCGGCCAATGCCTGCGGATCAAGCGTGGTGATGCCATCCAGCGCTTCCATGTTGAGCGACCCGTTACCCACCTGCGGCGCACCGGATGCGAAATTCAACTGTTCGATGCTGGACAGCACATCCGTGCCATCCCCGTTCGACGTGCGGTCCGTCAGGATCAGGTTCCCGTCTGCCAGTTGCAGGGTATATTGTGACTGGTTCCCTGACAGGATCAGGGTATCTGTGCCACCCCTGCCATTGATCACGTCATCCCCCGCACGCGCCACAAAAGTGTCATTGCCGTTTGTGGCAATATTGGACACGACAGGATTGGGCTCCGGGGCCTGCGGATTGTTCTGCGCTTCGCCATAAAAAATCTGGACGCCCCTGATGTCGCCGGGGGTCAGGCCGGTCTGTCTGCTGATGTCACTGGCAAACATGATCGTGTCGGGGTCGTCGGTGTGATCAAGGCCGATGGCATGGCCGATCTCGTGCAGGGCCACCTGATACAGACCCACCTCGTTACGCCCGACCTCGCGTGTGCTGCCCCAGTTTTCGGATATGTCAAAACGGATTTCCGCACTGGTCATGCTGAACAACGGCGAGACTGTCTTGGACCCTCTGGTCGCAGCCTCCCCCACCACATTGAATGGCCCGTCAATCAGATCCCAGCCCAGATGGATGTCCGTTTGATCCCCCGCCGTGACCTCGACAAAATTGATGTCGGCCACGTCTTCCCATGCCTGAAACGCATCGCGGATCATGTCACGGTAGATCGGGTCGGTGATATAATCGGTAAATCTGAATCCGGTGCCGGGCGTTGTGGCAAAGCTCCAGTGAACAATGCCGCCGCTTTCACCAATCTCGCCTGCGCCCCATTTCACATCACTCAGATGGTACTGCATTCATGATACCCTTTACGTTACTCACTACTCAAAACACGCCACGTCGATGCGATCCCAAGAGGCACCGTTGTTTCCAACAGTGGAACGCACCTGCCTTTCCATCCTGACTTTCGTGAAGTGCAAAATGCTGCAAGGCTACGTTCTGCATCACATGTGCGCAGATATTGGGGCGACACTATGGTAAAGTAGTGAACCCGGGCTTAACCGCGAACACCGGCGCAAAAGGAGGGTTTGCACCGGATATTTCCCGCCCATCACCACATGGACAGATCACAAATCCGGCATCGCAGGGATGCACCATCATCCCTCTTTGCCCGCTGCTCTGAAACATTGCATGTGCGCCGCCCCGGCCCTAAACTTGACAGATATTCGGTTTTTCCATCTGCCGATGATCTGCGGAGCGCATAGCATTATGGCAACGGCCTACGTCTTGATTGCCGATATTACCGGCAGCACCCCTCTTTATGAAAAGCTGTCTGACACGGATGCGATGCAACAGATCAACATCATTCTGGACCGCATGCGGGCAATCATCCGGGAAAATGACGGTCACTGTGTGAAGTCCAAGGGTGATGACACCCTCAGTTTCTTTGCACAGGCCGATCACGCCTTCAAAGCCGCGCGGATGATCATCGGGGAAAACTGGGACCACGGGCTAAGTGTGCATGCCGGACTTTACTGGGGTGATCTGGTGCAGCAAGGCACGGATGTCTATGGCGATGCGGTCAACACCACGGCGCGGCTGGCCTCCATGGCAAAACCGCGCGAGGTACTGATCGGCGGCCCCATGTTCGAGCAGCTTGACCCGCGCACCCGTGCGCTGTGCGTGTCGATGGGTGGCATCAAGCTGAAGGGCAAAAGCGCGCCCACCCGCGTGCATTCCTTTGCGGTCAGCGATATGGACACGCAAACCGTGCTGTTCGGGGCGGGCGGGGATGCCAGCCTCGGGCGGCGCACCGAATCTGTGGAACTGGTGTGCGGGGATCACAACTGGACCCTGACAGACGGACACAGCCTCAGCGTCGGGCGGGCGTTTGATTGCGATGTGGTGATGGACCATCCGTGGGTGTCGCGCAAACACGGCAGTTTCGAGCTGCGCGCCGCGCAACTGGAATACACCGATCACAGCTCTTCGGGCAGCACCATTGTCATGTCCGATGGCCAGCAAATCGCCGTGCAGCGCCGTGCGATGCTCTTGAACGGGACAGGTCTGGTGCTGGTGGGCATACGCGATCAGGACATGGCAGCGTCTGTAATCCGCTACAGTACAAATGATCTGGTGCCGGATTAGAGGGAGGGGCTAGTGAAAGGTCCGGTATGCGGACAGAGCGTCAATTCGCTGCACTTGCACCAATGGCTGCATTTGGAGTTCCTTCGTTCAGAAGTGGCCTAAGATAGCGAAGCCGCCCAACCCAAGAAGTCCTTAAAGAGGAAACGAACGCCCTTATCTGGAACAACCCAGTCGGCCTTGGTTTCTTTAATCCAAAGTGTTCCTAGATCAGTCTTGCTATCAGCTAAGAGTTTTTCGCAGTACGTGACTAATTCCTGCACAGCTTGATCGCCATAGCTTTTTCGAAAGTCTTCATAAATTTGGTTGCGCCCGTTTGGGGTATCGGCCCAACCAGGATGAACGACATCTAGGTCTTGATGAAATTGCAAGGTGAAGTCGTAAAATGATCTCGGTGGCGTCATGTTAGTCAATCCTTGGATAGGATGTGATAATGATAAATCCATCCGGCATGTCCGGGGCGTGCTCAATAACGGTACCCACACCCAATGTCCGCCGGAGTTGTATCGGAGATGACGCGCGCTGAGTGGTTCGATATGCCTCAAAGCCTGTTATTGATCCAAAATCACTTGTTATAAATGCTCTACGCAATCTCCCGCTGGCGACTTCGTTCACAACGTCCACGTTTCTCGCCAGATTGGAGTTCGTCAGCCTCTGCGCCGCTTCGAGGGATGGGAATGTTCCATGTCGCCACCGATATAAGCTCGCAAAAAACGTTCTACCACGTGAAGTGCTAACCGATCCGATTAGGAAGCCTTCGCTCTTTCCGACATGTAGCGCAATGGTGTGGCCCCCGCTAGCTTCATGGATTGAAAGATTTTGTGGAGGAACGCTGCCGTCGAAGTCGACTAGAACTACGTCGATTTGATGGGCTGGCGCAATGGGTTCCGCGTAGCACCTACAGTTATGCGCTTCGCCTGGATGCCCGCCCGCCGGGGGACTATCCCAACGAAATACCTGGTCGTCATGTTCTGCATGGCTATCACGCACTTTAGTGTCGTCTTGTGAGCGCAAAGTATACTGCTCAATACCAAGGTCTTCTTGTCGGAGCTGGTTGATCAGACCAGCAAACGCCCGCAGCAAGCGTTCTTCCATGTCCGAGCGCAGCGGTCTCAATCGCTGTGTGTGGTTTTGGTACTCATTGAATATGTTCTCAAGTCGCGTGTCTCATGCGATTAGCGCTTTTTCTTTGGCGTCTGACACGTCCCTTAGATCAGCCTCGATCACGTTCGGCACTGTATCTGGGGGCGTCAAAGCATTCAGCAACATCCGGGCATTTTCGGCAGCCGCTTGATCTAGACGGTTGCTAAAGTCGGCCCGTAGAGCAGAGTAGCTCGGGATAGTTGACTTGAGAGAAAGTGTCAGATTCTGGCCAATGGTTCTTCCATGCCGCTGCGACAGGACGTATTGGCCACTACCGCCATGCCTTAGGAAGTCACTGAATTTCTGTTGCATCGACACTCCGCGCAATGGTTTAGCAAGACTTACTGCAAAATGATTAACGAAAACTGCTCTCTGCGTTCTATGAGCAGTTCGATAACGCAACGTGGCTGCAACTTGGAAGCAGTCGTTCGATTATGGCGCAGCATCTGGTACTTCGGGCTCCAAGCTGCCGTTCACCGCATCCACATAACGCCCCTACCCGTCCTGCTTTGCCCGCGCCTTCACAAATCCCACAAAGGCCCCGTCCGCCGAGCGCAGCCTTGGCCGCCCCGAAGACGCCCAATAGGTCCGCCACTCCGCCTCAAGCGCATAGACGTCGTACCCCGGCAACAGCCCGCGCGCCGCGCTATAAGCCGCCTCCGACAGCGGTGGTGCCTCCGGTGCATCGAGCACAGCACGGGGCGCAAAGCGGATGATGTCCCCCTCCTCCTCCACAGCCGTGTAATCGGGCAAGTGATCGCTCTTGATCATCTCGCGCAGCATGGCGCGAAACACGCGGCGCGGAGAGGCGGAGCCGGATTTCTTCAACAGTACATCCACCGACACCCGCCAGCCTGGCTGACGCCCGCAGTGTTTGCGCGCGAGTTCATAAATACGCCGCTCCAACGGTTTGCGCAGACGGAAATAATCACGGCTCAGCGTCAGCACCGATTTGTTCAGCACCGCGCGGTACAGCCATTCCGACAGCGTCACCGACACGCTCATCATGCGCCCGCCGCGTGCGCGACGCACAATTTCCCAGCTCTCGATCAGACCAAAACCCGACGTGACCTCGTGCTCGCCCGTCCGGATGTTCGTGGTGATCCGCGTGCCCGCCAGCCGCTCGAACGCGTCCTTCAAGCGGCGGTAGGCATCCCCGCTGGTTTCGCGGTTTGTCGCCACCAACAGGTCGTGCGCCTTGAGCGTCAACGTCCGGCTGGTCGCTCGCCCTGCGTTCAGCGCCGCCATCAACTGACTGATGCAAAAAATCAGAATGTCCTTGTCATGGATCGTCGCCAATCCCCGCATCGACGGCACCACCGTGATCTCGGTGCCGTTATGTGCGTAATTCAGGATGCGCCGGTCCGGTCGTGTCGACAGCGTGAAAATCGGATGCTCCATGCTTGCCAGATCATCCTTGGGCACCGCATCAAAGACGTCACAGACAAAGAAGTCCGCCGTCGGATGCCTGTCGGGCAACAGCCCCGCTCTGGCCAGTTCCGCCATTTATCCTGCCTCTGCTGGCCCGCCTGACATTACGTCTGAACGTCTTGATGGGCCTGTTACTGCTGCATGTGTTCCCTTGATCGGGAATCGTGGTTTCAATGACACCCACGCTATCCCCTGTGGATAACTTCTGTCCAGCGATGAGAACGGGGGATCAGAGTCGCTTTATCGGGGGTTCAGAGTCACTTAGACGTGGTTTCAGAATCGCCTTTAACAAAAAAAAGCCAGAAGCTCATTTTATATCAGTCACTTATAAGCACAGCTTTACACCGTAACTTATAAATAACACATCATAACACCTAAGATATTTTTCGCCCCTCTCTCCAAAACCTGCCTATACTCGTCAAAATCACAGGATTTGCTTAGAAAAACAAGAAATGAGACGTTTTTACTTCCACATGCTGCCTTTCGTGTTACATTAAGGGAAACATAGCACATCAGGCGCACTCCATGGCAGAGCTTCCTCCCTATTTCAACATTGATCCCGATCAGGCTTTGGCTGATCTCGGTCCCATTGGCTCCACCGCCGCCTTTGGCGAAATGGCCGCCGCCTGCACACGCGGGCGCGATGACCTGGCCGCACGAGGCATGGACGCAACAGGCCAGAAATCCCTGCGCCTGTTCTCCACCTGGGAGATCACCAAATACCTGATCCCCGTCGCCCCTGCGCATTTCCGCCGTGTGCTGAAATCCAATCCCGACCTGCCCCAGGGCAAGACCGAAACCGAAGGCGGCGCCAAGTGGTTCACCTTGGACGAGGTGCTGCGCCTGCGTGCCCATTTCTCTCAGGAGGGGTCAAAGTCCAAAGAATACCGCCCCTATCGCCCCGAAGGATTGCCTGCAAAAATCGTCGCTGTGGCCAACTTCAAGGGCGGCGTGGGCAAGACCTCCACCGCCGCCCACCTCGCCATGTCAGCCGCCCTTGATGGCTACCGCGTGCTGGTGATTGATCTGGATTCCCAAGGCTCCATGACCTCGATCTTTGGCGGCACCGTCGAGGACGAATGGCAGACCGTCTTTCCCCTGCTCGCCCGTCATTACGCCGAAGCCGCCCAAGTGGAAAACCACAGCCGTCTGTCGCGCGGTGAACAGGTGATCGACATTGACGATACGCTGTCCGAGGCGCTGAAAGTCTCGGCCCCCGACCTGATCCAGAAAACCCACTGGCCCAACATCGACCTGATCGGCGCCCAGCTGAACCTCTACTGGGCCGAATTCCAGATACCCGTCTGGCGCATGGCCGCACGGCGCTGGAAACTATGGGATGCCCTGACCGAACGTCTTGAGGCGGACGGCGTGCTGGCCGACTACGACATCATCTTTGTCGATACCCCCCCTGCCCTCGGCTATCTCACCATCAACGGTCTGTCAGCGGCCGACATCCTGTTGGTGCCGCTTGGTGCGTCCTTTCTCGAATTTGATTCAACGGGCCGGTTCTTTGACATGCTGCACGCCACCTTCGGTTCCATCGAGGACAGCGAGAACATGGCCGCGCGTGCCTTGGGCCGCGATGGCATGGCCTTTGAATGGGACGCCGTGCGCGCCGTGATCACCCGTTATGACGGCGCACAACAGGCTGAAATGGCAGCACTCATGCAGGCCTATCTTGGCCCCGTCCTGTCCCCCCACCGTCAGGATTTCACCGCCCTGATTGGCCAGGCCGGAGAGTCGGTAAATGGCATCTATGAAGCTGACTACCGCGACTTTAACCGCGAAACATATGCCCGCGGGCGCCAAGCGTTTGACGCGACCTATGCGGCTTTCAAACGCCTGCTGATCGGCACATGGCGACGGGACGAAAAAGCGCGTGATTAACGCAGCGCACGCACCTTTGACGGGACCGTCATACATCGGCGTGCAGACA
>CANMXJ010000024.1 GCA_947501805.1 uncultured Sulfitobacter sp. | reverse complement strand
GACGTTGAACTGATCGCACCGATCGCGATGGAGCAGGGCCTGCGCTTCGCGATCCGCGAAGGTGGCCGCACTGTTGGCGCTGGTGTGGTTTCTAAAATCACGGAGTGATTTAGGAACCAACACCAGCAGTGTGCGGCACGGGGTGGCAGTGTCTTTTTGGACTCTATCCAAAAAGATCACGAGAGCCCCCGCCGCAACACTCAGGTGTTATGATAGACAAAGGCCGCTCCACCCCGGGGCGGCCTTTTGCGTTCCTCAACGTCGATGGGTTGCCGTCACCCGCGACACTTCTTCATATAACCCAGACAACATATTCAACGTCCGGATTGCCTCCTGAAAGCGATCCGCAAACCCCGGCATGTTTCTAATTTCTTCGATAAGCAAGGCGCGGCGCAAGGCGCTGTAGGCATCGGTGACTTTGCGCCCTTCGTCCGTGGCTTCATAGGTGACGCCACTGCGCCCTGATCCTTGTTTGCGCACAAGGCCCGCGCCGACCAGCTTACGTATCGCATATTGGATGTTTGGCACGTCGTCGCGGTTTGTGAGGCGAGCGAGTTCCTTGATTGACTTGGGGCGTTCGTTCATCCGTATGATGTGCAGCAGCGCATTTTCCGGCCCGCTGGCGTTGAGTTCGGACACAGAGGCAAGGCATTCTGACTGCCATCTGCCAAACCCTTCAAATGTGCGCATCAACGCAAATTCGAGTTCGGTACAGGCGATTTCAACGTCGTCTCCCGCCAAATGCCACTGAAAATTGACCGGCCCTGATGGATTGTTTTCGCTATCTGACAAGGTGTTACCTCCGTTTTCCCCATTGGTCCCCATCAAAACAGTTGACGCAACCGAAATTTCGCAACTAACTTTAAATTTAAAATAACATTAAAAATCTATTCTAAAGGGAGATGACCATGACCAACCTCATGAAACAGAAGGCGGGCTTCAAGCTGGGTACGTTCTCATCGAATTGTTCGTCCGGTATGACCGTGACCAAATCGCCGGATCGCTGGGTGAATTCGTGGGAAAACAACCTCAAGCTGGGCAAAATGCTGGATGAGGCCGGCATTGATTTTATGCTGCCGATTGCACGCTGGGTTGGTTATGGCGGCGAGACCGATTTTCATGGGGGTGTGCTTGAAACGGTGACCTGGGCCACGGCGCTGCTGGCCTCGACCAAGAACATTTCTGTTTTTGCGACAATGCACACGGCGGCGAACAATCCTGTGGTCGCGGCCAAGCAGATTGCCACGATGGATCAGGTTGGGCAGGGGCGGTCAGGGCTGAACATCGTGGCAGGATGGAACAAGCCGGAATACGAGGCATTGGGGCTGACGCTGCCGGATGATCATGAGACACGTTATGGCTATGCGCAGGAATGGTTTGATGTTGTTCAGAAATTATGGACGTCGGAAGACTACTTCGACTGGGATGGAAAGTACTTTACCCTCAAGCGTGTTGCGGGGGACCCAAAGCCAATTGATGGACGTCCGCCGATCCTGAACGCGGCGGGTTCCGAAATCGGACGGGCCTTTGCCACGGACAATGCGGATTACCTGTTCACACCTGCGATTGATCTGACCCGATCTGTGGAGGAGATCAAAGAGCTGAAAGAACTGGCCGCGACCAAGAAACGTGATGTGGGCGTGTTGACGTTCAGCCATGTGATTTGTCGTGAGACAGAGGAAGAGGCAACAGCACTGCGGGATCGTTTGATGGGCGATCTGGCGGACTGGGAGGCGGTTGATAATCTGGTGAACCTGCAATTTGCCCATGCGCAAAGCTTCCCGCATGACCTGCTGGCGCAGATCAAGAACCTGTTTGCCATGGGGCATGGCGGTTTCCCACTGGTCGGCACACCGCGGCAGGTTGCGGACGGCATCATCACGTTGCACGAGACCGGTTTTGCCGGAACCACATTGTCTTTTGTCGACTATGTTGAGGAGTTCCCCTACTTCCGTGACAACGTCCTGCCGCTTCTGGCCGAAGCCGGGATCAGGTAAGTGTCTGACATAAATGCCAAAGAATTCACCGGCGCGATGCGCGCGCTGGTGGGAAACTGTTCGGTCATTACCGTCGGAGAGGGGGAAGACAAATCCGGTTTGATCGTGACCTCCGCCATTTCGCTAAGTGCGGAGCCGCCGCTTTTGCTGGCCTGTGTGAACCGGAATGCGTCAAGCTGGCCTTTGCTGAAACGCTATGGGCAGTTTGGGTGGTCCTCGCTTGGGGCTGCCCATCAAGGAGTGGCTGAACGGTTTGCGGGATTTGGCGGGGTCAAAGGCGCGGCACGCTATGAAGGGGCCGATTGGGAAACAGCGGTCACGGGCGCGGCCTTGTTGAAAGGTGCGCCAGCTGCGTTTGACTGCGAGGTCGACGAGATGATTGATCGCGCTACCCATTCGATTGTAATCGGCCGTGTGCGGGCCATCCGTGAGACACCTGATGCTGGTGCATTGGTCTATTGGAACGGTGCGTTTCAGGCACTTGAGTGAGTTCTGTCGAGGCCTGCGGTGTGGTCTGATGACGGATCACCAAGACGTGCGCATTTGGCGCGGCAATGTTAAAGACAAACCGGACCGGAGCGGGTAGCATAACGATATGAGTATTTTTCCCCGATTTTTGCGCAGCCTTTTCGTCCTTGCTTTTGTTGTGATCCCGAGCATCGGTCTTGCGGAGGGTATCGACCGTTTTATCGGAAAATATGCAGGCCACGCGGACTACGTCACTGATGGTGTGGCACAAAAACGCGATATGAGCGTGGCTATCGAAAAAACAAAAGCGGGGTTTCTGCTGACGTGGGTTTCGGTGAGTTACAAGAGTGACGGGCGCACCAAGGAAAAGACCTATTCCATCGAGTTTGTGCCCAGCAGTCGCGAAAATATCTATCAATCCGCGATGAAATCAAACCTGTTTGGCAAGGCGGTTCCACTGGACCCGCTGGCCGGAGAGCCGTTTGTCTGGGCGCGATTCGAGGATGATACATTCTCGGTCTATTCGCTGTTCATAGATGAAAGCGGTGCTTACGAGGTGCAGGAATTTCACCGCACCTTGATAGATGGCGGACTTGACCTTGTCTTTCTAAGGATGCGTGATGGCGAGACAGAACGCGAAATCAGAACCACCTTGCAACGTCTGGACTAAAGGTGCGGTGGAGTTGAGAGGCGTGTGTCTGCGTTTAGGCGCTCACATCATGTTTGTCCCATTTTGGCAAAAACGTAAACGGAAGCGCGATCTGCTCTTGATCGCCGCGCCAATTGCGAATACCCCAACGGTCGGCATAGGGGTTTAGCTCAGTTGGTAGAGCATCGGTCTCCAAAACCGAGGGTCGTGGGTTCGAGTCCCTCAGCCCCTGCCAATATAAATAAGGCGTTTCCTGCAAAATTCGTTAGAACAGGATAGGGCAGTTGGGCGCTCAGTTGGGAGTTTCTGTTCTCCCTTCGTACAGTTCACGCTTTTTAATGGCACTTTCAGCAAGTCGGGAATCACGGCTCAGATAGTGTGAATCCAAGATTGCCCCAACGTCTTTAAGGCTATGCCCAGTAATCGTGGCAATTTCTGACGTGCTGCAATCGGCCACGGCAAGACGGGTCACGGCGGTCCCGCGTAGGTCGTGGAATGTCAGCCCGGTAATCTTGGCTTTCGCCACCACCTTGCCCCATGTAGTGCGGAAACCGTCAGAGGTCCAAGGGGTGTCATTCGTGGTCGTCAGGATCGTCACTGCCTTTTTGTCCAGCGCAGCCTTGTCCAAGGCCATTTTGAGAGGGCCAGCCAACGGGATAACCACGCGCCGTCCGCCTTTACTTTGGCGCAAACGAATATGCGTTCCGTCATAGGCTTTCCAAGTCAATCGCAGCAGGTCGCCTTGCCGTTGTCCTGTCCAGATCGCCAGCAGATATGCCAGCCAAATGCGGGGCGGTGCAATCGCTTGCAACGCGGCTTCATCATCGGTGGTCCAGATCGATTCCGCCCGCTTTGAACGATATAGTTTGCCCGGCCTTGCGCAGGGGTTCGTGGAAACGAGTCCCCGGTCAGCGGCCCATGCCATAATCGCGGCGAACGTGGAAAACGTGTAGTCTGCCTGTCTGCCTGTCTGCGTGATTTGATTGCCAGCTTGTCGCGCCACGCCAGAAACTCGCCACGAGTTCGGCGGTCAGCTAGAGCGGCCAACGGGAAGTCAGCAAACTCAGCTTCGATTTGGCGAATTTGACGCACGTAGTCCTTGCGTGTTCTATCGGCTAAATCGAGATACTTGGGTGAATCCTGATATGCGTTCAGGACCGCTTGAATGGTCCCGGCAGGTTGCCTTACCTTTTCAGCAATGGCTGCGTTGTAGGCGTCTACGAATTCAGTAGAACCGGGTTTGCCGGGCAGCCGTGGTCCGCCCTTCCATGCGTAAAAATAGGTGACGCGGGACCCATCAGCCAATTTCTTAGAAATCCGATTTATACCTTTAAGTTGAACCCGCATCGCGTTTCGCCTTCCAATCATCGTAGGGAGAAACGGGCGTGGATTCGCCCTTTACGTTGGTTGTGATGACCCGGATTGTCCCGTTTTGCGAGATTTCAAACGAGTTCACGGTTAGCCCAGCAGAAAGGGCGGCTTTCACGGCCCTTTCCACATCGGCTTGCCTAAAGTTTTGGGAGCCCCGGGCCATCGAACTAGAATGATCCGTTAAGGTTAGTGCCGACAATGCTACTGGTGGACTTGACTGCGAAAGCTACGCCGACTTTGCTGCCAACGCTGGCCCTTATAGACACACTGTAACATGTAGCTTGTTCAAGATTTCGCTTGTGGCATGACGGTAAGGAGTTGCTTGAGATTTGAGCTATGCCCCTATCTGAGGAGGTATTACGCTTTGAGTTTAGGCTAGCCATTCTAAATCAGCCCCACATTGCACGTCAGGTTTCTAAAGAGCTTAGTTAGATCGATGACCATTTTGGTCGCAGCTTCTTCCCGGCCATATAATTCATCAATATTATCAATGGCTTCTTCTGACCAAGTGTAGAAAGCGTGTAGGCCCGCGTCCGCCGAGTGGCCTGAACGTTTTAGAACGACGAAGAGCTTCCAGTTTTCTCCGGCGTTGACCCCCCGGACTGCAGCGGCGAGGCCACCACTAAACTGCCATCCGCCCTTGACACGCGCCGATTCAGGCTTGTTGAGCCCTAGATGAAGCCTTTCTGCACGTTGCAATGCAGATGCTGCAATCTTCATGTCCATGGAGAGGCCTAGGAATTCGCAGAACACCGCTGCACGATAGACTTCTGATGCTGGGAAATCGAGTGTGCCTCGATTGTCGATTGATTTGCCGTGAGCAAGATGGCCTTTTTTGGCAAGATACCGAACGCGATGGTGCATGTTGGATTTTGCTGAGTCTTGATACTCTAGTGCATCTGCAAGGAGATCAGCGATCTGGGTCGCAGTAAATCGATTTTTGCTCATAAGCTTGGTCCTTGTTCTTGCGCGCAGATGTGGAGGCTTGGGGCAAGAGCGCCTTGCCCCAAGTGGTTGTTAGTCCAGTACATCCTTGCGAGTAAGGACAAGTTCAGTGAACTTAAGAAGGTCAGCGGCGGTCGCCGAAATCTTTTTATCAGTGAACCACCTCTCAGCGGCTTCCAAGGTGTCGCCGACCTCAATCAAGGGGGCTTGGAATCCGCTCCCGTAAGCATCCTGTACTCTACGTTCAAAAGTTCCTGCTTTAGCCATTGTTGGTATCTCCTTTTGATACTGGTTCTTCGGTTGATGATTCGACCGCATATCAATTTCTAGCACACGTGCCAGAGATAAGTCAAGCACACGTGCTAGACCTGAGAGTTGTTAGTCTGTGTAGCTATGTGTCAGATGCATGACGTATCCGAATTGAGCCGAATCCTGAAAAATGGAATACAGGTCAAAATAGACAAAACCGGTCGAGCAGTTTTGCGACTCAACACTGGTGCTGTCGGGTTCAGCTGTACGCCGCCCTTTGAGTTCACTCTATGAAGCATTTGATACCTATAGGGTTGAATGTGACAGGGCTGCAATCTAGAGTGGAATACAGTTACCACCAATTTCATATAGC
Organism: uncultured Sulfitobacter sp.; assembly: GCA_947501805.1. GTDB lineage: Bacteria > Pseudomonadota > Alphaproteobacteria > Rhodobacterales > Rhodobacteraceae > Sulfitobacter. The sequence goes on along the minus strand of CANMXJ010000024.1, from coordinate 42,303 downwards.
CTCGAGATATCAATTGCTTGATCAGACTTTTTCGCCCCAAAACTTGCGGCATATATCAGATGTGGAAAAACGCCGAGGACGCGTAAGTGACCTTTCCTTTTTTCCAGAAGTAAAGCGAAAAACTGATGTGCTCAAAGATAGAATCGGTGACTGCAAAGATTTCAGGCGCGCGCAGGTAGGAAAGTACAGCGAAGCTGATCAAGCAATATTCAACCACCTCAGGGACCTTCGAGAAGCCGCGCGTCAAGATCGGGATGATCAGCTTCTAATTTGTTTGAAAGCAGTTTCACGAAACATCTCAAAAAAATCCTATAGCGTTGATTTCTCTTCTCATGAAGGGCCGGGAGGAAAGCCTGTTTTTCAGGTCGACCGGAATGTTCCGGAGCATCACTATGCTGTTAAACAAATTTCACGAAACTTAAGTCGCTTATATAAGGTGAAGCAAGCGAACAGAAATCAAATCATCGCTCAGTTAGTCGATCATCTAAGCGACGGGTTTCCGTATCACATTCTACGTACCGACGTTGCAGAGTTTTTTGAGAGCATTGATCATTCTGAACTTCTTGCGAAGCTAAAAGGCGATCAACTACTTAGTCAAACCTGTATAAAACTAATTGAAGGAATTTTGTTTCGGTACGGCCAAATTACTGGAAAGCCGGGTGTAGGGCTTCCACGGGGAATCGGGATTAGTTCATATCTATCTGAGCTGTACATGCGGGAATTTGACAGCAATGTCCGAAATTCGCCTGACGTTGTATATTACGCCCGATATGTTGATGACATTGTTTTAGTATTTGCTCCAACACCGACTTCTGATCCATCTCAGTACCTGTCAGGTGTGAAGGAAGAGCTGCGAAAGAAGAGGTTGATAATTAACCTGACAAAAACAAGAGATTCACCACTTGGCACGTCGGGGTCTATAGAGAATAAGGCTGGTTGGAAGTTTGACTATTTGGGTTACGAGTTTTTTTATGATCCAAAGCTGAAAGTTCGGCTAAGCTCATCTAAGAAACTGAAGTACCTGCAGCGGCTTGATGCATCCTTCAAGAGATATAATTCACAAAGAGCGAAGAACTCGAAAAAGGCTTATCGCCTACTTCTTAAGCGCGTACGGTTTCTCACTGGAAATACCCAACTCACTCATAATAAGCAAAATGCGTTTGTAGGCATCTATTTTGGAAACCCGCATTTGACAGATCATTCCCAATTGATGGAGCTGGATGCAAATCTTAGCCGTTTGCGCGCTGGAGTTAGTAGCGCGTCTTTGAGGACTAAGCTTGGAGACTGTTCGTTTTTGGAGGGGTACAAGCAGAAGATTTTTAGGCGATTTCATCAAAAAAAGGAATTTGAAAATATTGTGAAGGCTTGGAAATATGGCCGGTAAGAGACGAAAGCTTGAAGCGCGGTATAATTACCAAAGGCCAATTATCACGGATGTTCTGCCGTTTGAGGTGCCTCCTTCCTTTAGCAACGGCGGATACTTCCACTTCTTGACGCTTTATAACGTCAGGATGCTTCAGGTCGGTGGCGAGCGCCGAGTGAAATGGGACTGCGACTCTAGTAGGCTCGATGGTGTTATTTCTATCTTGTTTGGTACTACAGCAAAGAATTCCAACACCTTTAAGACATTTAGGGAAATGCGTGATGGGAAATCAATAGAGGTTAGGAGCTGGAGTATACGGCCTCAGTGGACGAAGCCATTTCAATTCAATATTTCTCATAAAGAAAGGGACTTCCGACAACTGACGGTAATTCACCCCCGCAACCAATTACTAGTTGCTGATTTCTACAATCGAAACAGTGCGCAGATGATTTACCAATGTTGTCGTAGTAATTTTTCAATTCGAAAACCAAGTGCGGTTGTGAAATCCACTAAGTTTTCTGACCGAATGCACAAGGAGAAACGGGCTAGTTCACATGATACTATTGAGCAACATGACAAGGAATACGAGAATCTTGGCTCATACTTTGTCTATAAGAGCTATAGCAACATTTTCAAGTTTTATGAGCACTACAAATATCATAACGCAGAGAAGAAATTCGGAAAATTACTTAGGTTGGATATCTCGAAGTGCTTTGACAGTATCTATACTCATTCACTTCCTTGGACGATTCTTGGAGCGGAGGCGACAAAGGACAATTTAAAGGTTTCGAAGGGAACATTTGGTGGGCGATTTGACGCGTTGTTGCAGCAAATGAACCAAGGTGAAACTAACGGCATTGTAATAGGACCGGAGTTTTCAAGAATTTTCGCTGAGATCATTCTTCAGGGTGTCGATAGGAGGTTGGAAGAGAAGCTCTCTGTTGAAGATAAGCTGTCGCATCAATCAGACTATGAAATTTTTCGCTACGTAGATGACTATTTTGTGTTTTTTAACGACGATGTCATTTCGGAGAAAGTTACAAGGTACCTCAGCGTTTTGCTAAAGGAGGTGAAGCTTGGCCTTAACACGGGAAAATCAGAAATCTTAGAGAAACCTATTATCACGTCGTTGACAATTGCAAAGAATAGGGTTGGCAAATTATTTGCAGACCACTTTGTTATCAGTGAGAGCGAGGTTGATCATCCCCATGTTCCCAATGAAAAAGTTACGCGATTTGATGTTGAAGCTAAATCCAACTCTCTTATCGTTCAGTTCAAAACTGTCCTCGTTGAAACCGGTGTAAAATACAATGACTTACTCAACTATGTATTTTCGGCTATCGAAAGGAGGACAGGGCGTTTTTTTGATGCCTATGATCGAAATTTGGAAGAACACCAGAATCCTCGACAGCTTACGAAGGCTATGATTGGAATACTTGAATTTTCATTTTTTGTGTATGCGGCTGCCCCGCGTGTGAATTTTTCTCTTAAGCTTTCCCGAACTATCGCTGAAATGGTCGATCGGTTGAATAGGGCCGGGGTATCGCGCGACGACAAGAACCAAGTGTTGAAGTTTGCCTTTGATAACTTAAAAAGAGAAATTGGGCGTAGTACGCAACAAGAGTATCGGGAGATGGAGACTCTATATCTCATACTGGCACTAAAAAAGCTCGGAAGAGAGTACACTATTCCTCAAAGTTCGTTGGCCACCTACTTAGGCATATCTGTTGATAAAGATGGGCGTTTCTTCAGAAAATCACGACTCGACTACTTTTCCGTAACTGTTGCGCTCCTCTATATCGGTAGCAAAGGGCAATATCGGGGTTTGCGTAATTTCATTGAGTTCGATGTACGGCAAACCTTTGAGGAGCGGTCGGCTTACATTGGCAGGGATGCAGAGCTTCTAATGATTTACTTGGATTTGCAGTGCTGTCCTCATGTCTCGGACGCGACAAAGCTAAAGCTGTTTAGTTATTTTCCCCTCAGTATTTTCGATCTCCCGTTCGTGCGTTTGTCCGCAAAATACTGGTTTACCAATTGGGAAGACTTCGATCTGTCAGTTGAGCTGGACAAGAAACGGACGCGTGAGGTATATTGAGCGTAGAGCTGCGCCTAATCTAGATTGCCTAGCACTTTTCTTTCGAGGAGTGTGAATGCGGCACACACACAAGCTCCAAGGCATGGTCTGCTATAAACGTAGGTCGGTCAAGCCGGTGGCAAAGGGGCGGGCCACTGGCTATCTTTTCAGAAAGTTCCACGGCTCTTGAGTCGTTGATGTTGTTTTGAGCCTCTTCGTTTTTCTGAAAACTAGACTGATTCTGCACCGTTTGTTGGTTCGATGAAGAGAGAGACCTGTGAATGCTTAGATGGGTGTTTCCGACATGTGACTTATGCACAAATCGAAAAACGGAGTGATAGAAATGGTATCGAGAAACCAAATGATCTTGTTCAGAGCGGGTGTCCTATAGGTGTTTTGGAAAACTCCTAGATTCCGGGCTCAACGCACTCCGTGGAAGCTCGGAAACGCGGGATGGGACCCAATGATCAGTGTTGGAGAGGCCTATTTTTCACCGACGCAGCAATTGCCGAGATCGTCGATCAAATGTAAATTTCTCCAATCATCTCAATCAATCAGACTGCCTAGCCGGACCGGACAGCCGGACCCCCCTTAAAGGGGGGAGTCCTGTCCGTCCGGGTTTCCGGTAAGGGGCATTGGGGCGGACGGACAGGACAATGACCGGACTCGTCCAATGAGTCCGGGTATCTGGAGACGCGGCCATCACTGATCTGCCCCCTCTACATCGTCGTCAAAGTCGTCAGTTTCCACGGCGTATGGAAAAGTCAGCAGACCATTTACGGTAGCGATTTGGCCCTTTTTCAACAGCCCTTTGAATGCGCGAGTCACGGCACGGCGGCGGTTGTCCCGGTCATCGCTGGCAGAAACGTGGTATTCATCAGTTGCACGCTTGCGCCATTCCGACTCGTCCACGTGGCCGTTCGCTGCCATTTCAAGGAACAGGCTATGGGCTGCCCGTTCGGCCTCTGTCAGCTTCACCTTGTCATAGGCTTGGCCGGGATCACACGGTAGGCAGATAGGTGCGTCCACGGGTTCGCCGTCGATGTCTTTCCCGACTCTATGGCTCCCAATTTTAAAGGCTATGTCCAGATCAGGTGGCCCGTTGCGGTTCTTGCGGATCATGCCCCGGACAATGCCGCCCTTGTTAGCGGGCTTGACCATCACAGAGAAGTCCAGTGCCCCGTTGAATACTGAGTGGCCCCGTGGCGTGTTGCCCTCTGCCTTGGTCCCGTGGTGAACAAAGATGACGGCTGCCCCAAACTTGGCGAGACGTTTGCCGATTTGGACCACGCGATTCATCCCGGCGGCATCGTTTTCCTCAAGTCCCGGCATAGCCATTGCCAGCGTGTCGATGACAATAAGCTGGGGCCGGATTTGCCGCGCTGCCTTGCGCAACGCCTCCAGATCGGCGCTGCCTTTGCCCTTAATGACTCCGGGGCTGAACATGTCGCCAACGGTATTGAACAGGTGGAAGGTGTCAGCGTCCCCCAATTCGATATGCAGCGCGGCCACGCGGCCTGCCATGCCCTCTTGGTCCTCACAAGCGACATAGAAGACGGGTCCGGCTTTCGTGCGAAGTCCGAACGTGGATTCGCCTTGGGCAATTTCATAGGCCACGCGGGGGGCGATAAGGGACTTGCCCGCGCCGGGTTCGCCGAAGATGCAACCGATTTGACCCGGTGTAATCAACCGTTTGACCACATAGTCGCGGGCGGGCAGATCGGCACATTGGCCGGGTGTCAGAAAGGGCAAGCCCCCCGTGGATTCATGTTCAACAGGGGCAGGCCCAAGCAAGTAGTCAATGCTTGGGTCGTCAAGCATATCGTCATCGTCAAAGTCATCTTGGGGGGCGGGGTCAAAAGGTTCCTTGGCCCCTATAAGCAGTTGGGTGTCTATGACCCGTTCAACCTCTGCCACGTCTCCTTTGGCGTGGTCATCGCTGTAACCGGACTCAGCCATCGCGGGCAGCAAGGCTTCTAGGATCGACTCGCGGTCCAGCAGGCAGTTGGCGACAAGGCCCCCCAGCAGATAGGCTTCCCGGCAAAGGGCATCATTCCGGGCAATATCTGTATTTGCCAGCCGTTCGGCGGCGGACTCCAGCATGGCCTTGGCTTTTTCCACACGGAACGTGTCGTGGCTGAGGTCTTGCGCTATGCCGGGTTCGCCACGGTCGGGGGCGGGCTTGCCGATTGCTGCTGAATCCAGATCGACGCATTGGTCGAGGTAACGGCCATCCACAAGCCGAACGTCCGGGGCCGGGTCGCCTTTGACCGCGCCGAACGCATAGGATTGTGCAGGGGTAAAAGACTCCGTGCTCAGAGTGCCGCCCAAGACGCCGTTAACCCGTGCCAGAAGAGCTTGCCGTTCTGACGGCGTGGTGTCTGTGGACAGTGGGCAGAGGACGCGCCAGCGATGACCCTTGCCGGGTTGCTGGTGTGACGGTGTTGTGTAGACCATCGCGGCAACCCCGGCGCAGGCAAGCGCGCCTACGGCCTGCTCCACGGTCATCGTCCCGGCGTCATAGTCACCCTCAATTCCGCTCACGGACTCATGGGCTGCGTTGTGCCTGTAAGAACCCTTGGCCGTGGGTTCACCTGTGAAGCGGCCCAGCTTGATATGACGCATGGCGTCCTTGCTTACGGCGGTGGGCAGAGCGGTGGAAAGGTCGCGCATAGAAAGGGTTTTGGGCTTTATCGACATGGCGCGTCTGTCCTTGAACATTGCCACGTCAATCGGGTGATCTAGGGGCGAACCCGCTTGCGTTTTGGAGTGTGATAGTGTAACATTTTCAGGCATTGTGATCCTCGTTTGATGTTGGCGTTTTCAGGACGCCGTTAGCGCCGTCCCTTGGCTTCGGGGGCGGCGTTTTTCTTTGCTTATGTGGGTGGGGTGTGGTTGGGCTTTCCCGCCTAACCCATTGACCTAAAAGGGGTCGGTTTTGGCCCGGTTGGAAAGAAAACGGTTTGTTTTCAATACAAGTGGACGGACTCCAAAACCGAGGGTCGTGGGTTCGAGTCCCTCAGCCCCTGCCATTTTTCCACCAAATATAGTGACACATAGGCACAGATGTTGAGGTTGCTTTTCATCGTGTTGATAGCGAATATCGCCGTCAGCCTTGATGGCATGGCGCGGGCGGGTGATATTGTCTTGGCGCGTGCGCCTTTTGCGGCGCTGATTGGTGACAAGCAGGTCAGCTTCATTGCGCAACGTGGGAACGGTGGTGCGCAGTGTGTCTTGGAAGGCAGTGATCTGCATACACGCCATGTCCCCTGGTCAACCTTCAAGATCCCGAACCTGTTAATTGCCTTGGAAACAGGCGTGGCGCAGGACCTGAATTCACACAGGGCTTGGGATGCCACACGGCGTCCTGCTGGCTTTGGGCCAGAAATCTGGTGGCAGGATCATACACTCAAGACTGCGTTTGCGGCGTCTGTAGTCTGGTATTTTCGCGATATTGCGTTGGAGGTTGGAACGGCACGGTATCGCAGAATTCTGCAGGATTGGAGCTATGGTAATGCGCAGGTGCGTGCAGATTCTGACAGGTTTTGGCTGAATGAAGAGTTGCTCATCTCTCCGATGGAGCAGGTTGATTTCCTGATGCGTATACTGGACGGGCGAGTGGCGTTGAAGTTCGAAACAGGCGCAGCCTTGTTACAGGCGGCAGAAGTTGCATCGGTTGATGGGGTAACACTTTATGCCAAGACGGGTGCAGGGCCGGTGAAATTGCAAAAGCACGATGGCGCTTATGAAGGATGGTATGTGGGCTGGGTTGCACGCAAGGACGCGGTTCCTTTCAGTTTCAGCCTTTATGTCCGCGCGGGTGGCTACCGTGCAATTCGTGACTTTCGCAAAGAATTCGCGGTGGCATTGCTAAAAGAATGTGATGCCTTGCCTGCGACATTCCTGAACTAGAATGTGCGTGTTGAGACACTGTCGTCCTTTTGCGTGGCTTCCCATCGGGCCAGTAATGCCGCGCTTTTTCCGGTAAACCGGGCGTCGATCAGGGACCAGTCTTGTACGCGGTCCAACCTGAAATGGCGCAGGTCTTTCCGCAGCTCGCACCATGCAACAATAGTTACGGCATCTACATAGTAGATCAGGACCAATGGCCAGGTGGTGCGCTTGGTCTGGTTGCCGTCAACATCGCGGTAGTGCAGGGCAATCTTTTGTTCATCACGGATGGCGGCACGCAGAGTGGTAAGGTTAATAGTCTTGATATCTTCAAGCCCCCAGCTTGAAGCAACCAGTCGGCGGGTACCGGGGGCGGCTTCATTCAGCTTGCGGGCAGCCCGTCCAGCGGCGCGCCATAATCCGATGTCCCCTGTGCGGGCGATCAGGTTGAGACCCACAGCGATGGCTTCGGCTTCTTCGACGTCCAGATTGAGCGGCGGCAGATCATAGCCTTTACGCATGACATAACCGACGCCTGCTTCGCCGTAGATCGGAGTCTGCATGGCCTGAAGCGTAGCGATGTCACGGTAGATTGTGCGTTTGGATACCTCCAGACTGTCAGCCATTTGCTGCGCGAGAAGCGGAGCTTTGGCGGCACGCAACAGCTGGATAATTTCGAACAGGCGCGATGATTTGGGCATGGACTGTCGCTTTGCAGGTTTATTTTCCCCTACCATACTTCTGCTGACACCATGTTGTCAGCAGCCTTCCTTTATCTGTCGGCAGAAACCGAAAAGGAAGACAGATATGAATACCCGTCAAGCAGGCGTCGCACTTGTTGTGATCTCGGCCTTCGTTTTCAGCACTGCAGGAATATTTACCAAGATGGTGACTGCACAGGCGTGGGACATCATCTTTTGGCGAGGTGTTGCGGCGTCCGCTTTCACATTGCTGTATCTGGCGTTGCGTGGTGAATTGATCCGCGAGGTTCGTGCCTTTGGGCACCCTGCCTTGCTTGTCACGATCATAATGGCAGCGGGAACGGCGGCGTTCATCCCGGCTTTCAAGTTGAGCCATGTGGCGAATGTTGCACTGATCTACGGGGCATCGCCGTTGATTGCGGCGGCATTGGCTTGGGCTTTCTTGCGTGAAGTCCCAAGCCGGACGGTCTCGATTGCGAGCCTGATTGCTTTTGGCGGGGTTGCTCTAATCGTTTTTGGATCACTGGGCGGCGTGGCGCTGCGCGGTGATCTGCTGGCATTATTCATGACGCTGATGATGGCGGGCACGATGGTGGTTTATCGGGCCTTCCCGCACACGACCGCAGCTTTGCCCGCAGCCCTGTCTTCGGTTGTTTTGCTGCCTTTTGCATGGACTTTTGGTGATCCGCTGTCAGTTGATGTGGGGGAGATGCCGATGCTGATCCTTTTTGGATTGGTGTTCGCAGTTGCTTCGGTCACGTTGTCGGAAGGTGCGCGCAGGTTGCCGCCTTCGGAGACAGCATTGCTGTCGATTCTCGAGATGCCTTTGGCACCGGTTCTGGCATTGGTTCTGTTGTCAGAAGTGCCAACGGCGCAGGCGATAGTTGGCGGCCTGGTGATTCTGGGTTCTGTTTTGTGGTCTCAAACGGGCAGAGGTGGTGCAGGGAAGCGACAGAACCAAATCTAGAGGATTTGCCACAATGTTGCCGCATTTCCGCCTACGAAGGGTCTGAAATATTCGTTACTACAAGTTGAAAAAGGGGCAAGAGAGACGACCATGCCGACAGAAATGCAAAGCGATACACAGGCCAAAACCACCGCGAGAACGGCTTCGGAGCTGGATCCGCAGGCGTTGGCAGCCATCAGAAATCTTTTGGAAACACAGCCTGAAATTGCGCCACAACCTGTGGCGGAACGTCAGGCGGAAAAGGCGGCACGGGTTCAGGCACCACTTGCGAAACCCGATCATGCGGAACCCTCGGAAACTGGTTCACACGAAACGCCTGTTGAAGCTGTGGCCCCAAAACGGGCCTCCAAGCCCAAGACGAAACGCGTGCGTCCAGCAGCCAATCCCGGCGCTCAGGCTGATGGCATTGTGGGCCGCATGAAAGCAGCCCTGACGGGGTATCGCCCTGCACCGAAACACATTGTTCTGGTGGGGATCGCGCTGTTGGTCCTGTTGCGACCTTGGCTGGTTGTCGGGCTGTTGTTCCTCAGTCTGTTTGTTTTTGTCGGGATATTCCTGATTCTTGGCTATGACGGTTTCTGGCGTCGTGCGATGGGACTTGCCCGCTGGTATGCGCAGCGTCGCCCGTCACGCGCCGCGGAAATGCACCGCAAGCTTGACGCTTTTGCAATGCGCTGGGACTCAATCCTTGACCGCTTTCCCGAAGGGTCTGTGGACGGCCTGTATTTGCCCGATTTTGGCGATCTGGCCACGGCTGATGCGCGCCATGATGATGCGCTGGACCGTCGATTAAATAATCTGCGCGAAGGCGAGGCTTGATTTCATCGCACCTCCGGCATCTGTGCAGGCTTGAAACCTGTCGCTGCTGGCGTTAGATGCGCAGGACAGGTTTTAGTAGGAATTCCGACATGGCGATGACCAATCCACTTCAGTTTATCCAACAGGTCCGTGCTGAGGTTGGCAAGGTTGTTTGGCCGACACGGCGCGAAGTAATGCTGACCACGGTTATGGTCTTTATCCTTGCGGCGTTGACAGCCGTCTTTTTTGCAATTGTCGACATCATCATCCGCAGTGGTTTGACAGGTGTGCTGGGGATGTTCAGCTAGGACCTCCGAATTCTCGATATTGCGTGCAAAAATCCACACGCAGTCTTGAATCCAGTCCCAGCAAAGGCTATTGCGCAGTCCAGACCTGATGCGGCGTGCGGCGAATCGAGCCCGCGCGCCCTTTTTTATTCAGGTGCAATCACGGATCAGATGATGAGGCGTATTGCCCACATCGCAAAGACAGGGACTTGAGTTCAGATGGCAAAGCGTTGGTATTCGGTCAGTGTCCTGTCCAATTTCGAAAAAAAGATCGCAGAGCAGATTCGCACAACTGCTGAAGAGCAGGGCCTGTCGGAGCAGATCGACGAAGTATTGGTTCCCACCGAAGAAGTGATCGAAATCCGTCGCGGCAAGAAAGTCACGACCGAGCGTCGCTTTATGCCCGGTTATGTCCTTGTGCATATGGAAATGTCCGATCAGGGCTATCACCTGATCAACTCCATTAATCGCGTTACCGGTTTTCTGGGGCCACAGGGCCGTCCGATGCCGATGCGCGATGCAGAAGTGCAAGGTATCCTTGGCCGCGTGCAAGAAGGCGAAGATGCACCACGCACGTTGATCCATTACGAAGTTGGCGAAAAGGTCAAAGTCGGCGATGGTCCGTTCGAGGACTTCGACGGTATGATCGAAGAAGTCGACGAAGAGAACCAGCGTTTGAAGGTTTCCGTGTCGATCTTTGGTCGCGAAACGCCAGTCGAGCTGGAATTCACGCAGGTTATCAAACAGACCTAAACTGTTACTGTCTCTGGGTACATCCGGCGGGTGTTTTTCACCACCGCCGGATGTTTTTTGTTCAATGGGCTGATAGTGCTCGTAGATGGCATCAAAGATCTTGGGCTGATACGATCCAATTTGCGTTATTCAGACATTAGAAAAAGCATTTGGATATCCGCTACATTGGTTCCAGTTGCGCCCGTCATCAAAAGGTCGTTGGCAGCGTCTAAAATCCTATAGCTGTCATTGTTGCTCAGGGACGCATCCACGTCGATATTTCGGGCAACTGCGTTTGCGAGCGTGTGCGCATCCACAACACCCCCAGCAGCATCAGTCGGACCATCTCTGCCATCTGTGCCGCCGCTGAGGAATACCCATCTTCCGGGTAGATCAGCAGCACGTTTTGCGACTCTCACTGCAAGTTCCTGATTGCGCCCCCCGCAGCCGTTTCCAGCGATTCTTACGGTGGTTTCACCACCCCAAATGATTAACTTGCGTCCTAAGTAAGACGTAGCGTGAGCCTGAGACAAAATAATCTGAGCGGCGTCTTCGACATCGCCAACCAAAGGGTCTTTTACGATACGTGGATTCCAGTCCGGGGCGGCCGCTGCAATGGCATTTAGGCTTTGAATATTTGAGCAAATTAACTTGTTTTTGGTGGGGATAGTGGTTGAATGCTTGGGGTTTTCCAGCAGTTTCTGTGCTGTTTCAGGCAATGCCTGCCACAGACCTGCGCGTTTGAGAATACCGATGTTGTCGGCGGTTTTGTGCACGGCGGCGGTTGGACCGCTGGCAATGATTTCGAGGTTGTCCCCGACAACATCTGAAATGATCAGGCTGCGCACAGGTGCAGGACTGGCCAAGTCCAAAATTCCGCCGCCTTTTAATACCGAAAGTTGCTGGCGGATGCGGTTCATCTGTTCGATGTCCAATCCGCCCTGCAGGAGAAGCTTGTTCACCTTGATTTTATCGGCCAGCGTAAGCCCGTCGCGTGGTGTAGGCAGGAGTGCCGAACCTCCGCCCGAGATCAGGCAAAGCACCCGGTCGTTTGCCGTTGCAGAGCGTAACAGTTCCATGACGGCAATGCCTGCATCAAGGCCGTTTTGGTCTGGCAACGGGTGACCGGCGGGCATCATGCGGCACCCATCAATCGACGTGACGTTTTCATAGTTGGGAACGGCAATCGCTTCAATGTGCTGGCCATGTGGAACGTGCAGCAAAGCCTGCTTCATCATCGCACAGGACGCTTTACCAAAGGCAATGATGATCATGCGGCCGTCTTTTGCCGGCTCCAATGGAGTTTCGTCCAGCGCCCGCTTGACCGCTGGCCCCGGATCCGCAGCCCGGACGCCTGTCATAAACAGGGTCCGCGCCGTTTCTTTGAGATCTGCCAGCGTCATCCCGCCGCGATCTGTTTGGCTTTTTCGACCAGAACTTCGGCCTGACGGATTGACGCATAATCAATTAACCGGCCATCAAGCGACACCGCGCCTTTGCCCGCTGCTTCGGCTTCGGCCATCGCTTCGATAATCCGGTTGGCCTTGGTTATCTCGGCTTCGGACGGGCTCATCACCTCGTTCGCCAGTGCGATCTGGCTGGGGTGAATGGCCCATTTGCCTTCACAGCCCAGCACAGCGGCGCGGTATGCGGCGGCTTTGTACCCTTCGGGATCAGAGAAATCTCCAAAGGGGCCATCAATCGGGCGCAGGCCATTCGCGCGGGCGGCGACAACCATGTTGGTCAGGGCGGAATGCCACATATCTCCCCAATGGACCTGCCGTGATCCGTCGTCAACGGGGTCAGTCAGGACCGAATAATGTTCGTTCACACCCCCGATGACCGTGGTGCGGGCGCGCATGCTGGCGGCGTAGTCGGCAACCCCGAAATGGAGGCTTTCGTTACGCTTGGAAGCGGCGGCGATTTCGTTGACGTTTTGCATGCCCAGAGCGGTCTCGATAATGTGCTCAAAACCGATGCGTTTTGAGTAGCCTTTTGCGTCTTCGATCTGGGTGACCATCATGTCCACCGCATAGACGTCAGCGGCGGTGCCCACCTTCGGAATCATGATCAGATCAAGGCGCTCTCCGGCCTGTTCTACCACGTCGACAACGTCGCGATACATGTAATGCGTGTCGAGTCCGTTGATCCGAATCGACATGGATTTGGTGCCCCAGTCGATTTCATTCAGACCCTTGATGATGTTTTTGCGGGCCTGTTCTTTCTCATCCGGAGCCACGGCGTCTTCGAGATCAAGGAAGATCACATCAACGTCGGATTGTGCAGCTTTTTCAAACATTTGAGGTTGGCTGCCGGGAACGGCAAGTTCACTGCGGTTAAGTCTGGCGGTGGCCTGGTCGATGGGGTGAAAGCTCATGTCGGGTGATCCTTGAAGTTGAGATGCAAAAGTGGGGATTACACAGGAGGGAAAAATATTTTCCTGTCAAGAATATTCTTTTACGCCTATCGGGCCTGCAAATCTCAACCGTCCCCTGATCCCTGTGTCCCGATCCGGGAGGAAAAGAAAAACGCGACTGCCTGCGTTCGACTGGTCACGGAGAGTTTTTCATAAAGGTTCGAGAGGTGGAATTTTACGGTGTTTGCAGAGATCTCGAACTCTGCTGCCAACTGCCGGTTTGACAGCCCACGCGAGAGGGCTTCGAGCAGGGCTTTTTCGCGCTTGGTCAACTGGTGGATCGGATCGCTCTGAAGCTCTCTCACATCGAGGAAGGGAAACACCATCTGCCCCGCCGCAACAGAAGCGCAGGTGTCGAGCAATCCCTCAACCGGGCCATTGCGCGGGGTAAATCCCGCGGCCCCTGCCGCCAGCGCCTGTCGCGGCATGTCGCCCGCGTTGTCGCCATAGACCAAAACGCGCGGTGCAGTGGGCTGATCGCGCAGCACCTCGATCAGTTTTTGTCCTCCAAGCGCAGGCAAGTTCCAGTCGATGATCCCGATCTGCACCGGTACGCGCATCACGGTGCCAAGGAAATCCTCGGCAGTCGACGCAGTCGCCACGAGGGAGAATCGGGGGTCACGGTCGAAAATCTCGGACATGGCCGAAAGGACCAGCATGTTACTGTCGGCGAGGGCAACCGTGATCGGACCTGTGGATGCGTCAACGTCTTGCATTTGTTGCTCTTTTTTCCAAATACTACCCGTATGGGTGGGTTCAATTTCGGTATACCACGGTATTTCTGCCAAAATAGGTGGGTAATAACCTACCTAAATAGATACCCAAAAGCAGGAGTAACCTACGTTGTGCCTTGAGGGAAGAGGGTGTTTCATCAGGGTAAGAATAGTTTCTTGATGAGGTAGACGCCGCCATGACCCATGTTCCTTCTTTCCCGCAGCTTGTCATTCCGAACACTTTGGCCGCTGGGCCGGGTCCGGGCAATACCGATGCCCGCGTGCTTGCCGCGTTTGCCAGCGCGGGCATTGCCGATCACATGCAACCGGACGTGCTGCGCGGGATGATCGAAATCAAACAGATGCTGCGCAGTTACATGGGCACCAGCAATGTGCATACATTTGGCGTTGCCGGAACAGGCTGGAGCGGGCTGGACTGCATGATGTCCGCCGTCATGCCCGGTGATACGGTTGTGGCCTTTGCGAACGGTACATTCTCAGGCATCGACGCGCTGACGCTGCGGATGAAGGCGGCGACACGCGAAGAACTGGCCGCGGACAGTCTGAACCCGCAATCTGCCAGTGTCACAGTGATCGAAGTGCCGCACGGGCAGTCGGTGACTGCCGAGATCGTGGAGGCCGCGCTGGCGGAGCATAAACCGAAATGGGCGTTTATGGCCCATTGGGAAACTGGTTCTGGCCGGATCAATGACATCAAGGGCTTTTCGGATGCATGTGTGAAACATGATGTGATGGGCCTTGTCGACGCCGTGTCCTCCCTTGGTGTAGAGGAATTTGCGATTGACGATTTCCCCGGTGTGGTTGGTTGGGCCTCTTGCCCTCAAAAGGGTTTGCTTTGCCTGCCACTGACCTATGCACCGGTGAGTTTTTCGGATCGTTACATCGAAACGCTGAAGGCCAATGGGGCCTATACCTATGCCAACCACCCGATCATGGAGGCACGTCACTGGGGTATCGTTGATGGACAGGATGTAGAGAAGGGTGTCTATCACCGCACGCATTCTGCCTATGCTGTAAGCGCTTTTCACGAAGCGTTGCGGATCAACCTGACAGACGGGTTGGCCAAGCGTGCGGGAGAGTATGCCTTTCACGAAAGTGCGCTTCGCGATGCAGTTACCGCGATGGGCTGCGAGGTGACATCCAACATGACCAGCCTTGTGGTGCTAAATCTGCCGCCCGCCTTTGCGGGGCGCGAGATGGAGTTGGTGCAGAATTGCCGTGCAGATGGGTTTGGCATCTGGCCCACGCTGTCCGCACCTGTACAGGTACGCATCGGTATTCTGAACCTGTTGAGCCGGTCGGCAATCACCGAAATCGTCACGCGCTTTGCGCAAGCAATGAACGCGCTGGGGGCCGAGGTCGATATCGATGCGATCATTGCCGGGCTGGACAGGCATTATCAATCCCGCATCGCGGCATAGGAGGTTTCAATGGATATTCACGAATACCAAGCCAAGGAAGTGCTGAGCAACTTCGGTGTTGAAATCCCTGCAGGTGCTTTGGCCTACAGCCCTGAACAGGCCGCGTACCGCGCCCGTGAAATGGGTGGCGATAAATGGATCGTCAAGGCACAGGTCCATGCCGGGGGCCGTGGCAAGGCGGGCGGTGTCAAGCTGTGTGATGATGATCACGAAATTCAGGCTGCTTGCGAAGACATGTTTGGCAAGAAGCTGGTGACGCATCAGACCGGTCCAGAGGGCAAAGGCATCTATCGCGTCTATGTAGAAGCGGCTGTGCCGATTGATCGCGAAATCTATCTGGGGTTTGTGCTGGACCGCACATCGCAGCGGATCATGATTGTCGCTTCTGCCGAAGGTGGCATGGAGATTGAGGAAATCTCTGAAAGCAAACCGGAGAGCATTGTGCGTTCAACGGTGGAGCCCGCGGTGGGCTTGCGGGATTTTCAGGCGCGCGAGATTGCGTTTCAGCTGGGGATCGAGCCCGGTTTGACACAAGCGATGGTCCGCACCCTGCAGGGGTGCTACCGCGCCTTTCGTGATCTGGATGCCACGATGGTCGAGATCAACCCGCTGGTTGTGACGGGGGACAACCGTATCTTGGCACTGGACGCCAAGATGACATTTGATGACAACGCGCTGTTCCGTCACCCGCAGATCAGTGAGCTGCGCGACAAAAGCCAGGAAGATCCGCGCGAGGCGCGCGCGGCAGATCGCGGGCTGTCATATGTCGGACTTGATGGGAACATCGGCTGTATTGTGAACGGTGCCGGCCTTGCCATGGCGACGATGGACACAATCAAACTGGCGGGCGGCGAGCCTGCGAACTTCCTTGATATCGGGGGTGGGGCCACACCCGAACGGGTCGCCAAGGCGTTTCGTCTGGTGATGTCGGACAAGAATGTTCAGGCGGTTCTGGTCAATATCTTTGCGGGTATCAACCGCTGTGACTGGGTTGCCGAAGGTGTTGTGCAGGCCTTGCGCGAAGTGCAGGTTGATGTCCCTGTGATCGTGCGCCTTGCCGGGACAAATGTTGAGGAAGGTCAGAAGATCCTCGCCAAAAGCGGGCTGCCGATCATTCGGGCCACTACTCTGATGGAAGCGGCGGAACGCTCTGTCTCTGCTTGGAAAAGCGATATCTCTCCCAATCTGAAAGCGGTTTAATCATGAGCATTTATCTGGATCGCGACACACGTGTTATCGTTCAGGGCATTACGGGCCGGATGGCACAGTTTCACACCAAGGACATGCTGGACTACGGCACCAATGTTGTCGCGGGCGTTGTGCCGGGCAAAGGTGGCGAAACGGTGCAGGGCGTGCCTGTCTTTGACACGGTGAAGGAAGCGGTTGCCGCAACGCAGGCCAATGCCAGCCTTGTTTTTGTGCCACCACCCTTTGCGGCTGACAGCATCATGGAAGCGGCGGATGCGGGTATTGAATATTGTGTCTGCATCACCGACGGCATTCCCGCGCAGGACATGATTCAGGTGAAACGCTATATGATGCGCTATCCCAAGGAACGGCGCATGGTGTTGACCGGGCCGAATTGTGCGGGCACGATTTCACCGGGCAAGGCGATGCTGGGCATCATGCCGGGGCATATCTTTTTGCCAGGACATGTTGGAATTGTCGGGCGTTCCGGCACGCTGGGTTATGAGGCGGCAGCACAGCTCAAGGAGCGTGGCATAGGGGTCTCGACCAGCGTCGGTATCGGTGGTGATCCGATCAATGGCTCTTCCTTTCGTGATATTCTTGAGCAATTCGAGAATGACGATGACACCCATGTCATCGCCATGATCGGGGAAATCGGTGGCCCGCAGGAGGCCGAAGCCGCTGCCTATATTCAGGACCATGTGACCAAGCCTGTTGTCGCCTATGTCGCCGGTTTGACCGCGCCCAAGGGCCGCACAATGGGCCATGCCGGTGCCATCATTTCCGCCTTTGGCGAAAGCGCCTCTGAAAAGGTGGAAATCCTGAGCGCGGCTGGTGTGACCGTGGCTGAGAACCCTGCCGTTATCGGGGAAACAATCGCAAGCGTGATGTGAGGAGAGAACCATGATTAAGCCCAAAGTACTCGTGACCCGCCGCTGGCCTGCTGCTGTCGAGGCGCAGCTTAGCGAAAAGTTCGATGTTGTATTGAACCGCGGTGATGTTCCCTTGATGACCCATGAATTCCGTCAGGCGTTTCTGGATTATGATGCGGTGTTGCCGACAGTGACGGACAAAATCGGGGTAGATGCTTTGGAGCTTTCTGATCCGCGTACCAAGCTGCTTGCCAACTATGGGGTGGGATACACCCATATTGATATGCCAAGCGCCAAGGCGCACGGGATAACCGTGACGAACACGCCTGATGTGCTATCCGAATGCACGGCCGATCTGGCGATGACACTGATGCTGATGGCGGCCCGCCGTGCTGGCGAAGGGGAACGCGAGGTGCGTGAAGGGCGTTGGATCGGTTGGCGGCCGACGCATCTTGTCGGCACCAAAGTATCTGGCAAAACCCTTGGTATCGTCGGCTTTGGCCGGATCGGGCAGGAAATGGCGCGCCGTGCGCATTTCGGGTTTGGCATGGACATCGTTGTGCACAACCGGAGCCGTGTTTCTCCGGAACTTCTGGCACAATACAATGCAGTGCAGGCTGACGATCTGGACGATCTGTTGCCACGTTGCGACTTTGTTTCGTTGCATTGTCCCGGTGGTGCCGAAAACCGCCACTTGATCAACTCCCGCAGGCTGGACCTGATGCGCCCCGGCGCGTTCTTGATCAACACTGCGCGGGGTGAAGTCATCAACGAGCATGATCTGGTTCAAGCGCTGGCGTTTGAAACAATCGGTGGTGCGGCGCTCGATGTGTTCGACGGTGAGCCCAATATTGCTCAGAACCTGCTCGACAGTGATCGCGTGGTCATGTTGCCGCATCTTGGCAGCGCAACAGCGGAGGCGCGCGAAGAGATGGGGTTTCGTGTGATGAATAACCTGCAGGCGTTCTTTGACGGTCAAACCCCGCCTGATCGCGTAAACTGATGGGCGCGGCCGCGCCGATGACGCCAAATGTGAACCGCGACAGCTATGCAATTTCGCTGCGTCAACTGCTTTGGGAGCAGCTTTTTGAGACGGTGCTGCGTCGTGCACCTGCGGTTGCGGCCCGCCTTGAGACGCCAACACAGTCTACACCCCTTGCGCCGGAACAGATCGGTGATTTTCTTCAGGCTGTCAGTATTTGGTTTCAACTCGGAAAGATTGTCGATGAGAATGCGGCAGTGCGCGACCGGCGACGGGTCGAGGCGCAACAGGGTGCGGAATATGTTGAGGGAAGCTTTGCACAGGCCATGGCCGACATCGCTGAAAACACACCAGCGGACTTCGAAAGAGCTTTAGAGGCCCTTTCCGTCGGTCCCACTTTGACTGCGCATCCCACCGAAGCGAAAAGGGTTACGATTCTTGAGATTCATCGCCGCATTTATCGTCTGCTGGTTTCATTGGAAACGCACAGATGGACCCCGCGAGAACGCAAGGCCAAAGTAGATCAGCTGCGTGGAGAGATTGATCTTTTGTGGCTGTCGGGCGAACTCAGGCTTGAAAGGCCCAGTCTTTCGGATGAAATCGAATGGGGATTGCAGTTTTTTCGGGACAGTCTGTTTGACGCTACACCGCAGCTTTTTGAGCAATTCATTGCGGCAAAAGAGAAATTTTTTGCCCAGTCGAACACAGCTTTGCGGCCATGCCTGAAGTTTCATTCGTGGATCGGCGGGGATCGTGATGGCAATCCGAACGTCACCGTTGAGGCGACCAAGACTGCAATGCGGCGGGGACGCAGAGCCGCTGTACAAAAACACATTTCCGAACTTACGCGCGCAGCGCGTGATATCAGCATCAGCCGTGATATCGCATCAATACCCGCGTCCCACTTATCTGCCCTTGATACGATTGTGATGCGGGTAGCCAATCACGCAGCTATCGCTGAGCGCAACCCCGGTGAAGTGTTCCGGCAAGCCATAAGTGCAGTTATTGAACGTCTATCCGATTGCCCGTCTTACAGTCACGTTGATGAGTTGGTCACAGACCTTCATGCGATCGAAGATGCCCTGAAAGCCATTGGATCCGAACAGCTAGGCAACAGATACATCCGTCCTGTCCGTTGGCGGGTCGAAGTCTTCGGGTTTCGGACAACCGCGTTGGACATTCGGCAAAACTCCACTGTGACCACGGATGTACTTGCTGAAATCTGGGATACAGACGCAGCCTATGGAAGTGTTGCTTGGACCCGGCGATTGCAGCGCGAACTTGCGGCTGAGACCCTTCCAAAGATCGACCTAAGCGCCCTTAGTGAGCTATCAAAGGAACTGCTGAACCTGTTGCGGGTGATCCTTGGGGTGCGCGAAGGGGATGACCCCGAAGCCATTGGGGCATTTATACTGTCAATGACGCGCTCCACTGATGATTTACTGGGTGTTTATCTGCTGGCCCGTTATGCGGGCGCGGTTGGTGAGGCGTTGGATATCCCTGTTGTACCGTTGTTCGAGACCATTGAAGATTTGCGCAATGCGCCTCGCATCCTGACCGAGTTGATCAAGATACCGACCGCGCGGCGCAGCCTCAAACGGCAGGGCAATCGCGTCGAAATCATGCTGGGGTATTCGGACAGCAACAAGGATGGCGGATTCATCTGTTCCACTTGGGAGTTGGAGCAAGCACAACGAAAAATTACGCAGGCGCTTGATACGCTTGGCTTTGTACCTGCTTTTTTCCACGGGCGTGGTGGATCGGTAAGTCGGGGTGGTGCCCCCACGGGGCGAGCGATTGCGGCGCAACCTGCAAGTACGCTGAACGGGGCCATGCGCACAACGGAACAGGGTGAAGTTGTTTCTGCAAAATATGCGAACCGTGGCACGGCGCTGAAAGAACTGGAACAACTGGCGTCTTCTGCGCTGCTGCACACGGCGCTGTCCTGTGCGGCACCGCCAAGCAATCCGGAGTTTGATGATGCCTTGCAGGCGTTGTCCGGTATGTCACAGGCTGCCTATTCCGCATTGCTCAACACACCTGGGTTTGTGCAGTACTTTCAAGAGGCAAGCCCGGTTGAAGAGCTTGCCATGCTCAAGATCGGTTCACGCCCGGCGCGGCGCTTCGGGGCTTCCAGTCTTGCCGATCTGCGTGCCATTCCATGGGTTTTTGCGTGGACGCAAAACCGCCACCTGCTGACTGGCTGGTACGGGTTCGGGACAGCCTGTCAATCATTTGTCAAAGTACGCGGTGCTGTAGGTTGGGAGATGCTGCAGGACATGTTCGCTACGTCAAAGCTGTTTCAGCTGATGGTGGATGAGGTTGAGAAAACCCTGTTTCAGGCTGATATGAATATCGCAGAAAATTACGCGCAGCTGTCCACAGATCCAGTCCATGGTCCCGAGATTTTTGATATGGTGAAGGCGGAATATAACAC
The DNA here is from genome assembly GCA_947501805.1 of uncultured Sulfitobacter sp. Taxonomy (GTDB): domain Bacteria; phylum Pseudomonadota; class Alphaproteobacteria; order Rhodobacterales; family Rhodobacteraceae; genus Sulfitobacter. The sequence goes on along the minus strand of CANMXJ010000024.1, from coordinate 21,437 downwards.
TTCGGTTGAAGCCATTCACGCGATCACGGCCCAGCCTATGCTGGCGGCACGGTTTCCTAACTTTACCAACCGGTTCGAGGGGAACCGCGCCCATCTGGCCAACATCCATTCCATTCAGATCAATCAACTCCGCGCGCTGCGTGAGACATCCGAACACATGGACACCGGACCGCTTTTACAATCCATGAATTGCATCTCGGCGGGGCTTGGCTGGACCGGATAATGGTTGGCAAGGATGTCCGGACACTGACATCTTATCCTTTTGTCGAGAATGTTCTGAAAATCTCTCCGCCGAATTGTGTGCTGGCGAACAAAGGAGATTTGGCCGCCAACGCAATGGGGACGAAAGGGCGGGCATGGTAAATGCTGTCCCTGTTGCGGGCTTGCCGCACCAGCGTAATGCAGAAGTCTACCCACGAGATGCCGCGCGGCTCTGGTTGTCGAGTAGGGTGCGGCATCGTGCCCGCGTCGATTGTCGGGCAGGAAACCGTGTTGGATTTGGAGTTGACGCTGGTGATCCAGCAGACGTACCTGACACGCAACCAAGGTATGTAGCCGAGCATACCTTTTTGACACCGCGTTCCCTGATTGCGAGCAGAGCCATGAAGAAACTGTTCTGGAAGATACTGGGCGGACTCGCGTTGGCGCTGGGTTTGATCGGCGTTGTGCTTCCTGTGGTACCGACTACTCCATTCATTATTCTCGGCGCGTTTGCATTTGCCAGAGGGTCGCCGAAAATGGCCCGAATGCTTGAAAACCATCGTATCTTTGGGCCAATCATTGTGGAATGGCGGCAACACGGTGCCATAGCACCCAAGTTCAAGGCGCTGGCAATCGGAATGATGGCCGTTGCCTTTGGTGGCAGTGTGATTGCGAATCTGGCCCCCGTGATCCTGCTGGTTCAGGCTGTTTGTATGAGCGGAGCGGCCATTTTCATCCTAAGTCGGCCCAGCGGGACGGAATAAGCTCCTATTGAGTGTGCTGATGCAGCGCCGGCAAGGTACGGTATGGCAAACATCGCCGCAGCTTGGTCGATTGTTTCCAAAGTGTTGGTATGCACAGCTTGTATGCGGGCGAAGCGGATAATGCTCTTGCGCCAGAGGTGTGCAGCGGTTTGATGTGCTCCCTTGAGCTTGCGGGTGCCAGTCTAGAACCTTTCCCTGTCAAGCAGGACAGACCCGTCAAGAAGATGGCCAATATATCCGCAGGGATCATCGCGCTGTGATAGATGTGCCCAGACTTTCCGAGCAAACAAATGCGGGTCCATAAACAAGATGATGGCGCTTAGTTCGTCAACCGAAATTGATTTGCCCAATTCGGAACGATCCTCGAACACAGTTCTTGCCTCGGGACTCAAGGACATGACCTGCATCGCGTAGGCGATGTATTCTTCCGTTGCGACGCATGCTTCAAATGGGCAAGGCATGTTGTCGGTCGCAGCATGCGATAGCTCGTGAACAACGACGCTCCGCAGGTAGTCGTGAGGGGGGAGGTGCGCAAACGCGCCCTTCTGGTCGCGGCGTTCCTGCATTTTGGGAGATGACAGCACTTCGATTTTATTCTCGCCGCAATGATACATAGCAACGCAACTTTGAGACAATTCTTCTACGACTTTTATGTGAACGGGACTGCTTAGGGGCGGTAAACCACATTGATCAAACAGTGCTTTCGCTTGCCGAACAGCGTCACAAATCAGTCCCCCATCTTGTACATCTTCGAAGGTTACAGTCACAGTTGGAATGCCACATTGCAGAGTGTCAGCCCAGTGTTGTGATGGCGCAATGACAGACAGGCCGACGACGATTGCTGTGTAAATGGTTCTGGAGATACCCATCGCTTACCTCGCAAAAATCTGGATATAAAGCTAAACGGGATCCTTTTGGGGAAATTGACTTTGGTCAATTGGTGCCACGTTGCACAGTGAGCTATCCCAACCCTTGCAATACTGCCCACTCCCCTATAATCCGCACCAATCGCCACAATAGCGATTCACCACTGTGGGAGGCACGCGCGCCGCGGCACGCTAACCGGACCACACAACACATAGCCCTACGGTCGCGACCAAGGGGCGTTGCAAAGGAGAAGGCCAATGGCCAAGAAACTCGTCGGTACGATGAAGTTGCAAGTTAAAGCGGGTCAAGCAAACCCGTCCCCACCTGTGGGTCCAGCGCTGGGTCAGCGCGGCATCAACATCATGGAATTCTGTAAGGCGTTCAACGCCAAGACGGCAGACCTCGAGCCGGGCGCACCTTGCCCAACTGTGATCAGCTACTATCAGGACAAGTCCTTTACGATGGACATCAAGACGCCACCTGCGTCCTACTTCCTGCTGAAAGCGGCTAAGGTTAAGTCCGGTGCAAAGACGCCAAGCCGTGAAACCGTTGGTTCCATCACGCCAAAGCAGTTGCGCGAGATTGCAGAAGCGAAGATGGCCGATCTGTCCGCAAACGACGTGGAACAGGCAATGAAGATCATTATGGGCTCCGCAAAGTCCATGGGCATCGAGGTTAAGTAAGATGGCAAAACTTGGAAAACGCACCCGCGCCGCACGCGAAGCATTCGCCGGCAAAGAAGACGTCACAGTTGAAGAAGCCGTGGCGCTGATCAAAGCGAACTCAACCGTCAAGTTCGACGAAACTGTAGAGATCGCGCTGAACCTTGGTGTTGACCCGCGCCACGCAGACCAGATGGTCCGCGGTGTGGTCGGCTTGCCAAACGGTACCGGCAAAACAATGCGCGTTGCGGTCTTTGCACGCGGTCCAAAAGCGGACGAAGCGACAGCGGCTGGTGCCGACATCGTCGGTGCCGAAGACCTGATGGAAATCGTGCAGTCCGGCAAGATCGAGTTCGATCGCTGCATCGCGACCCCTGACATGATGCCCATCGTTGGTCGTCTGGGTAAGGTTCTTGGCCCACGCAACCTGATGCCGAACCCGAAAGTCGGCACAGTGACCATGGACGTTAAGGAGGCCGTTGAGGCAGCCAAAGGCGGTCAGGTCCAGTTCAAAGCTGAAAAAGGCGGTGTTGTGCACGCAGGTGTCGGCAAAGCATCCTTTGGTGAAGCCCAGTTGGTCGAAAACATCCGCGCCTTTGTTGGTGCGGTTGCCAAGGCAAAGCCTGCCGGTTCCAAAGGGACGTACATGAAAAAGATCAACCTGAGCTCGACAATGGGTCCGGGCGTGTCTGTTGCTGTGGATAATGCAACGGGCGAGTGATCTGATTTATTTGGATTTGCGAAAGGGCGGTGAGAGATCACCGCCCTTTTTGCGTTTTGGGTGCGATATATTTTGATGTCCACTTTCGCTATTGATGCAGAAATCTCCAACAACTGGTCAGGTTCTGGACGAGGTTTGTGGCGGTATCAAACGATGTCGTTTACGCTTGTCCACAAAGGAACGATTTTAGAACGCTTAAGTTCATTTTAGGCCAGCATCAATGCTGGCCCGCTTTACCGGCAGTCAATCGAGACCTTCATTTATCAGCAGACATACGCTCTATCGCTTTCGCAGTACGCAGAGTGTTCTGATAGATGCCGACACCTAAATACATAAATCCACCCATCAAAACGACGTAAATTGCGCCAAAAACGAAGAATAATAGACCTGCGAATAAGCCTCCGCCCTGACCTGCGCTGCCAAATGCAACCGCAAAAGATCCAATTATGACACCAACGCCCATTACTATAATGATGACACCGATGAGCTTTTCGAGTGAGTTGATAAAAAAGTCGCGCATTTTATTTCCCGTTTCTTTTGTTTGTGATGGCAGCGCTATAGAAAGAGTAACTTTGGTGATAGAGGAAAAATCAATAGGTGTGATCTAGACGCCGGAAATTCTCTTTAGCGTTCCAGACCCACCGTTTGTTGAACGGGTCTAACCGAAAGCAAGGTTTCGGGATGAAGCTGGTCGATGGTCACTTTGTCCGCTGAACCGACAACTGACCTACCCCTCACACCCCCATTGACACATCGCCAGAAACCCGCATTATCGTTTTTACCAAGATCACCCCTTTCAGGGGTTGGAAATCCCCCCGCAAGACGTTACTCCACCCCTCAAGCCCAACAGCGCGATTCGTCGCGCTTTTGTGCTTTTCGTCCGAGACGGTGGGTGTTGGCAATATTTCCAGCATAATTCCTGCCTGAGACGGGAAACGCAGATTTTTACGGATTGCCCCTCGGGACCTTCCGCAGCCATCCGCAGGACCCCGTAAGGACCCGAAATGTCGGGACCACAAAGTCCCGGCAAAACTGAGCCGGAGGGGCAACCCTCCCTTACTGGAGTGAAACTGTGGATAGAGCACAAAAAGAACAATTGGTCGACGAACTCGGCCAGATCTTTGAAAGCTCTGGCGTCGTTGTAGTCTCTCGCTACGTCGGCTTGACAGTTGCTGAAATGCAGGATCTTCGGGCGCGCGCACGTGCGGCTGATGCATCTGTGCGTGTTGCCAAGAACAGGCTCGCCAAAATTGCCCTCGACGGAAAGCCATGCGCAAGCATTGCTGGCCTGCTCGAGGGTATGACCGTTCTGACCTATTCTGAGGATCCTGTGGCTGCGGCCAAGATCGCTCAGGAGTACGCCAAGGAGAACCAAAAGTTCGTGATCCTTGGTGGTGCGATGGGTGAGAACGCTCTGGACGTCGCCGGTGTTGAAGCCGTGTCCAAGATGCCTTCGCGTGATGAGCTTATTGCTACCATCGCCGGCATGCTGGGTGCACCTGCTTCCAACATCGCGGGGGCCATTGGCGCACCTGCAAGCAACATTGCATCCATTTTGTCCACGATCGAGGACAAAGCTGCGTAAAGCACATCGTCAAGCTGTCGTGTTGAAACAACACGCTGGAACACACATATTGTTAACGGAAAGAGCTAAAACATGGCTGATCTGAAGAAACTTGCAGAAGACATCGTTGGTCTGACACTGCTGGAAGCACAAGAACTGAAAACCATCCTCAAAGACGAGTATGGCATCGAGCCCGCCGCTGGTGGTGCTGTTATGATGGCAGGCCCAGCTGACGCTGGCGGTGCCGCAGAAGAGAAATCCGAATTTGACGTCGTTCTCAAGAACGCCGGCGCTTCCAAGATCAACGTGATCAAGGAAGTCCGCGGTATCACCGGTCTGGGCTTGAAAGAAGCCAAGGATCTGGTTGAAGCCGGTGGCAAAATCAAAGAAGGCGTCGACAAAGCCGAGGCCGAAGAAGTGAAAGCCAAGCTGGAAGCAGCTGGCGCAGAAGTCGAGCTGGCCTAATCGGTTAACTCAGGGATCGCTTTCTTTCAAAGAAAGCGGTCGGAAACTTTCAAAGTTTCCGATTGTCCCGATAAACAAATTGGCTGGATGGAGACGTTTCTCTGTCCAGCCAAACCTGTCTTGAAGGGTGCTTTTGCCAATCAAAGCATCCTTCTGGAAAGGTCCATAGGTCGGAAGGTATGCGGTGGGACGCATGCCAGCATAGACCGGATTGATCCGCTCTGATGGACGCGCCACGGCCCCGGTGGCGGCGTTCAGGCAAGAGATACGAAAGGTATTACGACACATGGCACAAACCTTCCTTGGCCAGAAGCGTCTCCGTAAATATTATGGCAAAATCCGCGAAGTGCTGGAAATGCCGAACCTCATCGAGGTTCAGAAATCATCCTACGACCTGTTCCTGAATTCCGGCGATGCCGAGACGCCCACCGATGGTGACGGCATTCAAGGCGTGTTTCAGTCTGTTTTCCCGATCAAGGATTTCAACGAAACATCTATCCTTGAGTACGTAAAGTACGAGCTGGAAAAGCCGAAGTACGACGTTGAGGAATGCCAGCAGCGCGACATGACCTACAGCGCGCCGCTGAAAGTTACCCTCCGTCTGATCGTTTTCGAAATTGATGAGGATACGGGCGCGAAGTCGGTCAAAGACATCAAAGAGCAAGACGTGTTCATGGGCGACATGCCTCTGATGACGCCCAACGGTACGTTCATTGTTAACGGTACGGAGCGTGTGATCGTTTCGCAGATGCACCGCTCGCCGGGCGTGTTCTTTGATCATGACAAGGGCAAGACACATTCCTCGGGCAAGCTTTTGTTCGCTTGCCGTATCATCCCTTATCGCGGTTCATGGCTCGACTTCGAGTTTGACGCCAAAGACATCGTTTTTGCGCGTATCGACCGTCGTCGCAAACTGCCTGTCACCACATTGCTGTATGCGTTGGGGCTTGATCAAGAAGCGATCATGAACGCCTATTACGAGACGGTTTCCTACAAGTTGCAGAAGGGCAAAGGTTGGGTTGCGCCGTTCTTCCCGGATCGTGTGCGGGGCACACGTCCAACGTATGATATCGTGGATGCAAAAACCGGTGAGGTTCTGTTTGAACAGGGCAAGAAGGTCACGCCACGGGCCGTGAAAAAGCTGATCGATGAAGGCAATGTGACAGAATTGTTGCTGCCATTCGAGCACATCGTAGGCAAATTTGTTGCACAAGACATCATCAACGAGGAAACCGGTGCGATTTACGTCGAAGCCGGTGACGAGTTGACGCTGGAGTATGACAAGGACGGCGATTTGATCGGCGGCACTGCCAAGGAATTGATCGACGCAGGCATCACCGATATTCCGTTGCTGGATATCGATAACGTCAATGTTGGTCCGTACATGCGTAACACCATGGCGAACGACAAGAACATGAACCGCGACACCGCGCTTATGGACATCTACCGTGTCATGCGTCCGGGCGAGCCGCCCACCGTTGAAGCGGCCTCTGCGCTGTTCGACACATTGTTCTTTGATTCAGAGCGTTATGATCTTTCCGCTGTTGGTCGTGTGAAAATGAACATGCGTCTTGATCTGGATGCCGAAGACACGCAGCGCACCCTGCGCCGCGAAGACATCGTCGCCTGTATCAAAGCACTGGTTGATCTGCGCGATGGCCGCGGCGACATCGACGACATTGACCACCTCGGCAACCGCCGGGTGCGTTCTGTTGGCGAACTGATGGAAAACCAGTACCGCGTGGGTCTGTTGCGCATGGAGCGTGCGATCAAAGAGCGGATGTCCTCCGTCGAGATCGATACGGTCATGCCGCAAGACCTGATCAACGCCAAGCCAGCAGCCGCTGCGGTGCGCGAATTCTTCGGATCTAGCCAACTGTCGCAGTTTATGGACCAAACCAACCCGCTGTCCGAGGTCACGCACAAGCGTCGCCTTTCAGCGCTTGGACCAGGTGGTCTGACCCGCGAACGTGCCGGTTTTGAGGTGCGCGACGTGCACCCGACCCACTATGGCCGCATGTGCCCGATTGAAACGCCGGAAGGGCCGAACATTGGTCTGATCAACTCGCTGGCGACATTTGCCCGCGTGAACAAATATGGCTTCATCGAAACGCCGTATCGTGTCGTTAAAGATTCTGTTGTGACCGATGAGGTTCACTACATGTCCGCGACCGAGGAAATGCGTCATACTGTGGCGCAGGCAAACGCGAACCTTGATGAAAATATGAAGTTCGTGAATGATCTGGTGTCGACCCGCCAGTCTGGCGACTACACACTTGCGCCATCTGAAAACGTTGATTTGATTGACGTTTCGCCCAAGCAATTGGTCTCTGTTGCCGCCTCGCTGATTCCGTTCCTTGAGAACGATGACGCGAACCGCGCTTTGATGGGTTCCAACATGCAACGTCAGGCGGTGCCACTCTTGCAAGCGGAAGCTCCGCTTGTTGGCACAGGCATCGAAGAAGTTGTGGCACGCGATTCCGGTGCGGCTTACATGGCGAAACGTGGTGGTATCATCGATCAGGTTGACGCCAGCCGTATCGTTCTGCGCGCCACCGAAGACCTTGAGTTGGGCGACGCGGGCGTGGACATATACCGCATGCGCAAATTCCAGCGTTCAAACCAGAACACCTGCATCAACCAGCGTCCGCTGGTGAAAGTGGGCGAACGGGTTACAAAAGGTCAGGTTATTGCGGATGGTCCATCTACAGACATGGGTGAACTTGCTTTGGGCAAGAACGTGGTTGTCGCGTTTATGCCTTGGAATGGGTACAACTATGAGGACTCGATCCTGATTTCAGAGCGGGTTTCCCGTGATGACGTCTTTACCTCGATCCACATCGAAGAGTTTGAGGTCGCCGCGCGTGACACCAAACTTGGCCCAGAAGAAATCACCCGCGACATTCCGAACGTCGGTGAAGAAGCACTGCGCAACCTTGATGAGGCTGGCATCGTTTACATCGGCGCGGATGTTGAGCCGGGCGATATTCTGGTGGGCAAGATCACGCCAAAGGGCGAAAGCCCGATGACGCCGGAAGAGAAACTCCTGCGGGCGATCTTTGGTGAGAAAGCCTCTGATGTGCGTGACACGTCGCTGCGTGTGAAGCCGGGTGACTTTGGCACGGTTGTCGAAGTGCGTGTGTTCAACCGCCATGGCGTGGAAAAAGATGAACGTGCGCTGCAGATCGAGCGTGAAGAAGTCGAACGTCTGGCACGTGACCGGGATGACGAGTTGGGCATTCTGGATCGCAACATCTATGCACGTTTGCGTGGCATGATCATCGGCAAGGTTGCTGTGAAAGGCCCCAAAGGTGTGGCACCGAACAGCCAGATCACCGATGCTATGCTGGACGACGTCCTGACACGCGGTCAGTGGTGGCAGTTGGCACTGGAAGATGAGGACGACGCAAAGATCGTCGAAGCCTTGAACGAACAGTACGAGATCCAGAAGCGCGCGCTTGATGCGCGGTTCGAGGATAAAGTCGAAAAAGTCCGTCGTGGTGACGATCTGCCTCCGGGTGTGATGAAAATGGTCAAAGTGTTCGTGGCGGTGAAGCGCAAGCTGCAACCGGGCGATAAAATGGCCGGACGTCACGGCAACAAAGGTGTTATTTCCAAGGTTGTACCGATGGAAGACATGCCGTTCCTTGAGGATGGTACACCGGTCGACTTCTGTCTGAACCCGCTGGGCGTGCCATCGCGTATGAACGTCGGTCAGATTTTGGAAACCCATATGGGCTGGGCCGCACGCGGCTTGGGCGTCAACATCGACGAGGCACTGCAAGAGTACAAGCGTTCCGGCGATCTGACACCTGTACGTGAAGCTATGAGCCTTGCCTACGGGGAAGACGTATATGCCGAAGGTATCGAAGGCATGGACGAGGATGCCCTGATTGACGCAGCATCCAACGTCACACGCGGCGTGCCGATTGCGACACCTGTTTTTGACGGTGCCAAAGAAGCGGACGTGAACGATGCGCTGTCCCGCGCAGGGTTCGATACATCCGGACAATCGGTGCTGTTTGATGGTCGTACAGGCGAGCAGTTTGCGCGTCCTGTGACCGTTGGCGTCAAGTATCTGCTGAAACTGCACCACCTTGTGGATGACAAAATCCACGCGCGTTCCACGGGTCCGTACTCGCTCGTTACGCAGCAGCCGCTGGGCGGTAAAGCGCAGTTCGGTGGTCAGCGCTTTGGTGAGATGGAGGTCTGGGCGCTTGAAGCTTACGGCGCTGCATACACCTTGCAGGAAATGCTGACGGTGAAATCCGATGACGTGGCTGGCCGGACGAAAGTCTATGAAAGCATCGTCAAGGGCGAGGACAACTTTGAAGCGGGTATTCCAGAGAGCTTTAACGTGCTCGTGAAGGAAGTCCGCGGCCTCGGCCTGAATATGGAACTCCTGGATGCGGAGGAAGATGAGTGAAAGTAGTTTCAGCGATGGCTGTCGTCTCCGTTACCCTTATGGGTTGCCAGCCAGCAGACGAAGCCGCGCTGATCTATGATGTGAGCAATGAGGAATTTCTTATTGCTCAATGGGGAGAGTGGCGGCGTTTAGTCAAGTGCCCCCAAGGTTCTGTTGAAGGTACTCAACCCGTCGCAAAACCACGTCGTAGAGATACCAGAATTGCCAGCTCATTTTCCGACCCAATCAAGGTCTTTGATAAGAAAATTGGTTTGCGCACTTACCATCGCGCGAACTTCTACGAATGTAAAAGAGCCTAGAAAGGACGCCTGATGAACCAGGAACTGACAAACAACCCGTTTAACCCGATCGCGCCGATGAAGACGTTTGACGAGATCAAGGTCTCGCTTGCGTCACCAGAGCGTATTCTGTCGTGGTCTTTCGGTGAGATCAAAAAACCCGAAACCATCAACTACCGGACGTTCAAGCCTGAGCGTGATGGCCTGTTCTGCGCGCGTATCTTTGGCCCGATCAAGGATTACGAATGCCTGTGCGGCAAATATAAGCGCATGAAATATCGCGGCGTTGTCTGCGAAAAATGCGGTGTGGAAGTCACGCTGCAAAAAGTTCGCCGCGAGCGGATGGGTCACATCGAGCTGGCATCGCCAGTTGCGCACATCTGGTTTCTGAAGTCGTTGCCATCGCGCATCGGCCTGATGCTGGATATGACTTTGCGCGATCTGGAACGTGTTTTGTACTTCGAAAACTACGTCGTGATCGAACCCGGTCTGACGGATCTTACTTATGGTCAGATGATGACCGAAGAAGAGTATATGGACGCGCAGGATGCTTACGGCATGGACGCGTTCACTGCCAACATCGGTGCCGAAGCGATCCGTGAGATGCTGGCTGCGATTGACCTTGAAGCAGAGGCCGACCAGCTGCGCGAAGAGTTGAAAGAAGCCACGGGCGAATTGAAGCCCAAGAAGATCATCAAGCGTCTGAAGGTCGTCGAGAGCTTCCTTGAATCCGGCAACCGCCCGGAGTGGATGGTTCTGACCGTGATCCCCGTGATCCCGCCGGAACTGCGCCCGCTGGTGCCGCTGGATGGCGGTCGTTTTGCGACGTCTGACCTGAACGATCTCTATCGTCGTGTGATCAACCGGAACAACCGTTTGAAGCGTCTGATCGAACTGCGCGCGCCGGACATTATTGTGCGTAACGAAAAGCGGATGTTGCAGGAATCTGTGGATGCGCTCTTTGACAACGGCCGCCGTGGTCGTGTGATTACGGGTGCCAACAAGCGTCCGTTGAAATCACTGTCTGACATGCTCAAGGGCAAGCAGGGTCGTTTCCGTCAGAACCTTTTGGGTAAGCGCGTCGATTTCTCCGGTCGTTCCGTGATTGTGACCGGGCCTGAGCTGAAGCTGCATCAATGTGGTTTGCCGAAAAAGATGGCCTTGGAACTGTTCAAACCGTTCATCTATTCGCGGCTTGAGGCCAAGGGGCTGTCTTCCACCGTGAAGCAAGCCAAGAAACTGGTCGAAAAAGAGCGTCCCGAAGTCTGGGACATCCTCGACGAGGTTATCCGCGAACACCCTGTCATGCTGAACCGTGCGCCGACCTTGCACCGTCTTGGCATTCAGGCGTTTGAGCCGGTTCTGATCGAGGGTAAAGCCATTCAGTTGCACCCGCTGGTTTGTTCCGCCTTTAACGCGGACTTTGACGGTGACCAGATGGCGGTTCACGTACCGCTTTCACTTGAAGCGCAGCTTGAAGCACGCGTTTTGATGATGTCCACCAACAACGTTTTGTCGCCTGCGAACGGTGCGCCGATCATCGTGCCGTCACAGGACATGATCTTGGGTCTGTACTATACGACCCTTGAGCGTGAAGGCATGAAGGGCGAAGGCAAGATCTTTGGCACCGTTGACGAAGTTCAGCACGCGCTGGACGCAGGTGAGGTGCATCTGCACGCCAAGATCAAGGCGCGGATCAAGCAGATTGATGCGGAAGGCAACGAAGTGCTGATGCGCTTTGACACCACGCCGGGCCGTGTGCGTTTGGGGGCGTTGTTGCCGCTGAATGCCAAGGCACCGTTTGATCTGGTCAACCGTCTGTTGCGCAAGAAAGAAGTGCAGCAGGTGATTGATACGGTCTACCGTTACTGTGGCCAGAAAGAATCCGTTATCTTCTGTGACCAGATCATGACAATGGGTTTCCGCGAAGCTTTCAAAGCCGGTATTTCGTTTGGTAAAGACGACATGCTGATCCCTGACAGCAAATGGCCACTGGTGGACGAAACCCGCGAGCAAGTGAAAGACTTTGAACAGCAGTACATGGATGGCCTGATCACTCAGGGTGAAAAGTACAACAAAGTTGTCGACGCCTGGTCAAAGTGTAACGACAAGGTCACTGACGCGATGATGGGCTCGATCTCTGCTGAAAAGCGGGACGAGAACGGAGCGGAAATGGAGCCGAACTCGGTTTACATGATGGCCCACTCCGGTGCGCGTGGTTCTGTCACGCAGATGAAGCAGTTGGGCGGTATGCGTGGTCTGATGGCCAAACCGAACGGTGATATCATCGAGACACCGATCATCTCGAACTTCAAGGAAGGTCTGACCGTTCTTGAGTACTTCAACTCCACCCACGGTGCCCGTAAGGGTCTGTCGGACACGGCTTTGAAGACTGCGAACTCCGGTTACCTGACACGCCGTCTGGTGGACGTTGCGCAGGACTGTATCGTGCGCATGCATGATTGCGGGACTGACATGGCAATCACTGCCGAGGCCGCTGTGAACGACGGTGAAGTTGTGTCGTCACTTGCCGAGCGTTTGCTGGGTCGTGCGGTTGCGGACGATGTTTTGCGCCCCGGCACAGACGAAGTGCTGGTCAAGGCAGGGACGATCGTTGATGAACACATGGCAGACATCATTGATGTTGCTGGTGTGCAGTCCACGCGCATCCGCTCGCCGTTGACTTGTGAGGCCGAAGAAGGCGTTTGCGCGATGTGTTACGGTCGTGACCTTGCACGTGGTACGTTGGTCAACCAAGGCGAAGCGGTGGGTATCATCGCGGCGCAATCCATTGGTGAGCCGGGCACACAGTTGACGATGCGGACATTCCACATTGGCGGTGTTGCACAGGGTGGTCAGCAGTCGTTCTTGGAAGCCAGCCAGGAAGGCAAAATCGTGTTTGAAAACGCACAGACGCTTGAGAATGCCGCAGGGCAGATCATGGTCATGGGCCGGAACATGAAGATGCTGATCGTTGGCGAAGACGGCGAGGAGCGTGCAAACCACAAGATCGGTTATGGTACGACCCTGTTTGTCAAAGACGGTGACAAGGTTCTACGCGGCGACAAGCTGTTTGAATGGGATCCCTACACATTGCCAATCATCGCCGAGAAATCCGGTATGACCAAGTTCGTCGACCTTGTGTCGGGGATCGCGGTCAAGGACGAGACCGACGATGCCACAGGCATGACCCAGAAGATCGTGATCGACTGGCGTGCAGCACCAAAGGGCAACGAGTTGAAGCCCGAGGTGATCCTGGTCGGTGAAGACGGTGAACCACTGCGTAATGATGCGGGCAATCCGATCACTTATGCGATGTCCGTGGATGCGGTTCTGTCCGTTGAGGATCAGACCGAAATCAAGGCTGGTGACATTATTGCGCGGATTCCGCGTGAAGGTGCCAAGACCAAGGACATCACCGGTGGTCTGCCACGTGTTGCGGAACTCTTTGAGGCGCGTCGCCCCAAGGATCACGCGATCATTGCAGAGATCGACGGCTATGTGCGGTTCGGCAAGGACTATAAAAACAAACGCCGTATCGCGATTGAGTCCTCCGAGGATCCGGATCACAAGGTCGAATACATGGTGCCCAAGGGCAAGCACATCCCGGTTGCGGAAGGTGATTTTGTCCAGAAGGGTGACTACATCATGGACGGCAATCCAGCGCCGCATGACATCCTTGCAATTATGGGTGTCGAGGCCTTGGCTGACTATATGATCGACGAAGTGCAGGACGTGTATCGTTTGCAGGGCGTGAAGATCAACGACAAGCACATCGAAGTGATCGTGCGCCAGATGCTGCAAAAGTGGGAGATCCAAGAGAGCGGAGACACCACGCTGCTGAAGGGCGAACATGTTGACAAGCAGGAGTTCGATCAAGCCAACGAAAAGGCACTGTCCAAAGGCGGGCGTGTGGCTAAAGGCGAGCCTATCCTGCTCGGCATCACCAAAGCGTCCTTGCAGACACGTTCGTTCATCTCGGCAGCGTCTTTCCAGGAGACAACGCGGGTTCTCACCGAGGCGTCTGTGCAAGGCAAGCGCGACAAACTGGTCGGTCTGAAAGAGAACGTTATCGTCGGTCGTCTGATCCCTGCCGGTACGGGTGGTGCGACCATGCAAATGCGTAAAATTGCGCAGGATCGTGACAACGTGGTTGTTGAGGCCCGCCGCATTGAAGCGGAAGCTGCTGCTGCACTGGCAGCACCTGTGCCAGCAGAAGATGTTGTTGGCGGCGATGTCTTTAATACGCCTACCTTTGACGAGGAAAGCCGCGACTGATCGCAGCACCTTTTAAGTCGCTCCAGCCCCCCGCTTTTGAGAAGAAGCGGGGGGCTTTTTCGTTTTTGACACATGGCATAGGTTTCAATCTGACACCTGCTCGGGCCGCGATCAGAAGACTTGCGAATTCAAACTGTAGTCGCTAGCCGTTTGGATGCGGGTTTCATCAACACGCCAGACAGAACACTGCCCGAAAGGATTATTCATGGCGCTAGAGATTGATATGGATCGCTATCACAACCTTGCTTTGCAGGCACATGATGACGGTGTTTGGGTTGTAACGCTGAACCGGCCTTCCAAACGGAATGCCCTTGATATTGATACCATCGAAGAGCTGGTCGAATTTTTCTCTGCGGCACCTCGTGCAGGTGTGCGGGCTGTTGTTCTGGCCGGGGCCGGTGACCATTTTTGTGCCGGTCTGGATTTGGTAGAACACCATGACGAAGACCGCAGCCCTGCGGATTTCATGCATGTGTGTTTGCGGTGGCACGAGGCCTTTAACAAGATGGAATATGGCGGCGTGCCGATTGTCGCTGCACTACAAGGCGCAGTGGTGGGCGGTGGACTTGAACTGGCCAGCGCGGCACATATTCGGGTCATGGACAGCACGGCCTATTTTGCTTTGCCGGAGGGGCAACGTGGTCTGTTCACCGGAGGCGGAGCAACGATCCGGGTGACTGATCTGGTCGGGAAGGCCCGTATGATTGATATGATGCTGACGGGCCGCGTATATCAAGGGCGTGAAGCGGTTGACGTCGGATTGGCGCAATACGCCGTTGAAGGCTCCAGTTTTGACGAAGCCCTGGTGGTTGCCCGCAAAGCGGCACAAAACTTGCCCTTATCCAACTTTGCGATCTGTTCGGCGGTCAGCCATATGCAGAATATGTCTGCGATGGATGCTGCCTATGCCGAAGCCGTGGTGGCCGGAGTGGTCAATACCCAACCCGATGCACGGGCACGTCTTGCGGCGTTTGCGGACAAGAGTGCCGCACGCGTCCGGCCTAACAGTTGAGTGCCTGATGGGACATAGTGCTTCTGCGTCGTGGGGCGGGTTCTGCTGCATATGCCCTGCCAGCCGAGAAGACATAGAAGGCTTCAACGGGTGACGTCAAAGGTGCAAATCAAAGGATTGATGCGGTTTTCCTACTTGTCCGAAAACGGGTTTGCCAAGTCGCGTGATGATCTCGATGCGATGCGTGAGATGCTGTACGAACCTGCGCGGCTTGAGCGGCGGTTCAAATTGTTCGAGCGGTTGGCTTTTCACACAATGGCCCTGCAGGACGATACGGATTTCACATGCGCGGTACTTATCGGCGAGTGCTTCCCCGAAAAGGCGCGCGCGCGACTGGAGGGTATCGTCAAGGATTTCAAACCGATGCAGATTGTGACGCTGCCGCCGATGGTACACATTCAGGCAGTGAAACAGGCGTTTAACGCTTTGCCGGATGATGCTGCTGCCACCCATGTCGCCACCTTCCGTCAGGATGACGATGACGCGATGCACCGCGAGACAACGGCGCGGATCAGGGCTGTCGGTGATGCAATGTTGCAAGTGCGCCCGGACGAAAAACCCTTCATCATCGCGTTTAATCGCGGACTGTACCTCGACCCGTCTGCTGAAAAGCCGCTGACGGAGTGGTATGAGCGCGCACCTTTAGGCATCGGTCTGGCGATGGTGGCCAAGAAGGGGGATCACGCAACAGTATTCCGGCGTAACCATCGCAACTTGGTGGAATATTATGATTGTTACACCGAGATCGCCAAGCCAATGTGGATAAGGTCCGTGCATCAGGACAACGATTCAACAGCGCAGCCGCAGGGGCGGGCGGGGCCGTTGCGTCCGCGCGGTGTCAAACGTGTGCTTTGGGACGGTTTTGGTCTCACGCCTGAAATGTTGGAAGGTCTTTAGTATGTCGCCCAATCTGGCCGGTGCGCTGTTGATGACGGGTTCAATGGCGTGCTTTGCGTTGAACGATACCATGCTCAAGCTCACGGACGGGGCGGTACCATTGTTCCAGTTGCTGTTTGTGCGCAGCCTGATCACATGTGTTCTGATTCTTGCAAGCAAGGGGTATCTGGGCGCGTTGCATTTTGACATCGCGCGTCGCGATTGGGGGATCATTGCGATCCGTGCCTTGTTGGAGGTGATGATCTCTTATTTCTTCCTTACCGCGCTGTTCAAAATGCCATTGGCGAACCTGACTGCGATCATGCAGGTGGTGCCATTGGCGGTGACGCTGGCCTCTGCCGTTGTGCTGCGCGAGGCTGTCGGATGGCGGCGGATGCTGGCCATTGCGATTGGATTTTGTGGCGTTTTGATGATCGTGAAGCCGGGGGCGGACGGGTTCAACCTTTGGTCGGTCTATGCCTTGATTGCGATGTTCGGCGTGACCGCACGCGATTTGGTGACCCGTAAGCTGTCGCCCTCTGTGCCTTCGATGACAGTGACGCTTGTGACCGCGGCAACGGTTTCCGGGACTGCGGGACTTGCATCATTCGGTACGCCTTGGGCACCAATCGAACCGATGGCGGCCGTGTTGATTTTGGGATCAGCAGTCAGCATCATGGGAGGCTACTTCCTGTCAATTCAGGTGATGCGATCCGGCGATGTGTCGTTTACCGCACCGTTTCGCTATGCCGGACTGGTGTTTGCATTAGTCATTGGATGGTTCGTTTTTGAGGAATGGCCGGGATGGCTGACGCTGTTGGGTGCCGCAATTGTTGTCGCAACAGGTGTGTTTACCTTCTATCGCGAACGGGTTCAGGCGGTCAGGGCGGAAAAAGCGGCGGCAACTGCATCCACATCTATGTTGTAGGTCGCTTTGAAATGGGCTTTGCCCGCCGCATCTAGCGGTGTCAGCTTGGGCGTGCGCACACCGGGTTTCTGGCGTGAATCGTTGAAATCGTTGTGGCCACGGATCAGCATGTCTTCACCGGCAAATGTGACGGTTGGCATCTTTTGGCCAACCTTCATATGTGCAAAGTTCATCACGCTCAGACGCAGGTCCGGTTTGAACATCAGTGCAAGGGCGGCGGTGGTGTAAGGGGCGTTTGTCGGCGCAACTTCCAGACCGGTTGCGGTGGGACGGGCGATGAAGCCTTGGTTAAAATCGATGGCGATATGACGGTGTTTCGCGGCCAAGGGCAGGACGTCCAGTGCTGTTTCGCGCAGGCGCTTGATGTAAGTGCGGGCGACGGCATCATCGTCATCCATTCTAAATTGCAGACAGGCATCGCCATCAAAGCGGCGGATGTCGTTGATCGCGTTCTGCATGACTTTGCGATGCGGGCCAGGCGGGTAGGCGCGAATGACGGCCTGTGGCATGTTCTCGATCGCCGCTTCGAGGCGGTCGCGATATTGGGCGGGCAGACTGTCACCGATTACGATCAGCAGGGTGAAATCATCGTCTGTCTGGGCTCTTAACGGTGGCAACATCATTGTTTCGAACGTTGCGAACCGCTCTGCCATGCGGGCAGGGGCGTAGAGATAATCCATCCGGTCTTGCAGCGTGTAATGTTCCACTTGAAAGCCGCCATCGCCAGGGTATGAAAAGCGGCAAATGCCGATGGTTTGCATGGACGTTCAGCCTTGGGTTTGTTTCAGCGTCACCTTCGCAGTCGGGCATCACCCATGCAAGAGTCCCCACGCTGTTGACACCCATAGACTCATCGCCTATACGCCCGCTATCTCGACAGCTGGGTTCTTCCCTGCCAATCGAAATCAT
Source organism: uncultured Sulfitobacter sp. (assembly GCA_947501805.1). Taxonomy (GTDB): domain Bacteria; phylum Pseudomonadota; class Alphaproteobacteria; order Rhodobacterales; family Rhodobacteraceae; genus Sulfitobacter. The sequence goes on along the minus strand of CANMXJ010000024.1, from coordinate 3,486 downwards.
AACTTAAGTGGTCAAGATCCGGTCTAATGCTGACCCGGTCCTCTGTAGCCCCACCGCCTCGTTTTCCTCGGTACGGATGCGTTGCGGTGTTTTCGCTTTGTCACAAGATAAAGTGAGCGAATTTGAAACCGCATGGGGCGACCCCTCGTGCATCTGATGTAGACAGAACGGGGATAAACCGGAATGCCAACGATCCAACAGCTGATCCGCAAGCCGCGCCAGCCGAAACGCAAGACTTCCAAATCCATGCATCTGGAGCAGTGCCCGCAGAAGCGCGGCGTATGTACCCGCGTGTATACGACCACTCCAAAGAAACCGAACTCCGCGATGCGGAAAGTGGCCAAGGTACGCCTGACCAACGGTTTCGAGGTGATTTCCTATATCGGTGGTGAAAGCCACAACCTTCAGGAGCACTCTGTGGTTCTGATCCGTGGTGGTCGTGTAAAAGACCTTCCGGGTGTGCGTTACCACATCCTGCGCGGTGTCCTTGACACGCAAGGCGTTAAAGACCGTAAGCAGCGCCGCTCCAAGTACGGTGCGAAGCGTCCGAAGTAAGTATTCGCAGAGGCGGGGTGAACCCCGCCCTACCGTCCACCTGTAGGGCGGGGTTTACCCCGCCGGCCCAAATTCCGAGGAAGACAACGATATGTCACGCCGCCACGCCGCTGAAAAACGCGAAGTTCTGCCAGATGCCAAGTATGGTGATCTGGTTCTGACCAAATTTATGAATAACCTGATGATCGACGGCAAGAAATCTGTCGCCGAGCGTATTGTTTACAACGCAATGACTCGCGTTGAAGACAAGATCAAACGCGCCCCTATCGAAGTGTTCCATGAAGCACTCGAAAACATCCAGCCGTCCGTCGAAGTACGTTCGCGCCGTGTTGGTGGTGCGACCTATCAGGTGCCCGTCGAAGTGCGCCCGGAGCGCCGTGTTGCTCTGGCTATCCGTTGGTTGATCAAAGCCGCACGTTCGCGCAACGAGAACACCATGGAAGAGCGCCTTGCAGGCGAGCTGATGGATGCTGTTCAGTCCCGCGGCAATGCTGTGAAAAAGCGCGAAGACACGCACAAGATGGCCGATGCGAACAAGGCATTCAGCCACTACCGCTGGTAATAAACGACTTAAGATCGGGGCCGCGAACCGCGTGGCCCCTGACCCTTTTCAAAGCACACTCCTGAGGAAGCTTTTCAAATGGCACGCGACTATCCGCTAGACCGCTATCGCAACTTCGGCATCATGGCTCACATTGATGCCGGTAAAACCACATGTTCCGAGCGTATTCTGTTTTATACAGGCAAATCGCACAACATCGGTGAGGTGCACGATGGTGCGGCCACGATGGACTGGATGGAGCAAGAGCAGGAGCGTGGCATCACGATCACCTCCGCTGCGACCACAACATTCTGGGAGCGCACCGAGGATGGCACCACGCCGGACACGCCAAAGCACCGGATGAACATCATCGACACCCCCGGCCACGTTGACTTCACCATTGAGGTCGAGCGTTCATTGGCTGTTCTCGACGGCGCGGTTGCTGTTCTGGACGCCAACGCCGGTGTTGAGCCGCAGACAGAGACAGTTTGGCGTCAGGCCGACCGTTATAAAGTACCGCGTATTGTGTTCGTTAACAAAATGGACAAGATCGGCGCGGACTTCTTTAACTGCGTTCATATGATCCAGGACCGCACAGGTGCAACACCTTGTCCAATCCAGATTCCAATTGGCGCAGAGACCGAGCTTGAGGGCATGATTGATCTCGTGACCATGGAAGAGTGGGTTTGGGAAGGTGAAGACCTTGGCGCATCCTGGGAAAAGCGCCCAATCCGCGACAGCCTGAAAGAACTGGCTGCTGAGTGGCGTGCCAAGATGATCGAAGTTGCCGTCGAGATGGACGACGACGCGATGGAAAACTACCTGATGGATGGTGCTGAGCCTGACGTTCCTACATTGCGTAAACTGATCCGCAAGGGCACTTTGGCGATCAAGTTCATCCCGGTTCTCTGTGGTTCCGCGTTCAAAAACAAAGGCGTTCAGCCTCTGCTCAACGCTGTCGTCGACTATCTGCCATCTCCGATGGACGTCGTCGACTATATGGGCTTCAAACCTGGTGACGAGACAGAAACACGTGACATCCCGCGCCGCGCGGATGACAACATGGCGTTCTCTGGCCTCGCGTTCAAAATCATGAACGACCCGTTTGTCGGTACGCTGACCTTCACGCGCATCTATTCGGGTGTGCTGAACAAGGGTGACACGCTCTTGAACTCTACAAAGGGTAAGAAAGAGCGCGTTGGCCGGATGATGATGATGCACTCAAACGACCGTGAAGAGATCACGGAAGCGTTCGCGGGCGACATCATTGCGCTGGCAGGTCTGAAAGACACAACAACAGGTGACACGCTTTGCGCCGTCAACGATCCTGTGGTTTTGGAAACAATGACCTTCCCTGATCCGGTGATCGAGATTGCGGTTGAGCCAAAAACAAAGGCTGACCAGGAGAAAATGGGCATTGGCCTCCAGCGTCTGGCTGCCGAGGATCCGTCTTTCCGCGTCGAAACCGATCTCGAATCTGGTCAGACAATCATGAAGGGTATGGGCGAACTTCACCTTGATATCCTTGTGGACCGTCTGAAGCGTGAATTCAAAGTTGAAGCGAACATCGGTGCGCCTCAGGTTGCCTATCGTGAGACAATCTCTCGTGAAGCTGAAATCACCTACACCCACAAGAAACAGTCCGGCGGTTCCGGTCAGTTTGCTGAGGTGAAGATGATCCTGATGCCAACAGAGCCGGGCGAAGGATATTCATTCGAGAGCCGCATCGTTGGTGGTGCTGTTCCAAAGGAATACATCCCGGGTGTTGAAAAAGGCATCAACTCGGTTATGGACTCCGGTCCATTGGCGGGCTTCCCAGTCATCGACTTCAAAGTGGCGTTGATCGACGGTAAGTTCCACGATGTTGACTCCAGCGTTCTGGCGTTCGAAATTGCAGCCCGGATGGGCATGCGCGAAGGCATGAAGAAGGCCGGTGCCAAGATGCTTGAGCCGATTATGAAAGTCGAAGTGATCACACCTGAAGAGTACACAGGTGGTATCATCGGCGATCTGACATCACGTCGCGGTCAGGTTCAAGGTCAGGACACCCGCGGTAACGCAATTGCAATCGATGCCTTTGTGCCACTGGCGAATATGTTCGGCTACATCAACACGTTGCGGTCGATGTCTTCTGGTCGTGCGAACTTCTCCATGCAGTTCGATCACTACGAAGCCGTGCCACAGAATATCTCTGACGAGATCCAGGCAAAGTACGCGTAAGCGGCGAGCTTTAACAATCGGGGCGGCGGGGTGAACCCCGCCCTACCCAAACTGTAGGGCGGGGTTCACCCCGCCACCCAATCAAAACCAAAAGGAGCCAACACCATGGCAAAGGAAAAGTTTGAACGTAACAAGCCGCACGTGAACATCGGCACAATCGGCCACGTTGA
>CANMXJ010000023.1 GCA_947501805.1 uncultured Sulfitobacter sp. | reverse complement strand
GGGCAACGTGTTCACATGGGTCAATTCTCAGTGGAAACTTGGGGGTCTACCGGGTCACTTCTCAGCGGAAATCAACACTTTGTGCTCCCCAATAGATTTCCCGCAACCCCATTGTTTGACAGGATGGCGAATGCCGCATTCCGTTCAGGATTGACATAGAGGGCGCATGACGATCCGGCCGTCCCACCATTGTGAAATAGAAACCCCGGCTCTTGTTTGTCCGGCGTCACCAACAGCCAGCCAGAGCATTGCGCCGTCGGAGCCATAGCCCCTTTCGGGCCAAGACCATATAGCGGAAGCTTCGACCTGCGGATTGCCCGGTCAAGGGCCGTTTCGGGGGTGTTCGTTGCACGAATAACGACCCTGGCAAAACGAGCGAGATCGTGTGCCGTTGGCCGCAAGCATCCTGCCGCAGCCAAGCTTTGAAATGTCCAAGGCGGGATGGAGTTGCCCCTGATTGTCTTTGGATTGGCGAAGCGGCTTTGCTGACCGCCGTCGAGGTGATCAGTTGTGTCCTTGAGTGCCATCGGGCTGGTCACCTTCTGTGCGAGAAGTTCAACAAACGGCTTCTCTTCCATGATGGCCATCGCTTCGCCCAACAGGCCCATGCCAAGGTTCGAGTATGCGTGATGAAATTTGGGCCGGCCTGGCCTGCCGCTGCGATGTCGAAACCACGCGAGCAAATCCGCACGCGAAAACGCGGCATATGGGCCTTCCGGCTGCTGCGTTAGAAGTGCTTTCCAGAGGGGCATGAAGTAATTCGGCAATCCGCTCCTGTGCGAAATCAGGCTTTCCGGAGTGATCCACTCGGGCACGTCTTTCAACGTGCCAGACATATCGCGCACTGGCGCCTGCGGATCGATCTTACCCTCTTCCACCAGCAGGCAGAGCAGGATTGCCGTGAAAACTTTGGTGATGGAGGCGATCTCGAAAATCCAGTCGTTACACGGGGCGTCAGAGACGTGTGAGCCGGAGTGGAGGTAGGTCACCGTTTCGTTGCGCAAATGAAAGGCGACGACAGCGTGTTGTGGGCTCTCGTAGGGTCGCATCATGGATTGGAGAAGTCTGTGTCCGTCGTTCAAATCTGGCATCACTTTTAGTTCCGCTCACTCAGAAAAATACGGTTGACGTTTAGTGACGCGCTTGGATTATCCCAGATGACGTCGTGCCTGGCATGGGGAATGACGCGTAATTCTGCATCGTTGAACATGGCCAGATGTTTTTGCTGCAATGATGCCCCGGTCCAATCTTTGCATGCCCCGGTCATAAAAAGGATCGAACCAGAATAAGCTGCGGTAATCGCTGTAACGCGTTTCATCTGGAATATCTTTCCTTTGCGACAAGGCCAAGAACCCGCAGCATGAAGCCGATGGGCCGCCGCGATGCATCGGTCTGATTGAACGTGCCGATCAAGTAGATCTCCGGTTCAGGTGCATAGAATGCGAAAGACCCGCTCGATCCGGAATGCCCGATTAGTTCCGGCGTGGCGCGAAACAGCGTCATCCATCGGGGTAGTTTGACCCGCATCAGGCCGTATCCGTACTGAAGCGGAAAGAAGAGTCGGTTCCATTGGCGCATTTGCACTGCGTTCTGTGCATTGAATAGCTGACATTCCATAAACGCGCGTAGAAAAATGAGCATTTCATCCATGGTAGAAATGATGCCGCCATCCGACGTCATGCTTGCGAGGATCTGAGGGACGTCCAGTCGTTTGTCTTGGTGGTATACCGGAAGACCAATGTCATTTCCCTGCAACACGCCGGTTTGCGCCAGTCCTAGTGGTTCACAGATGCGGCTCTGCAAGTTCCGACTATAGGTTTGACCGGTTGCGGTTTCGATGACCGCACCAAGCAATTGGTAGTTGGTGTCCGAGTAATACGACTTGCCGCTATCAGGTGCCGCCTGCGGTGGCAGCGCCTTTGTCAACCGCAATACATCGTGCAGGTCATAACTGCGGTCCTTGCCTTCTTTGAGCTCAGCGGCAAGGTCACTTTCATAGTAGTCGGCAAGGCCGGATGTTTGGTGCAGCAGATGTCGAATGGTTAACGCTGGCCCATGATCCACGCCTTTCACAATGTGCAGTCCAGATAGGTCCACATCTGTCAGGATGCTTTGCACGATCTGATCTAGGTTGATCCGTCCTTCATCAACAAGCTGCATGATCAGTGCCGCAGTGAACATCTTAGTGATGCTCGCGATTGGGAACCGCGTGTCGGGGGCTGCAACCCCCGCACTGCCCTTAAAGTCTACGCGGCCATCGCCGGAAAATATCCGCACGATCACCCCGTGGGTGTTTGCCTTTGCGCATTCCGCGTCGATCAAGGCTTGGATCTTTTGTAAAAGTGTCATCGGCAAACTCCTCCAAACTCTTGAAGATCAGGCGGTCGCCTGCATCGCCACGGCATCGCGCTTAAAAAGAAGCGCCAATCCAACCGCGATGAACCATGCAATCGCACCAAGGCCAAAGACCGCGCCCGCGACTTCACCCAGCGGCGGCAGGATCGTCAGCAACCCGCCAAAGCCCGTTAGCAGCCCAAGCCCGACAACGATCTTTCCAAACGACTGATATAACAGGCTCGCAATGCTGACGCTCAGTATCCAGACCCCACCGGCAATTTCATTCCCGCCGCCTAGGCCAAGTTCAACAGCGTGCAGCGCTTCCCAAGTCTGAACCGCTGTTTCAAAGTCGTTGGGTGCCAAAGCCGCCATCCTTTCGGTGGTGACGTTGCCGATCATACCCGCGCCCAACACAAGCGTTGTCCAGATCAGGCCAAAGGCAAACGTCATGGTGCTTCAGTCCGGTGATTTTGCCTTCAACCTGCTAGCCAGTGAGACCACCAGCACCGCGAGCGCCAGTGAATTCAACACATAAATCACGGTGTTCCAGGTGATCATGAGCGCTTGGTTTTCAACAGTAAAGCGAACGACACCAGCTGCATCGATGGCGTTCGTGCCAAGACCTGAGTCTGCGAATACGGTGGCAAGCAGAACAAAGCCAAAGATATAAGTGGCTGCGCAGGCCAAGGCGGCAATCCCGTCAATACGTTGCATCGTCAAAACCCTTTGCTTTCATTTGCAATGGGGTGGATGCTTGCCGACTTTGGATCGGCGAGGTTGTTGTTGAAATTATCTTTCAGGCACCGCGTGCCGTGGCGGTCACCGACCATATCGAGGGCCAACGCATTGAGAAAAAAGCGGGCAGGACCGCTAATGCGGCGGGGCGTAACGAACGGCAAAAGGCGTAGGGCAATTCGCCGAATAATGTCCGGTAGCAAGGTGACCTGCGGGGGCTTCCCAATGCTGGCAAACGCGAGTTCTGCCAGCTCCCGTTGTGTGAAGATGTCGGGACCACCGACATCAAGCCAGTCAAGCCGCGCCTCAACCGCCTCCGCCGTGGCGACCGCCAAATCCGCCCCGTGGATCGGGTTGATCCGTTTGTCCCCTTTGCCGAACAACCAAACCCGTCCGGATTGCGCCATTTTCAGGAAGTCGCCCATGTCAGAAAAGTAACCAGTGGGCGCAATGACCGTCGCAGCGACCGAAGAGCGCTGAAGTTCCGAGACGAATGCAGACTTGGCGGCGACCATCGGTACCTGCGCCATATCACTGGCGCGCAATACGTGGATATATCCGAACTGGCCTACACCCGCCCGCTCTGCCTCGCGCAGCAGGTTGAGGTTGGCCTGATAATCAACATCCCAATAACCCAGCCCATCCGTCTGCCGCGTGATCCCAAGACAGGAAACAACCAGATCGGCCCCTGCCATGACGCCCTTGAGGGTTTCCGGATCCGTGGCTAGGGCTTCAACCAGCTGGTCGGCTGCGATCGGTGCGGCTGGTATCGTCTTGCGCACAAGAGCGATCACATACCAACCGCGTTGCTGATATTCGGCGCAAAGATGGCGGCCAAGGTAGCCGGTCGCACCGGCAATGAAGACGCGTTTCATGTCAGTGATCCTTTTTTTGAGGAGCGGCGCTAGGGTCTGCGCGGGAAAGCGTAGATGCCTAGGTGGCTGATTGGGCGCTCGTGCAGACGGCCTTCGGGCAAGCCCACGTCCCGTGACAAGTGATCCGAAAGATCGCTTTGCTTGAGAGGCACCGGACCTTTATCACCAGTGAGCAAGGCATAGAGCGCGTGAAACCGTCGGGTGCGTAAGCGAAAGATGCTTGTCATGATTACACCCTCAACCAACGACCCGGTGGCCGCGACCACGCAGGCACTCAACAACGATGGCTTCGCGCCGCTCGCCTACGTCAACGGCGCTCGAAATGCCGCCGGCTAGCGCGCCTGCGACAGCGCCACCCATTGCGTCGCCAGTGTCAGCTTCACCCAGTGCTGCGCCCACACCGGCACCCAGCACAGTCGCCGCCATCGTGTCTTGATCAAACTGTTTTTGGTTGCGGGCCAGCGTCTGGCAAGCGGCTAGGTCAGCCTGATAGGCGGCCGTTGGCGGGCCATCAAGGATCGGCCGATAGTTTGCACCACTATCGGCACAAGCCGCCACCATGACCAACCCGGCAGCGGAAAGAGTAAATTGCGTTTTCATTGTCTGACCTTTCTCGTTTTATTGTCGAGAAAGCAGATAGTCAGTCTTGCGCCATCACGGCATGACCGCTGGCATCAACGAATTGACACTTCGTAACAGAGTGTCATCAAGCGGCCCGATTTAGGTAGGCAGTCGGGCTAAACCCGGTCCAACGCTTAAAGGCGCGCACGAAAGAAGACGCTTCAGAAAAGCCTAAAAGATATGCAGTTTCATTCACGGTGACCTTTTGTCCACCCAGATATTCCATCGCCATGCGTTGTCGCAGACCATCGTGGATCTCAGCGAATGTGATCCCTTCATCCTTTAAGCGACGATACAGTGTCTGACGGCTCATCGCGACGTCATGGGCCACCTTGTCCATCGAGATTGAACCTTCATGCATCTTGCGTAAAATCTGTGCTTCGATTTGCGCTCGTATCGAGGTATCCGCCTGCAACTTTGCAAGCATCTCATCAGCATGACGGGTGAAGACGCCGAAAGCATATTCATTACCGGGTTCAAACTCTGTGTCGGGGCTGTCCCAGACCGGATCAATCTGTAGCGCATTGCGGACAGCATTGAACTGCACGGGCACACGAAACAGCTCTGGATATTGATCTACATGTGGCGGTGGTGGGTAGGTCACCTCCATCCCGATTTCGAATGTCGAGTCGGGGAAGGACCTGCGAAATTCGCAGATGAATCGCGCAAACGACACCTCGGACCAGAAAGACATGTCAGGAGGCAACACCAGATGATCAACGATCCAAAGACCGTCCGCATTGTGTTGCAATTCGAACCGGTCGACGCCTGGGGGCAATTCCACATCGCCCATCAGGTGCAAATAGCGGTTTAGCTGCTTAAGAGAGTGGCGCAGCGACGCCGAAGTATGCACGATCTGACCGACGACCGACATTGTCTCTAACCGCGTTTCAAAAGTGTGTCGCAGCAACAAGGCGGTGTCGCCTGTTTGTTTGATCGCGGCACCTATCAACGACTGATAGGCCGCCACTGATATGCGGTTGTCCTGATCAGACAGATCATCCTCTATCAGACCGCTGTCTGCCAGCAACGCGTGACGCTTTGCGCCTTGGTCACAGGCGTAGTCGACAAAGCTCGCCGCAAAACCCGCCGCCATCGTTTGTTCGGTCATTAGAGTCGCCTCTATCCGGTGGTCTGTTGACAGAATACGTCCTGACCCAGTTCTTTAGCAACCGAGACGGATGCGGTCGACGCCGTACTACGAAGCTGATGTGTACAAGTTCAGCCGTTCAGGTGACGAATTTGGCGAGACGAGCGATCAGGCTTACTGAGTGGTGTTAGGCCCTAAGTGCCGTCGCTCTCTGCCATCCATTGCAAAATCGTCCGGGTCGTTTCTTCAGGCTTTTCCTGCTGTATCCAATGTCCGCAATCAAGGCTGACCACGTCCACTTTCGGCACGAAATCTGCCAGATTCTGGGATTTTGGGATCATATCCTGCTCACCGTAAATCATCAGCGCAGGCTGTTTAATGATCGGGTTCACGTCAGCCAGAATTTGCCAATTGCGGTCCATGTTCCGATACCATTTGATGCTGCTGGTAAAGCCGGCTGCCCCAAAGGCCGCAACGTAAACCGCAAGCTCTTCGTCGCTGAGGATAGGCTCACCCAAGGGTGCTTCGGCCTGCGCGAGGTTGATCATCATCATGCCCGGCTCAGGCCGAGATAGCGGGACGTTTTTGCGGTACAAATTGCTTAGGAACCGAGAGGTGTTCTGGTCAAGCACTGCATCAGCAACACCCGGCTGCCTGTTGAAGTGGACGAAGTAATTGTCCGCTCCAAAGAACTCTTCCATGAACGTGATCCAAGGCTTTGGGGTGCGTGCCTGATACGGCAAAGCGAGATTGATGATCTTGGACACCCGATCTGGATGCAACTGTGCCAGGCTCCACACGACATTCGCGCCCCAGTCGTGGCCAAGGAAAACGGCCTCGTCATACCCGAAGTGGTCCAGAAGCGCCGCGAGGTCACCTGTCAGATGAGAGATATCGTAGTCCGTGACCTGATCGGGACGTGATGAATTACCATAACCCCGCTGGTTCGGGACGATGACATGAAAACCCGCTGCGGCAAGGGTTGGCATCTGGTGACGCCATGAAAACGCGTGCTCAGGCCAACCATGGCAAAGGATAATCGGGTTGCCCGCATTTTCTTGACCGGCTTCAAACACTTCAAGGTCGACGCCGTTCACTGAAATGAGTGTGGGAGTTGGAAAGTTTGTGGTCTTTGACATTTTTAGGGTTCCTTTTGAGGTGTGTCCTGATCGCCTACGACAAAAACATTCCAAAAATTGACACCTTTTGTGATAAGCTCCCACAATGAAAACCCGCAGCCGACAAGACGCCATTGTGCGCAACCTCCGCCGCAACGGCACCTCAACGATCGAGGTGCTAGCGTCAGGGGTCGGCGCATCCCGCAGCACGATCATCCGCGACATCGCGGCATTGCGTGACGAAGGGTTTGTCATTCAAACCGAACCGGGGCGCGGCGGCGGGCTCAGCCTCGATGCGTCTTCCATCCAAACAACCGCGCGTCTGTCTGTGGCAGAAGTTTTCGCATTGATCATTGGTGTGTCAGCCATGCGTGCGGCGGGAAACCTGCCATTCTCAAACCTTGCTGACGCGGGACTATCCAAAATTGAGAAAGCCCTTCCAACTGACAAAGTCCGCGATCTACGCCGCTTGCTGGATTGTCTTTACGTCGGGCCTCTCGCGCCGCAAGTCGACACATCCAATCTCGGAGAGATGGCACCTGATTTGCTGCCCGCGTTTGAAACGGCATTTCTCAGAGGGCTTTTCTTGCAGTTTCGATATCGCGACGCGAAAGGGGCGGAGACCGAAAGGCATGTCGAACCGCAAGCAATGCTGATCCTGCCGCCTCTTTGGTATCTCGTTGCCTGGGATCCGACACGCGAAGATTTCCGCCATTTCCGCGTGGACCGAATCCGTGAGCCCCAATTTATTGAAGGAGCCTCATTTCGCCGACGCATCGTTCCCTTTGATGACGGTGTTCGGCCCATTCGTATTGTGTAGCACCACTCTACGCAGCGCGCCGAACCCAGATGATCCAACAGACGGGCATGTTTTGACCAAACCACCGCATCAAGGACACGAGGGTAAGAGTAAGCGCAAGCAAAGCAGGATAAAGTCAATGTCCTTCGGGATCACATCGGCATCTTTTTTGAAAAAGGCACCTGCAATCGCTTTTCTATTACCTCGGGCTGCGCAAGTTATGAGGGCAGTTTTGTTTTCTAGGCTAGGCATATTGGCTCTGAGAAGTTTTCGATCTACGGATGACGTATTCAGCAACCGCCAAGTTTGGCACCCAACAAAGCCAAGCAACAGCTGGATAAGCGACGTCTATTGAAATGCCTGCTAAAAGCTGAACGGGCAATATTACCCTCAAAGTCACACCTGCAAACGTCAATGCGATTGAGCGGATCATCCATTCTTGATGAAGCGCCATCTGACCGCGCATGACGACTTGCATCGCGCGGAACGTTGCGAGCAACCAAAGCACTGCCAGCAACACAAACCCTGACTGAGCGATCAGCCCGCCATTGGCGTTGAAAGCAATTATGACGCCGGTAGTCCCTGCCAAAAAGACCGCGCCGCAATATACTTTGCCCATCAACCGATGTCTGCGAATTGAGTGCGCACGAAATCTCTTTGACAATTGAAACGGTGCAATGAAAAGCGCAATCGGCGCAGTAATGATATGCAAGTAGAACGCTTCTTTAGATGTCAGAAGCTGATGGGTCGCACCTGCATATGCCTGATCCATCCCCAGCACAACAAATCGATAGGAAACAAGGGCGACAACAATAGACAAGAACCAGAACATGACTTGTCGAATTTTCACTAAATGAAACATGCGCCTATCCGTTCTTCGCAGAGTCAATCGACCAACAGGGTGATGGCCCGCGCCTGGGTTGGCGGATCCAAACGAAACCGATGCAAAGTGTCAGCAGAACTGCAAATGTTGTAAGGACGGACTTGACGATTGTCGCTGTGGCAGCGGCATACACCTGAAGAGCCGAAACGCCTGGCCAACTCCAAATCATCGCAATGATTCCAAGGTTTTCGACGTAGTCAAATAGCGCACTGCCGACTGAAAGGGCAACGCCGATGCGGACCAGCCTGCTCTTGGGTATGCATCGACCAAGCCAGCAAATCGTAGCGACTAGAGTCAATGCAAGCAGAGCGGGATAGACGGTATCGAGCGGGATTTGGCGGCTCAGGTAGTACCTACGGCCCTCAACACCCAAGCTTTCCAAAAGCACTGCGGTATCTTGCGGGCTGTAACCAAGGGGACGCATATCAAACGGCACATGACCGGAAATTGCCTCGATATGGGCGAGCGTCACAGTAATCATCAGGCCATAGATCAATGCCCCCAGACCCCCAAAGCAAATAGCCGCCAACCCCAAATGTCTGGCCCAAACTCTATCAATCATTTTTCAAACTCCTTCGTTTGTGCCATAGATGCGCTCAAACAAAGCCCCCCGCATTATCATTTGATAAGGCCTGCCGGAATGGATTTACCGACGTTTCTGATGAAATCACCTGACCTGTCTGAGGGGGGCTGCGTCGGTGAATTCGCTGCTGAATGGTCCACGTCACAGGTGGGGGCAAAGGCGGATATCGTCCGTCAAGAAGCCCATCATGTCGATGAGATCATTGTGTTGGACGGCCATCTCATAAGCACCATCAGCGATCCTGACGGCAAAGAGGTCTGCGTGGGTTTTTACGCGGGGCCCAGCGTCGTGACGCCCAATATTGCACGCACGCGGGCGGGACTGTCGCTCGTGTCGATCACCGCGACGACCGACGCGCGGCTTGCACGAGTGAACAGCGATCATCTGACACAGCTGATGATTTCGTCCGAACCTGTTCGCGACTGGGCCAATGATGTCTTACGGAACGCGCTAAGCCAGAAAGCGGATCGTGAATGGTGCCTTGCGGCCCTTGGTGGCGCTGATCGGCTAAGGTGGTTTCGCGAAACCTATCCGGGTTTTGAGGACATCTTTAATCACGCGCTGATCGCGTCGTTTTTGGGTGTCACGCCCGTGACGCTCAGCCGGTTGCGCCATAACTAGCGCTTCAACTTTTCGATGAGAAAATCAAAGACCCGTCTGATCCGCCGGCTTGTCGTCAATTCGCGGTGGGCAACCAGCCAGATCGGAAAGGATAACGGTTCCAGATCAGGCAGGACACGCACCACATCAGGTTCTGCGTCCCCGATGTAGGCATCCAGAATACCGATGGCAGCCCCTTGCTTAACCAACTCCCACATCACCAAATAGCTTTCAGTCAGCAACGGGAAATTCGCCTCCGCCAGGCCCAGCCCAAGGCTATTAAGCCCCTTTAGCATCATCCCATTGCGATCTATGTTCACAAAATCGGCGTGGCGCAAATCGTAGGGCTTGGTCGGGTGGCCCAGTTTCTCAACATAGCTGGGCGCGGCGTATAAAATGGCATCCGCCATGCCGATCTTCTTGGCGATCAGGTCAGGTTCGGTTGGGTGGAAATGGCGGATTGCAATGTCCGCCTCGCGACGGAGCAAATCGCTTGCGTGGTTTGAAACGACGATCTCAACGTGAATACCCGGTTCTTCAGCGCGCAGCTTAGCGATGACCGGGGCGAGCAGGGCAGTGGCATAGATTTCACTCGCGGATATGCTGATCGATCCCTCCAGTGCTTGGCTTTGACCAAGGGCGGTTAGCGATACGCGGCCCGCGGCCTCACCCATGCCGCGCACATGGTCCAACAATTCCGTGCCACTTGGGGTGAGCGTCAAACCGCGGCCCACACGTTCAAATAGGACGACGCCAAGTTCTTGCTCCAAGCCATCAACCTGGCGTCCAAGCGTCGGCTGCGCCATGCCCAAAGCACGGGCAGCTGCAGGCAAGGACCCTTCTTCAGCCGTCACCAAAAAGGCCCGGGCTGTGTTCCAGTCAAATTTCACAGCACGCCAATCCATACACATATGCATATCAAAAATGGAATTTTGGTCAATTCGCATGGATGTGTTTGAGGCGTAGACCTTTCCCAGCACCAACAAGAAATAAGAAAGGAAAGAGGATGACCAAAGCACCACAAACAAACTGGGATCCGGTCGCCGCGCGCACAGCGGGCGCACTATATCTCGCAATCGCCGTCTGCGGCGGGTTCAGCATCGGTTTTGTGCCCATGCAGATCGTGTCAAGCGATGCCGCTACTTCAGCCGCGAACCTTTTGGCCAATCAAGGGTTGTTCAAGCTTGGCATCGTCGCCGACAGCTTGGTGATCCTGTTCGAGCTGGCGATCACCGCGATCCTTTACCAAATGTTCCGGCATGTTGGGCCAAAAATGGCGATGGTCGCACTGATCTCCCGCGCGGGAATGATTACCGTGATGGGCATCAACATGCTGCTCTGGGTGATGCCTTACATGTTGCTGACCGGAGCAAACAGCTGGGACGTCGCGCAACAGCACGACCTTGTTCAAACGTTTTTTGATGCGCATGCGACGGGCGTCTTTGTCTGGCAGCTGTTCTTTGGGGCGCACCTGCTAGCGCTTGGCTGGCTGGCCCTGAAGTCCGATGTCGTTCCACAAATTCTGGGGCGGGGCCTGTTCATCGGTGCCTTTGGATATCTGTTGCAAGGGATCGTCAAGTTGACGTTCACGGATGTCGCCGCACTCGACTACACCTACATCGCGCTGCTGGTCATCGTGACAGTATCCGAGATCAGCTTCGGCCTTTGGCTGCTGATCCGCGGTGGCCGCACATCCCCCCAATTCACACCTGCAACCGCATAGAGGAGACCTCCCATGCTCGCTTATTCATACACGCAATACGGTTCATCTGACGTGATTACACAGGTGGCACTGCCCAAGCCAACACCCAAGCCAAATGAGGTTTTGATCCGCATCTTCGCCACTACCGTCAGTGATGGCGATTGGCGCGCCCGCAGCCTGACAATGCCGAAGGGCCTTGGCCTGATGGGGCGGCTGGTGTTTGGTCTGCGCGGCCCGCGCAAGCCAATCCTTGGCACTGAATTTTCGGGTGTCATCGAAGCGGTTGGCGCAAATGTCGCCAATTACCAAATCGGCGACGCCGTGATTGGATTTCCCGGTGCTGAATTTGGTGCGCATGCAGAGTTCATCACGATGCCTGCGGATGGAAAGCTGACCCTGAAGCCGGATAACATCGGCTTTGAACACGCGGCGGCGATCCCATTCGGTGCAACGACGGCTTACGACTTTTTGGTCTACAAGGCGAAACTGCAACGGGGTGAGACAGTTTTGATCAACGGGGCCTCTGGGTCTGTCGGTTCGGCCTGTGTGCAAGTCGCCAAACATCTCGGCGCACATGTCACAGCAGTGTGTAGCGGCAAGAATGCTGCGATGGTTCTTGGTTTGGGTGCAGATCATGTAATTGATTACCGCACGCAAGACGTCATTGAGACGGGCACCCAATATGACATGGTCGTCGACACCGTCGGAACGCTGCCTTGGGCCCAGGCCAAGCACGCCATCAAACGCGGCGGAAAAATGGTCCTGATCGCGGGTATAACATCGGACATGTTACTTGGCGGCATCAAGGCGCGTCTTGCGGGAAAGAAAATGGTGGGTGGCGTCGCGTCTGGGCACCGGGACATCTTGGAGGCGGTCGTAAAACTCGCCAAGCAGGGTGTTCTTCAGCCGG
Organism: uncultured Sulfitobacter sp.; assembly: GCA_947501805.1. GTDB lineage: Bacteria > Pseudomonadota > Alphaproteobacteria > Rhodobacterales > Rhodobacteraceae > Sulfitobacter. The sequence goes on along the minus strand of CANMXJ010000023.1, from coordinate 36,593 downwards.
TCATCGATAGAAGCTACGCCTTTGACGATATGCAGGCCGCCCATGCCCATGTCGATACGGGACATAAGAAGGGGAACGTGGTCGTTACTGTAGCATCTCACAGCAGGGCCCGTTCGCCTATTGAAAAGGAACGTCAGTCAAAGGATGTGATCTATGCCTGATCTGAGCGTGAACTTTGAACTTCTATTCTCATCGGCTGGCGTTCTGGCGATGGTAGGTTGGTTAGTCTTGCTTGCATCGCCCCTTATTCCACAATGCTCTGATCGGATTTCAGGGCTCGTCATTCCGTCGGTTTTGTCGGCTGGCTATGTGGTACTTGCGGTTTTCTTTCCGTCAGGTGGGGATGGCGGGTTTGGCAGTCTCGACGCCGTAATGACGCTCTTTTCGCAGCCGGGTGTGATGTTGGCTGGTTGGATACACTACCTTGCATTTGACCTTTTGATCGGAGCATGGATATGCCGAACGGCGAGACATGATGGTTTGGCCTTCTGGTTGGTTGCGCCGTGCCTTCCGCTGACCTTTCTTCTTGGCCCAGCAGGTTTTCTCGCCTTCTTGATCGTCCGCACAATTGCGAAGCCCAAAGCGGCCTGGTCCTCAGTGGAATGAAGAAAGGTATTTCCTATGACGTACAATGAAACACATCTTATTCATCTGATCTGCGGCTCAACGAGCGCCGGGAAAACGACCTATGCGCGAGAGTTGGCAAGGAATATTGGCGGAGTAGTGTTCTCGATCGACGAATGGATGGTATCGCTGTTTGGCGAAGATGCTCCCGCAAACTTGGATCCAACATGGATTTTCCCTAGTGTTCGTCGTTGCGAAGCGCAAATGTGGGCGATGGCATCGCAACTCGGCAAGCTGGATGTCCCCTCGATCTTGGATTTGGGCTTTCAGAGGCATGAACATCGTCAAAGGTTTGCGGGTCTGGCAAGACAAGGTGAACTCACAGCCAAACTTCATGTCCTAGATGTCGACGCATCTGAACGGTGGAAGCGTGTAAACACGCGTAACAAAAACCAAGGTGAGACGTTCCATATGGAAATCACACGCGGCATGTTTGACTATATCGAAATGACTTGGGAGCGACCCAGCGACGATGAGATAGAGGCAGTTTCTCGAATAGATTTCGGTCATTGACTGCTCTGGTGAAATTCGCCTGGCCGCAAAACGCCCGTCGCTTCACATGCGAGAAAATGCCGCCCTAGCAATAGCCGGACTGGCAAAAGGCCGCCCCGCATTGCCGACCTTGCTGGTAGTAAGTCGCTTTTCAACCCGGCTATGTCCATCGGACGACCGCGAAGAGCACACCCCGGTCATAGTAACTTCATTCTGCGTGCGCTCGCAGCGCGAAAATTGCCGCAGGCGCTCAAATTTCTACGCCGCATGGCGGCAATGAAGGCGGCCATTCGAACTTGGCGCGACGAAATTAAGTCCGGCAAAAAAGACGCAGAAAAACCTGCATTCGCTTCTTCAGTACCAACGGCCGGTCCCAATGACTACCGGCCGTTGGCACGTAAGCTGCGGAGCTCCTGGGCAAGCAGTTTCGGTTAAACAACCCCTGCCTGCCAAGGCACCTATTCTGCGGCGACCGGCGACACGGTATCCCAGTCGTTTGCCTTGAACGCGTCGTCAAGGGCCGTATCAGCAACATGGTTGGTGTAGTTCGACAGAATCTTGAGAGCGGTGCCAAGGATCACTTCGAGAACAGTTTGCCGCGAGTAGCCTGCTGCCATGAAGGCATCCAACTGTGCTTGGCTCGGCCAGCCTCGGCTTTCGTTGATGGCGATGGCAAACTGACGGAGCGCCTCAAGCTTGGCGTCAGCGATTGGCATATTCTTGCGCAGCGCTTCGATGATATCGCCATCAACACCCGCCATTTGCGAAAGCGTTGTATGTGCCGCCATGCAGTATTTGCAGTCGTTCAGGCGGTTGTTGGTCATCAAGATGATCTGCCGCTCGGTTTCAGACAGGTCGGTCTTTCCGAAGATGTCCGAAAGGCTCATATACCCCTCTAGGATTGTCGGGGCCTCGGCCATAGCGGCATAGAGGTTCGGAACGAACCCGTATCCCTTGAGGGCGCTTTGCAAAATAGGTTTGGCGGCTTCGGGTGCCGTTTCGATGGTGTGTGTTTCAAAGTTGGTCATTTGTTTTTCCTTGGTCAGATGGTTGGGCGGCGACCACTGCGTTACGAGTGGCCGCCGTATAAGGGGAGGTCGGGATCAAAGGTCGCTGACAGGGGTGTTCACGATACCTGGCCATTTGGCATGGGCCCCTTCGATGACTGCTGCTTTGTCCTCGAGGTATTTCTCAAAGATCGCGGCGTTCACGAAGAGATAGAGCTTGCCATCGACGATATCGGCATAGCGCACATCACCGTCGAGCTTTTTACCTACAAAGACGCCGAACGCGCAGAACCCTCCGAATTGCGGCAGATGGGCTGCCGGGTCAGCATCGAATTCGGACTGGGCGGCTGCGGAGGCAAAGTAGTAATCCACGCCCTCATGTGCGGAGGTGAATTCCGCGTTTCCCAGTCCGGGTTTGCCACCGTTGAACATCGACACCGGGTCAAAGCCGTGCATGCCGAGCGGCTGGCCAGTCAGGGTCAGGCTGTTGGTGACGTTGTATTCGTCCGCGGCCATGGCAGCGGTCGCAAGGGACAACGCGGTGACAGAGGACAGGACAAGAGCCGTTGTCCAGAGGCGGGCGGAATGGAAGGTGTTGAAGGTCATTTGTTTTCTCCAGAAGTTCGGTTGAAAGATATTGGGCGTCAGGCACCGTTTGCGATTCGGGTAACCGCGTCGTCAGTCCACCAGACGCCGTTTGCCACCATGCGAAAGTTGATAAGTGCGGCGAGGTATCCGTCCCCCTCGGGCACTTTGGCGCCAGCTGTGGCATCGCGCACCACGGCGACCTCGTATCCCAGTTCAAGCAGGTCATAGAGATGCGCCTGCGTGCACAGGTTTGCGGACATGCCTGCAAGGATCACCTTGTCGATCCCGCGTTTGCGCAGTTGCAGGTTCAGATCGTTCTGTGCCGGGCTGTAGACCTTGTGGGGGGAACAAACGATGGTTTCGCCGTCTTCGATGTACTTCTTGTATTGCGGCATCCAGTCCGCGCCGGAACCTTCGAAATTGTCGAGGTTCAGAGGCCCCGGGCGGTCGAACATGCCGATGCTGTGCATGGTTTTTTCCAGCGTGCCTTCGAATTCCCACTTGTGGTCATGCGGATAGTAATAGTGCGGCGAGATAAAGACCGGCAAGCCTGCAGCCTTGGCGGCAATGAACAGCCGTTCGATGTTGTCGACGGTGCCCTGTTCGGTCACGCTTTCGCCGACGACGCCCCAGGTCACGCCATTCTCTGACAGGAAGTCGATCTGCGGGTCGGTGACGACGAGGGCCGTGCGTGCGGGGTCGATGGTCATGTCGATTTGCGGCAGGCCGGGGTTTTCGGGGTCTGCATAGGCTGCCATGGCAGCGTCGGTGGCGGCATCCGCCGTGTTGCCAATGACGGATGCGGCACCCGCTGCACCGGCGGCGGCAACGCCAGCCAACACACGGCGACGGGCAAGATCGACGCTTTCTGGTGTGTTTCCGCACCCGCACCTGTGGTCATGTTTGTGATCGGATTTCATATCGGTCTCCTTGGTTCAGGTTATGCAGGGCACCGGGGCACTGCTTTGAGAATGCGGTCATTTGGACAAAGCCTCCCTGTTCGCAGCCGATCTGGCTGCGTCGCCGGAATTGAATGTCCGCGTTCCCGCTTGGGCCGACGCAGAATTGAGCGGCGGCGGTGTCAGGCCTTCAGTTCGCCTAAAGGCCCAATTCAGTCAGACTCTTGTGTTGCAGGGGTCGCGTTGCATCCGTCCAGTGGAACAGACGTTGTGTTTCGTCGATTGGCAGATCGTTGATCGAGGCGATGCGCCATTGCATCAAGCCGTCCTCGGCAAACTCCCAGTTCTCGTTTCCGTAGGATCGAAACCACCGGCCGCTGTCGTTGCACCATTCATAGGCAAACCGCACTGCGATGCGATTGTCGGTATATGCCCAGAGTTCCTTGATCAGGCGGTAATCCAGTTCGCGCGCCCATTTGTCGGTCAGGAATTTCACGATGGCAGGCCGCCCGGTGATGAAGGTCGCCCGGTTTCGCCAGACAGAGTCGCGCGAATAGGCAAGTGCAACCTTTTCGGGGTCTTTGGAATTCCAGCCATTTTCGGCCAGCCGGACCTTTTCGATGGCGGTGTCACGGGTGAATGGCGGCAGTGGCGGGCGGGTCATGTCATTGTCCTTCAGGTGGAAATTGCAGAGGCCGGAGCCAAGGGATGGTGTCATTCAGGCAGGCTCAGAAGGCTGCCGCAGATGTTTGGACAAGCCTGATGGCCTCGGCGATGAGTGCGAAAATCGGCAAGAGGCTGCAGGTCAACACGAGGGCGAGCGTTCTTTCGATCAACTGATCCTGCGCTGTATTCCGCGCGCTGCGGCGCAAGACAGGGGGAGAGGCAGGAATGGACCCGAAACGGTCGCACGCGCGGTGGCCGGGAGGACATGCCACCTGTGGCGTTGAATGCCAGGCAAGGCGGGCGCTCTGTTTGGAATGTCTCATTCCTGCTTCTCCGGTTTGAGGGGTGCCGCGATCTTGCCAGGGATTGTTCTGACGTTTGAGCGCTGGCCTCCCTCGGGTGGCTGGTGACCTTAATTTAGGTCGCTGGTCGCTGCGGGTATTGGCCGGTTCTGCCAAGGTTTTGGCAGTTTCTGCCAGTTCCTGCGGGGGCCGGTTGAGTGTCACAGCGAAAGCTGCCGAAACTGTGCGGGAGCCTCGCCCACCCAGCGTTTGAATGCCCTGCTGAACGTGCTTTGCTCGGAAAAGCCGGTCAGAAACGCAACCTCGGCAATGGAGCATTCGCTGTCGGTCAGCAATTCCTGCGCCAGTGACAATTGCGCATCCCGCAGCACGTCCCGGTAGGACAGGCTTTCATCTGCAAGACGACGGTAGAAGGTGCGTTCGCTCATCCCCATGCGCGTTGCCACGTCCGAGGCTTGCGGCACCCCGTCACTGAGCCGCGATGCGAGATGGCTCAGGACTTCATCTTTCAGGGTGGCCAGATCGGGGAGCCGTTGAATTTCACTATCGAGGTGTTGCGTGAGAAAATCAGAGATGCCCCGATCCCCCAGCTTGTTTGGCTGGTCGAGGGTTTCCGGCGTGATTGCGATTGCGCTGTGGCTTGCACCGAACAGGACCTTGCATCCGAAGAAGGCTTCGAACGGCGCAGGATCGCTGCGGCATGCATGTTTGAAGGCGACGTGCTCGAGTTTGATATCGTCGCTGCCAAATTCGCGGATGTTGTCTGCAACGCCGGCAAGCGCGCATTCATCCCGAAGTTGGAGCGCCGGGTGATCCAGCGTCCGGGCCTCTAGGATGAACAGCGCGGGATCGGTGTCTTCCTTCAGGCGGTAGACGGCAGTGTCGGTCAGCAATCGGAAATAACGTTCAAGGCGCAGCAGGCTATCCCTCAGCGTTGGAGCTGACTTCGCAGCCAGCCCCAAAGCGCCGAGATCGTTGTTTCGGATTTCGCGTGCATAGCGGAACACAAGATCGGGCTGGTCGCCCGTGTGCAGGCGAAGCCAGTCGAGCAATTCGAAATAGGCGCAGTCCGGGATTTTATCGGCAGCGGGGTGGTTCAGACGGTACAGGGCGTTTCCGTTTTGCATAACCTCCCCCGTTGCGTTCAGTTGAAGTCCGGCAGCGCGGGTCAGTCTGTGTGCAAAGATGGATGCGATAGAAGCCACTTTCGATTCCTTCCCGTTTCAATTCAATTGCTTGATATTTAATGGTATCTCTAGTCGATCGTGCGGGATGACCCCGACATCAGCACCGGCGACCCAGCTGCGTCGGGAATGGTGATCTTGAGCTTGGACGGCATGCCCATGTCCGTGCCTTGCGTGATCTCGATGCTCCCACCATGCGGCCAGCCAAGATCGCGCAGATATCCGGCGAGCGCTGCTGCAGCGGCCCCCGTGGCGGGGTCTTCCGACACGCCACCAATCGCAAACGCGTTTCGGGAATGGAACTGTCGCGGGCCTTCGAGCCAGATCAGGTTGATGGTGGTCAGCCCGTGCTGCTCCATCAGGTGCCGTCCGGTCTTCAGGTCATACGCCATGTCCGCCAGTCGGCCGCGCTGGCGCAGGGCCAGCACAAGGTGATCATTGCCCGCGTTCGCAATCGCGGGGGAAATTTGAGGATCGAGGTCGTCGCCGCTCAGGGCAAAAAGTGCCATAGCTTCTTCAAGCAGTGCGGCATCAACAGGCCCGCTGCGGGTCGGTGGCGAAGACAGTTCGACCTTTGACTGCCCGGCATCATCGACCCGCCCCGCGACGGTGATGTCGCCGGCGTTGATCCGCAGAGGATAGGTGCCCGGGCCGTTCAGTTCCGTCAATACGGCACCAAGGGCGATGGTGGCGTGGCCGCAAAAGTCCACTTCGCGTTCAGGCGCGAAATAGCGGACGCGCCAGTGATCCCCTTCGGGCGCTGCAAAGGCGGTTTCGGAGTATCCGACCGCACCGGCGATGGCTTGCATTTCCGTTTCAGTGGGCAGGCGTTCACCAACCAGAACGCCAGCGGGGTTTCCACCGGCGTCATCTTCCGAAAAAGCGGCGATCCGGCGTACATCTGTAATATCTGTCGGGCTCATCGTGCGTTCCTTTTCTTGAAGGGTGCCTGCCCGGACGGAGCCGGGCAGGTTGGCAATCAATTGTGAGTGCGAGGCAGGAAGTCGAGGATTTCGGCGGCAATGACTTCACCGTATTCCTCAAGGGCGAAGTGGCCCGTATCCAGCAAATGGAATTCCACGTCCTTTAGATCCTTCAGGTACGGATGTGCACCCTTGGCCGGGAAGATATGGTCGTTCTGGCCCCAGACGATCAGGGCGGGCGGCTGATGTTCACGGAACATGGCCTGCCATTTGGCGTACTCACCGACGTTGGTGCCATAGTCGAGGAACATCTCAAGCTGCACCTCCTGATTGCCAGGGCGGTCTAGCAGGTACTGGACATGCCAGTAGTTGTCCGGGCTGATCTTTGAGACATCACCGACGCCGTGGGTGAACTGCCAGACTGTCGCTTCCATGGTCAGGAACCCCCGCAGGGCATCGCCGTTTTCGCTGGACGGCTCGGCCCAATAGGCTTTGATCGGGTCCCAGAAGTCGCGCAGGCCTTCTTCGTAGGCGTTGCCGTTCTGGATGATGAACCCGGTCACACGTTCAGGGTGTTCAGAAAACATGCGATAGCCAACCGGTGCGCCGTAATCCATCAAATAGACCGCGTAGTCACCCACGCCCTTGGCGTCGATCAACTGCGTCACAATGTCTGCGGCATTGGCAAAGCTGTAGTCATAGCTGGCAGCATCCGGCATGTCCGACGCGCCAAAGCCGGGATAGTCCGGTGCGATGACATGATACTTCGCGGCCAGTTCCGGGATCAGTTCGCGGAACATATGCGACGACGTCGGGAAGCCATGCAGCAACAGGACCGTCGGATTGTCGGGATCGCCTGCTTCGCGGTAGGCGATGTTCAGGCCGTCGATTTCCGTCTTTTCCATGGCCACGGCGAAGGCACTTTCGGCAGCCTCCGATCCAGTGGGCAAGGTTCCTGTCAATAGGGCAGTACCAGTCAGAAGGGTGGCCAAAGCGGTGCTCATTATCTTGTTTTTCATGGGTTCAGTCCTTTTCGGGCTTGGAGGGTGCCGCCATCGGACGGCCGGGGGCAGGCGGCTCAGCCGGAACGCGCCTGAATTTCTTCGATCTGTTTACGCAGGTGTTGGTTTTCTGCGCGCAGCAGGGCCATCTCACCGCCGAATTCCTCTTCGGTCAGGCGCCCGGGGATGTGCCGGGGACAGTTCCAGTCGAAGGCTTCGACAGCGATGCTGATGCGCCGCTCGGCCCCTTCGGGCCAATCCGCGCTGCGATCGGAAGGGCGTTCGTCTACCTCGACCCGGCCCCAGATTTTTATTCGCTCCGCACGGGCGTAGTTCATAATGATTAGCGCGACGCGGTTGTCCGCTGTCAGATTGCCAAGACTGATATATTGGCGGTTGCCGCGCAGATCGTCATATGTGATCGCATTGTCGCCATCTGCCCGCAAAAATCCGGGTGCCCCACCACGAAACTGGACATAGGGCCAGCCGGTCTCTGAAACGGTCGCCTGATAAAAACCGTCGCATTCTTGAATGAACGCGCGTTCGCGGTCTGAAAGAATGTCACCGCCGGACCGATCATCTGTGAGGAACCTAGCGTAACCGCCAGACCCGTTTTTGTCCTGCAGATCCCGGACAGAAGGTGTGAATGCGATGTTAGCGAAAGCATATGCCATGTGATTTCTCCAAAGCTCAAATTGACCGTGTTGTTCTCAGTTTTGTTGGCGTGGCGAGGTGATGCCTTTGCATCGAAGTTAAGGTGAACTGATCGGTTAATGTTGGATCAAACATGGACAGATCGGTAAACTCATGCAACTAAAATTTCGTGATACGCCCCATCACCAACTCTGTTCACGCCGAGTTGATGGGGAATAAGTGCCTAAGAAACAGAGCTATTATTGACTGCCGAGAAGCTTGGATATATTTACAGATCAGTTAATGTAAGGTGCGAAATGAGCCAAAACAAACGCGCAGAGCTGATTCGAAAAGCGCTCCTTCTGTTCTATCGGAATGGGTTTCATGCGACGGGTATGGACCTTGTCGCCAAGGAAACAGGCGTGTCAAAAACGTCGATCTACAAGCATTTTCGGACCAAGGACGAGTTGATCCTCGCTGTTCTCCGTTTGCGGGATGAGAATTTCAGGAACTGGCTGTTCCGGCGGATGGAGGAACGCGCGGACACACCGCAAGAACAGTTATTGGCAATGTTTGACGCGCTTGAGGAATGGTTTCTCGAAGACGGCTTCCAAGGCTGCATGTTCATCAAGGCATGCGCCGAGTACCAAAATCCGGATGATGCGATCAACGCGCAGTCCTATGCGCATAAACGTCTGCTTGTAGATCATTTCGAAAAACTGGCCGCACAGGCTGGGGCAGAGGACCCTCATGCCTTGGCCCGGCAATTCCTTCTGTTGAAGGAGGGCGCCATTGTCATTGCAGCGATGTCACATTCGCAAGACGCCGCGCACGAAGCCAAATCTGTAGCAGAAATTTTGTTAGCCAATTTACCGACCTGCGCTCAATAGAACGTAATGTCCTATTGAGCTTTGCGATGCCGGTGCGGAAAGTCTGGCCCATGCGGCCTGCTGCCATTGGATTGACGTGCAGCACAGCCGGACTTTCATCGCGGTTTTAGATCAGTCTTGAGTTGGTCTCGCACGCAGTTGATCCTCACAATCTCTCTATCCTCTGCCGACTTCTGCATCGCCAGCCAAAACAGCCGGCAATTCTTCCTTCAGGAAATCCAGAAACGCCTCGAAGGCCGGCAACAAGCCTCGGCGCGATGGCATCAAAAGGCTGATCTGCGGGCAGCCTGCTGTCCATTCCGGCAAGACGCGCACAAGCGATCCCGCGTCCACCTCTTGTCGGCAAACGTAGGATGGCAGTGCGACAAGCCCCAAGGATAAAGCTGCGGCGTTTTTGAGCGTCGACATATCATCACTCGCAAGACGCACTCGGCAGGGGACCGATGCGGTTTGCCCATCACCGTCCGTTAGCATCCATTGGTGCGTTGCTCTTGGTTGACCAAGGACCAATGCTGGGTGATTGGCCAAGGTTGCAGGATCACTTGGTTGCTTCAAGTTGCAATGGTAGTCAGGCGAACAGAACAGGTACCATTGCACCTGCGCCAGTCGCACCTGTATCAGGCTTGAGTCGGGCAGCGTCTCCATATGCCCACGAATTGCGACGTCGATCCCGCCTTTGATCAAATCCTCGATCTGGTTTGAGGCCCGCTGGACTACTGTGACACCGGGGTTGTCCTGCAAGAAACCAGGCAAGATCTGATCGAGGCCGAATTGCGCCATGCCTACCGAACAGGACACCGTAACGGTCCCTTCGATCTTGTTGGTTTTGCGGCGGACAGCCGTTTCGGCGATCTCGAACCGAGCCAAGGCGTCCTGGGCGTAACGATAGTATTCATCACCGACCTCTGTCGTGGTGACGACGCGCGATGTGCGCTGCAACAAAAGCACGCCAAGATCATCCTCCAAACGGCGCACGCGGCGGCTGAGCCTTGATTTGGGAATGTTCAGCGACCGCGCTGCGGCTGAAAAGCCGCCCTTTTCAACGACCTGAACAAAATAGAAGGCGTCATTGAGGTCCATTCCGATCTCCTAGTCGTCGTCCCATATTTAGAACGATAAGTTCTGATATTGCCGGATTTTCGATCAATTGTCTCACCTATATTATCAATGCAACACAAAGCGAGAGAATGGAATGAACACGCTACAGATAGACAAGCTCGCAGGCGTCCCTTGTGAATCCCATGCCGAGAGCGAGGGGCACCCGCTCACGATTGGCGATGGCTTTCAGGCTCAAAGCTATCAGCACGCAGACTTCGGAGGGCTGATGGATCCGCTGATTATGGTCGATCATTTCACTATGACGCAGCCCACCTTCGGGACGCATGCCCATGCCGGACTATCTGCCGTGACGGTCATGTTCGAGGACAGCGAAGGCGCGTTTCACAACCGCGATTCCCTTGGCAATGACCTCGATCTGGCACCCGGCGATCTTTATTGGTTCAAGGCGGCACGCGGAGCCCTTCACAACGAAGCGACCCGCCCCGGTGCCAGAACACACGCGCTGCAGGTCTTCGTCAACCTCTCTGGAGAGCACCGGCATGACGCTCCTGCTGCCTTTCACGTGGCGGCGGGGGACATCCCACGGCTAGCGGGTGAGCGCGCAACTGCTCGGGTTGTCCTTGGCGATGGGGGCGGCATCAAGGGTGCGATTGCGCCGGACAACCCGCTGATGCTGCTTGATATCGACATAAAAGCCGGTGGCACGTTTACGCATACAGGGGACAAGGACCACCACGCCTGGCTCCTCGCCATCAACGGCACTGCCCGCGTGACGTGGAACACCGGGTCTGCCGATCTTCAGCCCGGCAAAGCCATCGCATTCGCCGATGCCACGGACATCTCATTTTCCTCGGAAGAAGGGGCGCATGTCGTCTTATTGCGGGGCCAACCCCTTCGCCAAGCCTTTGTCCAACGAGGTCCATATGCCATGGGCAATGCGGCAGAGCTTGACGCAGTCGAGGCAGACTACCGTTCCGGTCGGCTCGGATCCATTGACTGAAATCAACACTTCTGAACACCCATCCAGAAAGGAGAATACAATGACCAATTTACACAACCCGGAACCGCTGACCCGAGACAATGCCGCTGTCGTGTTTGTCGACAATCAGGTCGGGCTGATGACCGGTATCCGCGATTATTCGATCGCCGATCTGAAACACAACATCGTCGGGCTGGCCAAAGCCGCAAAGGCGCTCGGCTTGCCGATTGTCACAACCACAACCTCATCCCAAACGCTCTGGGGTCCGGCCATTTCCGAGCTGCAAGAGGCATTGCCCGATCAGACCTTCATCGACCGTACAACTGTCAATGCATGGGATGAGCCACGGGTGGAAGAGGCCATTCGCGCGACCGGTCGGAGCAAGCTGATCTTTGCGGGCCTCTCCCTCGAAGTCTGCGCCGCCTTCCCGGCAATGCGGGCCGTGCGCGAAGGGTTCGAAGCCTACATCGCCGTTGATGCCAGCGGGACCTTCAACATGACCAAACGCGAAACCGCCTTGCACCGTCTGACCCAAGCTGGCGTGGTCATCGCGGATGGGGCCAGCCTGATGATCGAGATCCTCGCAGACAATGCGAGCAATCAGGCAGGTGACGTCTATGGTGCCTTGGGCATGGACTGGTCGATCCTCGTCGGCCAAGTCCGTGAGAGTGCCTAGCGATGCCATGCGCCACCCGTATTCCCCAGGACCTGACGTAGCTCTACACAGCGCGCGTCGGCCGGGGATCGCAGCGCCAGTTCTAACTGATCCATGTCTCCTCGCTCATTTGCCTGATCCAATCCTGAGGCTCGCAAAGCCAGATCAATCCTGTCGGTCCGATCCTGGGCCCACATAGTCGTGCAGAGCTTCCAAGCGATGGTGTAGCGGCTGCAGTAATCTAGGATCGTGTTGAGATAAAACCACCCTCAACCGATGACCTTGAGATAGGTGAAGTTGGTCTGCCACAGCTTGTTGGGGCTTGTGGTTTTATCCCGGAGCCGCGCAGATGCTGTTTGATTCGTGAGGGATTTGCTGACTTCAGTGTGGCGGCCATGACGGATCGAACGATTAGTCAAGCAAACAACAGACGTGTGGGACAAAAATGTCGGTCGCTCTTGGCACCAGCGCGAACGCAATGCCGCCCCGGGGACTTGGAATGTGATTTCACCGCGCGTAACCTGATTGGATGGGACAGATCACGTCACTCTTTGCGCGAAAAGTCGCCGGCGTTGCGGGCAATGCCATCGATGAGAGGGCCGTGCTGGCATCCATCGGGTTGGATGTGGACGGTCCTTGGGATCCCAAGCACATGCTGGACGAAGATGATTTTTACGCCATGATCGAATTGATGGCGACGCAGATGGATGTGACCTCCTTGCCGCTGATTGTGGGCGGCGCGATGCGCCCGGATGAATATGGCGCACTCGGCCTGGCCTGGAAGGCAGCGCCTGATTTGCTTGGCTCGTTCTCGCGTGTTGAAAGGTACTGGCGTCTGTGGACCAGCGTTGCGCGCTACGCGTTGCAGGACACCGATGATGGTGTTCTGTTCATCGAGCATCGCGCAGGGTCGCGGCGGCTTGGCATGCGGATCTCAATCGAGGCCGATCTGGCCAGTGGTGTTTCACTGTGCAGACAAGTGTCATCCAAAGGTTTTGCGCCGCTGGAAGTGTACTTCAAACATGCCGCCCCAAAGACATCGAAGCACCACGAAGCCTATTTCGGCTGTCCGGTTCACTTCGCGGCGGACAAGGACGCGATGCTCCTGTCACGCCAATCCTTGTCGGACCCCAATATCCTCGGAGATGAAGGCATCACCCGGTTTCTTGTCTCACACCTAGACCACGAACTGGCCCAGATCGATGACGCGCCTGCTTTGCAGACGCAAACCAAAAGCGAAATCGCGCACGCCCTCAGTGAGGGTTTGCCAAAGATGGCCGAGATCGCGCGCAGGCTGGGCATGAGCGCCCGCTCCTTTCACCGGCGGCTTGCTGAACACGGCCTAAGCTTTCAGACACTGACCGAAGAAACGCGTCGCGAGATTGCCACTTCCATGCTGCGCGATGAGGCCTACGCGCTGTCTGAGATCGCGTTCCTGACTGGATATTCAGAGCAAAGCGCCTTCAACCGCGCCTTTAAAAGATGGATGGGCGTGACCCCGGCAGCCTATCGTAAGACGCAAGGGTAACGCGGTTCTGGCGGGCACTGTCAAAACCTTGGCCTGAAGGGTCAATCCTTGTCGCCTGCATGCGTCTACTCTGCCGATACACACAACAAAGGTTTAAGGAGAGAACAATGACCGCACTTCTCGTGGCACGTTTCAACGTCAAGAATGCAGAGAAAATGAACGCCTATGCCACTGTGGCAGGCCCTACCGTCAGCGCGCATGGTGGCGAATTTGTCGCCAAGGGCGAGAAGGTCAACGCGCTGGTCGGGCAAGAGGACAGGCAATCCGTCGCCATGGTGCGTTTCCCGGATGTCGCAACGGCCAAGGCATGGTTTGCTTCGCCTGAATACACGGCCTGCAAGCCATTGCGTGAAGAAGCGGCAGATATGCAATTCACCCTTTATGAAACCGAATAGCAACACCACAAAACGGCAATCAAAAATAGCGGCGTTGGACATTCCAGCGCCGCCATTTTGTTTGCACCCCGTTTTGCTGTGACACCGAGTTGGCAGCGGATGTCAAAACCCTGGCACGCATGGTCAATACCAGCGCCGATCCATCTTTCTAAACTCTGGTCATCAACTGCAACCAAAGGAATATAAGCATGACCACCCCACCCATCCTCGTCATCGGCGCGACTGGCAAGACCGGATCGCGTGTTGCCTCCAAGCTCGAAGCCAAAGGCCTGTCCGTCCGGCGCGGCGCGCGCCGTTCTGGCACCCCGTTCGACTGGGAAGACCAGGCCACATGGGCCCCCGTTCTGAACGGTGTCTCCAAGGCCTATGTCACCTATTTCCCCGACCTCGCCTTCCCCGGTGCCGTGGAAAAGCTGGAGGCCTTCACTAAGGTCGCCTTGGGCTCTGGCTTGCAGCATATCGTTCTGCTTTCCGGGCGTGGCGAGCATTTCGCCAGCATCGGCGAAGAGATTGTTCGCAACTCTGGTATCCCATTTACTATCGTGCGGGCCGCATGGTTTGCACAGAACTTCAGTGAAGGCTACTTGCGCGACCCCATCCTTGGTGGCGTGCTGCCCATGCCTGGCGGAAACGTGGGCGAGCCGATTATCGACATTGATGACATTGCCGATGTGGTCGTCGCGGCCCTGACAGAAGAGGGACACCTTGGCGAAAGCTATGAGGTAACCGGCCCGCGTCTGATGACATTCGCTGACATGGCTGAAGTCCTGTCGGCAACGCTGGGGCGCCACATCCAGCACGTTCCGATCACGTTTGAAGCGTTCCACGCCAATGTCGCGGCCGCCGGCGATGATTTCCTGGCTGATGTCTTCACCTCGATCGCTCGTGAAACGCTGGACGGTCGCAACGCGCATACGAGTGATGGCGTTGAACGTGCATTGGGCCGCAAACCCCACGACTTTGCCGACTTCGCTCAAACTGCGATGGCTGCAGGCGCTTGGTCTACTGCGGCTTGACTCAATTCATCGAAAAAGGCGGGAGACACTGATTCTCCTGCCGCATCACCCCACTAGGAGACCCGAAAATGTCGACCGCTTTCCTCTTGCTCACTCAATTCGCAATCCTCGCCTACGCCCTTGTGGGCGGCGTGTTTCTCGCCTTCTCCGACTTTATCATCCGCTCGCTCGCGTTGACCGGTGGCCATAGTGGCCTTGAGGCCATGCAGGTCATCAACCGCGAGGTTTTTCGCTGGATCTTCATGGCCCTGTTTCTGGGCATGGCAGTCGTTTCATTGGTCTTTGTGGGCTTCGGCGCACTTGCCCCGTCTGGACCATCCGGCACGCTGATCCTGCTGGCCGGGCTGGTCTATCTTTTCGGATGTTTCGGCGTCACCGTAATCTTCAACGTCCCGATGAACGAAGCCCTTGCGGGCATGGAAATGTCTACGGACACCACCCGCGATTACTGGTTGCAGGTCTATGTCCCGAGATGGACCTTCTGGAACTCTGTGCGGACAATCGCATGCACTGTTTCTGCTGCGTTGCTTCTTTTTGGGCTTCTTTGGATGACCCAAAGCCAAGCGCAAGCTGTTTGACGTCTTTTTTGAGGTGTCGGGACGCTGATTGGGTCTGGATTACCGTCTTGGACGGATCCTGCTGTTACGAATTGCACAAAGCCATCCTTGGAGCCCAATACACCAACGACCGTTTGTCCGCGTCTTGTTAGGTCGGCCCATCGGCAGCGAAAGTACGGTCACCCTTCCCGGCGATACTTGGTCGCTGAATGACCGGTCTGACTACGCCGACTGTACTGCAACAACGGGTGTGCCGCAACTGCGAACAGATGCTGCGTCAGCAAACATTCGGAAGTACAACGGCGGCAAAGTTTAAGGTTTTTCGATGCGGGCCTGAGAGCAGGGTTTCGTTTCTGTGCGACGGTGGCCCGCGTTGGGAAACATGACTAGGAGGAAGCCGTGGGGTTTGGGTGAGCCCTATGGGGAAAGTGTGAAGCGAGCCCTGCCAAGGTTAATCCAAGATGATGAGGCTGTGTTTTTCTGGCGCTGATCTGAAGTGCCAGAATTTCTTTTACGAGAAGTATTTCACCTAATTCAGGCACATTGAGCATCTTAAATGGAGCTGCAGGCAAGCGGGTATCGGCCTCGAACGCGTTGCTGTTCAGGGTGTGGCCGTTGGATGGTGACGTGCGTCTCGTCATGCGGCGGCCTCTTGGGGTGGTGCGCGGGATTGTGGTTTCTGGCCGCGTCGGAAAGTCTCGATGATGCGCATTGCGCCGCCACAGTCTGGGCATGGTTCTCGCAATGTGAGTGGGATGACTTCTGCGGCTGGCGTGTCTTCTAGTTTGGGGGGCTGTGCGCCAAGCAACGTGCGCACTTTTGCAATATTAACCTTGCGCTTTGAACTGGCCAGCAGGCCGTAGTGACGGATACGGTGGAAGCGATCGGGTAGCACATGGATCAGAAATCGTCGGATGAACTCGGCGGTATAAAGGCGCATGACGCTCTGTCTGTCGTCGGATTTGATGCGGTAATCTTTCCATTTGAACGCGACAGTGTTGGCATCGGCGTTGATCAGACGACTGTTTGAGATTGCCACGCGATGCGTATATCGGCTGAGATAGGCCAGCACTGCCTCGGGGCCACCGAAGGGTGGTTTGGCGTAGACCACCCATTCTATTTTGCGCAGTGGCGCGAGATATGCGGCGAAGGCCTGCGGATCGGACAGCCCCAGCAGATCGCCAAATAAGGTCAATTCGCCTGCATGGTGCAGAGCCAGTAACCCTTCGATAAAAAGGCGTCGAAACAACCGAGACAACACCCGCACATGCAGGAAGAACCCTGGTTTGCAGGCAATCCAGCGGTTGCCGTCTTTCGACAACCCTCCACCTGGGACGATCATGTGGATGTGTGGGTGATGCGTGAGAGCCGAGCCCCAAGTGTGCAGCACGCTGGTCATGCCGACCCTTGCGCCGAGACGTTTGGGATCGGCTGCGATTGTCATCACCGTTTGCGCAGACGCTTTGAACAGAAGGCCATAGACGGCCTTCTTGTTCCAGTAGGCGATGCGGGCGATCTCAGCGGGCAACGTGAAGACGACGTGGAAGTATTCCACCGGCAGCAAATCCTCTGCCCGCGCCGCCATCCAGTCGCGCGCAGCCGGACCCTGACATTTGGGGCAGTGGCGGTTCTTGCAGCTGTTGTAAGCAATGTGGTGATGGTTGCACTTGGTACAGGCCGCTACATGCCCGCCGAGCGCCTCGGTTCGGCAGGCCTCAATGGAGGACATCACTTTGAGCTGGCTGAGGCTGACATGTCCCCTATTGGCCCGCCGCCAAGCAGGGCCATGGGTGCGGAAGATGTCAGCGATCTCCAGCTTGAACTTTGGCAACTGACCGGTACTTATCCCGGTCGGTGATGCAGGTTCTCGATGTTCAGCCTCTTCAGCGCTTCGAATGGGCTGGGCGTATCCCGGATCGTCTTGGTGGCGACATGGGTATAGCGCGCCGTCGTGCTCAACTTGGCATGACCGAGCAAAACCTGGATCACGCGGACGTCCGTACCAGCCTCGAGCAGATGCGTGGCAAAGCTATGGCGCAACGTATGTAGCGTCGCAGGCTTGGAAATGCCGACCAGATGTTTGGCCGAGTTGAATGCCCGACCCAATTGCCTCGACGTGACCGGATTGATCTTCGGCTTGCCAGGAAAGAGCCAACCCTCGGGTCGCGCCTCACGCCAGTACTCCCGCAGCAGGTCCCTCAGATCCGGCGACAACATCACCTTGCGGTCCTTCTGCCCCTTGCCTTCATCGACATGGATCAACATCCGGTCGCTGTCGATATCGCTGACCTTGAGATTGCAGACCTCCGATGCCCGCAGCCCGGCACCGTAGGAAATACTGAGCGCCGCACGATACTTCAGACCCGGACCAGGGGCCGCAGCAAGAAGCTCCAAAACATCTTCGATGCTCAGCACCGCAGGCAACTTCCGAGGTCGCGTGCGGAACTGCATGTACTTCTTCATCTCTTCGCGCCCGCAGGTCTTCCCAAACAGGAACCTGAGCGCCATGATCCGCGCATTATATGTAGGCGGCGTGACCCCAGTATCGGTCATGTGCAGCTGATAGGCGCGCAGGTCGTCAGGCGTCGCCGTATCAGGTGATCGCTTCAAGAACCCGGCAAAATGCTTGATCGCCCGGATATGAGCCTTTTGCGCTTTATCGCCCATCCCATGGATGCGCATATCTTCGATCATCCGCTCACGCAGCGGGGTTGTCTTCTCATGTTTCATGGAAATCTCCTGTCCGTTGATTGAGAAGGCTCAATCGTCAGACAGGTGCGTCAGATATCAAAATGCGCAGCGTTCACAGCAACGTGCTACGTTCAAAACAAGCGCCATTGCCGCGGTAGCGGCTTCGTCCAAGTCCCGCCAAGCCGACCTCGAAGGCTCTTAAATGCATAATTTTTCTGAGTGTTTCGTCAGATGACCGCTTCGAGCCCACACAGGACCTTTTGATTTTGTGCTGCGTACGCCCGCAACGTGTAAATTGCTGCAACTGCTAAAATTCCGTTGTCGCAACACGGTGTGAAAACCAGTCATTCGCACAGTTTGCAGCGAAGGAACGATGGCCAAGGATCAAAGCGCAAGACAAAACAAGCCTAGAACTGTCCGTCGTAAACGGCTGCTTTGGAAAGGCTGCAGGGAACTCTAAGTGTTCAAATGCCATCCCTTTAAAAAGCGTATTATGAAATTGGCAGTACCCAGTCGACAGGTCGGCGCGCAGAATGTGGCACTTTTCGTGTCGGATATCCAAACCTGAATGCCAATGTAGCCTTTCCAGTTACGCCCGATATTGTGCGCAACTTCTCGCTCCATCCGCGAACTTCACCCAGTTTTCGATCACGATCTACGATCTCTGGCAATTGGTTCATCGGCTGCGCGGCGATACCTTGAGAGGTAAGGGCCAGGTGCAAACGCTGCCAAAGGCGACCCGCTGCGATCTGTTGATTTCGATCGTACGGATTTTTCACTTTAATGATACCAAAGCCAGCGGTGCTTGCGACCTGACGTTTTGTTGATGCCAGCCAATATTCACCGGATTTCTGTTTGTCTGTTACGGGAAAGATTTGGCCAAGAAACGAAATTGCAGGTGCCAATCCTGCCGTCGGGATAGAGACACCATCTCTGTGTTCGGCAACCTCGCGGGCATTATTGCGGAACCAAACGTGGGCGTCGCTGCTCATGCTGTGATCTAGCGTGATGGCACGGGTTGCCTCAAGAGTTCCTTGTGCAAAGGCTTGCCCCTGATCGGAGTCTCGATCAAATGTTGTGTAGCTGGCTCCGCGTATGCTTCCTACCATTTCTGACACACGCTTGAGGGCATCTGATTGAACAGGCCTATCTAGGAATGGCGCACGATTGGTTCGCCGTTCGTGAATGAACGGCGCTAGGGGGTGTTGAATTGCTTCCATTTTTTCAAGTGCAAGTGTCACGCGCCCCGCGCCATTGCGTCCCAGCTGAGAAACCCTTGGCCTCCCCGTTCGCAAGCCCGCCGTCGCACCGGCGATTTCAGCATTAGCAATTGCGCAGCCCAACCCGATCCACATTTCGCGCTGAAAAGGGTCAAAGGCACCAAGATGACGCTCCGTGTCTGCGTCGATATGAAAGCTTCTCTCGTCAAACGCCATTGTCCAAGGCTGTGTATTGTGCGGGTTTGATGCGAGGATTGCAGCGGCGGGTAAGACGGCAGGGTCGTAAAGTTTTAAGATCTCTGGCGCATCCCAAGGCGCAAATAGGCTGACTTCCAGCGGTGGCTTGCCACCCTGTTGAACCTGCAAAGCTCCCGAATTACATCCCGTAACAACGAGGGCGCTGGTCCCCATTGTTGAGCATTTAAGAAATTTTCGTCTGTCCATTTCGTGTTCCTTTACGGTGTGGGCGCACTTCATAAAGTGAAGCGCTCCATGCGGCTGAGAAGAAGCTAAGCGCCTCGGCACTTAGTGCCCCGCACCTCAATAACGCTCGGTGTCATCGACATACCGCTTCAACTCCGGTGGCCCCTTGTCGAGCCGAAAGCCAGTTTTACAGGCGATATTGCGGTCAATGTGTATCGTCTTCAGACGCCGCAGCAGCCAACGCACCACAAAGACATCCCGCCATAGCGAAACCGACACCGATAGCGCCGGGAATAGTGTCAAAAAAGAGCCAACCGGCGACAGTGCCCACCACGACGCCATAGAGACCGATCCAGACAAGTTTCAAATTCATTTCGTTTCTCCTGATTAATTGCGAAATGGCTAAGATACCCTAGGCAAGGGCCTTGCTTGGGGATGGGTTTGAATAATGAAAATTCTTGTACCCACCCATTATTGGGGCATGAGCTGTGATGGCTGCGGACGAAAGGCCTGTGCGGTTCAACGGATGTGTTCTTGCGCGCCGCTGCCTTGATCCATTGAAATGCTGGCCAGGGCACCACCCTGGCCAATACAAAGTTATTCTTACAGACTAGGCCTTGCTACTTTGCGTCATAGCCCGAGCGTGGAGATTGCGAGGTTCTGGTTTTGCGCAGCAACTCTCCGCTCGACCGCTTCGCAGGCCTGTAGGTTTCCAGCCATGCAGGCCGCGTCGAGTTGGTCACGTGCTGAAAGCTCGGCTGGCGTTTCACATGCGCTTAGGCCGAGAACAGCCAAAATTAGATATCGTTTCATCGGTGTTTCTTTCTCAGTATATTCATATCTCAAGGTTGCGCAGATCGACGCAGCAGATCGCGTTTCAACGCTCCGCAACGATGAGATAGAGTCCAGTTTTCGTGGGTTGATGGAAGTTGGTCAAAGTGGGTGCGGGTATCTCCTGATCGATCATGTCAGGTTCGGATGTCGCCCAATCACTTTGTCTAGTCGTCCATCCCAACAGGATGAGACATTTTTTTCCGATAACTTGTGGGCGTCTGCCCCGAGACGCGCTTGAAGGCATTGTAGAATGACGATCGCGCGTTAAAGCCTACGTCGTACGTGATGGTCAGGACTGAAGCGTTCGTCGTGGTTAACAAAGTCATCGCTTCTGCGATCCGGTAGCCATTGACGAAGTCAAAGAAATTTTCGCCCATCACTTCGTTCAAGGTCTGGGAAATGTAGTTTGGGGAGGCACCGATGTGCCGCGCCAAAGCCCACAACGAAAGGTTGGGGTCACGGTGCAAGTGATCAGTTTCCATTGCCGCACGTAATTTGCGGGCAATACGTGTCGATGTCTCAGGACTGAGCGCCGACTTTTCATATTTTCCACCGGATTGGTCTGCTGACAATATCTGAGTTGGCTTAGGCGGTTGTTCTTCGTCTTCGTCTGGCACCAATGGCGGGCGTTGCCGCAATCCCCAAAGCGTCATTGCCGCAACCAGAGCAAGACTGACAAATCCTGCCGTGTAAAAAAGCGTATCTGGAATGTCTTGCTGTTCTTGAACGCCGATAATCAGAAAGATGATCGTCCGGGCCAGCCAAAACAGAGCCGCAAGAACACCTATTACAAAAATCCAGCGCAGTTCATGTTCTTCGGTACTTGCGTAGTAGTCACGCAGCAACGTTCGAAACATCATCATACGACGCACGATCAGAAACAGGTAGATCGCCATTTGCGGATAAACGATGGCATGCAACATGGCGACAACAACAACCGCAAGTGCCCAGCCAGAGTCCGGCAATTGGCCACCCGACACAAGCCCGTCTCTAACATCTTGCGGAGAAAACAGCATTGCTAGCCCCATAAGCAACGAAAAGGCCGCCAGTAAGAAATGCCGAAAAGCATTTGCGGTTTGCTGTTGGGATGTTGATGTCAAGGTAAAGACATAAATCCAGAACAGTGGCGCCAGACACAGCGCACTTGGCAGCCAGATGACCAATTCCGAAAACAAAAAATAGACACTCTGCGTACCCCAGATCGTGCTATTGAATGCATCGGGAATGTTGTTGACTGTCACAGCGGCAAGAAACACTGCGAAGCTGCGATTCACACGGGTATATTTGGTCTGCATCAAACAAAAGACGATACCGAACAACGCGATTGCGATTGTGGCGGTACTGATCTTTTCTGCAAAAATTTGGCCCATGTGACAGATAATATCAAACTAAACAGGAAAGTGAGAGGGTTGTTTAGTCTGATATCTCTTTTGCTGTCTACGCCTTTTGACCGAACCATTCACAGTTCATTGCCTGTGCTTCGCATGATCCAGCCCACAAAAACGGCTTCAATTCAGTCGGCCGTCAACATACCCGCATAGCTTTCGATTGCACCATTTCGGTTGGTTACGGCGGTCCGAATCCTCCCGGTATCAAGCTCTGCTACCATTATGGAATCAAACCCATAATTTCTACCGTCATGCCAGATTTTCCTGCCCGGGCCGACAAAAACCCCCAGACCCGCACGCCCGCTAATTGGCGTCACCATGCGCCGTGCCAACTCAGCGGGAAGAACAGCGTTCTTGGCTCCCTGCAATGAATTCAAAACCGCGTGAAGAACCCGTGCAAGGTCTGATGCTGTTGCCCAAAGCCCGGCCGCAGCGCTTTCTGGATGTCTTTTGAACCCGCCAGGCAGCGACCGACCATTTTCATAAGATCCATGAGCAAATTCCGCCTCCGGTTCTATTCCAAACGTGGCGCGCGCGGCCCCAATCGGTTCCAGCACCTCCGCAGCAGTGTAGGTTGCAAAACGTGTCCCCGTCACATCTTCGCTAAGGATTTGCAGAACCATCGTACCGCCGCCGCTGTAACTGAACCGGGGAAACAAGCGACGCCGTGTCCGAATAGCTTCTGAGTTGGCGGGATAGAGGCCATCTAAGACTTCAAACAAGCCGGGGATTTTTTCATCTGGCCCGTAGCCACTGAAACCTTGGACTGATGTGCCAGCTGTATGGGACAACAAATCGGCCACAGTTACTGTCGTGCCTCTGGGGCCAGTCAATTCCCACCGCCGAAGATACCTGCTTACCGGTTGGTCTAGATCGATACGGCCATCTCGTACCAGCGTCAAAACCGCTATGGCCGTCACTGTTTTCGAACACGACGCGACCTGAAAAAGCGTCTCATCATCAACAGCCCGTTGCGGCGTAGCCATACCTTCATGTCTTGTGGTTAAGCGTCCTTCGTTAATTTCGGAAAATTGATACCCGGTCAAATCTTGCGTTGTCTGTTTCGCAAGGGGCAAACGTGGTAGTGCTGTTAAGGCAGCTGCTGCGCTTGTAGTATTGAAAGTACGCCGGTTCATCATGTTAATCTTCCTGAAAATCCAAGGGGAATACCCAGCATCTGTTGTGGGTATGTTTAATGTGTTCTCAAGGTTTCTGAATGTCGCCCGAACCTGCAGGGCCGGACAAAGTCGTTGAACCAAGATCACTCAGTCCTGCGTTCAAACCTTGGACTGGCGGGCGCTCTTGGTGTAGTTGCTAGGCACTCAAAGCAAAGGCGCACCGAAAAGAAGCTTTGTCCGCCGTCCCGCAAATTTGACCTCTTTGCAGCAAAAGGACAGTTTGAGTTTGGTGCTTGAAAGCGGAGTTGAATGGCTGCTTTGATGAGGTCCTCTGCACCGTGAAAAGCGCATCGCCAAGACTGCAGACAGATGCTGTGCCAGCAACATGCTCAAAAACCAATGTCGGAAAAGCCCGCAATCTGTGAGTTCACCAATCCTTTGATTTTGCAGTTGCAGCGAATGACCGAAATGACGGATCGCACCGCAGCATGGTCGAAGGTGGGTGGACGGCAAAAATGGGCCGTTTCATTCTGTGTAGGGCAAGACTAGTGACCGATGCTGCGCTTGCTTCAATGGCTGTAAGGGGCCTAGATTGCCAAATGCCGCGCAGTGCACGGATGTCGTCTATCGCTGTAGCGCCCAAAGCGCGCCAACATTAGAGAGCGTCAAGCAAGCGTTCGTGATCGCAAATTCTCAGGCTGCCTGAATTAGAAGTGTGAACAAACAGCTCATCCTGTGGTCACGTCCGAGAACCACGTTATCCGCGGGGTAAACCGAGTGCGACCAACGCCTCGTGCTCTGCATCGGTTTCACGCGTGAACCTCTCCATCTGAGGGGTGCCGAGGGATTGCCACTTCGTTAGAGTGAATTCGGGATATTTTGTCAGTGTTTGCTCGACATAACGACTGGCGTTTTCCAAATCTCCGGATGCGACAGCCGTCAGGGCTGCCAAAAATGAGCAATGGTACTGCGCACCAGGAAAAGTTGAAGCAGTTTCAAAGGCTTCCTTGGCCTTGCGATCCGTTAGGTCAAAATCGCGCAGAAGCCGTGCCATGCCCAGATAAACGTAGTGAAGCCATTTTTGCGGGTCAGTTGGGCTTAACTTCAGACCCGTTAGACAAGCTTGCTCCCACGCGTAGGTATCGGGGTCTGGCTGGTATTGATGCCAGATGGATCGTGCAAAATACAGCAAAGGCTCATTCAAGCTGAGCGCTTCGACCTTGTCCAGCGCCTCGGCGGCTTCTCTCATGCGGCCAGCCATCGTTAGCATCAAGCCTTGCCCGATGAACCCTAACGGAAGCCTGTTGTCTAACTCGACCGAGGTTTCGGCATGAAAAAGCCCGTTCCTTACGAAACCTTCGCGGTCATTATTGGTTTGGCCTGTCATCGTGTGAAAGAAATACCAGCGCGCCATCAACGCATGGGGCAGAGCAAACTCAGGGTCCGCTTTGATCGCGGCGGTCAGGTACTCAAAACAGTCCTTATAGCTTTGTCCTTCGTCATTCGAGACGTATTCCGAATGTGCCCGTTGATAGAGTTCCCAGGCCGTCAGGCTTTCTGTTGGCTTGCGCCGTGCGGCGGCGCGTTCGTGGGCCCCAAGTTCGGGTTCGATCCCAAATATGATGGCACGTGTCAGTTCGTCCTGAACATCGAACAGATCGGCCATCGTCCGATCCCATTTTTCCGCCCATAGGTGATTGCCGGTTCCACCTTCGATCAACTGCGCGCTCACGCGCAATCTGTCGCCTGCCCGTCGAACAGAGCCTTCAACCACATAACGCGCGCCAAGTTCTCTTGCGATCTCGCGCACGTCTTTGTGGGTGCCTTTGTAGGCAAATGTAGAGTTCCGAGCGACGACAAAGATACTTCGAAAGCGCGACAGCTCTGTAATCACATCTTCGACAATTCCGTCGGCAAGAAACTCCTGCTCTGTATCCGATGACATGTTTTCAAACGGCAAAACTGCAATCGATGGCCGTTCAGTCATCTTTGTGGCGGGGGCTTGGGTGGCTGAAACGCCGTCGATTTCAACACGCCACACCTGGACGGGCTCAGGTATGTTCTTGACGTTTTGCGGTCCCATTGGGGTCATAGGTTGTGACATCTTGCCCCGAAGCTGATCGTGGACTGTACGTGAAATGCAGATGCCGCCGGGAGGGGCAAGGCTTTCAAGTCGTGCGGCGATATTTACACCGTCGCCCAATATATCATCCCGATCGATGATGACGTCGCCAAGGTTGATGCCAATCCGGAATTGCAGCTTTCGTGTTTCGGGTTGATCGGCCGCCTGCGCAACCATGGCGTTTTGAATGGCCAGCGACGTTCTGACGGCATCGACGGGCGAAGAAAACTCCACCAACAAACCATCACCCATTGTTTTAATCACGCGCGCGCCAGCTGACTTGAGTTCAGGGTCGATTATGGTCTCACGAACGAACCTGAACCGCTTTAGGGTTCCTTCCTCATCGTCGGAAATGAGCCGAGAGTACCCAACCAGGTCTGCTGCGACAATAGTGACCAGACGTCTTTCCATCTGGTCACCCAACCTGAGTTTTATGGAAATTGGAAGATGCCGCGTTGCTCAGAACGGTATCATTTCTTGCGGTAGCCGAAAAATCATCCAACCAACCTTGCTCGATGCGACCGCTTAACAACCACGTGCGTTTAACTAAATGCCATTTTCAATAGTCCGATAAATGATCGTGGGGTGATGGGTGGCCAAAGACCAATATGCCTAGGGACTTTAGTGGAAGCAGCCACTGACGCAGCCGTGGCGATATGGCGCTTGGTCCGCGAACTGTGAATTCACTCATCGTCTGATTGCGCACTTACATCGAAAGTCTGGTTTAACAGACCGCACTGCGGCATGGCTGATGGTGGGTGAAAATTCGGTTTGGGCCGTCCTCGTTAGCGACCGGTCTGCCCTTAGCAAGGCTTGTTGCGACTGATCTAAGGGCGGCTTCGAGCCCGTTTTACTGATTGCTGCAGTCCGCTTGAATGTCATCTTCTGGCATCGAACGGAAATCCCTTGATAAATTATTTTTCGAAAAAGTAAGCGAACTTTTTTTCTACAAGCTCCAAAAATCGGCTCGCTACCCGAGATGGTTTTCGCAAGGCCGGTAGCAGTAGATCGTATCGAAATGATTGTTCAGGAACCAACGGTCGCACCAGAACCCGGCCAGAAAAGCCAAAATGTGTCGCAGTGACCGGCTCAACGATCGAGATGCCAGCACCTGCTGCAACCAGTTCACAGATCGAGGCGGACAGTTGTGCTTCAGCAACAATGCGAGGTCGCGCAGGACCTGATGAGAGAAACAAATCGGTTTCAGACCGGGTTCCGATTTCGGCACCAAGGGCAATGAACGGCTGTTGATCGAAGTCCAGAGGTTCCAGGAAATCTTTCACACCAAGAGCGTGACCGATGGGCAAGACCGCCAACATACCTGATGTGAAAATCGGTTCTCGCAAGACCGCGGGATGATCTGTGTCCAGGGCGGCAAATCCAAGATCGAATTGCTGCGAGCTTAGATGTCGCATCACGGCTTGGGAGCTTCTGGCACGTAGAGACACTGAAATGCCTGGTTCCTCCGCGACGAAATCTGCGATCACATCCGGCAGGAATTTCAACGCGAGCGCGGGCATACCCGCAACCAATAAGCTGCCTTTGCGAAAATCTCGAATATCTTCAATGACCCGCGAGATTTCAGACATCCCGACAAAGGATCGCTCAACCTCTTCATAAAGTGCAAGCGCCTCTTGCGTTGGTATCACCTGCCGTCCGCGCCGCTCAAACAATCCAAAACCTGCAACGTGTTCCAAGTCGGCGATTATCTTACTGACTGAAGGTTGCGTCGTCCCCAGCACATCGGCCGCAGCGGTAATCTTGCCGGTTTCGATCACGGCACGGAATGCTTCGATTTGTCGGTGTGTAAGGCGATGCAACATCCCAAATGCATATCTTCAGGGAATGATTAACGCAAATATGACGATTATTCCTATGTTGGGAACTTTGCGATGGTGGCAGCGGGGGAATCGAATGTCAGCCAAACACTCAGAAATCACAATTATCGGCGGAGGCGTTGTTGGCCTGTCCGTGGCAATGGGATTGTTGCAAGCGGGTCGCCGTGTATGTGTCCTTGACGGAGCAGATAGCGATGCGCGTGCCTCGCAAGGTAACTTTGGGTTGGTTTGGGGACAGGGCAAAGGCTGGAACTTTGCACCTTACGCCAAGTGGACAGGCGAGGCTCTGGCCGCGTGGCCTGAGTTCTCGGCAAAATTGACCGACCTTTCGGGCATTGACGTGGCACTGGATCAATCGGGCGGGTTCGAGTTTTTTACAGATGCCGACGAGATGGACGAATTTGCCGGGATGTTGGCCGGGCAACAGTCGCATATCGGCAACCGGTTCTCCCACGAAGTCCTGTCGGCAGATGATCTGCATAGACAAATCGATGGCATTGGCGAGGATGTTGTTGGCGCTACGTTTTCCAAGTTTGATGGGCATGTGAACCCGCTGCGGTTTTTGCGCGCGTTGCGCTTGTCCGTGCAGGCCTTGGGTGGCACAGTTAAAACAAACGCGCAGGTGACGTCAGTCGATCCCGTTACTAACGGCGGTTTTGATCTGACCTTGGCGAATGGAGACACCTTCGGCGCGGAGAAGGTCCTGTTGTGTGCTGGATTGGGAGCCATGAAACTGGCGGCTGATCTTGGGTTTCGGACCAAAATCCGTCCGCAAAGGGGCGAGTTGTTGATCACCGAAAAACTGAGGGATCGCCTGCCGTTTATTTCCAGCACGATCCGGCAGGTCGATGAAGGCGGTGTGCAGATTGGTGGCACCAAGGCCGATGCTGGCATGGATGACAGTGAAACACTGGATGTTATGGCGGGGTTGGCCCGCCACGCCGTGCAGGTTTTTCCCGCTTTGGCTGATGTCCGTGTTATACGCGCATGGGGTGCATTGCGGGTGATGTCGCCTGACGGTTATCCGGTCTACGCCCAGTCAAATGAACACCTCGGTGCCTATCTTGTGACCTGCCACAGTGGCGTCACGCTGGCCTCCTTGCACGCTTCTGTCCTGACCGATTGGATCGAAGACACATCCGCAGCACCTGATTTGGAGGCATTCGATGAACATCGCTTCACGCTTTCAAACGCCGCCTGAGGATGGCGAGCCAGTGCAGTTCACCTTTGATGGTGAGCTTGTGACGGCACCTATTGGAACATCTCTGGCTGCGGCTCTGCTTTCACATTCCGGCGACGCGAGCCGCGAAACAGCAACAGGCGCTGGCCGCTCTGCCTTCTGCATGATGGGGGTGTGTTTCGACTGTCTGGTTGAAGTTGATGGTACGCCCAACACGCAAGCCTGCATGACTTTGGTGCGCGACGGCATGGTTGTAAAACGCCAGATCGGCTTGCGCGGGTTGACCGGGGGCAATGATGTCTGAATTTGACTTAATCATTGTTGGCGCGGGTCCGGCGGGCATGTCTGCTGCTGCGACTGCGGCCCAAGGCGGGCTGAATGTGCTTTTGCTGGACGAACAACCGCAGGCCGGAGGCCAGATATATCGCAATGTTGGTGTAAACCGCTCCTCGCGCAATTGGCTCGGCAAAGATTATGCCAGCGGCAGGCGATTTGTCGACGCACTGGATCACGCAAACATTACGACACAATTTGGCGCAACGGTATGGCGCTTGGAAAACGGTCCACGCCTGGTCTGGTCGCAGAATGGCGTAAGCACTGTTTCTGCTGCACCACATGTTTTGTTGGCAGGTGGTGCGCAAGAACGTCCAGTTCCCTTTCCGGGTTGGACGTTGCCCGGTGTAATGACCGCAGGGTCAGCGCAGATATTGATGAAAACCTCGGGGATGCTGCCCAAAGACGCGGTGCTGGCTGGTTCGGGTCCGCTACTGTACCTCATTGCAGCACAGATGATTGATGCAGGATGCCCGCCGAAAGCACTGGTTGAAACGCAAACCACGCGCATGCTGTTTGGCGCAATGCTTCATCTGCCGCGTGCTTTGTTCAGCGCGCCCACTTTGGTGAAAGGGCTGAGCCTTATCCGCAAAATTCAGGCAGCTGGCGTCCGTCGGTTTAAGGGGGCTGCTCAATTCGAGGCACAGGCCGAAGACAATGGTGCGATTTCGTTTTCATTCACCCACAAGGGCCGCCGCGAAACACTATCCACCAACCTTCTGCTGACGCATCAAGGTGTCATCCCATCAACGCATATGAGCCGTTCGGCGGGCATCGCCCACGTCTGGAACGAGGCACAGGTTGCATTCCAACCCGTAGCCGGCGTGTGGGGCAACACAAATGTTGCCGGCCTGCATGTAGCGGGTGAAAGTGCGGGGATCGGCGGGGCAGAAACGGCTGCAGCTTCTGGTGAACTGGCCGCCTTGAACATATTGTACCAGATTGGGCGCATCAGCGCCGACGCACGCACGCAACGTGCGGCGACAGCGCGTGGTGCCTTGTTCCGTTCCCGTGCGATCCGTCCATTTCTGGATGCAGCCTATGCACCACCGCCGGAAATTCTATCGCCTGCTGATGAAACCATCGTGTGCCGCTGCGAAGAAGTAACCGCCAGCGACATCCGCCAAGGCATCAGCGAAGGTGTGTCCGGTCATCGGCAGATCAAAACGTCGCTGCGCACCGGCATGGGCCCCTGTCAGGGCCGCATGTGTGACGCAACGGTACGCGGCATTCTAAGCGCCAACACATTGCAAGACCCCAATATGATCCCGGCACCAAGGGCGCGTACCCCGATCAAGCCCGTCACGCTTGGGGAACTTGCCGCAATGGCACCAAAACAGAAGGAAACGGCATGAGCGATCCAGCCGCACTCAAGGTCGACAACCTGCACAAGAGCTTTGGTAATCACGAGGTGATCAAAGGGGTCTCGATGGAAGCGCAGAAGGGCGAAGTCATCGCGATTCTGGGTGCCTCCGGGTCTGGCAAAAGTACCTTCCTGCGCTGCATCAACCTGCTTGAGACTCCGAATTCCGGCGATGTTTTTCTTGCAGGCGAGAAAATCCGCATGAAACAAAACCGTCACGGAGAGACCGTGCCAGAGGACATCCGGCAAGTGGAGCGGATGCGTTCGCGCCTTGCCATGGTGTTTCAGGGCTTCAATCTGTGGTCCCATATGACCGTGTTGGAAAACGTGCTTGAAGGGCCGCTTTACGTTCAGAAAACGCCCAAAGCAGAGGCCCGCGAAAAGGCGCTGTCTTTACTGGCCAAGGTCGGGCTTTCGGATCGGGCGGATTACTATCCGGCGCATCTTTCCGGTGGGCAACAGCAACGTGTTGCCATTGCACGTGCTTTGGCGATGGACCCGGATGTGATGCTGTTTGACGAACCCACTTCGGCGCTTGACCCCGAACTGGTCGGCGAAGTGCTGGGCGTGATGCGTGATCTGGCTGAAGAAGGCCGCACGATGCTGGTCGTCACGCACGAGATGGGCTTTGCCCGCGATGTTTCTACCAAGACCGTATTTCTGCACCAAGGCGAAGTCTGTGAAGAAGGCCCGCCGGCAGAATTGTTTTCCAACCCCCAAACCCCCGAGTTTCAGGCGTTTCTTTCACGCATGAATTAACCAACCCCAAAAGAGGATAATACCATGATCAGAAGAACCTTTGTGTCTGCCGTTGCAGCCGCAACTCTGGCCGTCTTTGCCGCCCCTGCAATGGCAGAAGATGCGCTGCGCATCGGCGTTGAGGGTGCATACCCTCCATTTTCATCCAAAGAGTCTGACGGTACGCTTGTCGGTTTTGACATCGAAATCGCCATGGCTCTTTGCACGGAAATGAAGCGCCAATGCGAATTGGTCGAGCAAGAATGGGATGGCATGATCCCCGCCCTGAAAGCCCGCAAGTTTGACGCGATTGTCGCGTCGATGTCGATCACTGAAGAGCGCAAGCGCCAGATCGACTTTTCCGAGAAGTATTACCAGACACCCGCGCGACTGGTTGCGCCAAAAGGGGCGGACTTTGAAGCGACCCCTGAAGGTCTTGCTGGTAAGCGCATCGGCGTTCAACGCGGCGCAACACATCAGTGCTATGCCGAAAAAATGTTCCCAGACGCAGAAATCGTGCTCTACGGCAAGCAAGAGGAAGTATTTCAGGATCTGGTCTTGGGCCGCATCGACCTGCAACTCTCCGACAGTCTGATCGCACAAAACAGCTTTCTGACGAAAGATGAGGGTGCCGAGTACGCTTTCCTTGGTGGCGATCAGACAGACGTCGACTGTTATGGCGAAGGTGTCGGCATTGCTGTGCGTCAGAACGAAGAAGAACTTCGGGATGCGATCAGCGCGGCCATCACGGCAATCCGTGACAACGGTACCTACGCCACGATCAATGACAAGTATTTCGAATTCGACATCTTCGGCGCCCGTCCTGCGTCCAACTGAGCCAAACGTCAGGGCAGCACTCTGCTGCCCTGACCTTACCCCAAGGAGCGCGTGATGGACCTGATACTGGAATACCAATCACAACTGATTTCTGGAACACTCATGACCATCAAACTGGCGCTGTCCTCCTTGGTGGTTGCGCTGTTCTTTGGGTTGCTTGGGGCTTGGGCCAAGCTGTCCTCCAATCGCTTGGCGCAACGGGTCGCGAACCTCTATACGACAATCGTGCGCGGCATTCCCGATCTGGTTTTGATCCTGCTGGTTTTCTACGGCGGACAGGTCACGTTGAACAACACCGGGGCAGCGACCGGCCTTTGGGGTTATGTCGAAGTCAGCCAGTTTATTGCGGGTGCCGGCACAATCGGCGTCATTTTCGGGGCCTATTTCACCGAGACTTTTCGCGGTGCGATCATGGCCATCCCACGGGGCCAAATCGAGGCAGGCATTAGTTGTGGGATGCCTCAATCCCTGATTTTCCGACATATCATCTGGCCGCAAATGGTGCGTTTTGCGTTGCCCGGATTTACTAACAACTGGCTTGTCCAGCTCAAGACAACTGCGCTGGTGTCAGTGATCGGATTGCAAGATCTGGTCTATAATGCCTTCACGGCAGGTCGCTCAACGGACAAATTGTTCACCTTCATGGCCGCTGCTTTTGTCATCTATCTGGTGCTGACGGGCATCTCTGACCTGCTGCTGCGTGCCTTGGACCGGCGCTACAGTCGTGGCGTGGTGAGGGCGTAATCATGGAAAATATACTGTCTTACATCCCGCTTGATATTGCCCTGATCGCGGAAAATTTTGATCGCTTTATGTATGGCGTCTGGATTACGCTGAACCTGACGTTTCTGGCACTGCTGCTGGGTGGATTACTGGCCATTCCAATAGCGATTGCCCGGGCGTCTGGCCACAGGATTCTCAACCCCATTGTGCAGACCTACACCTATGTGTTTCGCGGCACACCCTTGTTGGTTCAAACGTATCTTATCTACTACGGCGTTGGCCAGTTTGAGGTGATCCGGCAAAGCTTCCTCTGGGACCCGATCCTTTCCTCAGCCTGGTGGTGTGCACTCATCGCCTTCACACTGAATACGGCGGCTTACACAACCGAACTGCTGCGCGGTGCCATCGCTGACACACCCAAAGGTGAGGTCGAAGCGGCCATTGCCACTGGCCATTCCTATCGCAGCCGTATGCGCCGGATTATCCTGCCATCCGCGTTTCGTCGCGCCATTCCGGCCTATTCCAACGAGGTCATCTTCATGCTGCACGGCTCTGTCGTTGCCAGCACGATCACGCTTCAGGACATTCTTGGCGTGGGCCGCTGGCTGAATGGGCGTTACTATCTTGCATATGAAGGCTTTATTACGGCCGCGTTGCTCTATTTTCTGATCGTGTTGTGTATCACTTGGACGTTCCGCTGGTTCGAACGCCGCTACCTGCGTCACCTCGTGCGGCGTGAGGTAACAAGCGAGACAAACCTTCCCGCGCCAACCACCACCTAAAGGACACATCAATGATAACGCGATTACATACCAGCGCCCGCATGAGCAAAATTGTGAAACATGCAGGTACCGTTTTCCTATGCGGCCAAGTTGGTGACGGGCCGAATGTTACGGAACAAACCCTCGACTGTCTTTCACGTGTCGACGTATTGCTGAAGGAGGCGGGATCTTCACGAGAACACATGCTCTCGACAACGATTTGGCTCGCTGATATGGCCGATTTTGACGAGATGAACGCCGTTTGGGATGCTTGGGTGCCAACGGGCCACGCGCCTGCTCGCGCCTGCGGTGAAGCAAAGTTGGCAGACAGTGATCTTTTGGTCGAAATTATTGTGACAGCGGCACTGGCTGAGTAACTCAATTCGCTGAAACGCAGCCGACTTCTCTACCGTTGTCCTTCTTTGGCAAAAGTGACCGTTACTGCCGAAATAGCAACTCATTGGATGCGGTCATTCAGCCAGTTGGCTTCAAAGACCACATCGTCCCGCAAACTGAGGGTTCACCAATCCCTTGATTTTGCGGTTGCAGCGAATGACCGATATGACGGATCGCACCGCAGCATGGTCGAAGGTGGGTGTAAGGCATCTGTGGGTGGCTGCTGCATTGCGAGTGTTTTCTGGTGATGTTTGCAGTCATTATCGTCAGTACTGTCGTCTGTCCGGCGTGTTTATGTTTTGGCATTGCCTCCACTGGCCATGATGAATTCCGCGAGCGAGGTTCCAATCGGCTTATCGACGTCAGAGGGCCGCTGCCATTCCTGGAGTGT
Organism: uncultured Sulfitobacter sp.; assembly: GCA_947501805.1. Lineage (GTDB taxonomy): Bacteria > Pseudomonadota > Alphaproteobacteria > Rhodobacterales > Rhodobacteraceae > Sulfitobacter. The sequence goes on along the minus strand of CANMXJ010000023.1, from coordinate 2,839 downwards.
CCTTGCTCTTGGTTGACTTAATTCCGCATCATCACTTCAACGTCTTGCATTTCGTGGGCAGTTGGCGTGGTTAGAACGCTGACTGCATGTATTCTTGCTTCTTCGTGAGCATCGTCCAGATGGCCCGCGCCGCCTTGTTTGCCATGGCGACTGTTGCCAGTTGGAACGGTTTGCCGGCGATGATTTTTGCTGTCCACAGATCGACCTTTTCAGGCGAACGTTTCGCTATCACAGCGCGTGCTGTCATGCCCACAACCAACAGTTTACGAATGTAGCGATCAGCTTGTTTGGTGATCTTGCCAAGACGTTCCTTGCCGCCACTGGACTTGTAGAGCGGGGTCAGGCCCAACCAGGCCGCCAGATCGCGCGCGGTGCGGAACTGTTTTGCGGCCCCGATCGTGGCAACAATCGCTGAGGCCGTGATTGGCACAATCCCCGGCATGCGCATCAACCTGCGAGCATCTGCGCTCAGCAGGGCATGTTGTTCGATCATCTTCGAATAGCCGTCGATACGTTCCTTCAGGCCGATGAATTGATAGCACTGTATGCCAAGCATCCCATTCGCGATTTCAGGACTGTCAGTTAGGAATGTCAGGGTGATCGCCGCTCAGTTGGCGTTTTGCAAAAGCCGTCACCGCTTCGATCCCGATGGGCAAGATATACCCAAACTCGCGCAACAGGCTGCGGATCATATTGGCCAACTGAGTGCGCTGCCGGACGGCCAAATCTCGCGTACGGTGGATTGACAGAATGGCCTGCTGATCTTCCGTTTTGATATCGACAAAACGCATGGTTGGGCGTCTGAAAGCCTCACTGATGGCTTCGGCATCAACGGCGTCGTTCCTCCCGCGCTTCACATAAGGTTTGACGTAACCGGCAGGCATGAACTTCACGTCGTGCCCAAGTTTTCGCAACTGGCGACCCCAGAGATGGGACGATCCACACGCCTCCATACCGACCCTGCACGGCGGAAGTTTTTCAAAGAAGCTGAGCAGTTTCGCCCGCTTGATAGCTTTGTTGAAAACACCGCGTCCGTTTTCGGAAATTCCGTGAACTTGAAATAGATCCTTTGCCAAATCCAGGCCGCCTGTCTTAACTGTCATTGGGTGGCTCCGTTCCTAGCAGTCTGCGACAACTACACTTTGGCACATTCGATGCCGGTGCAGCAGGAGCCACCCACCTCATCCGCTAATGGGCCGTTTGCAGCCACCTTTAGGTGTTTGGTGACAGCGCATCTCGGAATGGTTAATGATCATAGGCAGGTTGCTGTATTTTCGAGGCTTGGTTATGCATCAGAAGATGCAAGCAACTGCTACATAAACTGCTCCACAATCAAAAATGTAGAATACTCATAACAGACTGTTAATAAATAGATATTTACGGTGTACCGCGTCAACGTTAAGGACTTCGTCTCCGCCACTTAACCCTTTTTTACAGTTTGATTTGGTCGCCTTGGGCGGCCTTTTCTTTTTGCTATTAAGAGTTTCACTCGCATTCCCACTTGCCCAGGTTTTTTTTCGGTGATGCCGGTATTTGTTTCTTGAGTGGTACGGCATGTGGTGTTTTTGAGATGGCACTATCTGGCAAACCGACAAAAAAGTTAATCGAGGACCTTGGTGTCGGGTGGCATGGCAATGGCAACAGGCTTTACTTGGTGGACCCATCTGGTGCGCGGCGTTGGATTGATCGCGTTGTGGTCAAATGTCAGAAAAACAGGGATGGCGCGCCGTTATGCACTGACATTGGCATGGGAGGTGCGCTTATTGTCGCAATCAACCAAGCGCATGAGCGGACCTTGGAATATCGCCGGATGGGCAAACAAGGACTGAACCCGCGCTTTAATGCGAGATAAGAAGTGCCGAACTTTGAGGAAGTCGCACAGCAGGTGCGCATGGACCGGATGCCGACGTGGAAGAACGCCAAGCATGGGCAGCAGTTGATCAATACCCTGCGCGACTATGCTTTTCTCAAGATTGGCCGGATGCCGATTAAAAATATCGACCAGCCCGAAGTGATGATGTGCCTTGCGCCTATCTGGACGGAAAAGTACGAAACGGCGACGCGATTGGCACAGCGGATCAAGACGGTGTCGGACGTCGCGGGGTCAAAGCGAGTCCGGTCGGGGGAAAACCCTTTGACTGCGATCCAAGACACGCAGCTTCTGCCGAAAGTGAAAGCAAAGACAAAACAGCATATAATCTTGCACTGGCCAGATGCCTCAACATTTTGCCGATTTCAGAACGCATTGCAATGGCGGCAAAAGCGCTGATGTTCACTTGCTTATCGAGATCTCTGACAAGAGAGGTTTTGGGGGATGCGCTAGACAGAGGTGGATTTTGACAAAGGGCTTTGGACTTGTTCCGCCGAGCGGATGAAGACTGGCGATGATCATCGCGTACCCCTTACTGAAGAGATGGTCGGGGATATTTCGACCGGTTTACAGTCCAGTTAAGGTGGCTCAGGGTTTCATTCAGGTTGTTAACCTCATTGCTTCTGCTTTGCTTTGATAGGCATCATCGGCGTCAATATGACGTGCGTCGAATGTGGGCGTTCAGAGTTGCAGTAGGTCAGCCTTTTGCTGATCCCGGCTCGCATTTCTGAACCGGTCTCGAAGGTGTTCAGGCAAATGAATTCATACTTCAGCGACCACCACAGAGGTTCAATCATGCGGTTGTCACGGCAAGCGTTTTTGCCGTCCATACTGATCTTGATCTTCGCGTTTGTCAGTACGTTGATCCAAACGCTGCCGGTGAACTGGCTGTCTTGATCGCTGTTGAAGATCTCTGGCTTGCCGTGCTTTGCCAAGGCCTCTTTCATGCCCCCGTGGCACAGGTATGAA
>CANMXJ010000022.1 GCA_947501805.1 uncultured Sulfitobacter sp. | reverse complement strand
CGTTTCAGTCCCATAGTCAGTCTCCTTTGTTGCAGTAAATGCTATCAAAGGAGCGGCATCAAACCGCGACAGGTCCAACTGTGTTCTGACGGCATCGCGCCGCCTCGAAAAGCTGGCCACAAGTACTCAAAACCAACCTGAACTCACACTTTTGATTTATGCAGCCGCGTCTTTGGCAAAAGAGTTTCACGTTCACCTTTGCCTGTTTCACGATCTCCCCTTCCCTCCCCTGCGCACCAACCACATTCCGCACCATTGACGTGTATCGCTCCCCAACAACTGAGATCACTCTGCGCCTTCCAAAAGCGCCCACCCAATTCGAAAAACGCAACTAGATAGGAAATTATCATGAAGATGAAGAACTCCACACCGCCAAAGCGCAGCCCCAAAAGCCCAAAAGTCCATCACTTTGCAGAGCCTCATCATTTCGACGCAGTGCTCGGCCTTTATGAGCTTGCAATGCGAGCAGAGTGGGTCTTGTACTCGCATCCTGACGGCTATGACCATCCGGAAAACGGCCCTCTCTCGGTACACCTCTGGATTGGCGTATCCGCTGCATTACAATGCTTTGAACAGGAGTCGGATGAGACCTGCATCCTTCATCAAGCAGCACTAGATCTGCAAACAGCCCTTTTTGTGGACAACAGGGAAAACGAAGAGCTTTCCGCAGCAGCGGGGGCGTTTTCTGCAAAAGCAAAGGCCATCAAAGACGATGCTGAAACCGCATCACGCCTCAGCCGCGTAAGCTTCTTGTTACAGGCGCACGCAGGCAATATTTACTGCTACAGCGAAATGGCTGCGTCACGCAAAGCACTTAAGGGTTAGTCTGGTATAGCTAATCGCCACCTTGAATTTGTCTTGCAGTGCGATCGTGGACGCCCAGACGTAACTTCTAACGAGCTCGGAAATGGCATGCCAAGCTAAAAAACGGAGATGCAGTCTGGGTGTCTATTGTCGATCCACACATGCAAGTGAATAGCCCCTAGTATTGTAGACGCTTTCTTCCCTAATTTTGAGGCAAGGAGGCCGTTATGGGGAAGCCAAATTTCAGTGAAGATTTCAAGCGTGATGCAGTCCATCAGATCACGGTACGTGGGTATCCCGTTCGTGAGGTTTCGGAGCGATTGGGCGTCAGCACTTACTCTCTCTATAAATGGATGAAGCTTTACGCGAAGGCTGCGTCACAAGCGCCATCTGCGGATCATGAAGCTGAGAGCCGCTTTAGTTCGCATCCTGACGGTCCACCCAGGTTGTACAGAATTTCAGAAAATTCTGTCCGGGACTATGGGGAGTCACGTCCTTTTCTGCACACCACGCACGCCAGTCAGCTTCAATCACATGGACATCCCAACCCGGTGCAATCTGGCGGGCCGCATCGATGACTTCACCTGCCAGAGGCGGCGGCGGTGTCGCATTGCCTACAACGCGGTGCATGGTCCGGCGGTTGGTAAAGACCACTTTCTCGGTGTTGTTCTCCCGCTCGACCAGGCTGACCGCATAATCCGGCATATGGCCGTGTTTTGCGTCTTGGGCCACGATGGTTTTGACCAGACGGCGAAACTCCTTGAGCGTAGAATTTGACCCGCATTTTTCCTTCAGCCGCTCCAGCCCGATAGACCATTCAGACTGATAGCCGCAATGCTTGCGCCCAAGTTCGTACATGCGCCTTTCCAGTGGTTTGCGCAGGCGGAAATAGTCACGGTGCAGCGTCAGCACCTCGCGTGCCTCGATGGCGTTGAATACCCAGTCCGACAGCACGATCTCGACCTCTTGCATGCGCCCGTCCCGGGTTTCGCGCACGATGCGCGCGCGTTCGATCAGGCCAAAGACATCCAGTGCCTCGGTGCCGCCGGTCTTGATGTTGGTGGAAATCGTGGTGCCCCGCAGGCGTTCCAGCGCAGCGCGCAACCCCTCGTAGGCCTGCCCGTTGGTCATCCGGTTGGTGGCTTTGAGCAGATCATAGGCCTTGAGCCGCACGGTGCGGTCAACCTGCTCCCCTTTGTTCAGCGCCCCGATGATCTGGCTGATACAGTAGATCAGGATATCGCGGTCATGCACCGTGGCCAGACCCTTGATGCTGGGGGTGACTTCGACAAAATGTGCGCCCTGCTCATAGCGGCGCAACCGTGTGTCGGGTTTTGTGGACAATGAAAAGATCGGGTGCTCCATCGACGCCAGATCGCCTTTGGGCACAGCATCAAACACATCACAGACAAAGACGTCCGGTTCGGGGTGCCGGTCAGGCAACAGTGGTGGACGGGCAGTATCAGAACCGAAGAGAACCCCTTCTTTCGATATTTCACCCACCATTTGTGCCTGCCTTTCGATATTTCACCCACTCTTTTCGATATTTCACACACAAAAGTCAAAGGTTTTCGATATTTCACACACCAAATTTCGATACTTCACACACCGTCTTTCGATATTTCACACACCGGTGAAATCCTCAAGCAATTGATAAATATATGTAAATGATGGAAAGCCTGCCTCTTAACACTCTAATAACACATACATAACACCCACTTCAGCCCGCAAGATCACCCGGAAACGTCAAAAACATGCGGTCCTCCCGCCATAGAAATGCTTGAGTTTCCCACTAGCAGGCTGTTTGGACATATTTGAAAGTTTGTCGGAAAGGCCACCAGCCCGTTCGATAGAAGAGTATAAAACCAAAAAGCGAATGATATGAAAATTACGGTTTTAGGTCTGGGCTATGTCGGACTGTCAAATGCAGCCTTGCTTGCACAGCATCATGATGTCATCGGCGTCGATCTGGATGCCGCGCGGGTAGCAGCCGTCAATGCAGGCAAAAGCCCGATTCAGGACGATGAACTTGGCGCGTTTCTGGCCGACAAGACCCTTTCCCTGACGGCCTCCACCAATGCGGATGCCGCCCTGAAGAATGCCGATGTCGTCATTGTTGCGACACCAACGGATTATGACGCCAAAAGCAATTATTTCGATACCACCAGCGTCGATGTTGTATCAGAGCGTGCCCTGGCCCTGAATGATACCAGTACAGTGGTGATCAAATCCACAATTCCGGTAGGGTATGTGGAACAGGCGCGCGCGCGTCTTGGCACCGACAGGCTGCTGTTTTCGCCTGAATTCCTGCGCGAGGGCCGTGCACTTTATGACAACCTGCATCCCAGCCGCATTGTGGTTGGTGACAGCACCGCAAGGGGCCGTCAATTTGCCGATCTGTTGCTGGAGGGGGCGAAAAAGACCGATATCCCCGTGCTGCTGACCGACCCGTCAGAAGCAGAAGCCATCAAACTGTTCGCCAATACTTATCTTGCCATGCGCGTGGCCTATTTCAACGAGCTGGACAGCTATGCCATGGCCGGCGACATGGACAGCCGCCAGATCATCGAAGGCATCTGTCTGGATCCGCGCATCGGCCAGCATTACAACAATCCGTCCTTTGGATACGGTGGATATTGCCTGCCCAAAGATACCAAGCAACTGCTGGCCAATTACGAACATGTGCCGCAAAATCTGATCCGCGCCGTGGTGGATGCCAACCGCACCCGCAAGGATTTTCTGGCGGAACAGATCATCGCTCAGAACCCTACAGTTGTGGGTGTTTACCGGTTGGTCATGAAAGAAGGCTCTGACAATTTCCGGCAGAGTTCGGTTCAGGGGATTATGAAACGGATCAAGGCCAAGGGGATCGAGGTGATTGTCTATGAACCCGAACTGGATGAAGCACGGTTTTTCGGGTCACGGGTGATACATGATCTTGCCGCATTCAAAGCCCAGAGCGATATCATCATCGCAAATCGCAAGTCCCCTGCCCTTGGTGATGTGGCTGACAAGGTCTTTACCCGCGATTTGTTTCAGGCGGATTAGCACTCTCGCCTAAGTCACAATATCCAAACCCAAAGTCCCTGACTTACTCGTAATACCCGTATCCATATTCCGCGCCCATATAGCGGCACTTGTTCAACACCACGCCCATTACATTGGTCTGGCTGGCCAGATCCTGTTCGCAGATGTCAATTTCCTTGACGGTGGTGGATTCTGCGCCCGCCACCAACAGTACGCAATCCACGTGACGCGCAAAGGCCATCATGTCGTCGCTTGTCAGCATCGGTGGCATATCAAAGATCATTACGTCAGGCGCGTAATCGGTCTCGATGTCCGCCAGCACTTCAGGAATATGCGCACTGCTCAGCAATTCGGCAGGCTCGCGCCAGGATCGCTGGTTGGCTGAAACCGCCATGTTGGGCCCATAGCGCAGGGCATTTTGTGCAAAGGGCCGTGACCCTTCCAGCACATGGGCAAAACTCATATCCCCTTCAATTCCCAACATCTTGGTCAACGAAGGCCGACGCAGGTCCAGTTCCAGCAAAATCGTGTGCAGATCAGGCTGGCGCTGCAGGCTCATCGCAAGGTTCACTGCGATCGTACTCTTGCCACAGGCCGCCGTGGGCGAAGTGATGGCCAGCCTGCGCCACCCGTTATCCCGCATTTGTTGCAGGACGCGGGTCCGCATCATGTCGATGCCCGCAGCCTCCTGCCCGCCCTGCAGTGCCACGATACGCGCCTGTCTCATCAGTTTGGGTTGAATCGTCAGCAAGGGCAGGGATTTCCAGGCTTCGGCCACATCAGACAACGCCGGTTTGGTCTCGTTTTCGACCTTGACCGGTGCCGGTTCTGGTGTTGGCTTCGGCGTCACCTTTTGTGCAACCTCTGGCGCGGGTGCCTCAGCTTCGGATTTTTTTGCATCGCGTTCAGCACGGGCTTTGGCCAGAGCAGATTGTATCTTTTCCATGGTGCTTCCTCAGACCTGAACCGACGCGGCGGGCGGCATCAGTCCGGCCAGCCCGATCCGTTGGGTGATTGTGTCGATCAGCCGATCAATTGGTGTGACATAGGTATCAATCGCCCAAAGCCCGGCAGGAATCGCAACAAGCAAAAACCCGAGTACACCGAATATGATCGTCCAGCGCCGGATCCGTTCGGCTTTGGTGCGGTAATAGGGCAGCGTGGCAAAAGGCGTAATTCCCAGACGGTTGGTCAAATCGACAGGGCGCCGGATGCCCTTGTTGAGCAGTTCCATCAACACCACAAAAGCCAAACCAAAAAAGAACCCGCCCCCGACGCCGCCTGCGGCAATCAGTGTACGGTTGGGTTTCATCGCTTTGGACGGCACAACAGCTTGCTCTATAACCGAAATTCTCTGGCCTTGCCGCAGGGCCTCGATGATATCACCGGTCTGGGCGCGGGCCTTGTTGGCCACAGCCTGATCATACTGAGAACGGGTGTTCGTATAATCCCGCTCCAGTGTTTCCAACGTAATCGCATTGCTGGGGGTGGCCTCAATCGAAATGCGCAGCTCTTCCAGCACGTCACTGATCTGTTTTTTCTGATCCGCAATGAAAGCAAGCTGACCATCCAGTTCAGCCAGTTGCAACTCGTGGGCGGACATGGGAGCCCCTTCCTGAGTGACGCTATTGGCCTGAAGTTGCTTATCTACAACGCCCTGCAAAGCAGCGATACGCGCTTGCAGCAGTTTTATCCTCGGGTTTTCCGGGGACAGGATCGACAGTTGGGATGCAAGTTCATCCTTGAGACCCTGAAGCTTCCTTTGCTCATTGCTGCTTGCGGGACTAATTGTATCGGCCCGATCACCAAAGGCCTCGTGCAGACGCACCAAACGCTCGCGGCGATCCAGCAATGCTGTTTCTCCACGCTCAAGCTGCAGCAGACGTTCCTGACTGGCCGCCTGTTGCGAGCGGCGAAATCCCAGACTGTCGGGCAAGGCTTCGAGATTATCCTCCTTGAACGCCAGAATTGCAGCTCCCTGATTGGCCAGTTCCTGCTCAAGCCGGCTGACCTCCTGTTCGAAAAAATCGAGCGTCTGGCGTGCAACACGGGTACGCATCCCGACATCTTCGCGCAGGATCAGCGTCACCAGTTCATTGGTCACGGTAGAGGCCATCTGGGCCGAGGGTGCTTCAAAGCCAATGGTCACTATCGTTGCATTGGCCACACCCCGTCGGCCGGTCGACGTCACAAACTCGATCCGGCTGCGCATATCGCTGACAATTGCATCTGCATCCATGCGCGGACGGGTTTCGCCTGCATCAGCCGAGTAAATCCCCAGACGGTTGGCCATGTCGATCAACGTGTCGCGCGTCAGGATACGTTGTTGGATGATCTGCAGTTGCTCGGTGGCTTCGATGCGCACTGTAGATGCCGCCAGATTGCCCGGGATCTGTTCGGATTCAACCAACAGCCGCGCCTGGGCCACATAGACGGGGGGCAAGACTTTAGCCAGCGTCAGACCAATTGCTGAGCCAATGATCAGAAAGAGCATGAACCAATGCAAACGGCGCAGGAACAACGAAAAGTAAAATTTGAAGTCCATGCTCTAGTCTGCTTTCGATCGGTGGTTCTGGTTCAACACAAAAACGGATCCGTCAGTTTCGGTTTCGTCTTCCGCGGCACTTTGGTTTGACCGAAACGGCGGCGGGTCGGATTCCAGTGTATCTACAAAGAATGTGCCGTCTTCCAAGACCTGCTGCACCGTTATCCGCGTCACGGTCTTGTTGCCTTTGGTAAAGGCATAGACCATCGACAGATCACACAGCTGGTTTACCAGTCGCGGCACCCCGCCGGTGATCTCGGAGATCAGATCGCGGGCTGACAGATGAAAGATCGTGGTCTTGGCCCCCGCAACCTTAAGACGATGCGAGATATAATCGCGCACAGTGCGTTGATCCATGGCCGGTAAATGGAAAGCAGATGAAACACGTTGTGCGAACTGGCGCAGTCCGGGCTGGCGCACCAGATCGCGCAATTCGGGCTGGCCGACCAGCACCAGCTGTATCAACTCGTCCTTATTCGCGTTGATATTGGTGAACATACGCAGCTCTTCCAGGCTTTCGCGGCTGAGGTTCTGCGCCTCGTCGAAAATCAGGATGACCCGGCGCCCGGCAGCGTATTCTTCAATCAGATAAGCCTGAAAACGTCCGAAAAGATCAACATAGGTTTCGCTTGCCGGAGCATCCTGGTTCAAAGCCATAAGCACCCAGCGTAAAAGTTCGCCCCGGTCGCCATGTGCATTGGAGATCAGGCCGATCTGCACTTCCTTACCAACCGAACGGAGCAGGTGCTGCAGCAGCGTGGTCTTGCCTGCCCCGACTTCTCCGGTGATCAGCGTGATCGGCGATCGGGTGACAATGCCATATTCCAGCATTGAATAGGCCCGCTTGTGCGCATCCGACCAGAACAGGAAATCAGGATCCGGCACCAGTGAAAACGGGCGCTCGGACAGGCCAAAAAAATCCGTATAGATATCTAAGGTACTGTCCATGCCAACTTTCAAATACCACACGCAGAATTACTGCACCACGATTACTGCACACCGAAACGGGCCAAATGATGACCCTTCACGGGCCATACCGCCAAATATCCAAAAAACCAAATCTGTTGGATTGAAATCTGGTGTCGACCTATCGTCAAAGCAATGTTTCAACAAGAAGATATGTGATTCTCTTGATGAAACAGTCCAAACTACACGCCCTGCGTGCATTACCGTTTCCAATTAAAATATAGTCCGTCAGAATCACTATGCTTTGCAGGCCAAACCCATCAAAATCATGCCATACGGCCTAAAAGACTTCCCCCTAAACCGGATACCCGTTAATATGTTGTTAAGTTTTATGTTGATCAGACATGGGACGAGATGGCTAGCAATCTGGGGATTGATTTAAGTCTGCTGCTGCTTTGACGCTTTAGTGTTGTTTGTTAGTAACGTCGGCCATTTTTACGGGCAGGCTTTAAACTTGGGGATTATTTAAATTTATTATGACTATTCATTATCGAGATACCTCTACTAACTCCACAAAAGTCGAGGTGCCGCTTGGCTTGGGCTTGGCCCAACACCTTGCCAATCCACGTGACCATTCTGCCAAGCCACAGTTTTATCGCACTGTCGGAAAACGTGTGCTGGATGTCACCCTGTGTATTTTAGGGGCACCTTTCGCACTTTTGATGATAGGCGTTGCGGCCCTTTTGGTGGCCCGTGACGGCGGCCAGCCTTTCTACAGTCAGGACCGTGTGGGTCTGAACGGGCGTATCTACCGGATTTGGAAGCTGCGCAGCATGGTGCCGGACGCTGATGCCAAACTCGAAGCACATCTGTCTGAAAACGCCGATGCGCGCGCGGAATGGGACAAGGATCAAAAGCTGAAGTCCGACCCCCGCATCACCCGTCTGGGTGTTTTGCTGCGCCGCACCTCGCTTGATGAACTTCCGCAGCTGTGGAACGTCTTCAAAGGCGACATGAGCCTCGTGGGGCCACGACCAATGATGCCCGAACAGGAAATCCTGTATCCGGGCCATGAATATTACGGCCTGCGCCCCGGCATCACCGGCAGCTGGCAAGTGTCGGAACGCAACGAAACCAGCTTTGCCGAACGGGCTGTTTTTGATACGTCCTACAGCCGGAATATGTCATTGACGCAAGATATCCGTATCTTGTGTGCCACTGTAAAAGTGGTAGTAAAGGCAACCGGATACTGATCTTTTCGTCCTGATCCGCTCTAGAGTCCCGCCTCGACAGGACCATTTTGGAGTGGCATGGGTGAATGTATCTGTGCAAACCCCCACTGTTCTGATGAGGCCCTCATGACCCGTATCCGATTTTATCTAGTGATGCTTTTGTCGTGCAGTACATTGGTGCTGGCAGGATGCGAGAGCGATGAGGACAAAGCAGAGCGGTTTTATCAATCTGCCCTGGCCCTTTTGGAACAAGACGATACCGAACGCGCCCTTGTGGAACTGCGCAACGTGTTCAATCACGACGGCTTTCACAAAGAAGCGCGCATGCTCTACGCGGACAAGGTCATGGAACTGGGCCGCCCCACAGAGGCTTATGGTCAATATCTGCGCCTGATCGAACAATATCCCGACACGGTAGATGCCCGTGTTGCCCTGGCTCAATTGGCCACTGCAAGTAATGATTGGGCTGAAGCCGAACGTCATGGCGCGGCCGCTGTTGAACTTGCGCCGGATCGTCCGGATGTGCAGGCCATTGATATATCACTAAAATACCGACAGGCTGCGCTGGACCGCGATGACAAGAAACGCGCGGATACCGCTGCAGACGCCGCCCGCGTCCTCAAGGAAACCCGCGCTGCCGATATGCCAGACAATGCCGCACTGGTGCGGGTGGTGATCGACAATCTCATTCAAGGCAAGGAAATAGAACAGGCTCTTGTTGCCGTTAACGATGCCCTCGAACGCACACCTCTGGTCGAAGACCTCAACCTGCTCAAGGTGCGTCTTCTGGCCGAAACGGAAAACGTCGAGGGCACCGGAAAACAGCTCCAGAAAATGGTCGACCTGTTTCCTGAGAACATGCAGATCAAACAGGCGTTGATCCGGTGGTATCTCAGCCAGAATGATGTGGCCGGTGCCGAAGCGTTTCTGCGTGCACAGGCGGGTGATGATACCGCAGAGGCCCAGGGGCATCTGCCCGTGATCCAGCTGCTGGAAGCAACACAGGGTTCTGCTGCTGCGCGGGCTGAACTGGACCGGCTGCGGGTTGTCAACGAAGGCACTGCAAACGGGCGTTTGTATGCAGCCATGATCGCCTCGATGGATTTTCAGACCGCAGACCGGGACAAGGCCATCGCCGACATGCGTGCGGTTGTGGACGCCTCGGAGGACGGTCCACAGAAAATCCGCGTGCAGGTCATGCTGGCGCAGATGCTGCTGAGCAACGGTGCACAAGACGAAGCTTATGCACTGGTTGGTACCGTGCTTGAAAACGATGCCAGCAACGTCACGGCCCTACAGATGCGCGCTGCACAGCTGATCGACGAAGACAAATCCGGTGAAGCGATTGTCGCGTTGCGTACCGCATTGGGACAAAACCCCCGCGATCCGGACACCCTGACGCTGATGGCCCGCGCACATGAGCGCGATGGCGACACAGATCTGATGGGGGAACGTCTGGCACTGGCGATGGAAGCATCGGGCAATGCCGTACCGGAAGTGCTGCGCTACGCAAATTTTCTGGCCAACAACGACCGCCAGCAGGTTGCAGTGACCGTTCTGGTAGACGCACGCCGCCGCAATCCCGGCAACATTCAACTTATCGGGGCGCTGGCCAGTCTGCATTTGCAGGGCGGCGACTGGCAACAGGCACGCAGCGTGGTACAAGAACTGCGCGACATGAACACACCACAGTCGCTGCAGGCCGCAACCGAGCTTGAAGCGCGCATTTTGCAAGGACAGAACCGGACCGATGACAGTCTGGCCCTGCTGCAGGAACAGCTAGACAACCAGACTGATGCAAGTGCCGGCCAGAAAACGCGGGCCATCAGCCTGATCGTGCAAACCCAGATCCGCGGCGGCAAACTCGACGCTGCCCGTGTCACACTGGATGAGGCGCTTGCCGAAACACCTGACAACCCCGATCTGCGGTTGCTCAGCGCGGCCTTGTATGCGGCATCAGAAGACTTCGAAAAATCCGAGACGGTTTATCGCGCGTTGATGGAGGAATTCCCGCAAAGTGAATTGCCGGTGCGGATGCTGGTCAACCTGCTCAGCAGCACCAACCGGCCCGACGACGCCCGCGCAGTGTTGGAAAAAGCGCTTGCAGCCCAGCCCGACCAGCCCAACCTGATGTGGATGCAAGCCGGTTTTCTGGAGCGCGCAGGCGACATTGATGCCGCCATTGCGATCTACGAAAAGCTTTATGACGAGAACAGCAGCAGTCTGGTGGCGGCCAACAACCTTGCCAGCCTGATCACCACACATCGCGATGATCCCGACAGTCTGGCGCGTGCAGCCAATATCGTACGGCGCCTGCGCGGCACCAAAGTTCCCGCATTTCAGGATACCTACGGCTGGATCGCCTATCGGCGCGAGAATTACGATGAGGCGCTGGAATATCTTGAACCTGCCGCAAAGGGCCTGCCGAACGATATGCTGGTGCAATATCATCTGGGCATGACCTATGCCGCTTTGGGGCGTAACGCAGATGCCAAAACGCAGCTGGAAAAGGCACTGGAAATTGCGGGCGACAGTCCCCTGCCCCAGTTCGACCGTGCCCGTGAAACACTGGCGGGTCTGGAATAATCCCGGCTCATGTCAGGCGCGCAGCCCAGCGGCTATCATTGTTGCATGTCTGGCACGCGCGGCCGGTATTTGCCCGGATCAGCACACACACACGCATTTTCCTTTGAAACATTTGCGTGATTGCCATTAAACCAAGTGCAATCACGCAAGGGAACTGCACCTTGAAAGGAATCTCGATGAAACGTCGCATATCTATCCTGACACGCATTTCAGGCTTGTGGCACATGCTGTGCATGGTACTGGCGCTTGGCCTTATCGCAGGGGCCGCACAGGCACAGGTCTACAAGGTACGTCCGGGCGACACGCTACGCATCGAAGTGCTTGAAGACAGCAGCCTCAACCGCAGTGTTCTTGTGGCCCCCGACGGGCGCATTTCCGTGCCTCAGGCCGGTACCCTTCGTGTGCAAGGCAGGACTGTGGAAGCCATCCAGAACAACCTGACACAACGGCTGGCCAGCAACTTTGCCAGCGCACCAAACGTGTTTGTCTCCATCCAGCAGCTGGCCGAGCGGCGTGAACGCGTCCCGCTTCCGCCTGAGCCCGATCCGGTGATCACCATCTATGTAATGGGCGAAATCGGCAAACCCGGCAGACTGGACGTCAAACCGGACACCAACGTCCTGCAAATGTTCGCGATCATGGGCGGGTTTACCAAATTCGCTGCAACCAAACGCATCCAGCTGCGCCGCGGCACGGATGTCTATCGCCTGAACTATGACCAGATCGAATCTGGTGGCCAAGGCGGCCAGACCATGCTGCAAGATGGTGATGTGATTGTCGTGCCCCAGCGCAGGCTGTTTGAATAACGCGTTTACCCTGATCCCAACGGGTAGACCGCGACAAGAAAGGCCGCCCACTTGACACCTCCACGCTTAAAGACCGTTGCATTGTCAGCCCTGTTACTGGGGGGCGTGGGGACGGCAACAGCACCGCTTTGGGCGCAACAAGCTTCGGGGGCCAGAGGGCTTCAATTGAGCTTTGGTGTGACACTGGGCCTTGAAACGCAGAGCAACCGCACGCTGGACATCACCGACCCCGGACGCAGTTCTGCGGCCACCATGGGGTTTGATCTGGGCATTCTCAGCGAAACCCGCACGCAACGGTTCTCCTTTGATCTGGGCGGTGAGCTACGCAATCTCGACGGACCGGACACCGAGGGCAACGGATTTGCCGACCCGTCGGTTGCGCTGCGTTATGACCGGACATCGGCGGGCGCGCGGCTGAGCCTGTCAGCCTCCCTGCGCGAGAGTGATCTTTCCGATGACGGGCTGATCTTTGACGAAGTGACACAGGTTTTCACTTTTGCCGAAGGCACTGCCACGCGGCGCAACACCAACCTGTCCGCGCAGTTGAACTGGCGTGATGACGCACCTTTGGGGTTTGGCGTGCTGGCACGTCTGGAAGACAACAGTTACCGCAGTGGGCGGGCCACTGGCATTGGTGGTGCTGTGTTGAATGACACCCAGCGCCTGACGCTGGGCGCCACCATGCGGATAGACCTGAGCGACGCCAGCCAGTTGAACATCGGACTGAATTTCAGCGAATTCGAAACAGACGGGACGCCGGGCACGCGCGAAACCTATACCCTGACCAACGCGCTGACCATCAACCGGCCCGGTGGCGCATTGACCTTTAACTTCGATGTTACCGATACCGAAGAAGGCACGCGGGTCGCAACCAATGTGGGCGGCAGTCTGCAATATCCTCTGGGCACCCTCTCCGGTCGAATCGGGGCAACCCGTGGCGTGACCGGAGAAACGTTCCTGAGCGGCGGTATAAACCTCTCCCGCGCCCTGCCCCGTGGCAACCTGAGCTTTGGCCTGGCCCGCAATGTGACCTCTGGCACACTGGAAGACACAGAGCAGGTTTCAAACAGCGTGACCTTTGGCTATCGCCACGAGTTGAATCCTCTCTCCAGCCTGAGCATCGATGCCAACTGGGCGGAGATAAGCCAGACCAGCACTGGCGCAGACACAATCAGCGCCAGCATCGGGGCCACCTACAATCGCGAACTGACCACAGACTGGAACATGAACGTCGGCATCCGTCACAGGTTCCGCGATGACGATGTGACAGGCAGGGCAGATTCCAACGAAATTTTCTTGAATGTGCGGCGAAACTTCCTGACCCGGTTCTGAGAAATCAGGGGTTTTTGGCGCGAACAGGCAGGCTTTACCTGCACATCCCGGGCAAATCGTTGGCAAATGACACGTGGTGAACCCGTCACATCAGACCGTAGGGTCCAGACAGTCCGTTCGCCCTTCAGTTTATGCAGATCGGATCGCCCATACGCCGGATACACTACGATCCAGTATTCTGCGATATGACTTGAATCTGGCAAAAAATGCTGTAAAAAGAACATAATGTTAACACCATCTTTTGGATGGATGATTCTGCTCCCGTGATTCCAGATCTGAAAATCTGAAATTTCAGGACAAAAAAATAGGATTTCGCCATGAAAGCGCTTATCAAATCAGTCAAATATGCTGCGGTGGGATGCCTGATGGCACTGCCGTCTTTCGCAGCCCCTATTTATCTTCTTGGTGACTCCAACGTCTTTACGACGCAGGAAGATAACGAAGTATTTTTCCAGAATGTGTTCAACGGCAAGTCCGTTGTGAACTTTGCGTCCAATTCGCTAAGTGGTTTGGGTACGACAGCAACCGAGACCAATCTTGGTGTGGCCACCGCAATCACCGCTTCGAACCTTGGTACACATGATTTCATGATCTTCGGTTACAACCGCACTTCAGTAAGTGCAGGTGAACTGACCGCGATCACTGACTACTATAATGCTGGTGGATCACTGTTCCTCTATGGTGAGGGCAACTCGGGCTTTACGGCACTTAACAAAGCGGTCAACGAAATTCTGGCCGCCGTTGGATCATCAATGAGCCTGAGCACCACTCAGAACCTTGACGACGGCAGCTTCACAACCCTGACCGGTCTGGTGACAAACGGCCCTGACGCGGCCGGCGTGAACAGCTGGACAACAGCTTACACTTCATTGATCAACGTTGGATCAGGCACAGCAGTAATCTCCGGTGTCGCAGATAACGGTACTTTTGGTGCCGCTGTTGCACTGGAAAATGGCGTGGCTCCTATTCCGGTTCCAGCTGCCCTGCCACTTCTTCTGGTGGCTCTTGGTGGTCTTGGTTTCGTAGGACGCCGTCGCAAGACTGCCTGATCTGAAGGCATCGAAAATTTGAATACGATAAGGGCAGCTTTGGCTGCCCTTTTTGTTTGGGAGTGGCTGCATTCAGAATCAGGCCCCCCGTATCACCTTGAGAAAGCGCACTTTCAAAACCGGATGTTGAAAATATGCCAGCCTGCCGGTCTGCCCAACTGCAAGAAACACGGATCAATTGTTAGGATATATGAGGGCAATATCTTAGCCCCCTCCCCCCGCAAATTCCCTACTTGCGCTTTTTGGCGAAAATCCGGTCATAGGCGGCCAGAAGCTGCGGTGTGGTATGTGCCCATGACAGATCTTCCATCACCCGCTTGCGGCCCCGTTTACCCATCTGCATACCGGCCTGCGGGTCCGAGATCAGATCAGCTATTTTCCGGGCAAAATCAATCGGATCATTGGCCCGTGCATACAGCGATGCATCCCCTGCCGAGACACGGCCTTCGGTCAGGTCAAACTGCACCATCGGCTTTTCCAGGGTCATATATTCCATAACCTTGTTCATGGTGGAAATGTCGTTCATCGCATTCTTGGGATCAGGTGATACACCAATGTCTATTGCATTAAGTGCTGCAAGAAGGTCAGAGCCATAAAGGGGTCCGGCGAACGTGAAATAGTCAGCCAGTCCCTGATCTTCGGCGTCCTGCTTGACCGCTTCGAGTTCGGGACCAAAACCGGCAATAACGAAATGTACGTCCGTATGCCCCAGCTCTTGGATCAGGTGTTTGGCAGCGAGGACAAGCAGGTCCATGCCTTCCTGCTGGCCGATCACACCAACATACCCCATCACCGTCTTGGCCCCCTTGCGGTAGCTCAGATCACCCGGTCCCGGCAGGAAGGTATCAATCCGCGGTGCAGAGCGCACAACAAAGACATCTTCAGGGGCCATCTTGCCCCTCCGGATTGCGATATCGCGAAAGCTGCCGTTGGTGGCCATGGACACCGAGGCCGTGGCAAAGGTCATCCGCTCCCAGATCAGCATGATCTTGTAGAGAATTCCCTTCTTGTGAAATTTGGCTTCGAACAGTTCAGGGCAGACATCATGATGATCAAACATGTAGGCTACGCCCCAGAAACGGTACCAGAGGGCTAGCAGAAAGATCAGGTCCGGCGGGTTGCAGCCCTGGATCACATCGAAGGGACGGCGCTTCCAGACTGTGCGGGCCAGCCGGAACCAGAACCACGTAGCGTGCAGGTATTCCCTGGCGTATGCCATGGCCCCTGAATGGGCCTCGGGAGGCTCTGAATGGCGGTAAATATGGACGCCATCAATGATTTCGTAAGGTTTGTCCCAGCCACGCCCCATAGGGGAAATGATCGACACCTCATAGCCGGCCTGCTGCAGCGTTGTTGCCTCCAGCCATACACGCCGGTCTAGCGGCACGGGCAGGTTTTCAACAACGATCAAAATGTGGCGATCAGAAGGGGATGTCATCAAAAACCTTGTCGAATAAGAATAGAAACCCCATGGTCGCTCGTGCCTTGGGATGGCAGCGGATAATGGAAATCATGTATATCAGTGCCCTGTCCGATGCCAGTCACAATGCCAAAGTAGGCGAAAGGTCCTACTTGTGGCTGCCTGCCGCGTATTCACGCTGCAACAGTGCGACGGCATGTTCCAGTGTTTCACCCAGACCCCAGCCTTGTGCGTCAGCCACGGCACAAAAATCCTGTATCGTGTCGGGCCGCGCCTTGAGGTTGAATTGCGCATTGCGGCCGGTACGACGGCGGCGCACCGGTTTGGCCTCCCCTGCCCCGGATAACGGCGCTGGTACGGGTTGAGCTGCCGCCCGTGCTTCACGGCTGCGAAAGCCTGTGGCTTCTGCAACCTTACGGGCGCTGCCGCTTTCGGGTCTTTTCGGGGCCGGTGTGCCGACGTCCCATTCGGAGGGATCAAAGCCCGTGTCATCCACCGCGAAACCCAAATCTGCGCGTTGTTTCATTTGTCCCATTATGCGGCTCCTCGCGCTTCTGACGGCGCCTTCAGCTTGGTCAGTACTTCAGCCATGAAGGCCCCTGCGTTCTTGCTTGCGTTTTCAAGGTTGGACACCTGCGCACCAGGCAAATCACGCAGCAGCCCGCCATAGTCAAAAATATCGCGATACGCTGCGCGTTCTACAATCGGGGTCCCAAACACCGGGATCCCTGCCCTGTCGAGTTGAATACGCACATTTTTCAAAGCCCGCGATGCAAATGCGGCTGACGTGCGTGTCATCAGCACACCGTGCGGGATCGGGCGGCGCACCATGCGTTCCTGATTGTTGATCAGCCGGATCATCTTTGCCGCCCCTTTGGCATCCATCGAGCCGCCTTGGGTCGGGATCACCACCAGATCAGACATACCGATGGCATTGGCCACCATCAGGCTTGCGGTCCCCTCCAGGTCAATGATCACAAATTGGGTGCGCGCGGCGGCTTCTTCGATAACGTCGACAATGCCGTCTTCTGTGACATCACCGATGATTTCAACGTTGTCGGGTTTGCCCGGCAAACCGCCCCATTGTGAAATCCAGCGCTCTGGATCTGCGTCAATAATGATCACCTGTGCGTTGCGTGCAGCCAGTTCAGAGGCGAGCAACAAAGCGGCCGTGGTTTTTCCGGCTCCCCCTTTGGGGTTTGCAAATGCGATGACGGGCATAGTCTTTCCTTTCGCGGACGTGTGTTAAACGTGGCGGCTGGCAGACCGTGACGGGACATTAGCGCCGGAAAAGTGATCTGTAAACCGATAGCTTTCGGATAGCTAATGGAATGCTATCAGCTATCTTCTACACACACCTGAAGGCGCTATATAGAAGGATATCTTGTAGATACCACTGGATATGGACCCGGCATCGATGGGCTATCAAGCAGCTATCTTCTAGCTAGCTTGTGGTTATCTGGTAGCTACGGGTTAGATGTTAGCTACTGGAAAGCTAGCGGATAGCGATCGGGGCCCAAGGTAGGAAACATGTTTGCAAGAGTGAACCTCTGTCGACTTCAAACCCTCCCAAAAGCGATTCAAAAATTTTGAAAAACTGATTCTTTCTTTTCATTGCAAACTCAATTCCACAGCCAAATTACCGATTCGCATAAGGTGAAATTAAACCTAATTCGAAAGATGTGTGTTTATATGTGTTGAATCTGTGTTTAGGCTTTTCAAACCCAACCTAAACCTTTGATATTAAATAATATCATTAAAAAGCTGGTTCCTGATACCCCGAATCCGGGTTCCTGTTCTCCGCGATTCGGTTCTTAATCTCCGCGATTCGTTCTGTGGAATAAAAAACCGAATCATAGGGCGAATCAGAGTGTCCTTTTTGACCTGAAAAAGAGGTCGGTTCCTAATACCCCGAATCCAACTTGACTCACGGTTCCTGAAACCCCGAATATGCCGCATGGTTCCTGAAACCCCGAATCTGTTGGATCAACTCCTTCCCGACCGCCACCCGCAGGCGGATTTCTTCATTTGTGATGTTGCTGATGCTGTTCTGAAGGATCTGATGCCGCAAATGGAACATCCGTTCTATGTGCTGTCCAAAAAGCCGGAAACGACCCTGCGGCGCTATGAACACAACGGTAAATGGCTTGAGGTGATCCCCAGCGCCAAAGGGCAGGCGACGATCTATGACAAGGACATCCTGATCTATGTCGTCAGCCAGATCATGCACAAGCTGAACCGCGGTGAGACCGTCAGCCGCAGATTACAGTTCAACCCGCGCGATCTGTTGATCTTTGTGAACCGGGGGACGGGTGGCAAGGATTACGAAGCGTTCTGCGAGGCGCTTGACCGGCTAATGGGCACCGTGATCAAGACCAATATCACCACCGAAGGGGAGGGGCCTGATACCGTTCCCATGGGGGATGAGGAGCGCTTGGGCTGGTTCCACCTGATCGAAAGCGCGCATATAAACCGCAAGAACGGTGAGGCGGGCGGGCGCATCCTGTCAGCTGAAATCCAGATCAGCGAATGGATATTCAACTCCATCCGTCGCAAATCTGTCCTGACGCTGCATCGTGACTATTTCCGGCTGCGTAAACCGATTGAACGGCGGGTCTATGAAATTGCGCGCAAGATGTGCGGTGCGCGGCCCGAGTTTGAAATCGGTCTGGAAAAACTCTTGAAACGCTCGGGCGCACGGACCGAACTCAAACGGTTCCGCCACACGCTGCGCGATATTGCGACGCATGATCATCTGCCCGACTATCATGTCGTTTACGACGAAGTCCGCGACATGGTGATCTTTCGGGGGCGGGGTACGGTTGTGGCGGTTGATCCTGCGCGGCACGTGCATGTGCCGCCCCTGAACCCTGAAACCTATGTGCATGCCCGCCGTGCAGCCCCTGGATGGGATGTACACATGCTAGAGCACCAGTGGCGGTCCTGGATTGAAGAAGCGCCTAAAAACGCTGATGCGGCGTTCTTGGGGTTCTGCAAGAAACGCGCGCTGGCACCGTTAGACGGTTAGATATTATGACGTGCTGCGCTGTGCTGCGACGGCTACGACTAAAAAGGTAATGGGCCACAACACACAGGCCAGAAAGCCGAGTGATTTCAACAACAAGCTGCGATTTCCTGTCTGTTTTTGTTCTGCAAAGGTCATAAAAATGGCGAATAATGCGATAATAAGATAAGGGGCTATAAAAAGGCTTGTCACGAACATTGTTTGTACACCTCCATTTAAAGTTGATTTTCTAAAAGGATCGTTTCGCTATCCATAACAATAAGCTGTGCTGAATGTTTGTCGAGTCTTTCAGGTAAATGCAAAGGCGTGATCACGCCTATGCTCCTGATGTCAGGTGTTTGTGGTTAATTTATGTCCGATACATTGAAAAATGACAGGCCTGCGGCATCCACCCACGCTGCTGACAATGTCCCGCTGGACCAGGCCCCGGTATCTACACAGATCTGTCCTGCGCGTGCATAGGGTGCGGGTGTGACGGTATGACCTTGAGCAACCCAGAGTCCGTCAACCCGTTTGGCGCGTTCACGGTGCCGTGCCCCCCAAAGAAGCCGGCGGGGCTCTTGCGCCTCGACAGGCAGGCGTGGATCAGCACCGGCATGGGTGACCAGCAGCGGACCCTCACGCCACAGCAACGGCAGTGCACCAAGCCAGTTCACGACTTCTGCTGTTAGACGCCCGCGCAGGTCCGCTGCCAGCCTGTTCCAGGCATCTATGTCGTGTTTACGTGTAAAGGGTGACAGGCCAAAGCTGGTCAGGGTTTCTGCACCCCCCGCTGCGATCCAGCGTGGCCCATGGCGTGCGGGCTCGGCTAGAAAATCCAGCAGCATCCGTTCGTGGTTGCCCATCAGACAGATCATGTGTTCGGGGTCTGCACGGTGCAGCCCATGAAGCCGCGCCAACACACCAGCGCTATCTGGTCCCCGGTCGATCATATCCCCGACCCATACCACTCTGGCCGCGTTGTGACCGGATCTGTCTTTGATCGCGGACAGCATCTTGTTCAAAAGATCCAGCCGACCGTGCAGATCGCCGACGATGCAGATGGGCAGATCGGAACAGGGCAGGGGGGGCGTCTGCCTGTCATGTGTGGGCCATGTGGCAGAGAGGATGGCACGCAACCAGTGCATGAAGTCTCCGAGGGTCAAGAGATCGGGTGTAGGCTCTGTATACCCCCTATCGTTGGTCAGACCTTCCCGACAAGCCCCTCTGCTCGGGGATCAGCGGCGTTTCGGGCTTTGGGCACGTAGGCAGCGAGGCATGCCGTGCCAATGGTGCCAAGGACACCGCCAAGTATGTAGAACCCAAGCATTGCCAATAGACCAAATCCCACCGTCAGGGACATAATAGCTGACATGACGGCGCATAGAAACCCGATTGCTAAATATCCAATGATCATTTCGGGACACTCCTTGGGCTTTATTCGATGGTGCCACACCTCTGCTAAAAGTGTTTCAATAATATAAAGCCACGTGAATAAGGCCAAATTTAGGTGATAAAACTACGGTTTTAGTGATTTGCAGATTGCTGAAAGGTGCCAAACCGTGGCGGCGTCAGTAATGCGACCACCGCGCCGGTCAGAAAACCGCCTGCGTGGGCCTGCCATGCTGTCGGGCTGCTGCCCAGAAATGCCTGGCTGCCAGCGTCTGACAATGCCAGTGCCGCTGTCGCCAGAGACAGTAGGAAAAATTGCTGTGCTGTTTCCTCTGGTTGTGACCGGGCAGAGCCAAAAAGCCCTGAATCCACCAGATATGCCCCGAAAAGCCCGAAGATGGCACCAGAGGCACCCACCACCGTGCCGCCCTGGATACCAATAAGTGCACAGACTTCAGCAGCGCCCACCATCGACATCAGGTACATAATCAGGAAGGTTTCCGGGGTGCGGTAAGACAGGATCAGTCGCCCCAGCCACACAAGCCCGATCATATTGATGATCAGGTGGGACAATCCGGTGTGCAAAAATCCGTAAGTCAGAAACATGCTCAGGGGCTGGATCGCGAAATGCGGTCCCGCTTTGGTAATCAGATCAGGCTGGAAGGCGCCCAACGTATACGCCCAAGGGCGCAAGACCGGTGACAATATCACACCTCGGTCTGCCAACTGTAGCACCAGTTCCGGCAGGACATTGGCTGCGAGCAGAAAAAAAAGGACAATCGGCAAGCCAAAAACCATTTTGGACGTAAGGGGAGGATGCGATGTCATGGTACCGTTGTGCCAAAGGGCCGCCCCCCCTTGCAAGGGGGCATCACGCCTTGGATCACTCGGGAATATAGCGTGGCAGTTTGGGCAGCAATTCCAGCATAAATCCTTGCAGGCGTGCATCTGCATCCGCTTCGGTTTCATTGCGGTTGATCGGGGTGACAAAGCGTACCATTGCCCCATCGGTGCGCCCGATGGTCAGACTGTCATAAACCACATCAATCTTGGCCAGATAATCATTGGTCATGCGCGTGCCGCGTTGTTCGAACCAGTAATAGACCAACTGGCGTGACAAGCCTTTTTCGATCACAGCACGGTTGACGTTGAAATCCCCGTAGATTGTTGTCGGGAAGGACACTGGTGTCGGATCGATCGAGTAGACTTCCCAGCCACCCACGGGGAGGCATACTTCGGGTGAGTGGATGCCGGACCCTTCGGTCTGTTTGTCGTAATAGGCGGCAAAGAAATTCACATAATTGGCCTGCTCCCCCGGTTGGGTAAAGACCGCGTTGATATAATCTGTGGCACCCAGTACTTGGGCCACTTCGGGCTCAAGCGGAATGGTGTACGAATTCCAATCGTTTACCTTGCGCGGAAACAGCGCAAAGCTGTCACGGTCCGGCAGCACCCGTTCCGGGGCAGGGGTCAATACAAAGGCTGCCGTGATCGCCGTTGACAGCAATGCAGCAATGATGACCCCGCGCGATGTCGCAACGGCCAGAAACCGGGATGCCTCGCGGGCCAGACCGTCCGTGTCCAGATCAATGGTGTCACGCAGACCCAGCGGGCTGGGCGTCAGCCGTTGCAGCAGTACCGCCATCAAAAACAGGATGGCGATACAGGCACCAAAGATCACCCAGCCTTCAAAGAAGTGCAGAAAGCCTTCAGCCTGGCCGATGCCGTAACTGTTGACCAGCACACCGATAACCCCGATGCGAAAAGAGTTCATGAATACCGTCAGCGGAGCGGCCATCAGGAACATCACCACCTTATGCCAGAACGGCCCGCGATAGAGGATCGCGAACAGGTAAGAAAAGCTCAGGATCGGGAACAGGTAACGCAGACCGGAACAAGCCTCGGCGACCTGTAGCTTGTAGACACCAAGATCGATCACATTCCCCTCAAGGAACACCGGCACCCCCGCCAGCTGGATGAACCACACACCCAGCTCGGACGAGATCAGCTGCAACACGATGGTCAGCTTCCAATAGATGAACTGGGGCAGGGGCAGCATGAAAATCAGGTGCAAGACAGGCAGTTGGTGGCGTTTGCCCCGATCCCAGCCAAAGCCGGTCAGCACAACGCCACCGGTCCAGATGATCAGCGCATAGGTGACGATATCGGGAATCTTTACCAGATTGCCAAAGATCGCCAGAACCAGACCGATCATGATCACAATAATACCGGGAATACGGTTAACGGATTGTGCGGGGTCTATGGGAGGGGACTGGCGCAACTCGCGCAGGAACAGATAGAGCGAAATAAGCGGGATCAACGGACCATGGCTGTATTCCGGCGTGATCCAGGCGGCACCCAGAGATTCCAGCCCCAGCCAGAACACCGGTATCGTCACCACGATCATGGCAATGAACCACATCAGCCCGACAGGATTTACATTGCGCAGCCCGAAAGAGGAAATGCCGCGCTGGGAGCTGATATCGGTCATTTGAAAATCCGGTCCGTGATAAAAAACGATCTTGAGGGGTGGGTTGTATGTTTCTATAGCAATTTCTTAGATAGAAAGCATCACTGTGAGGTGATGAAAACAGTTTGTTTACGAAGTTATGTCTCCGTGCGTACGGTTTAGGATCGGACTTCGAGATTCAACGACCCAAATCCGGAGAAGCGCGATCCCTAGCGATCCAATGCAGACCAAAATCGCGGTGGTGCTGCTTTGAGGATCAAGTGATGTGGTGCGGGTCAATATGGATATAACCAACGGATGGGACAGATAGACCCCTAGTGCTGATTTACTGGCCAGGGCAGAAAAAGACGTTTGAGGTAAACGCCATGTGGAACAAAGGATAAAGGCAACTGCAGCAATTAGAATCTGAAGCAGCCCGGCTCGAGAATCGATCAGTAGTGCGGCACTAGAAAAGACGCATACCATCAATATGGATGCCCAAACCTGCCGTCCCACCAAAGCTAATCCGAGGCCCAAACTGATGGCCGGTGCGCCATATAACCATTGTGTTATGGGAATGGGAAACGCTCGCTCTTGTTGTATTACAAGAAAAAAGAGCGCGATCATGGTTAGGAGAGTTGAGTGTAAGTAAATCGGAGCGAACCGTGTTGATTGTATCACGGGGTAAGCCAACAAACTGGTGATAAATGCAAAAGGTAAGAACCAAAGATGCAATGCAGGGCCAGTAAAAAGCATATAAGGCGCGAATTCTGCGCTCAGCGTAGTTTCTGTGACAACTACCTCACTTAACTTTAGAGTCCCATAAATCGCTGACCAAATCAACCAAGGTACGATTAAACGCTTTACTCGGCTCTTCAAAAAAATGTCAAATGACATGCACTTGGCAGATGGCAGAACCATTACCACTAGCAAGATTAAGAAAAATGGGAGAGCAGCGTATCCCAGTGCGGCCCCCGGTGCCCCTACATGAAAGATGACGATGCCAAAAGACGCTACAAGTCGCGCGTAGTCCAATGTTGCGTTGCGGTTCATTCCAGATCCTTTTGCAACATAGGTCCGAAGAGTTAGCTTTTATAACCTCCTGACCGTACCTCGGGCATAAGAAATTTGAAAGTTATGTATTAAGGCCTAAGACCAAGCGCTCTTGTGTGGCGGTTGATGATGATTCACCACAAAGAAAAAAGGGGCCGCGCTTGCAGCCCCCGTTTCAAATTTCAGTCGAATGCCTGATATCAGGCTTTCTTGCGACGACGCAGTGCGCCAAAGCCGCCCAATGCACCCAGCAGCAGAAGGCCAGCGGCCGGAACTGGAACAGCTGCAACCAGAGTTGCGTTTGCATTGGTTGTCGCAGCACCGGTTTTGTTAACTGTGATAATGGTTTTCAAGCCAAGTGGATCGCTACCGACGCCAAAGGCACCGCTGACGTCCTGCGTACCTTGTGAACCGATGCCGTTACCAGCAAAGTTCAGATCGCCACCTACTTGTACGAACCCGGCACCCAGATCAACAAAGTGCTGAACAGTTGCAGTCCCGAAGAGCGTCGAGAATGTACCGCTGCCCATAAGATTGACCACTGGTGCCATCAGCGACGGCAGGCCGGTTTCGATCACTTCGATCACATAGTTACCGATGCCACCAATCTCGAGTGAAGTGGTGTTCAGAATGTGTGAACTACCGATTGATGCAACCGAGCCGGTTGCAACAGCAAATGTAAAGCTTCCGACAGAGCCGGAAACGCTTGCCGCATTAACACCGCTGGCGCTTGCGTCGATACCAGCCGTCGACAAATCGTCCACGGTAATGGTCACAGCACCTGCTGCCATCGGCAGCAGAGCAACAGCGGCGGCAGCCAGTGTCATTTTAACTTTAGTAAACATAATTAATTTCCCCGCATGCACAAAAAGGCAGATAATCGTCCTCGTTACTCTTATATTTAGTACATCGGAGGGGGGTAAACAAGCAAGAATCCGCGTATTCACTATTTATTAAGACTTTCGACAACCTGTGATTGATTTTTGAGGGATGTAGTCGAAAAATACCCCCTTTTTCTCTAGTTTTGGGCAACAATCTTGTATGAATTAGAGGGGATGTTTCTGCTCTCGCAACATTTTCCCGTATGGGTGGTAGAATCAAGGTGATTTATGAATTTGGACAAACGGGTGGGGCAAAAAGATGTATCCATTGCGTTCTGCGCTTTCTTCTGACGTTAACAGAACGTAGTTTTGCCAACCTTTATTGCTTCATATCACAACGTTTCAAAGCCGGTAGACGGCCCTGACCTGCGGAGCCATTCGTGACATCTGATAATCTAGCGATTTCCATTTCGGTTGTGATCCCGCATCTGAACCAGCCGGAATTCCTGCGCCGCTGTTTGATCTCGCTGGCGTCAGGAGATCGCCAGCCGGACGAAGTTTTCGTTGTGGATAACGGATCGGACGTGATGCCGCAGGACATCTGTGACGGCTTCGCAGGGGTGACATTGCTGCGCGAAGACACACCTGGCCCCGGTCCTGCACGCAATTTGGGCGTGTCACATAGCACAGGCAATGTCCTGGCTTTCATTGATGCCGATTGTCTGGCCGATCCTGTCTGGCTGGCTGTTGCGGCACGTGAAATGGCCGATCCGGATGCACAGATACTGGGCGGGGACGTGCGCATTGCTTTGGTTGATCCCGAAAAGCTGACCATGCTGGAGGCCTATGAGAGCATTTATGCGTATCGCATGGACCGTTATATCGCGCGGGAAGGGTTCACCGGCACCGGCAATCTGGTGGTGCGTCGTGCGGTGCTCGATGATGTTGGTTCGTTTGCGGGCGTGTCCGTGGCCGAAGACCGCGACTGGGGCCAGCGCGCCACGGCCAAGGGTTACAAGATACGCTATGTGGCCGAAATGAAAGCCTACCACCCTGCACGGGTTGATTTTAGCGAGCTGCAGCAGAAATGGGACCGCCATATGGCCCATGACTTTACTGACGCTTGGGTCAATCTTGGCGGGAAGCTCAAATGGGCAGTCAAATCGCTCGCCATGGGCATATCGCCTTTGGCCGAGATCTTTCGCATCGCAGCGTCTGATCGCATTGACGGACCCTATAATAAATTGCTCGCCTTTGGCGGGCTGGCACGGATCAGACTGTATCGTGCCGGCCGGATGCTCCAGCTGATGGCAGGTATGGATTCAGCTGCGTTATCAGGACGCTGGAACCGATCTTGATTGCGCAGACCTAAAGTGATTTCCATGCAACGTCAGTTTGTTGACAAAGTGCAGTGACTTTCCGAGCCGCCTTTAGGAAGCCTGAAAAGTAGATTAAGGGGAAGTCTGCAACAACGCGTAAAGAACTGTGAATGACCCAACCTTCTTTCGAAAATATTTCAGATCTTCTCAGCCAGTGGGAAGATGCGCATCCGAACCGTATCGCACTGGCGGATCGCGCGCAGACACTGAACTATGGTGCTGCTGCGGCCTGTGTCCGTGCTGTGGCCGATGCGTTGACAGCATTGGGTATCCAGCCCGGTGACAGGGTGGCGGTTGTTGCCGACAAGCGGGTAGAGATCGTCATTGCGATGTTTGGCTGTTATAGGGCCGGTATTGTTCTTGTACCGGTCAATCCACAGCTCAAACTGCTCCAGATACAACATATTTTGCAAGACAGCGGCGCGCGTATCCTGATCGGGTCCGAAAAACGCGCCCCCAGCTTGACACAAGCTGCGACAGGCTGCGCACTGGCGATGGTCATTACGCCGGACAGCCGGATCAAACCACTTGCAGAACCAGCGGAGCTGCCCTCTGCACGTGCACCGGCACCGGGTTTTGAAAATGCGGCTCTGGCGACATTGTTCTACACGTCGGGGTCTACCGGTTTGCCCAAGGCGGTGGCCACAAGCCATGCCAATATTCTTGCAGGGGCGCAAAGCGTCAGCACCTATCTGGAAAACACAAGCGACGATGTGCTTCTTGCCATCCTGCCGCTCAGCTTTGATGCGGGATTCAGCCAGTTGACCACCGGGTTTTGTGTCGGTGCAAAGGTGGTGTTGCGCGACTATCTTTTGCCCGGTGATATCTCACGCACTGCTGCTGATCATGGAGTGACGGGCATTACCGGCGTGCCCGCGATCTGGGCGGCAGCCCTGCGTGCCAAATGGGAAGATGACGCACGCCACAACATCCGCTATTTCGCCAATACCGGCGGGCATCTCCCGCAGGAACGTATCGAGCAACTGGCAGATCTTTTTCCCAACGCAAAACCCTATCCGATGTACGGGCTGACCGAAGCGTTCCGGTCCAGCTATCTGCCGCCCTCGCGGATCATGGATAAAAAAGGCTCCATTGGTCAGGCCATTCCGGGGGCTACCCTTGTGGTGGTGGATGAAAACGGCGCTGAATGTGCACCGGGCCAATCGGGAGAGCTGGTGCATGCCGGGCCCACAGTGGCACTGGGCTATTGGAACAACGCGGCTGAAACAGCCAAGCGGTTTCGCCCGGCCCCGCCTGCGCTGACAGAGCGTGGAATTACCGGAACCGTGGTATTTTCCGGCGATCTGGTGCATCGGGACGCGGACGGTTTTCTGTTTTACGAAGGCCGCCGCGACGGGCAGATCAAAATTTCTGGCAACCGCATCTCCTTTACCGAAATTGAGGACATCGCGTTAAACCATGAGCACGTCCGCGCCGCCGCTGCGGGGGGGCGCAAACGGGGGTTGGGAACAGACCCGGAATTGGTGCTTTTTGTGGAAACAGACGGGGGCAGTGACGTCGCAGATGCTGTTCATGCCCGCCTCAAGGCGGAGTTGCCCGGCTTTTCGGTGCCGTCACGGGTTTTGCCACTGTCACAACTTATTCTAAACAATAACAACAAATATGATGTGGCCCGCATGATTGCGCTACATGACGCAACAGACAAACAGGGGCGAACTGATGGAACAGATTGAACTGCGTACTTCCGTGGCAGGATTGAGCGCGTCCGATATCGGGGCGCTCACCCAGGGCGCGCCTGCTTTTTTCTATGAACGCGCCAAGGTGCTGGAGCGTATTGCGGATTTGCGTGCGGCGATGCCAAATGACCTTAATCTGGCCTATTCGCTCAAGGCCAATCCTTTTGCGCCGCTTGTGAACCTGTTGCTCAGCAATCTCGAAGGGGCTGATGTGACCTCTTACAACGAGATGATCGAGGCGCTGAATGCGGGCATTGCCCCCGAGATGATCATGTTTGCGGGCCCGGCCAAGAAATCCGGCGAAATGCGCGCCGCTGTTGCCCTTGGGGTTGGTATTTGCATTGAATCCCTGCGTGAACTGGCCCTGTTGCCTGATATTGCCAGAGACCTTGGCAAAAAGGCACGCGTGTTGCTGCGGGTGAACCCTGAGTTTTCCCTGTCGGGGGCCTCTATGCGCATGGGCGGGGCGCCCACGCAATTTGGTCTGAACACGGCTGACCTGCCTGCTGTGTGGGAAGCGTTGAAAGATCCGGACCTGCAGTTTGTCGGCATCCATATCTACTGGGGCTCACAATGCCTGTCCGAAACAGCGATACAGGAAGCACAAGCCACGTCCGTTGATCTGATTTTGGAACTGGCACCGCATTTTCCGCGCGCACCGGAACTGCTTAATCTGGGCGGTGGCTTTGGTATTCCCTATTTTGCCAAGGATACCGCAATTGATCTGGAACTGGTGGGCCGTAACTTTGCCCCGCTGCAAGACCGCTTGCGCGCGGCCTTTCCCGAAGCGCAGGTATTTCTGGAACTGGGCCGCTATCTGGTGGGCGAAGCGGGTGTCTATGTCTCTACTGTGGTGGACAAGAAGACCTCTCACGGGGTGGATTTCATCGTCACGGATGGCGGCATGCACCATTTTCTGGCCGCGTCCGGTAATCTGGGCCAGAAAATCCGCCGCAACTATCCGATCTGTCTGATTGCCGACAAAGCGCCTGTGACGGCAGAGGGCACCAGCTATCAGGTGGTTGGCGCGCTGTGTACGCCCATCGACCTTCTGGGCAACAAGTTGAGCGGTCCGGACATTCAACCGGGTGATCTGATCGGCGTGCTATGCGCCGGAGCCTATGGTAAATCCGCCAGCCCGCTTGATTTTCTGTCCCACGAACACCCCCACGAGTTTCTTTTATAAACCCTGCATCAGACAGGCACCGAACAAACAGGACATGACCATGACCACATCTGCCCAGAATATGTCGCGCGACGACGTGACCGCCAAGGTAAAGACCATCGTTGCCGAGGCGCTGCATGCTCAGAAAATGGCCAACCAGATGACAGAGGAAACCTATCTGGAAAACCTTGGGCTGGATTCACTGAACATCGTGGACATCCTCTTGGGCATCGAGACGGAATTCGGCATCATCTTTGATGAGGACGAGCTGGATCTGGCACCGCTGGAAACCATCGGCACGCTGGTCAGCTTTGTTATGGAAAACCTCGATAGCAATGACTGACGTCACTTCGCTTCAGGTAAAACAGCCCGCGGAACAGGCCGGTCCGACCCTGTCCATCATCGTTGTGAGCTACAATACCGCCGAGATGACGGTGGCTGCCTTGCAATCGGTTTATGACACGGCAGGGGACGTGGATTTCGAGTTGTTTGTTTATGACAACGCCAGCACCGACGGGTCGGTCGAGGCTATTGCAGCAGCCTTTCCGCTAACGGAGTATCCCAATCTGAAACTGGTGGCGCTGGACGAAAACCTCGGCTTTGCTGCTGGCAATAACCGGGCGGCTGATCATGCGCGGGGGCGCTATATCTTGCTTTTGAACCCGGACACGCTGGTCTTGCCCGGTGCCATTCAGGGACTGCTGGCCTTTGCCGAACGTCGCCCGGAGGCCCGCATCTGGGGGTCACGTAACATGATGGGTGACGGCAGCCTTGATCTGGGATCGTGCTGGGGACACATGAGCGTCTGGTCGTCGATCTGTTTTGCCTTTGGCCTGTCAAAAGCCTTTTCAGGCTCGCCGCTTTTCAATCCCGAAAGCTATGGTGGCTGGGACCGCACCACGGAACGCCCCGTTGATATCGTCACCGGTTGTTTCTTTCTGGTAGATGCGGATTTGTGGCGTGCACTGGGCGGTTTTGACGAACGGTTCTTCATGTATGCAGAAGAGGCCGATTTTTGTCTGCGCGCGCGCCGTCTCGGGGTACAGCCCCGCTTTACCCCGGAGGTGGAGATCATCCATTATGGTGCCGCGTCCGAGGCGCTGCGCGCCAAGCGCATGGCCAAGACCATTTCCGGCAAGATTACCCTGGCCAAGAAACACTGGCCCGGCTGGCAGCTTTGGTTGCTGCGACAGCTTTACAAGATTGCCGTTCTCATCCGTTGGGCCGGCTACAGCCTTATGTCCCGTGTGACCGGCAAGCCCCGCCACCGGGAGACCAGTACAGAATGGAAAACCGTCTGGCAGATGCGCGACAGCTGGGTGCGCGGCTATTAAGGGCTGAACCCGGTGCAGGGATTATCGTAACGCTTTGATCCGGTGTTTGAGCCCCTGCATCAGCCGCTTTGATAGGGTGCTGTGTGTGGCAATCATGGTGCCCAGATCAAACGCCCGACCCGTCCGGTAGCTAAAGCGTCGGGTAAACCACGCATCCGAGTGCGACAGGCCGGGGTCGGAGCTGAAGACCTTTTCAAACCCTGCGGTGCGCAAGGCCGTCAGCGCCCGACGGTTATAGGACCCGAAAGGCAGGGCGGCCTCGGTGACAGGGGACCGCAATGCTGTTTCGATCACCGTCTTGGCCTCGACCGTTTCGCGCAGCAGGGCCGCGCCGCGCAATCTGGCCCATGGCAGGTGATCCATCCCGTGGCTCCCCACAGCAAAACCCGCGCTTTGCAAGGCGCGCAAGTCGCTCCCGTCGAGATATCCTGTCTGACCGATCCGCGCCGCACAGGGGAAAAATATGCCTGCGATGTTATGGGCCTCAAGCAGGGGGGCCGCGATGCCGATGTCGCTGTGGTTGCCATCATCAAATGTTGCCACCAGATTGACGCCTTTGCGGGCGGCCTCTTCGGCCATCTGGGCGATCATTTCCTCAAAGCGGGCTTTGTCGATCCAATAAGGGACTTCGTCGGCAGGCACTGTGGAGGGGGCGGTCCCGATGCCGTGAAATGTCAGGTAAACAGAGGATTTGCGCATGGGTATTACCTGATAATAAGAGCCTTCGTTCCGCGTTTTCCTAAGCTGTCACACGTCCAAAGCAAAGCCTTTCCGGTGGTGGACTTATCGCTAAGGCCATGTAGTAGAGAGAAAACCCCGTTACAAAGCCGCTTCAGGATGCAGTTGTGAAAATCCGTGAGATCACTCCAGACGATTTACCCGCCCTTGTGGCCTTGCTCACCGAAGGGTTTCCGAGAAAAACACCTGCCTATTGGCAAAACGCTCTCGATATTCTGGCCACACGGCCCAAGGTCGGTGACTTGCCACAGTTCGGGTTGACCGTTGAACATGACGGTGTGCTGCATGGTGTGATGTTGCTGATTGCACAGGACACGGAGCGGGGGCCCATGTGCAATCTGTCCAGTTGGTACATGCGGCCCGACATGCGCAAATACGCAGCCCTTCTGTTTCAGCGTTCGTTGCGGTGGAAGGGTGTCAGTTACACAGATTGCTCGCCCGCGGACCATGTGCTTCCAATCGTAGAGAAATTCGGTTTTACGCCCTATACAGGGGGTACTGTCCTTTTGGATGCGCGCGCCGCCCTGCGTCCCGGTCCGGCTGTGCGTGCCCTGAAAACCGCCACGGCGCTGGAAGACCTTTCTGCTGCGCAGCGTGCGCAGGTGGCGCGGGCGCTTTCTTATGGGTGTCGAGGCTTTATGCTGAAAGATGCCAGCGGTGCACCGGTGCCTGTGCTCTATCGCACAACAAAATTGAAAGGGTTGGTGCCAGCCGCGCGCTTTGTCCTGGGTGATCCCCGGCTTTTGATCAGCCATGCCCCCGGTCTTATGCGTGCACTCTTTGCCCGCGCCATTCCGGTGATGCTGATTGACTGGCTGCCCGATGACGCGCCGACAACAGGCAAGGTGTTACCACACTACGGGTTGCGGTACTGTCGCGGAGAGACGCGCCCAGAGGTAGGCGATCTGTCTGATACCGAGATCGGTCTGTTCGGGCTCTAGGGGGCATCCCGCAGGGAACAGGCGGATGACATAGGCTTTTGTGCCCGCCTTGCCCGCTTTGGTGGGCACTTACTTTCTCTGTGTGGAAACGATCAGGGCAAACTGTTGTCGCTTACGAAGAGTGTATTCAAATGCGCAACAATACTCCTCCAGCGTGCGAACTGTAGCCATAATTATGACTTATTGAATGGCTAAGGCTGCGACGAAGTCATACAGGTAAAGATCGATATGGTGTCGCGGGCGACCAACGGAGAACAACAAAGGCCGGAAGAAAACGGCTACCGGACCGCTTTGCGCAAGCTGCGGCCTGCAATCCTGGGTGTGTTGGCCTTCAGCGCACTTCTGAGCGTACTGATGCTCACAGGGTCCATTTATATGTTGCAGGTATACGACCGGGTGCTTTCCAGCGGGTCTGTTCCCACATTGCTTGGGCTTTTTAGCATTGTGGTGGTCCTGTATGCATTTTTCGGCCTGTACAGCTTTTTGCGCGTCCGGCTATTGTCGCGCGCTGCGCTGAAGCTTGATCATGCCCTTGGTCTGTCCGCCTTTGACCGCGGCATGCAGGATGGATTGCTGGGCAATGATCCCCGGAAAAACACGCAGGGTATGATCCTGAAAGACTTGGGCATGATCCGCAAGTTTCTGTCCAGCCCGGCGATGACCACACTTGCAGACATGCCCTTTGTCCCGCTGTTTCTGGCGGTGCTGTTCCTTATTCATGCATGGTTGGGCTGGCTGACTGTGGCAGGTGTTTGTGTGGCAATCGTGCTTGCAATGGTGAACAGGGCGCTTACCAAAACTGCTTTGAAAAGCAGTGGTCAGCTGGAAGCCCTCGAGCGTGACTTTACCAACCGCAGCCGGCGCAATGCAGAAGCCATTTTTGCGATGGGGATGAAGGGGGCGGTAGGCACGCGCTGGCGCGATTTGCATCACCGTGCCCTGGCCCGCGCGCAGAGCGGGTCTGATCCGTCGGAATTTCTGGTTTCCGGTAGCAACGCTTTCCGGATGCTGCTGCAATCGGCAATCCTGACCTTGGGGGCGCTGCTGGTGCTCAGAAACGAAATTTCCGCAGGGATGATCATCGCAAGCTCGATCCTGTCTGGCCGCGTATTGGCCCCGATCGACCAGTTTATCGGCCAATGGCGCTTTATCGGAGAGGTGATGGTTGCACATCGGCGCTTGCTGGACAGCTTTGGACATGTCGCGCCGGAACCACAGCGTATCGACCTGCCGGCACCAACCGGCAAAATCACGGTGACAGGGCTGACCAAGCTCAAGCCCGGCAGCCCGCAAACATCAGCCAACGCAGCTTTCATTCTGTCGGATGTGACGTTTGAACTGGACCCCGGAGATGGCCTTGGCATTGTCGGCAACTCGGCAAGCGGTAAATCCACATTGGCGCGGCTGCTGACCGGCACCATGCAAGGTGACGGTGGCGAAATCCGTTTTGACGGCGCTTTGCTGGATCAATGGGATGCCCAGCGGCTGGGCCGCCACATCGGCTACCTGCCACAGATGATTGAAATGTTGCCCGGTTCGATCCGTGACAATATCGCGCGTTTTGATCCCGAAGCCTCGGACAACGAAGTGATTGCGGCAGCGCGTCTTACAGGCATTCACGACATGATCCTCCAGTTGCCGGAAGGCTACGGTACTTTGCTATGTGACCCCGCGCAGCCGGTACCGCTCTCGGGGGGGCAGATGCAGCGCTTGGGGCTGGCCCGTGCGGTTTACGGCATGCCAAGCATTGTGGTGCTTGATGAACCCAATTCCAACCTTGATATGAAGGGGGATGCCGCGCTTACCCAGGCGATCGAGGTGTTGCGTGCAGCGGGGTCGACCGTTGTGGTCATGACACATCGACCCAGTGCGCTGACAGCGGTGAACAAGCTGATGGTGCTCGATGCGGGTATGATGCGTGTCTTCGGGGACAAAGACGAAGTGCTGGCCGAAGATTACAAGGTCGAAACCCCTCCTGCCAAAGTAGCTACCAAGAAGCTAGCCACGTCTTCCACGCCTGTTTCTCCAAACGCAGAACCCCTCAGAAACCCGGTCGAGGCATTGGCTAAAATCCGTGCCAAGCGCAGGGTTGCCCAGCCGGGCAGACCCCCGGTTTCAAACACTCAGACCTTGCCAAAGATCCAGCCTGTAGGACCGGCACAGTCAAAGAACACCCATGCGATCCTGTTGAACAGGAAACCCAAACCCGATGACCTGGTTCAGCAGGTGCCACAGGGCGGCGATAAAATGATCGCCACAGCGCGAAAGTACCGGACATGAGCGCGCAAGATACATCTTTGGACACACAGCCCGAACTGGGGTTGCGCCGCGCAGGTCTGGCGGGGCTGATAGGGTCGTTTGTGTTGATCGCGGTGTTGGGCGGTTGGGCTGCAACAACTGCCATCAGCAGTGCGGTTGTGGCCAGCGGTCAGGCAATTGTGCGCGACAAGCCCCAAATCGTCCAAAGCCTTGATGGTGGTCTGGTGTCGGACATCCATGTGAAGAGTGGTGATATCGTGTCAAAAGACACGCTTCTGATGCGTCTTGATCCAACCTTGCTGGAAGTAAATCTGGGCATCTCGCGCAATCGTCTTGCGGCTGCATTGCCGCTGCAGGCGCGTCTGCGTGCAGAACAGGCAGGGCTGGCAGCCCCTGTTTTCGACTATCCTGACCTTCCTGTCGCCATACCCGACACGACAGAAACGGCTGCGCGCGAAGCCGCAATTTTTGTGACCCGCGCCGAGATGATGCAGGGAAAGAAGGCACAACTGGTCGAAACCCTGAACCAACTGGACAACCAGCGCACCGGTCTTGAGGGCCAGATCGCGGCAATCAACGCCCAGATCGGCTATGTGGACAAGGATCTCGATAACTTGCACAAGTTGTCAGCCCAGGGGCTGACGCGGAGCAGTGATGTTTCACAGACCCGTAGAACCCGCGCACAGCTTGCCGGAGAGCTTGCCAGACTGGAAGCAGATCTTGCGCATACGGCGACCGCAGGGCGTGATGCCAAGCTGGAGTTGCGCCAGACCGAACGTGCGTTTCAGGAGGCTGTGATCACCGAGTTGCGTGACGTAACCGCTGAGGTCGACAAGCTGACGTTGGAGATTGTGACACATTCAGCCCAACTCAAACGCATCGACATCCGCGCACCCAGCGACGGGATCGTGCATGAGATGCAGGTTTCCACAAAAGGCGGGGTTGTGGCACCAGGGGCGACCATCATGCAGGTTATTCCCTTGGCCCGGGGGATAGATTTCGAGGTGCGCGTTGATCCGCAATCCGTTGATCAGGTCCATCCGGGACAAAGTGCCGATCTGGTGTTCTCCTCATATGATCCCCAAACCGTGCCAAAGCTTCGCGGCGAAGTCACATCGATTTCTGCTGACAAGGTCACCGACCCGCAGACAGGTCAGGAATTCTACCGCGTCGGTCTGGCAGTATCACCTGCAGAACTTGCCCGGACAGGGGACGCCGCTCTTATTCCCGGCATGCCGGTAGAAGCTTATCTGCATACCGGAGAGCGTACGGTGCTGGCGTATTTGGTTCATCCCATCACCACCCATTTGCGCCGGGCCTTCCGCGAATAATCCACCTGTATGTCGTCCCGGCGCGAAGGTCTGCAAAGACGTTTTCGGGTTAGTGAGGATTGCACAGCACAGCCCCTGGCGAAAGCGCGGCGGCTGGCTTGCCAGCTTGGGCCGCCTTAACATAAGATATTTCAAAACCTGCACCCGACAGACCAATGACCGATCAATCGGCACAAGGCGGCAGGACATGAGAGCAGTCGTATCCTCTGTAAAAGGGGACAAGTCAGGGCAGGCAAACTATGGCTGGATACCGCAATCGCGCATCGACGGGGTTTCTGTGCAGTGCGGCTGTTGCAATTGCAGTGGCTCTGTCCGGCTGTGCGCCCGAAACCGATGGCTACCGCGCGCCCAAATTCCCGTTTCTGGGCAGCTACAAACAGGTAAAATCCAGTGTGCCTGTTCTGCTTGAAAACGCGGCCTGGTGGCAGAAGCTTGAGGATTCCACACTTGATAGACTGGTCGCACTGGCACTGAAGGACAATATTTCACTTAAGATCGCAACAGAGCGTGTTGTCGCTGCGCGGGCGGAAAGACGTGCGGTACCCGGTCAATGGATGATCAACAGCAGCGTTGATGTCCGTGGTCAGGGTGTTGGTTCGACCGGACCCCATCTGCGTGGCCCGATAGAACTGGGGCTGTCATGGATGCTGGATCCTTGGGGAGGGCGTCGTGACCAATTGCGTGCTGCTGGTGCACGGGTTGAACTGGCAGACGCCGAAACAGACGCCGCACGGCTTTTGGTGCTTTATAATTTGTCCAATACCTATGTGGACCTGCGCTATCAGCAACGCTTGCTGGTACTGGCCACGCGAAATCTTGCACAAGCCACGCAAACGTTGCGCCAGACGCGGAACTTGCGCAAAGCAGAGCAGGTCACCCGTATTGAAGTGGCGCGCGCCGAGGCCCGTACGGCTGAAGTACGCGCCGGATTGCCCGGATTGAAAGCGTCGATTGCGGGTCGCATAAACGAATTGGCCGTACTCGCGGGCCGCGCGCCCGGTCAACTGCCGCCTGATCTTGCCCGTATTCTGCACCAACCGGCAGGTCAGCCGCGCGCGCGCATGTCACCCCAGATCGGTATCCCCGCCGATTTGCTGCGCAACCGTCCGGATATCCGCATTGCCGAACGTCGTTACTATACGGCCGTCACCGAAATTGGCGTTGCGAATGCAGCGCTTTATCCCAATCTGTCGTTAAACGGGCTCATCACACTGAACGCCCTTGGGCCGGGATCCCATCGTCCGGAATATTACTTTGGACCGTCGGTGACATTTCCGTCCTTGCCGCTGGAGACAGGGCGCGCCCGTGTGGCTTTACGTGAATCCCAAGCCCGCCAGGCGCATGAAACCTGGAAATCCACGACGCTCACCGCCATTCTGGAGGTCGAGAACGCTCTGCTGGATTATGATGCAACAGCATCCTCCCTTACGTCCGCGACCCGCGCTGCCCGACTTTACCGGGAGACTGAAAAGCTGACCCGCAATGTGCTGGACATCGGGGAAGCGACAGTGGGCGATCTGATTGATGCACAGCGCAATGTGGCGCAGGCGGATCGCAGGGTGGCAGATCTGATGCAACAGCAGACGCGCGGGTTTATCGAGATCAACGTGCGCCTGGGTGCAGGCCACGGGGTAGGGGCAAAGAAAGACCCCGCTCCCCGCGACCCCAAGCCTGCGGCTCTTCCGGCTTCACGCAACGCGGTTGTCAAGACGTCTGTCAGGTAACAGAAAGGCTGGAAAACATGGCTTTCACTGATGATCATACGGTTGGGGATATCTTTGTAAATTTGCGCACGCATCTGATTGAAGCGGCAAAAAGCAATCAGGACGTCTATTATTCTGGCGATACACATTGGGGGCCAAAAGGTCATCAACTTGCAGGGCAGGCAATCGGCAAGAACCTGCGCCCTTAAATTGTGGTGATAAGCGGATATTCCCTCATAGCGTAGCCCTTTGTTTTGGCTGGAATTAGTAACTTTTCCAACCCTGATCCTACCTTGGATTGGCCATTCAGGACTGCGGAAAACCGCTTCTGAAGGGCCGGTCTTATGGCTTGATTGCACAGATTTAGTCATAACCACGCCACCTTTTGAACATGTACGCCAGCTAACGGTGAACTCAAATCAGAATGTAGCCCTCAGGTTTCCGGGGGGTTTTTGTAGCGTATTCAGAAGAGTGAGACGTAATGGCGCATGTTTACACGGTATCAACTGTCAGCGAACTCTATACGGCGTTGGCAAGTTCGACGGGTGGAGAAACCATTCGCATGGCGGGTGGCGATTATGGCAGCCTTAACCTGAAGTATCAGCACCTGAATTACGCAACGCCCATCACCATAGTTTCAGATGATCCGAACAATCCTGCCATCATTTCAGAGATGACGCTGAACGGTGCCAAGAACATGACCTTCGAGGACATCACGTTCAAATCCTACCACGCGACCGGTGCCATCTGGTATGAACCCTTTGTCGTTCGTAATAGTGAAAACATCTCCTTCGAGAACGCCTTATTCGAAGGTACACCTGCCCAAGGTGTTTCAGAAGCAGAAGATGGAACCGGGCGGGGCAAAGGTCTTTTTGTTGAAAATAGTAAGGACATCGCTGTTACAGACAGCGAATTTTCCATGTGGTATCGTGGCATGCTTTTCTCTGAGGTGGAGAACCTTACGGTTACTGGAAATGACGTACATTCCATCCGGTCAGATGGCATGAACTTTAGCGCTATTAGAACAGCGTTTATCGAAGATAATTATATCCATGATTTCAAAACGGTTGCCAGCTCTGGCGATCACGCGGATATGATGCAAATCATGAATCTTGGTAACACCACTTCTTCCGACATGATCATTCGCGGGAATACGTTTGACATCGGAGAAGGTAGCACCGTCCAGACATTATTCATGCGCAACCAGATTGTGGATCAGACAGGTGCTGGTATCGACAGCTACTATCAAAATATTACCATCGAAGAGAATGTGATCCTGAACGGACATGCTCATGGCATCACGGTGGGAGAGACCAACAATCTGATTGTGCGCAACAACACTGTGCTTTCCATCAATACCGATGATCCCGAGTTTTCTTCGTCGCCCTATATCACCGTTGCCGGGGATTCCCGTAATGTGGTGATTGACCGTAATGTCAGTGAATCCGTTTCTGGCTATACTGGTCAGGCGGATTGGCAGGTTGATGGGAACATTCTGGTACAGAACCATGACCCTCAGAAAGAGGGGTTTTATGAAAACGAATTCATCACTTCGACGCTCGAAGATGACAGCGTAGAAAATATCACAGTACGCACGGATGGTACGATCGCTCAGAATGATGCGGGTGCTGAACGCCTGTTGCCCGGTCAGTCCGACAATGATGTTGAACCGCTCTTCAACCTTTCTTCTGTTCTATATACACCTCAGAAAATTGTTTTTGATGCAAGCGAAACGCATGGTCTCTCGGCCAGCGCATTGCCTGAAGGGACCGAATTCCATTGGGATTTCGGGGATGGGAGCACAGGCACAGGCATATCGGTGCAGCACACATATGCAAGCGCCGGGATTTATACCGCCAGCTTGCGCGTTGTCCTGGAAAATGGGGAAAGCTATACAGAGACAACCAATGTCGAAGTGGCTGGCAGTGCCGTATTGAGCATGGACGCCGCCACCGGCAACTTCCAGCAACATCATTATGGTGAAAGCTCTGATGTTGCCAACTCCCGGATATTTGTCGAAGCAGCGGACGGTGGCGGGAAAGCTTTGGTAATTGGGAATACAACCAGTGCATCTTCTGTTCCCAAGGAGGTCTTAGCACGCTTCTTTGGCACCGATACCTTCGAGATGTCGATGACCCTCAAAGCAGATGCTGCTGGTGTCAGCCATGGCGAGGTTGCACGTATTCATGACAGCTTCTTGCTGAGTACAGATATCGATGGAAATCTGAAACTTATCCTGTTTCTGGACACCGGAGCCATCGGAGTGACGACGGCGGGTGTGGAGCTGAACGATGGAAACAGCCACGATATCTCTATATTCTTTGACGGAAAGTCGGAGCTTTTAACCATTGATGTTGATGGCCAAGAGGCGGCATCGGTTGATGCCATCGGCAACATGAAGGGCATGACGTACTATGACCTGACTTTTGGAAATTCCTGGGGCAAGCAAACCTTCGAAGGCCAAATTAGCGACTTTGTGCTTGATGTTGAAGCCTATGACTATCCATTGGTTGAGGGCGCTCTACCTGTGCTGATCAGCTCTTCGGAGGACTTTAAGAACGGGCTGGATCAGGTTGAAACCATTGATGAACCTGTTGATGTTTTGCCGGATGAAACCCCATTGCCGGAAGATGTCGTGTCCACACCTGTCACGCCGGACGATATAGATCTGGAACCTCAAAATCCAATGCCGGAAGATCTTGTGCCCGGACCGCTTGCACAGGCCAGCATGGAGCCAGAGCCTCAAGATCTATGGTACGAAGATGTTACAGACTGGGCTTATGATGAGGTAAGTAACGGGTACGATGGTCTCTATGATCCGGAAGGGTCATTTGTTGATACCGCCGGTAACGTGAATGGAATAGTGTACTGGGACCTGACTTGTGGAAACTTCTGGGGCAAGCAGACCTTTGAAAACCAGATTGATAACTTCGACCTCGGTTTTGAAGCTTATGACAATCAATTGATTGAAGCTGTCTTACCTGTGTCATCTAGCCTCCCAAGTGAGGTGAAGAACGCATTGGATCAGGTTGAAATTTCAGATGAATTTTTTGATCCTTTGCCGGGTGAAGCGCAAGTAGCTGATGGTATAGAGGCCATACCGCTCACATCGTCCAGTGTAGACG
The DNA here is from genome assembly GCA_947501805.1 of uncultured Sulfitobacter sp. Lineage (GTDB taxonomy): Bacteria > Pseudomonadota > Alphaproteobacteria > Rhodobacterales > Rhodobacteraceae > Sulfitobacter. The sequence goes on along the minus strand of CANMXJ010000022.1, from coordinate 26,899 downwards.
TAGAGCTTCAGAATCTATGGCATAATGATGTTACAGAATGGGCTGACGATGAGGTAAGTAGCGAGCACGACGGTGTTGGCGCTCAAGAAGTGGCATCCGTTGATACCGCCGGTAACATCGAGGGCTCGGACTACTGGGTCCGGACTTTCGGAAACCCCTCGGATAACCAAACCTTCGAAGGCCAGATTGACAACTTTGACCTCGATGTTGAAGCCTATGACAATCCATTGATTGAAGATGCCCTGCCTGTTTCGCCTATTCCCTCAGAAGAGGTGAAGAACGCGATGGATCAACTTGAAAGATATAGTGAATTTTTTGATCCGCTGCCGGGCGAAACGCAGTTTTCGGATGAATTCGGGTCCGTACCCTTTACACCGGCCAGTACAGATATGGAGCTTCAGGAACTATGGTATGATGATATCACAGACTGGTCTTATGATGAGGTGAGTAACGGGTACGATGGTTTCGTATCTCCAATGCTTATGGATGGCACTTTCATGGGCTGATTATCTTGGTGATTGGCAGCAGAACGCTGCAAAGACCATCTACTTGATCAGACATACATACAATCTTAATGGTATCTTACGTGCAGCCCACACTATAGGTGGAACACACCTCGTTGAGTAACCAAAAATGCAGAGCCTGCACCATGATTAAGATTGCATTGATTGGACATGATAGCCGAAATGACAATCTCGGCGTGGGCGCGCTTACAGTTGCCAATGTCACGGCTATTCGCCGTGTTGCACAATCGGTGGGTCAAGAAATCGAAATGGTGATCCTGATCGGGTCCTCAGGGCGTGAAAGCTGTGTTTCGGGGCCTGATATCACAGAACGCATTGTGCGCCCTGTCCGCAAGCCCTGGGGCGTGTGGCAGGCTTTGCGTGATTGTGATCTGGTTGTCGAAATTGCTGGCGGAGACAGCTTCTCCGACATCTACGGAAGTAAAAGAATTTATCAGATCCTGCTGCCTCAATACATTGCCCATATCATGGGGCTGCCTTTGATAATGGCCCCCCAGACCATCGGCCCTTTCAAGAACCGGCTGTGGCGGGCCCTGGCAAAACACTCGATCCGCCGTTCGGCTGTGGTAACGACGCGCGACAGCAAATCAACAGCATACATAAGCGAAATCGGACTTGAGCGTGACGTGATAGAGGCGTCCGATGTTGCTTTGCGGCTGCCCTATACGAAACCCCTAGAATCCGGGAATGAAACCACGCGCATTGGCCTTAATATTTCAGGCCTGCTGATGATGGGGGGGTATAGTGGTAAGAACATGTTTGACTTGAAATCCGATTACCCAAACCTCATTCGCAATATCATTACTTATTTTACGACGCAGGTTCCCAACTGCGAAGTCCATCTTGTTGGCCATGTGATTGCAGAAAACCGGGACGGTATGGAAGACGATTACGCCGCATGTCTCGCCTTGGCGCGCGACTTTCCGCAGGCATTGGTCGCGCCCGCGTTCAAGACCCCACAAGACGCCAAAAGCTATATCTCCGGCCTCGATTTTTTTATGGGCGCGCGTATGCATGCCTGCATCGCGGCCTTCTCTTCAGGTGTCCCTGTGGTGCCCATGGCGTACAGCCGCAAGTTTGAAGGACTCTTTGGAACCCTTGGGTATTCACACATTGTCGACTGCACATCGGAGGAGGGGGATGTGATCCTGAAGACTATTATCGAAGCCTATGATAACCGCGAGGAACTGGCCCGGAACGCACAGGAGTCTTTTGCGCGTGGTCTGCAACGTCTCGATGCATACGACAAAGAGCTTTCCAACATGCTGATACAACAAAGCCAAAAGTGATGACGGCGCGGACGTCCCCATCCAGACCGGTACAAGGAAATCTGGCGGTACAAGGCATACTGCAAAGCAGTCGGTTCCCTATTCTGGTGACCGTTTTCATTTTAGGGTTGATCATCCCCCTCATTGTAAATGCGGGCGGGGTACGGCTATCTGTTTATAGAATAGTGCTGTTGGTCTTGTTTTTTCCCGCGCTTTTCAAACTCCTTTCAGGAGCTGCGGGCCGTATCAAAACATCTGACATCGCCATCATCGTCATTTGTTTATGGTCCACTCTGGCTATTCTGGTTGTACAGGGGCCTTTGATAGAAACCATCGGCATTCTGATCGTAGAGACACTTGGATCCTATCTTATCGGACGATGCTACATCCGCACTCCTACCCAATTTCTTCAGATGAGCCGACTGTTCTTTTTTATTATCCTCGTCATTTTTCCGCTGGCAGTCTTTGAAAGCCTCACAGGGCGCGAGTTGATTTTGCAGGTGTTCGATATGGTTGGTACGGCTTATCCTGCCGCTAATATGGACAAGCGTATGGGGCTTTACAGGGCTCAGGGACCTTTTGCCCACCCGATTCATTTTGGTCTGTTCTTTGGCGCTTTCATCGGGTTGGTCTACTATGTTGTCGGATACGGACGACAAATTTTTTCAAGGTTTTGGCGGACAGCAGTTGTGGCTGTTACCGGCGCTTTAGCGCTTTCATCAGGACCGCTTACTGCCTTGGTGGCGCAAGTATACATGATTATATGGGACCGTGTCCTTATTCAGGTTAAGTCGCGCTGGTATATCCTCGGGTTTCTGGCGATTCTCGCGTATATCGTGATCGATGTATTATCGAACCGTAACCCGTTTCAGATATTTATCTCCTATCTCGCCTTCAACACCGATACAGCCTACAACAGGATTTACATCTGGATTTATGGAACAGGCAGTATTTGGGCAAACCCGCTTTGGGGCGTAGGGATCGACGGTTACTGGAGCCGGCCATACTGGATGTCGCCAAGTGCTGACATGTTCTGGATTGTCCCTGCAATGCGTCATGGAATTGTCGTCTGGATTGGCTATTTCACCCTGTTCTTTTCGATTACGGGCCCCCTGATTTTTCGCAAGTTTGGTCCCCGCCTGCATGCCTATCGCCTTGGGTTTCTGACCACTATATTCGGATTGTTCATGGCAGGCTGGACTGTGCATTATTGGGATGCGACCTTTGCCTTTTTCATGTTTTTGCTGGGCAGTGGTGTATGGATGATTGATTATAAAGAAATCGAAGCCGGTGAGACACCGCTGCCGGACAGCCCTCCAGAAGGCACCCGGATATATTCCCGCTTTCCCATCCGTCCAAGTCCAAGCCGGCTCGAAACTCCGCAGAAAAGGGGCACCTCCAAATGACTGATTGGTGTGTTATCGCAGCCGTAAATGATGAGGACGTTCTCGCCACCAATCTGGCCGCGTCCCCCATGCTGTTGGAGAATCCCGAACGCCTTATTACGTTGCGCGACTATCTGACCGCAGGATCGGCGTATAATGCAGGGATTGCCCGAACAACGGCCCGTATCTGCATTTTTGTTCATCAGGATGTTTATCTGCCCGCAGGTTGGGATACCCGTTTGGCGTCCCGTATTGCAGAGCTTGATGCGCTTGATCCGACATGGGCCGTTGCCGGCCCTTTTGGCATCAACGCAGATGGCGATCATTGCGGGCGGGTTTGGACCACAGGTCTGGGCCGTGAGATCGGAACATCGCCGACAGCCCCTATCCCAGCACAGAGTTTTGACGAACTCCTTCTGATCCTCAACCGGGACAGTCGTTTGGAATTTGATCCCGACCTGCCCAGCTTTCATCTTTATGGTACCGATATTGCCCAGATCGCATTGGCGGCAGAAAAGGGCGTCTATGTCATTGATGCACCGGTTGTTCACAACAGCCGCCCGGTTGTTACCCTGAAAGGTGGATTTGAAGACGCCTTGACGTATCTGCGGCGTAAATGGCGCAGACGTTTGCCCATTCGCACCCCGGTTACATATGTAACCCGCTTTGGTACAAAACATCTTATTCAACGTATGAGAATGCGGGATTGGCCCAAGAGCAAAAAAGCCAGTCCGCGACCGGACGTTTCAAAGCGCAATCCGGAAGAAATCGCCAAGCATCTTGGCTATGAATAATCTATGCGCGGCTAAAACCGCCACTGCGATCCCGTAAAACCATCCCATAGCCACGCTTTCCCAATAGCAATGGCGGCAGTATCTTCAGAAACCCTTTGATCTTTTGTGGATGCACACGGGCAGAGCGCCACAGGCTTTGGCGCGCGGTCACCGGATCACTCTCTGCCTCTGCTTCAGCCAGTCTTAATAATGCTCCACTGGTATGGCGGGCCGTCAGCGCACGCGCCTCGGGGGTCATTTTTTGTTCCAGAAGGTCGCACATGAAGGCTGCGTGCAAACGTGCCGTTTCAAGGGGACGGTGTCGTTCGATACTGCTCAGCGCGATCTCGTCACCGTCCAGTCGCCGGGCTTGTGCCATGACGTCTCCGGTAAAAAGCCACGCACCGCGCAAGGCCAGCTTTGATAAAAACGCCAGATCTTCGTAGATCGGCATCTCTTCGGGCAAACCGCCACAGGCCAATGCCGCTGTGCGCTCCACAGCAGTTGTTGGCAGGGGAAGCCCTGACAAGGTTCGGGGCAGGGCGAGGTTCATCCGCTCTGCGTGACCCTTGGGCACTATCCACCCACGATGCGCAAACAGGGCCTCGTCATAACCCGCACCAGTCATCTGCATGTCGCCGGTATGGGCAACAACGCCTTCTTTGGCGGCGTCCAGATCACGGTGCAGGGCAGCCATTCGACCTGGTCTCCACAAATCATCGGAATCCAGAAACGCCAGCCAGTCTCCCGTCGCGCGGGCCATGCCGGCATTTCGGGCCGCAGCTGCACCGGCATTTTCCTGATGAATGGCGACAATACGGTTCCCGTAATCTGCCATCACTTCGCGTGTGTTATCTTGTGACCCGTCATCCACCACGATCACCTCGTCGGGGGCAGGTACCTGACCCAGCACTGTTTCCAGCGCCTCGGGTAAGCTGTCGGCGCGGTTATAGGTCGGAATGATGACCGAGACGGTGCGGGCAGGGCGGGTCATGGCGTTACTATTCACTCTGTTTTGTGTGCGATGCTGCACGTCTGCGTGCAAACGCCAGATAAGGTTTGTCCAATAGATATTGGAGCCAGTGCTTCAACGGTTGCGTCGAACGATTTTGTAGCGCCAGCACAAATGCCTGTGACCCCAGAACCAGCCGCTTGCCATAGCCCGCCTCTGCCAACGCTACCCGTAACCCCATCAATGGACCACGCCTACGACAGGTTGCCTCAATCTCGGCTTTCTCGGGATAATCCATATCGGTGAAGTGCGCCAATACATGGCGATCAGTTTCATAAATCCATTTCCGCAAGCGGTGAAAAATGCCGTAGAGAAATTCTTCGGCCTCGGGCACGTCTCCAATGCTGGAAATACCACCCATCCGATACTGTACCAGCGGTGCTTCTAGATAGACAACGTCACCCAGCAAAGTGGCCCGAAAGGGTAGGATGCGATCTTCGCAGGACAATTCCGGGCCCAGAGGACCAAATTCATCGTATACTTTACGGTCCCAGCCTGCCGTCGAGCCCATTACGCAGCCTTGGTCACGGATAAAGGTGGCCCCGGTCGGTTGATTTAGGACTTTTTCGGGAGCGTGAAGGACAACACCCGTAGCGCAACCATCCACCGTGATTTCCTGTGCGGCAGAATGGACCATCATTACACGTCCTTCACCCGCCAGCCAGGCAGAAACCATCTGGTCCACACGGTCCGGTACTGAAATGTCATCGCCCGCATTGACCACGAAAAAAGCGCCTGACGCCATCGACATCACGTCATCAAGGTGAGGTATAAGGCGTAGATTCCGCGGTGTCTGGCGCGCGATTACCTGATGCGGGCCGTCATAGGCGGCGGCCATCTGCTGCATGACCGCGAAGGTGCCATCGGGCGAGCAATCGTCCGACAGGATGATTTCAAGCGGACTGTAGGTTTGCGCGAAAGCTCCCTCGATGGCTTCGTGGATAATTTTTTCTTGGCCGTAAGAGAAGATGGCTAGAGTAACAAGGGGGCGATCAGCTGTCATGATACACCCCGGATGGGCCAACCTATCGCGGCATAAAAGCGGATAAGTTTGCGGGCAAGACGACCTTCGGCATTAACCTTGGCGGTGACGACATGTCCGGCCACCAGCCCGGTGATTCCCGCCAGAATCACGCCAGTGACCGCACCCAGAACCGGAGCCTTTACCGCAATCACCATGACCAGCGCCGCAAGTACGGTATGCATTGTGAGAAGCCCTAGAGACAAACGCTGAAAGCGGAAACCGTGCAGATAATGGACCAGAAAGGTATTCCAGATCAGCCCAACCCCATAGGCGATCAGAAAGGCGACCGCCGTAATCTCAATCCCGAAAGCCGGAAGGCCAAACCAGATCAGCCCGATAAAAATCACATTAAAGAGCACTTGAGAGAACAGAAAAAGGCCAGAGCGCCCAGCGGCAACGATTGCAAAGCCAAAAGCCCAAGAGGCAAGTTTAAAAATATTACCAATACTCTGCCATTGTAACAGCCGCACCGTTCCATCGAAATCAGCTGAATACAGCAACGAGATAAACCACGGTGCCACAGCGATGAGCGCCAAAAGGAATGGTCCCCCCAAAGCCAAGCCCAGCTGCAGCTGGTCATTCATCAACGCAGTAGACGCCTTCTGATCATGGATCACCTCGGTCAGACGCGGGAGATAATCCGCCCCCATCGCATTCAGCAAAAAACCCACATAGGTCATACTGATCGCCCAGGAAGCCGCGAATTGCCCTGCCGCATCCAGCCCAAGCTCACGGGTCAGATATCCACGCACCAGCAACAGTGACGCCGTGGTCAGCAATCCACCCAGCATGAAAGCAACACCGAGCCGGACCATGCCCCGCCAGGTGCGAAAAATGTCTGCTGCTCCCATAGGAGCGGTCGCGGGTCTGGGCAGTTTACGGGTATAGAAAGTTGCCACCAGCATCGTGGCCAAGGGTGGCGCGAGGATGAACCAGATCAGCCCCTGCATCCCCAGCACCCAGACCCCCACAATCCCGGCTACCGATCCGGCAGCCGCGCCGATAATTGTGGCCCGCGCCATGTCCGCAATTTGACGCATACCTTGCAAGAGTACCATCTGCGAAGCACTGAGCATGAAGATAAATACGGCGACACCGACAAACCCGATCGAGGTAGCGTGCACAGTGTCCCCCAACAGCCAAAGCGCCAGTGCTTCGCGGCTGATCCAGACAACCGCCGCCGCCAGCCCCCCCTGAAGTGCAAGTGCCCAGAACAAAACCCGGCGCACCCGAGACAGGGCAGCGTCTTCACCTTTGGTGCTGGCCAATTCTCGGACGCCACTTGTGGTCAGGCCAAGACCCGCTGTAATGGAGGCAGCCTCCCGCAGGTTATTATAGACCCCCAAAAGCCCCACACCTGCTGGCCCCAACAACAGCGCCAGAACCTTCACCCGCAGGATCGACATTATGATGTTGCCACCCTGTGCGCCGCCGATCATCACCATGGATTTTACAAGACCGGGAGCGGACATCAGATGGGATGCCCCCGTTTGGCGGGCTTCCCTGCTCTGAGTGGTTTCCTGTTAAACAAGCGCATCAATCACCCGCGCCTGTGCATCGCTGTCCATCTGCGGGCCAATCGGCAGGCTGATCACCTCTTGGGCCAGTTGTCGCGCGAGCGGGAAAGCATCGGAAGCAATCTGCAAATCTTCGTAGGCCTGCTGCATATGCGGCGGGATCGGGTAATGGATAAGCGAGCCGACCTCGGCCTTGCTCAGCCGCTTTTGCATGGCATCGCGGTCCTTGCTGCGCACCACATAAAGGTGCCATGCGGGCTCAGCCCAGTTGGGCACATGTGGCAATACCAGACCGGTATCTGCCAGCGCCTCGCTATAGGCTGCGGCAATCTCGCGGCGCCGCGCGGTCCAGTTATCGAGATGCCCCAGCTTCACCCCCAGCACAGCGGCTTGAATGGGATCAAGACGGCTGTTTGTGCCGCGCTCGATGTTGACGTATTTCTGATCCGAACCGTAATTGCCAAGGCGGCGGATGCGGGCTGCAATCGCGGGGTCGTTGGTGGTGATCGCCCCGCCGTCCCCCAACGCGCCAAGGTTCTTGCCCGGATAGAAGCTCCAGCAGACAACATCGCCATGCGCGCCGATGCGCTGGCCCTTGTAGCGGGCACCGTGGCACTGGGCAGCGTCTTCGATGACCTTGAGGCTGTGGCGGCGGGCAATCTCGAGGATGGCGTCCATATCTGCGGGCTGGCCGTAAAGATGCACGGGCAGGATTGCACGGGTTTGCGGCGTGATCGCGGCTTCGATGCGTGCAGGGTCAATATTATGGGTGGCTGGGTCAGGCTCTACCGGGATGATAGTGGCCCCCACCGCCGAGATCGCCAACCACGTTGCAATATAAGTGTTGGAAGGCACAATCACTGCGTCGCCCGGCCCGATATCACAAGCCCGCAAAGACAGGATCAACGCGTCCAGACCATTGCCCACGCCAACGCAATGCTGCGCTTCGACATAAGCGGCCCAGGCGTTTTCGAATTCGTTGACTTCAGCGCCGCCAATATACCACCCGCTGGCCAGAACACGGGCCACCGCAGCATCAATTTCGGCCGACAATTCGCGGTAGGCCGCGCCCAGATCAAGAAAGGGGATCATTCTTTTTCGCAACCTGTTTTTGAAAGTCATCATAACGACGCAGATAGTCTGCTTCGTCATAAGGCTTCGAAGCCACGACCATACATACAGCGCCTTGACTGAAACAATCCATCTCTCGCCAGATCAGGCGATTGATGTACAATCCTTGACGTGGGTTTCGAAGCCAAAACTCCTGTTTTGTGACACCATCGTCAATTTTCATACGAAAGCTGCCGGACAGCGCAAAAACCACTTGCTCCAGTTCCAGATGCGCATGGCCGCCACGTTCAGAGTCCACAGGTACATTATAAAGGTAGTAAATCCTTTGAATATCAAAGGGGACGTGATTATTGGCTTCAAGAAATGTCAGATCTCCACGGGGATCTGTTACAACCGGCAGGTCCACAAGGGTAACGGACCCGTATGTACGATCATGTTTTTTATCTATCGGTTTCGAGTGCTTTTTCACAGCAGTCCATAATGCATCTTTGTGAGCATTAAAGTCTGCTGCAGTTAGCTCGAAATATGTATTCTGTGCATCAGAACCAGTTTCAGACATGCCAAAGCGGCGATAGAATGCAAGTGCGATATCATTGCGGTTATCGGCTTCCAGTTTTACGACAGACCGCTTTAGAATATCAAAGCCCACGCTCATCGATTGCAGCGTTGCCTCCAGCGCCGCCTTACGCGGCTTGTTCTGATCGAGAATAATGCTGCCCCAAGTGAAACTTTCCTCGGTGATCTCATAAAGCCGGACCACACCGCAGCGTTGTCCGTTCAGGCATTCGATCACATAGTAAAGTTCTTCGCCGGCCATTTCGCGCGTCTTGTAGTTTTCAATCCACCGCTTCTGGTCAGCCACCGTTCCTGAAACTGGCGACAGGTAGCTGTTATAATCGGGGTTCATGCGCAGGTCGTAGATATAGGCCGCGTCTTCAGGCTGCACGAGCCTTAGCCGCAACTGATGTCCCTCAACAGCCTCAATCTTGTCCAAATCCATATACGCTGTTCCTGCACACAACCAAACGGGGCGTTTTTATCCTTAGCGGATACTAGCCAAATTAGTCTCTTTCAAGGCATTGCGCCGCCTATCTCAGAGGAGGACCAAAGGCATGCACCTGAGATCAAATACATTTTTTAAATCCGCCCCAAAAGAGCGCGGCGGAAAATGCCGATGAAGTTCTTTAGGAGAAAAGGCAGTCGGCCCGTGCGCGCAGCGGCCATCAGATGCAGCCCCCGGTAGCGCGGAATGGGGCGCGCCATGCACCGCAATCCTGCCAGCCGCGCCACAAGTGCCTGACGGCGGCCCAACTGTCCGGGCTGGATGTTGCGCAGTTCACTCACGTCAAAGGCCTCTGTCTTCAGCCGCCCTGCGGCCTTTGCCGCTTTCAAAAGCGCCACTCCGGTTGGCGTGCGGGCAACAATCAGGCTGGTGCCCTGTTTCTCTTCAAATATCGGATAACCGTTTGCGTCGCTTTCCCAAGCGTCCGCGCAGACGATATCTGCCGCTTTGCCCGTTCCGTCCGCACAGAGTTTGCACCGCAACTGGGTATGTGCCGATAGCACGCCTCCCCAGCTTTCGTGGTATGTCATGGACAATTCACGATCGTCTTTCAATGTCGCCACTGTGCGCCCCGGCCAGCCCTGACCCCGGTAGCGAAAGGCTTTGGTCCGGGGCAACGTAGTTCCCAGTTTTTCCAACACTTTCTCTGCGCCTGTTTGCGAAGGCACCCCGGCACAAAAGAACGAGAGCATCACCGGAATGCGCGCGCGCACCCGTGGATCGATCGCCTCCAGCGCGCGCAAGGCCGCTACATCACAGGGCTTGCCGACAAAAGCATAGCGTTTGTCACTGTTTAATGGTCCGTCCAGACCGGCAAGCGGGGCAGAGGGGCCATAACGTGATCCGGCCGCTGCCAGCACCTGTTCGCGCGTGGTGGAAATCACTGTTGTATTCGCCACCGGTATCTGGCTGTCGGCGGCAGTCTGGATCACCGCATCTATCGCGCCGGTATCCAGAAGATGAACCAGAAGCGCCGATAGTCCGCCCCCTGATGAGGCCGTAAACCGCAGGGTTTCATCCGTAGAATGGCCTGCCTCCATGGTTTCGTAAGGACCCCAAAGGATATCGTCGGTGCGCCCGTCGGCCGCAACCGTCTGCCCCAGTCCCGGGCATATCTGCTCTATTGTGGCGTTTTCCTGCGTGCTCAGAGCGGCAAGCTGGCGAGGCCTGAGATATCCCGGTGGTGCCATCTCCATACGCACCTTACCGGGTGCCGCAAGCGCGCAGCCCCCGCATCCGGCACAAAGGTTGCCGCGCAGGACGCGCGCAAGGGAAGGAGCAGGGCTGAAGTCAGTCGAATGGGGCTGGGTCATAAGCTTTCCCTAATCGGATGGGCGAAGTTTTCATACCCCCACGCTTCACAAGCCATCCAAAAGCAGGCGGCGATCCATTTAGAGCACACAAAATCCATCCAAAGACTGATGGGTCCCAAAGATTTGGAAACATAGAAGATATACCTGACAGTCCCACGCAACGTACGCAGTGCTCACCTTGTTTTCAGCGTCAGATATGCATGATCGGGGTGTTGCAGTTGCTACGGCAGCGACTGTGTCGACCATCGAAATATTTACTCGGAATGCGCAACTGTCGACGCCTCACTGAAGCGGGGGCGTTTTCCGCACAAACACCGCATGGAAGGAATACACAATGCCTGCATGGCGCACCTCCACAGAGCCCCTGACCCTGTCAGAAGGCCAGCACGATTCACCCAACAACTGGCTGCAGGTCGAGCCTGGCACCGGAAACGTTCAAATTCAGCTTCTTCAAGCAGACGGCCAGACATGGTACACCCCTGCCAACACGGATCACACTGTTGATATCGCTGGCGCTGTTAAAATCGAGCGGCGCAATGCCCCGGCGATCCGCATAGTTGCGACTGGAAATGCCCAGTTTAATATGACAGGATCGACAGCATGATTACACGTCGTGGCTTGATTAAGGCCGGTCTGGTCGGAGCGGGAATGATCTCGCATGGAAACGCCATCACCAATGTTGCGAATGCGGCGGTGACCTCAGGCGTAGTTGCGCGTGTGGGTGCCCAAACCTTTGCCGGGATCGTTATTCTGACTTTGCAGGATGAGAACCACAACCCGCTCACGGGCGTTTCCGTAACCGGTGGAACCACGACGCCAGCAGCCTACGATCTAAGTTCGGCCGGCGTGCTGAGCGTGGCAAGTAATGGCAGCATGGCAGGGGAAGACGGCAACACCATTACCTACACCAGTGACCAGGGCGATGGCGCAATCACGTTGGCTGTGGATGACAGCAAAATGTATAACTGGACGGTCACGGATTACGCCACGATGGGTCAGGCATATCTTGCCGCCCTTAACGATCTGAATTTTTTAGCGTCCGGTGATGCTCAAATCATCCTGAAAGACGGTGACTATCACATTACATACGCAGGCTATTTCAAAAACCGGAGCATGCTCAACACGCTCACATTCCGGGCGGAAAATCCTTCCCGTGCGCGGTTCACAAATGTGACGGACATCTATAACGCAGATAACTACATTTTTGATGGCATCTACTTTAAGAAAAAAATCCAACTCCAGTTTGGCAGTGACAACATCAGCTTCATTGATACTGAACACCACAACGCAGACGTACTCACAGCGTCTGACGCTTATGCGGCATCGCCCGGAGGCCCGCAGTCAATTGCCATTTGGGGTCTGGGCGATTGTAGCAACGTGACTATCCAACGCGCCAAGATATATGGCTGGGGCGAAGGAATTGTCTGCGGGCAAATGAGAGGGCCACTTGTTATCGACGGGTGCGAAATCACAAACGTCTTCGAGGATGCCATCAAGATTGGCGGTGGCTTTCCCGTCACGATCACAGACAACACCATTGAGACGCCAGTTGCCGCAGCGCAGTCTTTTGGCGATCCCCACGCAGACCCCATCCAGTTTCTTGGCAATCGCGAACATGACTGGGAGGATATTCTGATCGCTCGGAACATCATCTACGCCAAGCACACCGATCGCTCCAACCAGGGGATATTTTTAGATGATATGGGGGCGGGGTATTACTATTCGGGCACCCGAATTTTAGGGAACGTATTGGTCAATGTCGGCGCATCGACAACGGGCATTCGTGTCTCACGTGCCAAAGATATCGAAGTCATTGGCAATACAGTTGTTTCTCATTTGGGTACGATAGCCCATGGCCCTGGAATCGTAATTGGAGAATTAGGCAGCGCCGGAATGCACATTATAAAGAATAACGTAGCTGATGTTATCAACATCGCTGGTGCCTCGACGATGGAAAATAACGTCACCCTTGGCATCGGAGGCGCGAGAATCCCATATACTGCTGCCTTTACTGGAACGGCCTTCGCTCCTATGAGCCGCGACGATGTTCTGGCTGAATTCGCCATGCAACCGAACGGGTCACTGGATAAGGGTGGCAATGTAAATAACGTGGGCGCAATTGCATCGGGCTACGTCACATTTCCGGCAACCAGCCCCGGCAACGGTGGTGTGCTGGGTGATGCCTAAGTTCATGACCCATTGATTTTTGCCTGAACATCTCAATCGCTACTCCAAAAGAGGAACGGTAATATGAGAGAGTTCTTCTGGCTAAGTGACAAGAAGGTGGCACGGTTATGGGCATTTTCCAAAGCCGCGTGATAAGCCTCGTGTTGCTGACAACTGCATACTGAGCGGGATTATCTTCATCAATCGCAATGGAGTAGGCATCGGTTCGGATCATTTAACCCGAGGAAACATCAAAAGTATTTCAAGTTGAAAGCGGGCGAAGCCATGTCTGCGCTGGCGTGATGCTGAGCTACTCCCCAATCCTTGGACAGGTTTTGGCGTAATTTAAACTACTCTTTACCCCTGCTGGTCGGGTTGTGCTGCTTCGTTTCGCTGCCAGTAGATCACAGCGGGTGGTTGGCCGCCAAGGGCGGAATATCATGGTGTTGCCTACATGCCTTAATTCTCGTCTGCTGAGGAATATCACACATGGCGAAGATTATAAATTCAGCCCAACACCTACAAGTGCCCCCTGAGTAAAGTACTTGAAACATTAGGGGTACGTGACAAATAGCGCACCTCGCATAAATCGGAAAGATCATCAAACTTGCCTGCCCAGTCGTCCCCCATAGTGAAAATATCGGCTTTGTGGGTCACAATATCGTCCCGTTTCTGTTCCCAGTGATGCTCAGGAATGATGAGATCGACACAGCGCAGGCTTTCCAGAAAACTCTTACGTGTCTCAAAATCGAAATGTGCAATTTTGCCCTTACTCTTGTTGAATTCATCCGATGATATGCCAACAATCAGATAATTTCCCATCGCTTTGGCCCGATTAAGCAACAAAATATGCCCATAATGCAGAGTATCAAAAGTTCCATAAGTAATTACGCGCAAAACGAAGACTCCTTGGCAAAAACGTCGCAATCGACCTTATATGCAGTTATTGAGGCAATATGATGGCTCGTCTAGCTACAAAATATTATAGTGACCGCCCAAACCATACGGCCCAACAGGGTGTATGATCAACTCGTTTCCATAACTCTTAAATAAGCGACAACGCTGGAAGTCGACAGGGATTGGAGGCACATTAGTTCTCTGTATCACTGCCGCAAACGACAGCGCACAAAGTGTGATAAACATCATCACATAAACAAAAGTGGAAAAACCAATACCCGAATAGCGCGAAATGCCGTGATAGATTTACCGTCCTGGTCAAGTATTGCCCTTTCTTCCTCGCAGTGATATTAAGCAACCAGGCGGGCTTCTTTAATTCACGGTATCATGTCTAACTTTGCAAACCCAATCTATTCATTCATTTATACTCACTCATTTCACAAAATTAGATAATTCGAGATTAACCTGATAATATGTCTATTTTTTCTAAAAGCGGTATTAAAGAATTTATAAAAACAAACTTTCCATTCGCTATAGAATATAGGCGCAGTTTATTAATGCGTGCGAAAACAAAGGAGCTAAAAAGAAAAGCATTAGCGACTGCAGCTCTTGAAGGTCAAAAAATAAAAAAGACAAAGCAAAAAAAAGAAATAAGAGTTGCTTTTGTTGTTAATTTTGGTTCGGCATGGAAGCTGGACTGCCTATACGAGCTCATGCAGAATGATCCGCACTTCTCGCCCTGCATCATTATTGCGCCGATTATAGGCCAAAATTCAGACTGGAGTCAGAGTGAAGTCTCAGCTGTTCTCAATTATCACCAAGATAGAAACCGCGAGATATATGTTGGAGAGGTGGATGATGATTTCAATAGAAACCTCTTAGAGAAAATCGCGCCCGATATTGTTTTTGCAACTAATCCCTTTGCGCTTGTACCAACATCTCTTCATTTTGAGCTAATTGAGAAATACCTAGTTTGCTATGTACCTTATCACATGGAAGTTGGGCGTTATGGTGGTGATCAGGCGCAATACAACTCTCTTTTCCATAATTCAGTGTGGAAGATTTTCTCACCTCATTCTGTCTCACTTAAAACATTTCAGGATGTTCAAATTCGCCAAGGTGAAAATGTTATAGTAACTGGGTACCCCGGCATTGAAAAATTAATTTCACCAAGTTCATCTCAAGATAAAGCTTGGAAGCCCGGAGTGGGTAAAAAAATAATTTGGGCACCACATCACACAATAGACACGCCCAGTCTCCCGTATTCCAACTTTATCGAATTTGCTGAATTTTTCAAATCTCTGGCAGGTGAATATTCAGGGCGTATTCGTTGGTGTTTCAAACCTCATCCTCTTTTGTTTCCAAAACTTCTAAACCACCCAAACTGGGGAGAAGAAAGAACAACCTCCTATTTCGAATTCTGGAGGGAACATGAATCTAGTCAAGTTGAAACAGGAGAGTACATCGATTTGTTCAAAGAATCCGATGCAATGATACATGATTGTGGTTCTTTTCTAGCTGAGTACCTCTATGTAGATAAGCCTGTTCTATACATGTGGAGCTCTCCCAACGTTACATCTTTCTTCAATGACTTCGGACTGAAGGCTCTTAGCGCCTGCTCCAGGGCCGATGACGAAACTCACATCCGAAACTTTATAGAGAATTTGATTGCGCAGGAAGATGACATGCAACTTTCACGTAAATCCTTTCTGCAGGAATGGTCATTTGAAGGCTGTAATTCCCCATCAGAAAGGATACTAAGCCACCTCAAACAAGAGCTATCTAGTCAAAGTTGAAGTCTTTCTACATATCAAACTACATATCAAAATTTTTCTTTTTGGGTTTGGATATGTGGGTATGGAGCATAAAAAATTGGTGCATATTGAACCTGCCATGGCATTATTCCACTTCGTTTTCTCATTTAGGCGACCTTTCTTTCGAGACTGACGGAGCTTTTCAAAACTCAGGTAAGGGTAGCAGCAGCATATAGTTTAACTCCATGCAATTCAGTGCCTTGGTACAGAATTTGCACTTCGTTTGTGAATTCACCGCACCAACATGTTTGCCGCGTTGTCGACGCCCAGCCGGCCCTCATCTACCTGCGTCAATACTTCCACACGGTTCAACTCGCGCTCGCTCATCATCACCGTAAGCGGTGCGTTGCCCCCACGTTGATCAGTTGATCGTCTTTTTCGGCTTCCAGCGTTTGGCGAGTTTGAGCACTTCGAAGCGCAGTTCGTCTGCTGGCGGAGTGCTTGGGTCGAACGCGCCGCCATACCATTCTTTGAGGTTTTCGTGTTCTGGATGCTTGGGGTCGGCTATGGCCTCAAGGAACTCTTCATATCCGGGGAAGCCACCCACATCTTCTGGTGGGCATCGGCCAGAGATATCTGTCAGGCGGGGATTGGAATCTCAAGGGTCGTTGCGACGGTTTCCGCTATCTCAGTTTCATCAGTTCTTCCCTGAATGCTTCCGTTGGCGTTCTCCATCCCAGACACTTTCTAGGCGTGCCGTTCAAGCGGTCACAAATCGACTTCATATCTCGATTTGAGAGCGCGGCCACGGGCGCATCGCGTGGCAGATATCGCCGCGCTCGCTTGTTCAAGTTTTCTACAGAACCCTTTTGCCAAGGTGCCTGCGGATCGCAGAACCAGGCCTCAGTACCGATCCCTGGCTTGAGCTTGCGCCAGTTCCTGAACTCAATCCCACGATCAAAAGTGATGGACTTACGGGCCGGCTGGGGAAGGGGCTCCATTACGCCCATCAGCCGGTTCATCAGATGCGTTGTGCTACGATCATTGTTGCGGAACAGGACGGCAAAGCGGGTTTTACGCTCAACCAATGAAGCGACATTCATCTTGCCTTGGGAACGCTCAAAGATCATCAAATCACCCTCCCATTCGCCAAATGTCTCGCGAGTATCAACGTAATCAGGCCGTTCATGGATGGATCGATCTGGCGGAAACACAAGGCCGCGCGGCCTGCGCGAATGATGTGGCCGTCGTTTTTTGCGGCGGTTAGGTAGGTAACGGGCGAGTTCTCTGGATTGGCCATCGGGACCGTAAACGTAGGCATAGATCGTCTCATGGCTCACGCGCACGGTCTGACCCTCGAAGTACAATCGGCCTGCGATCTGTTCGGGTGACCAACCTTCTTTGAGCTGTTTGATCACAGCTTTGCGCAACCCATCCAGACGTACCAGTTTGCGACGGCGCGCGCGTCGATCCGTGGCATAGTCCTGCGCGTTAACTCCGTAATACCCATTCAGATAAGGGATCTCTTCATCGTTGTAATAGTTGCGCTTGATCTCGCGGTAGATCGTGGATCTATGTCTGCCAATCTCAGCCGCGATTTCACCGACTGACATCTTAGCATTCAACATATCCTCGATCGTGCGCCGTTCACGCAGGTTTAGCTCTGTATGGGCCATTTTTCATTCTCCTTGCTTTACAGCAAGATAGGGGAAATTTCGCAACCCAGTATAGAATCTGCCCGCTTTGTGTGGGCGAAACCTGTAATCCTAATTATGTGAATTATATTCCTTAACGCAAATTTGCTCGGTTTTGATTTCCTGACAACAGCTTTATTGAGGTATTAACACCAAACGTCTTTTTAAATTAGCATGCTTCCATGCTCAAGGAAAAGACGATGGCGTCCATGTCCGCGCGCGATCCGAAGTGGCGGCAGGTTATTCCGTCGTCCGAGTGTTCGAAATGGCTGCGCCAATAGCCGATGCGACCAACATTTTCACACGTGTCTCTGGAGTATGGGACGATCACGCCATTGAAGCGGACATAAGCGGTCCCGTAGCCGGAGCGGGTTGAAATTGGAAAGCGCAGCCCACTGCGTATAGCCAATTATGAGATCAATTCGTCCCGGCAGGTGCGCGCTACTTTGAAGTGCGACTCCTATTAGAAAACAATGAGTTATCTAATAGGAGGAATATTGCATGGGAACGGTTTAAACGCAACTGAGCTTACAAGAACGCCACAGGATCGAAGATTGGTGGCTTGCAAAGGTCCCTGTCGCGGAGATGGCGCGCGTTCTGAAGCGTCACAAGTCGACGATCTTTCGCGAGATCAAACGCAATTTCTGACGCGGTGCCCAATTTGAACGCCAAAACATATTTGACCCTTTTACAAGTATCGATTTAGACCGCCGTGGGCTGCTTTATTCTTCATGAGATACACGGCTAACGACGTCAAGTTTGGGAAAAACTATTTCTTAGCAATAGTTTAACTGTGGAAAACCCTGAGAAGCCTCATGATATCTCTCGGGTTTGCGACTACTCTGTAAAGCATAAAACCGGAGTGCGCCCATGACAAAGACCCTTAAAGCCGAAATTAATATCGCTGAAAACAAGTGCAATCTCACGGAGAACTTAGCGCGAACACCTCAAGCTTACACGCGGTCGGCTGTCTTGTTCCAAAGGATAATCCTCCGCAAAATTAGCGGGGGACAAAAGCCAATTACTGTTCTTACTATGCAAAATGTCCCCGCCAAATCCGAGCGCTCGGGCCGCTTCATGACCCGTGATGGTGCCACGTCACCTCATATTTGGTGAACTTGCAATGACGCACCAAACAGCAAATCAGCAATTTGAAGACGCGGATGAAGTCTCGCGCCCCAAAAAAGTCCCTGTGCTTAATCTTGCTGAAGGTCAAGCTGCGCTTGAAGCCGCAGTTGAGCAATTTATCTGCGATATCTCGCCAAGTATTAAAAAGCGTATCGAGCTAAAATTGGCGCAACAGGCCGGTGCCGCGCTGCCGAAAGGTGACCCACTGCCGCATATGGATGCGCGACTTTTTCTTGCTTCGCCAGGAATTGGCAAAACACGGTCCGTGCAATCAATTTTGGAATCGCTGCCCTCGGACGCCGTAGTTTGGGTGTTCCAACCCACGCTCAAGAAAGCCGACGAGTTCGCGGAAGAAATGGCGCATCTTGGTTTGGCGATATCCGTTTGGCGTGGGCGCGGAGCCTCCATAGCCAAACAAGATGTGATGAAAATGTGCAGCAAGCATGAGATCGCAAGCCAAGTTGCGCAACGCGGGTTTAGTGTAAATGCGGCCATGTGTGAGCGTACAGTGGGTGGCATGGTCGAACGCTGTGACCGATTTGAAGTGTGCTCTTACGCCCGTCAGCGCGGAGCGGCGCAAGAGCATAAAGGAGGCGGTCTTTTTGTGATGACCCATGCATCCCTCTCCCGTCCACCTCCGTTTCCTGCCCCCGATCTTATCGTCATCGACGAAGACCCGTCGGCTTCAATGATTGAGAAAACCACCGCGACGCCACGAAGTTGGGGCGAGCATGCTATGTGGCGCGTAGAGTTGGCTATGAAAGACGCCGAGAAGGAAGAAGACAGAGCAGCGTCTACAGGCGTGGGTAACGGCCTGAAGACAGAAGAAGAGATGAGAAAAGAAGAAATCTTCGCCGTGGTAGACGTTATCTTTGCCGCTTTTGCGGACCCTGAGCCGCTCCCCAAGATAACGCAAATCTTCGAGTGTACGAATATGGCTTATCTCATACACCGACTTGAACGCCTCAGGCGCGACTTAAGCTGTACCCTTTCGCCTGAGTTCAACCAAAACCAAATCCGTGAGGCTCTTGCCCCAACGACTTTGCAGGATCTGAGCGGTTTGATCAAAATTCTGCGTGCGTTATTTTTTGAAATGATGTCTGTGTTGGATCAGCCTGCAGCCGCGCGCCGCAAAAGCCTTAACGGCATTAGCGTAGTTATGGAAAGTAACGGCGCACTTGCATCAGTAACGGCACATAGCATCAAGCCCGTTTCATTTTCCCGAGTCATTCCAATACTTGTCCTGGATGGCACTGCGGATGCAGGGTTCTTGGCGCGTGTCTTGCGACGTCCCGTTGCAACCATGCGCATTGAGCTTGAGCGCAAGGGCGAAGTCGTGCGCTGCCATGGTCGGAGTTTCTGTAATCTTGATTTTGTGCCTCCGCAATCGGGGCGTGATCCGCGAGATCAAAAACTGGGCCGAGAGGAGATGTGGAAAGAGTTGCGAGACCTGATTGAGCGTGAAGCCCGAAAATCGCGGACAGGTATCTTTGTTTGCTCTACGATGCCCGTCGAGCAAGAAGCACGGGCCAGATTTGAGAGTGATTTTGAAAGATGGAATTTGGATTGGAGCCATTACGGTGCGACGCGCGGGCTCAACAAATGGACCGCAAGGGACACCGTCATCCTTGTCGGGCGCAAGCAACCACCAGTAAATGCTGTCGTAGACGCAAGCAGGGCCTTTTTTGCAAAAGACTGGCAACCACTCGTTACGATCGACCAGTTCGAGCCGCGGCCTAGGAAGATTTTTGACAAACAAGGACAGTCTTACCCGATACATATGCCCGTACCGCTTGATCCAAGGCTCTTTCGCGTGCTTTGGCAAATGCGTGAGGCAGAGGTCTTACAAGCCCTCGATAGGGTGAGGCCCGTGCGGTTTGCAAAGCGCGTCATTTTGCTCAACGCTTTGGATCTGCGTATGCCTCACGACGATGCTCACGACCTCGAGATCGGCGTCCCTGCAGATATTTGCAGGCCTTGGTCAGAGTTGCGCGCAGACCGCAATCGCGCCGAGCATATTCTTGACGTGACGTCCGGGTTTTTACCATTGGCCCCACGCCCATTGCACCTGATGGCATCCAGCGTATTCAAATCAGAATCTGCGGCGAAGAAATGGCTTTACCGAACAGATATGATAGCCGCTTTGGCGCAGGAGGCTGACAGGCTGGGAGAAGTTGCAGTGCGCATGGAAGGGCAGCGCGGGCGCCCTTGGCCCTTGCTGGTACGCAGATCTGAACACCCTGACCTTACAGTAGCGCGCGCTACATTTGAACGTAGCATGCAATGTGCGGTGGCGGTCTGGAATGACGCGGCATGATCGAAAAGAAGCACGAGCGAGAGAGCCAGCAGATTAGACAACTGCCGTGAGGTGTTCTTGCGATTGTGCACTGGACTGAGAATGGAAAATCCACAACTCTAACGGATTTCCAACGTACCAGAGTTACTGGTCAGCAGGCGTTACGCGTTCAACAACTTGTAAAAACTTTCTGGGCTCCGTTCCAACAGCCCTGCCCCATCTCACCATATCTATCGCATCTATGCGGCGTTGGCCTGACTCTACACGAGCAATCAGCGACTGCTGGCAACGCAGTACCTTTGCCAGATCAGCTTGTGTCATACCTGCGGCTTTGCGCGCCTCAGTCATAGCCGCAACCAGCGCTTTATGGCCTGAAGAGATAATCGTTTTGGTCAATCGCAAAATCCTGGAACTTTGATCTGGTATTAATGCGAAGATTAGATTATCTAAAATTTAGATATTTTTTGTTTAGAGAATGCGAGGGAAGCATATGTCACTGACGTTGGGTACTCCCACCGCCAAGGCTTTGAGGCCTGACCACGTTCTAACTTTTCTGCTCATCTGGTACGGGTGGCTGTCAAAGGAGCAAGGAGCACTTGCGCTCGCAAATGGGTTAATCACCATCGAAGCCTCAGAACCGTTCCTTGCCTTGGGAGGAACTGCCTGTCTCACGCAAAAGGGGTATCGCAAGCTGCCGTTCAAATTCGAGACCTCAGAGGAACTTGAGGTGGGATATGTTTATGCAACATATCTGCGCGAATACGGGAAGCTGAGTACTAAGCCGCATTACACTTATCGATACCCTGCCCTTGGTTTGCGGCTTCATGCGTTCGACCGCTATCATAGTCTAGAGATTGCGCGTATGCATGGTCAGTGATCCCAACGACGCAGACTTCGCATTACTGAACGTGTGTAAGACCGCGCAGTTAGACATCAAACGATCATCAAGCAGTGCGAACTACGTCGTTGTAGATTCTATTCCGACAGAAGTTATCCAGGCTATTGGCGCATCGCGTTTGATTGGCAAATGCATTGAGATGGACGGGTTACAGTGTCTGCCTTTTCCGTATCGGAGAGTTTTGTGCGAAGATCTGGGCGATGAAATTTTCAGGCGTATGCGGTTACGTTCTCTGAAACTTGCGATGCTCGGTCCGAGTCGAGACGATCTTGATCATGCGCCAACTTTGTCACATTGGATTGCCATCAGAGATATTCAATTTGGCGGTGCTGTGCTTGTGGGTACGCCCGGCGGTCATCCTACATTGCAGTGCGCTTTGATCCATACATCTCGCCTGTGTGGCATCGCGGCGGATCAGACATGGGCGCGGACGACATCGCGATGGTACCGCCTTGGGTCTCCAGCCGGGGCTACTGATCTTTTTGAATGGTTTGGGTTATCGGGCGTACAGATGGCGTTGGAGCCCTGCCAGATCCAAGCAATGATTACCAAGGATCAGGAAGAAGAAGGGTTTCGATGAACAGTATGACCGGTCCACTTTGAGCATGCGATGACGAACCGCTTGGAAATGATATGACATCCTACGCCACTCACAATCTTGCATGGAGACCGTTGCCAGGTGCGTTGCCGGATGACACCGAGGCGTTCCTCATTGGTGACGTGCATGGGCAGGCGGATTTGCTGTCCGAGGTGCTTGGCATCATTAAGAACACCCCGAGGCATGCGGGGACGCGGCAGCTGGTGTTTCTGGGAGATCTTATTGATCGAGGCCCCGCCTCCATCCGTGCTGTTGATCTTGCGATGCGCGGCGCGGACCTTGCCGCAGTAGATGAGGTGTGCATCCTGCCTGGCAATCATGATTTGCATTTGCTGCACATGATGTCCGAGGAACGCTGGTTGGAGAAATGGCTTGTCAGTGGCGGGTGCACTGTGCTCGCTGAGATCGGCGTGTCTCACAAAACACATAGTTGGATTGAGATTACTGAGCAGCTGCAAAAAGCACTACATCCTGATTACCTGAAGGCACTCGAAAATGGACCGACGAACTTGTATGTCGGTGATCTTCTGTGTGTCCATGCCGGCGTACACCCTTACGGTGATATCCGCGCGTTTCTGGATCAGTCTCGCTACTGTATCATGATCGACGACCACTGGAGCGGCATACGCTATCCTTTCCTGTCATTCACGGAAGGATGGGACCGCGATGACCCAGACCCAGAAAGACGTCAGCGCCGCCCGACTGTAATCGCACACGGACATACGCCTGCGCTGCGACGTGCGCTGCTATGCGCCACTGATTTGGAGATCTGCGACGGTATCGAGACGCACAGAACAGTCGCGTTGGATATTGGTGCTGGGTACAGGCCCCAGCTTGCGTGGGCGCATGTTCGCAAGCTTTCGGAAAGAGCAGAGATCCAAATCAATGCGGTCACAGAAGCGGCCATTTGAAACGCGTGGACCGAGTCAAAGGACTGCTCCAGCTTCCCGCACGCTGAGGTCAAAATTTGGCGGTGTGACCGTCCGCATACCCTGCTCATAACCGAAAAACTATATGCGCATAGAAATACTGGCGGGACCGAATGGCGCGCAACATCCACTTTATACAGCTTCTGTACGAACGTTTTTGGGCGATCCAGACCTGCACATTCGATTTCTGTGGAAAACCTTAGGACAGCGTTTTGCGCTTAAGCAGGGCGCTAATATCAATAGGTCAGTGTCAATTAATAGAGGAACGCGACATGACCAAACTTATCAAGAAGATGACGAAAGAAGATGTGAAAAACGTAACGGACAAACTGAAGAACCTGCCAGTGAAGGAGAAAAACGAGTTCAGCGCGCGCGAATATGTGCAGATGAGAAAGGACATAATCCTTCAGGCGATAGATTCAAAGGGTTACAGTTTACAAAACATCGTGGATCTGCTTGCCGAGCATGACGTGCAAATCAGCGCGTCCACCTTGGCTTCATATCTGCGGACAAAGATGCCCAAGAAGCTGAATACGCGTGGTGCACGCAAAACACCTCTCGCAGCACGAAGGCCGAACGGTGCTCTGACAGATGTCGAAAGAAGTTCCGACAAGCAGCAGGACCTGAAAACAGCGCCCGAGGAGACAAATCCATATGATGCGTTGTTAGCATCATTGGATGATGATGACGCGCAGTCCGCATGACGCAGCCTCCAAAACATACACGCCGCTCGGAACAGCGCCGTCAAACGACCACGATCAGTATCCGGTGTACCGAGACGGAGAAACGCCGCTTTCATGCGCGTGCAGAACGGCAAGGATTTTCCAGCGTCAGCGCATGGATCAAGGACCTTATCAAGAGCGAGGGCGGGATGGGTTTGCGCATGCGCCAAGTGATCAGCGGGCGGCTGGGGCAGATCGGGGGGCGTGTCTCGGACGTACCCGATCTGCAACGCCGCAGCGATATACGGGCAGAGGCTTTGCTCATCACACAAGACCTACAGCGCCTGCAAACGCAGATCAGAAACGGGGATAGCGATGCTGGCCAAAGTGATCCCTAACCACCCGTTGAAAGGATACAAAGCGCAAAGCTTTGGCGCACGAGTCACATATATTTGCGACAAGGCGGCGACAGTTGCTTTGATGAACCTCGCAGGAAACTGGGCGGATGCGGCGGATCAGATGCGCTACGCCGCACTGCTCAATCAGCGGGTCCGCACACCTGTATGCCACATTATGCTCGGTTGGTCCGAAACAGAAACGCCCAGCAAGAAAGATCAGATAAACGCGGCCAAGATGGTTTTGCAGGATTTTGGTGTGAACGCACATCAAGCAGTGATTGCAGTGCATATCGACCGGCCCAGCAAGCACGCACATATCGTGCTCAACAGGGTACATCCGATCACCGGCAAAGCACTGTCGCTCAGCAATGACTATGCACGGCTTGAGCGGGCGTGTCGGCGTGTAGAACACTACATGGGCTGGCCACCTGACCGCGGACGCTTCGACATCGCAATCATAGACGGAGAAGTGGAACTGCGCCCCAAACCTGCCGAACACTGGGACCGCAAGCAAAAGGACCGCGCAAGCGGTCTGCGCCCTGATGGCAGGTCTGTCATGGGACATCATGTACGCACAGGCGCCGGATATCTGCGGGACAGTTTGCCGACACGCGTCATGACACAGGCGCGCAGTATATTGGATGCAGCGCAGCACTGGGATCAGGTACACAAAGGGCTTATACAGATTGGTCTGGCATATACCCGGTACCGGTCGGGTGCGCGGATAAAAGAAATCGGTACGAGTTTGTTCATGGCCGCCAGCCAGCTTGGAAGCCGGTATAGCTGGGCCAGAATGTCCAGCCGTTTGGGGGCGTGGTTACCACAGCCAAAGGATAGCTTCATACCAGAACCACAGAGGCAAACCGTGCGCCAGAAACAAATTGAGGATTTGCGTCACAGACAAACGAGCACACGCACAGCGCTGCGGATAGCATTGCAAGGAAAAAGATCCCCAGTGGATCAGGTCCTACGCTCCATTATGCACGATACGCATAAAGCTGAACGGAGTGTCTTGATGCACAAGCTTAGCCAAGAGAGAACAGTGCCGGACGTGATACCGATAGAGCCTGACACACAGAGATACAGGCATGTCACACGCCGCCGCAACAGTGGCCGCGATATCGTTGATGATCATACGGCACGACGCCAGAAATGGGTGTGGGCTCTACACAATAAAGATGCGCATATCTCAACTGAAATCGCAGTCATTATTGCCCAGAATATTGAGACTGTGCGCGCAGATGGCGAAGGCGGGCTCCTGTTTGCCAAGCGCAATTCAATCGGTGGTCTTGTTGGATACGAGCATCTTATTAATCCGATACAATCTCCGCCAGACCAGTCAGATAATCTGCACGGCGGTATCTGTACGCTTGGATCTCCAACAGCCGCGACATGTGTAATAGTCGGCACGCCATCTCGGGCGATACGGCATAGCTTGCATGCGCCCCACCCTGCCCCGTTTGTGATCATCATTGGCGACACGCTTGATCCCGACACCCACATACATCTGCAAGACCTCACCGAAACCTACGAGACCTTGTACATCGATGCGCCCGATAATGACGCCGCCCAGCTGTCACAGTTTTTGCAAACTACACTCCCGCAAAAGCATATCAAACGATATGAGCAATTCACATCTATCGACGACATCCAAACTAGGGATCCAGCGCCTGACAGCGCACCTCCGGATGACGATCTTCCGATGCCATGACGATTTTCAAAGGCATTAAAGCAGACCGTTCACCCACATATCCGAATTACAAATCATGAAGCAGGATCCTGCGGTTCAGACATCAGACGCACGCCAGGCTCTCCGCCATTCAGAAATTGGATCCCTGCAAGAGCCAGACCGTTATAAAGCGCAATCCTGGTCGAATTATCAGCTTTATCGAGTGCGCCCGAGACGGATTCCAGCCGCTTTATCGTCGATGCTGCAACGCCGGATTTGTCTGCCAATGTATGCTGTGACCAACCAAGTAAAGCGCGCGCCGCTTTGAGATGGACGGCTGTTAAATCGATATATCTCACTTTTAGTACTCCATGTGATACTTTTAGTATTGTATTCCGCTTCCTAATGTAGTACTTATAGTCTCATTAATAGCGCGATTAGACCACTAGCGCAACGCCACATTGGAGATGACCATGACGAATAACTTGCAGACCCAAACTGCCAAACCTGAAATCCCTTACAAGAACTCGGATCATCTTGAGCTGAGCAACGTTCTGCTTCTTCTGAACCGTGTCTGCATTGCAGAGTGCCAGATGCTGGCAAAAGCCACTGAGCTCGGCATCTCAGCAGTAAGCACAGAGATGCGCATTGTCGGGCACCACTCGATTGAATGTGAAACAGCTCTCAGCACATTATGCGACAAGCTTGGAGGGACAGAACCAACCTACCTTGCCGTAGATATGCTCTATCCACTTCTGGCCCGCTACCGTCTGACACGCAACTTGGACCTGTCCCGCTTTCGTGCCGCCCCCCGTGCTCGTTTAGGCCACCTTACGTTCGAAGGCGACCGGACTTTTCCA
>CANMXJ010000021.1 GCA_947501805.1 uncultured Sulfitobacter sp. | reverse complement strand
GACGTTGAACTGATCGCACCGATCGCGATGGAGCAGGGCCTGCGCTTCGCGATCCGCGAAGGTGGCCGCACTGTTGGTGCCGGGGTTGTTTCCAAAATCACTGAGTAGGTCGACTTTGCTTTAGCAAAGTCTGGCCAGTGCGACGCCTTGTGGCAGTGTCTTTTCCCACTTGAGGAAAAGATCACGAGAACAAGGTGTCGGCACACCCTATCGTTCAAGAACAAAGGCCGCTCCATACCGGAGCGGCCTTTTGCGTCTAATATCCAATCTTGCCCAGCCACTTTCCCCATACTAGTATTCAATAATTAATTTGGAGGGCGACATGAACAAGACTGCGATCTGAGTATACCCAATCCTCTCGATCAAAGGACTTCTCATGTCTATTTCTGACAAGGTATTATTTGCGACACCGGATACTTTGCACCCCATTTCCAGTCCTGACGGTTCACCCCACAGAGGCACTGTGTTCCTGAAACCCGCGATAGATCATCCGAGGATGACTGTTGGTGACTATACCTACGCCAGCGCCTTTGATCCGCCAGAGAACTGGGCTGCGCGATTGGCTCCCTATCTCTTCGGCTTTAGCCCTGAAAAGTTGACAATCGGTAAATTCTGCCAGATTGCGGATGGCGTCACCTTTATCACAGCCTCGGCAAATCACCGTTTTGACGGCATTTCCTCTTATCCGTTTGCGATCTTTGACAATGGGCCAATGGAAGGGAGGCCCTCGCTTCCGGAGGCGGGCAAGGATACGGCTATAGGGAACGATGTTTGGTTTGGTAGAGGGGCTACGATCTTACCCGGTGCGCGGATTGGCGACGGTGTTATTGTGGGGGCGGGTGCGGTGGTTAGTGGCGAGGTGCCTAGCTACACAATACTTGCCGGTAATCCAGCCCGACAGGTGCGATTCCGTTTTTCTGAAAAAGACATAGCGCAACTGAAAAGGATTGCATGGTGGGACTGGCCGATTGTCAAAATCCAACGGTATGAGGCTTTGATTATGGCTGGTGATGTAGGGGCACTTGCAAGGGTAACAGTGAGGGATTAATGGAGAATTTCAGGCTCTTTTCTCAGAGCACTTTTCTTAATGATTTAAACACAAACTGAGCGCCGCTGTCCCTTCCCAAATGAAGTGACTTTGCGCATCGGTTCTTAAAACAAGGACGTTATCAAAACCTCTTGCCACCCACACCGACTCCCCCTATACGCCCCCTAACCAGACGGGGTGCGCCATAGCGTGCCCCGTTTGAGTTGCACTATGCGCGAAGAGGGCGAGCGATGAGCGCCCATCCTCCAATCCGCTAAAGCCCTGATTAAAGGGATGATATATACATGGCACAAAGCCAAAATATCCGCATCCGGCTCAAGGCGTTTGACTACCGTGTGCTGGACAGCTCCACACAAGAGATCGTCAACACCGCCAAACGTACCGGCGCATCTGTTCGCGGTCCGATTCCGCTGCCGAACAAGATCGAAAAATTCACCGTTTTGCGTGGCCCCCACGTAGACAAGAAATCCCGTGACCAGTTCGAGATCCGCACGCACAAGCGTCTGCTGGATATCGTTGATCCGACCCCCCAGACCGTTGACGCGCTGATGAAGCTCGACCTCGCCGCTGGTGTGGACGTCGAGATCAAGTTGCAGTCGTAAGGAGGGCACCATTATGTTGCGCTCAGGCGTTATTGCAAAAAAGATGGGCATGACCCGTCTGTTCATGGAAGACGGCAAGCAGATTCCTGTAACCGTTCTTCAACTCGATAACCTTCAGGTTGTTGCACAGCGTACCATCGAAAAGGACGGCTATGTTGCTGTTCAGCTTGGTGCCGGTACAGCCAAAGCCAAGCGGACGTCTCAGGCGATGCGCGGTCACTTTGCCGCGGCCAAGGTTGAACCCAAGCGTAAAGTCGCAGAATTCCGCGTTGATGCGGATGCGATGCTGCCGGTTGGCGAAGAGATCATTGCGGATCACTATTTCGCAGGACAGTATGTTGATGTTGCGGGCACATCTATCGGTAAAGGTTTTGCCGGTGCGATGAAGCGCCACAACTTTGGCGGTCTGCGTGCAACACACGGTGTTTCGATTTCACACCGTTCGCATGGTTCCACAGGTCAGTGTCAGGATCCCGGCAAGGTTTTCAAAGGCAAGAAAATGGCTGGTCACATGGGTGCAGCCCGTGTGACAACGCAGAACCTTGAAGTTGTGAAAACAGACACCGCGCGTGGCCTGATCATGGTCAAAGGCGCTGTTCCCGGCTCCAAAGGGGGGTGGGTCACAGTTAAGGACGCGGTGAAGAAGCCGTTCCCTGAAAACGCCATCGTTCCAGCCGCACTGGCATCCGCCGCCAAGGAAGCCGCGAAGGCCGCTGAAGAAGCAGCCGCCGCAGCAGAGGCCGAAGCAGAAGCAGCAGCAGCCGAGGCCGCCGCAGCAGAGCAGGCCGCGATGGAAGCTGCAGAAGCCGCCGAAGCGAAGCCCGATGCGGTCGCTGAAGCAGAAAAGAAAGAAGGTGACGCATGAAACTCGATGTCATCAAACTCGACGGCGGCAAAGCCGGATCGGTAGACTTGGATGAGGCCCTTTTCGGTCTTGAGCCACGCGCCGACATCCTGCACCGCGTCGTCCGCTGGCAGCGCAACAACGCGCAAGCCGGTACACACAAGGTCAAGACACGCTCCGAAGTGAGCTATTCTACCAAGAAGATCTATCGTCAGAAAGGTACCGGCGGCGCACGTCACGGTGCACGTTCTGCGCCGATTTTCCGCGGTGGTGGTGTCTATAAGGGTCCGGTTGTGCGTTCTCATGGTCACGAGCTGACCAAGAAGTTCCGCAAATTGGGTCTGCGTCATGCTCTGTCTGCCAAGGCAAAAGCGGGCGAGCTGGTTATTATCGAGGATGCAACATCCGAAGGTAAGACAGCAGCATTGGCCAAGCAGGTCTCCAACCTTGGTTGGAAGCGGGCATTGATCATTGACGGGGCAACTGTCAACGAGAACTTCCTGCAAGCCGCGCGCAACATTGAAGGTTTGGACATCCTGCCAACAATGGGCGCTAACGTATATGATATCCTCAAGCGTGACACACTCGTGATCACGAAGGCGGGCATCGAAGCATTGGAGGCCCGTTTGAAATGAGCGCCAAGCACACACACTACGACGTGATCCGCAAACCGATCATCACCGAAAAAGCAACAATGGCATCCGAAGCCAACGCGGTTGTGTTTGAAGTGGCAATCGAGAGCAACAAGCCGATGATCAAGGAGGCCGTTGAGGCACTCTTTGGCGTCAAGGTGAAGGCGGTTAATACCTCCATCACCAAAGGCAAGGTCAAACGTTTCCGTGGCCAGTTGGGCAAACGGAAAGACGTTAAGAAGGCCTATGTGACGCTCGAAGAGGGCAACACGATCGACGTATCAACGGGTCTGTAAGACACCCGATAAAACAACGGAAAGGCCCTTGCGGATGCGAGGGCCTTTTTGCGTTCTAGAGCGGACGTTAACTGTCTCAGGATGTACACGGAACATATACTGCGCCTGCAGAGTACGGTGCATAATGGACTTCCCATCAAAAAGCGGGCGTTTCCGCCGATTTGAACCGGATCAAAGATGTCGCTTGCTATGTGTTCGTAAAAGGCGCATGACAGCGATGCGACGTTACCTCTTTCGGCATTACTGCTCCTTACGGCTCAGTCTTTCGATCAAGATTACGACTTAGCCGACCTGCCGCATCCTGCGGGCAGAAATACTTAAGGAATATGACAATGGCCACTGGTACAGTCAAATGGTTCAACACAACTAAAGGCTTCGGCTTTATCGCTCCCGATGGCGGCAGCAAAGATGTATTCGTACACATCTCCGCAGTCGAGCAAGCGGGCCTCACAGGTCTGTCCGATGATCAGAAAGTTACTTTCGACATCGAAGCTGGCCGTGATGGCCGCGAGAGCGCGACAAACATCCAGCTGGCATAAGCCACGCGCCCTTTCGGGGGATGATGTTTAGATGATTGGGACGGGCGTATCGGTAACGATGCGCCCGTTTTCTATGGGATGGCAAAGGCACGGTATTTGTCAGATTTCAACCGTTGTGGATGGGATCACGTTGAGCTCATGATTTTGGTCAACACAAAATTAACCTTTTGCTGCATTTTCATCGCGCGACATGCGGGTAATTTGCGGTTTACCGATCTTAAGTGCTGAATCTGCCCGTAAAACGTGCAATTTGGGTTTAAGCCATGTGACGTCAATGCTTCAACCTGCGGTTATTGCGCTGCGATGCCTTGTGACCGGGATGCACCGATCACTACCCTCGCGTTACATCTTGTATCGAGTACGCGCGTAAGGGGCACGGAAGTTTTGGATCAGATTTACATCGACATTCTGCGCTCCGCACATCTCATTTGTTTTGCGGCGGGTATGGGTACGGCGCTTTACTACGACTTTGTCACCATTCGCAGCATTAATGATCCAATCTCAGGCCGCTATATTGATACGGTCGAACGCTTGCACGACTGGATTTCATGGGCGTTTATCGGATTGTGGGTGACCGGGATTGCGTTGATCTATGTGCGCACTTCCTTTGATCTGGACGCTTTTTCCCCGAAGTTATGGGAAAAGGTCGGGGTTATGGTCCTGATGACGCTAAACGCTCGCCTGATCGGATCTTTCGTGTTGCCGATGTTAAAGCGCAATCTGGGCCGCGCGGTGATCGACATGCCGCTGCGCGAGCTGATCCTATCCTCGCAGGTGGCCATCACGTCGATTTTTTGTTGGACAACGGGTCTGGTGCTCGGCTCTAGCCTGTACCTCAAGACTGCCCCGTGGGGGATACTGCTGCCCTTGGCCGTCGGTTGGTTTGCACTCTGTACACTGGGCGGGCAAGTGGTTGTCCAATTGATCCGCCGCCGCGCGCGGGCAGGGACGGAAGTGCAGTTGCAGATGGCGTTCGACTATCGGTGAAGAAAGCCGGATCGCAGCTACAGCGATTTGTTGGTTTGAATAGCCGCGGCTTTTGCTGTCGGATTTGAGAGAACTCTCTGTCGGGACGTTATTAGCGCACCTTTTGGATGACACGGCCAAACCAGTAATAGCTACAGAAGATGTTTGCCGACTTCACGGCTTCATTGGATCGCGTCCTATGCGGCGACATGCACGGTTTTGATGGGTTCCAAGGTGCGAATCGGGGGTGTTTGATCTCGGTTATCCCCGATTCCCCAATATTCGGCGGTGGCTGATCTTGATGCAATTTACTTATTGATCAAATTTTGGAAACAACTTTTCGATTTCTTCTCGGATAGAGGGAAGATTAAGGGGAAATTAAGGCAAGGTTTGTCAGCGCTGCTATTTCGCCGTAATTTGTTCTGGGGCTGCACGTGGGACAGGGTATAATTTACGAACCGGTCCTCAAATCAACGGCTGTGGCGTATGGGGCATGCTGCGTCTGTCATCAAAGGTGAAAAAGATGCCAAAGAGATTTCTGAACAAGACAAAATCAATTGCTGCCGCTTTTGCATTTGCCACCCTCACGTCTGCAACAGGCGCGTCCGCTGCGAGCCTGACTTTTGACGGTTGGGAAAAGGGCTATCAATCGGTCAACGTGACCTCACCAACGCACAACGGTGCTGCCGGTGGTTTCCGGATGAAAGATGTTAATACGATGGAGCGGTTTACCGTGTTCTGTCTTGATCTTCTGGCGGTTATCCAAAGCGGCTCGACGTATGGATATGTCGTGACCAACACGCCGTACAGTAACAGCATCGACCTGATCGCAAATGGTGCGCTTGGTCGCATCCAGAGTATTTTTGACTCCGGATATGAGACAGCGTTCGACAGCTCCGTCAAATCTGCCGGTTTTCAGGTGGCCCTCTGGAATGCCGTCTACGACGACGACTGGAGTGTTTCAGCGGGTGCCGGGGATTTCTATCAGACCGCTTCAAACAATGGCGTGCGGCAGGCGGCCAACGATTTCCTGTTGTCGGCGCAAGGTTATACCGGTCAGAAAAACTGGAACATGAGCTTCCTTGAGAGCACCGAAGTCAACCCGCGCAGCCAGAACCTGGTAACTGTGTCGCAAGTGCCTTTGCCCGCCGCAATTTGGGTTTTGCTGACTGCACTTGGCGGTGTCTATGCCGTGGGTCGTCGCAAGGCCTAGTCGTCTGTTGGCCCAAGGATTTTAGAGGCAAGCCTTGGAGCGAATAGTAGTTGTTCATGGCTTCGGTCATGACAGCTACTTTTCCATTTTTCTGCATGGAATGAGGGATCTGCAAGTAGGCGTGCAGAACAACGGGCTCGTGCTCGGTTCAGGCGCTTTTTTTGATGTCGCGTTTTTTGGCACTGCTGCTCACCTTGACCGTGGGCTGATTTGTGCGCCGCAAGATGGTGGTGTAATTTATCCGCCTGCGCGCGCGGGCAGGTAGTGAAGTGCAGTTGCAGATGGCGTTTGATTATCGGTGAGAGGCGGGATGACGGGTCTGTCCGATGATCAGAAAGTTACTTTCGACATCGAAGCTGGCCGCGATGGACGTGAGTCCGCGACAAACATCCAACTGGCGTAAGCTGGGCGCGCCTTTCGGGGCGTTGATGTGAGAGATTTGGGAAGGGGCGTGGCTGTAGTGGCTGCGCCCTTTTTCTGTGGTTGCAAGACTAGTTCGTGGATCATTATTAAGCATTTCATTTTTGTAGCGCGGCTTCGTCCAGTCTGAGCAAATTTTTCTCACGCCTGAGTGTTGTCGGACAACTGGGCTAGCGTTCGACTCTAACGTCTTCTTCTAAGAGAGACCTTGAGGATATTGCTGCCACCGTAGGATGTCAGTTTGCGCGTTGCCAAGTTCTATCGAAATCGAGCAGGTTTTGATAGACGCCAAAATTGCGTGCAAATAGATTTTTATTGTGCAAGGGATTGGGGCGAAGGCACTTGCATGCGGCTAAATCCACATATTTTGGAGGCATCGTCCAATGAATGAAATAGTTGAATCGCTTCGAAAAAGAGCCGGAGTTCGGCAGCGCCAAGCCAACATGGTTCTAGTTCTTATCACCATGATTATTGTTTCAGGAGGGGTGTTTCTCGTATATGCTAACACAATCTCAGAAAGGGGTATTAGTGCGTCCACACAAGAAGTTGATGCGATAAGAGATGAAGTTCCAGTGCGGCTAACTGATATCCAGGATGGTATCTCCGCTTTGATTGGGCGATTGTATATTTGACAAACCCGTTACTTTGGGGGCGTAGGGAAGGCGCTCCGGTCATGCCGCCATTTTTGAAGTTTAACGTCGGTCCAATGTTTCAATTCGTCCGTCGTCATGCCGGATTCTACAGCTTGTAACGCGGCCAGCGCCCCATCTTGATATCCCGAACGATAGCTTTCTTCGGGGTCTTGACTGCCCCACTCTGGTCGCTTGAATTCACTCATCATCGCAGTCCTTCTTGTCCAAGGGCTTCTGCTTCACCAGATCGCCTAGCTTTTCGTTGAACTTCGCTTCGTCGTCGTCCGTCCCGATCTCACGGGCGGCTTCTTTGAAGCGGTCTAGTTGACTCTGTTTAGCGTCAGGTGTTTCCATAGCGAATGTCCAATATATCAAATCCTTACGAATACGTTCTATACATTGATGAGGCTGGCGATGATGGCCTAAAACGTGTTCGCCCCATAGATAGCGTGGGTGCGACTGAGTGGCTAGTGATCTCTGGCGTGCTAGTTCGGCATAACAACGAGAGCAAAGTTGTGGATTGGGTTAGGGGTATCCGCGAAGATATTAACGCGAAGCAAGGCCCCGCACTACACTTCAGAAATCTGTCGCCGACAAAGAAGTCGCGCGCTTGCCAGATGATAGCCGAAAAGGAAGTTGTCTGCTTTGCGGTTTGCTCAAACAAGAAGAACATGCGGGGCTGGAGAAACGAGCGTGCGGAAGTAATGGGCGGGAAGCAATGGTTTTATAATTTTTGCGTTCGCTTCTTGATGGAGCGAGTGACCGATCTGTGTCTTAAGGACAGCCTCAAAAGATACAAAGAGCCAAGATACCAGAAGGTGGTTTTCAGCCAACGCGGTGGACATGAATACGGTCAAACGAAGGCCTATTGGGAGCACCTGAAAGCGCAAGCCGCGTCTGAAACGACTTTCCTCAGAAGGAGGGAAATCAGGCATCAAGTTTTGCGCTTCAATCTAGTTGACTATGTTCCCCATACCTCAGTTGCGGACCTGCAATTGGCCGACGTTGTCGCCAGCGCATTTTATCAAGCCGTTGACGTATTGGAGGTGCGAAACGATCCGGCACCCGCAAAATTGCTTTTGCCAAAGATGGCTAGGCTCAATGGATCAGCGGCTGATGAAGGTGTTATTTTACAGCCAACACCACCATTCAAGGCTAAGCTATCCAGTGTCCAGAAAAACGTATTTGAACACTATGGCTACGATTTTTCGAGTGTGTGGGCCTCGGCCCCTCGTCCATGACCCCCGCAAGGCTGCAATCCTGTGTGCAACCGTAAGACCAAGTGCCAATGCGTCATAGCGCATCCGCGAAGGGGGAGTTCCGACGTATCCCACACGATGAATCTTCGCATATGTTGTGGAATCTGTCACTAGAAAAGTGAATCCATCAAGATTTAGTGTTGGATTTCTTCGTCAGCCCGTCGGTATGTGAGGCGTTTGCCGACGACGCTGCGCAGCGCAATCTGACCGCGCTCGACATCTTCTACACCGTTCGCAATGCGATTGTTGTAACGGAAGTCAAACTCAACAGCATAGCGATGCAGGTGCTGCTTGCCGCAATGCTGATACACGCCCTTCATGCCGCACTTAAAGATGCTGTAAAAGCCTTCGACAGTGTTGGTGTGCATTTCGCGATCCTCAAGGTTCACATACTCGCCTGCGCTGTGGTTGGTCCAGCCGTGTGCGTCAAACACGCGGCCAGCACCAATATCCTGATACTGGCGGGCTTCGTCCGTCATGACATAGGCTCCCTTGGCGATGTTCTCTTGCAGGATCGGGATCAGCGTTGTCTTTTTCAGATCATCAATAACGATAGACTTGGCGCGTTTGCTGGTGCGATCCACCAACGTCAGCATCTTCATCTTGTGAGAGCCGCCACGCGCCTTGGGGTGCTTCACAACGCCCGGCTCTTTGCCGATGAATGTTTCGTCCACTTCTACAATGCCGCCGCCGCTACCGAAGCCAGCCAGTGCGCCACCACGCATACACTCGCGGATGCGGTGCGTCAGAAACCATGCGCTCTTGTAGGTGATACCCAGAACGCGGTGCAGTTGGTGGCTGCTGATACCCTTCTTGCTGGACACCATCAGGTGAATGGCTTGAAGCCACAGGTGCAGCGGAAGGTGGCTTTCCTCGAAGATCGTACCCTTGCGGACGGTGAACTGCTTACGGCACTCGCGGCACTTCCACAGGCCGTGGCGCTCTTTGCCCTCTGGGTTCTTGGCGGATGCCTTGGTGCGAACGCCTGTGAGGGGATAGGCGCTATCCACAACGCCACAGTGCGCGCAGATCGGCGCGTCGCCCCAAAGCATCGCTTCAACGTGCTTAAAGGCTGCTGCTTCATCGTGCATGTATGGGGCGGAAAGAACGGACATTGGAATAACCTCTAACTTGTTGAGATTAAACTACGCTTTGGCATTGGGTTTGTCAAGTATACAATCGCCTTTGATTGCTACTTTTGGAGCTTACAAGGAGATCAGTTCCAATATTCGTGTGACATTCGACGAACAGCAACGCGCGGTTGATGACTTTCTTCCAGAAGTCGAAACTGCCATCGCTACAGGTATTGCTGAAATCCAGAAAGTTAATAATATAAGTGATGCTAACATTGAAACTTGGCGGCAAGAAATTTCAGACTGGGAGTTGGAGGTTGCTGTGCAGTACGGGTCTTATTCAGTCTCGGACTCTCAAGAGTTGGTTTCCCTTTTACATTCCATGCATCAGTGCTTGAAATCAGTACGAAAAAGCGACTCCTATTTCACGAATAGTTCGACATGTATTGAGGCAACCGACCGCTTAACATCAGATTTTGAGGATACGATTGTTGATTTGACAAGTTCCAAAGAAGTGGTTTTCCCAGTCCTAAAACTGTCAGAACCAAGTGTCGTCACGTTAGATGAATCACTTGCGACAAGGGTTAATCAACAGTTCGAACGTGGATTAGATAGGACCAGACAACAAATGGAAAGTACTACGTCAAGCCTCCAATTAATGGCAGACGGATTGGTAGAAGCTGGTCCGAGCGTTTCATCCTTACAAGCACTTATTGATATTCTGGAGGCCAGTCAGGTAAGGTTTGACAACTCAGTTCGGCAATTTAACAAAGTTCAATCCTCAATTGCGGCTCAAGACTGGTTCAGTTTTACGAAGGCGACAGTTCTGAGAATCGGAGTCATCGTATTGATGATTTTTCTTGTTCAGATATTGGTTAATCTTTTCCGTTACAGTACTCGGCTAGCTGCGTTTTATAATGCGCGGGCAGATGTACTTGAACTTGCCATTATAGATGGTCGACAGATGGGAGTAAGTGAGCTAGCGGAATTCATTCGCGCAATGTCCCCAGATAACCTAGATTTTGGGAAACCGGTTCGTTCTCCGGTGGATCAAGCTGTTGAGATAAGTCGAAACTTGGCAGCGTCCTCAAAGACTCGCGCATAGACGCCGACCATGGGATGACTATTTGATTGGGAGGAACTTATTGTGTTTCTTGCCGTCCAAAGGATAGAGTTCGGGCAGCTCTTCTCTGTGGTGTATTTTGCAGGGAACGAAGTAGGAAAGTTGAGTCGCTTCTTCCCTTGACCCTCACCCCCATCCCCCCTAAACGACCCCATCGGCACAGCCCCAGATTCGTCTGGGGCTTTGTCATTGTTCGTTAAGGACACACAATCGGGCACCTACGGGGGCCTATAAACCACGCCTCCCCTAGCGGGCGGCAGCAAGCAAAACGGAAAGTCACAACATGGCACTCAAGTCGTACAAACCGACGACGCCGGGCCAGCGTGGGCTGGTACTGATTGACCGTTCGGAGCTTTGGAAAGGACGTCCCGTTAAGGCCCTCACTCAGGGTCTGACGAAATCGGGCGGACGGAACAACACCGGACGGATCACAATGCGTCGAACAGGTGGTGGTGCAAAGCGCCTCTACCGTATCGTTGATTTCAAGCGCAACAAGCTGGACATGTCCGCTGTTGTGGCGCGGATCGAATATGACCCGAACCGGACAGCATTTATTGCCCTGATCCAGTACGAAGATGGCGAGCAGGCCTATATCCTTGCCCCTCAGCGTCTGGCAGTGGGCGACAAGGTGATTGCATCGGCCAAGGCCGACATCAAGCCCGGTAACGCAATGCCGTTCTCTGGCATGCCTATCGGTACAATTATCCACAACATCGAGATGAAGCCCGGCAAGGGTGGTCAGATTGCTCGTGCCGCCGGTACTTACGCCCAATTCGTTGGTCGTGATGGTGGCTACGCCCAGATCCGTCTGAGCAGTGGTGAACTTCGCCTCGTGCGTCAGGAATGCATGGCCACCGTTGGTGCCGTGTCCAACCCTGACAACTCCAACCAGAACTACGGTAAAGCGGGCCGCATGCGTCACAAGGGCATCCGCCCGTCTGTGCGTGGTGTCGTGATGAACCCGATCGACCACCCGCATGGTGGTGGTGAAGGCCGGACATCTGGTGGTCGTCACCCGGTTACCCCATGGGGCAAGCCGACAAAGGGTGCAAAAACCCGGAACAAGAAAAAAGCGTCAAGCAGTCTGATCATCAGATCGCGCCACGCCAAGAAGAAGGGACGCTAATTTATGTCTCGTTCAGTATGGAAAGGTCCTTTTGTTGACTCTTATGTCCTCAAAAAGGCCGAAGCGTCCCGCGAGAGCGGCCGGAATGAAGTGATCAAGATCTGGTCGCGTCGTTCAACGATTTTGCCCCAGTTTGTTGGCCTGACATTCGGTGTCTATAACGGTCGCAAGCACATCCCAGTAAACGTCACTGAGGACATGATTGGTCAGAAGTTTGGTGAATATTCGCCAACACGGACCTATTATGGCCATGCAGCCGACAAAAAAGCGAAGCGGAAATAAGCCATGAGCAAGGATAAAAATCCCCGCCGCGTGGCAGACAATGAAGCACGTGCAAAACTGCGCATGCTGAAGACGTCTCCGCAGAAGTTGAACCTTGTTGCTGGTTTGATCCGCGGCAAGAAAGTCGAGCGGGCATTGACCGACCTGACTTTCTCCAAAAAGCGTATCGCACAGGACGTGAAGAAATGCCTTCAGTCCGCGATTGCCAATGCCGAGAACAACCATAACCTCGACGTGGACGAGCTGATCGTTGCGGAAGCCTATGTTGGCAAGAACATGACCTTGAAGCGTGGACGTCCTCGTGCGCGTGGCCGTTTCGGCAAGATCATGAAGCCATTTGCCGAAGTCACCATCGTCGTGCGTCAAGTTGAGGAGCAAGCATAATGGGTAACAAAGTAAACCCGATCGGCATGCGCCTGCAGGTTAACCGTACTTGGGACAGCCGCTGGTATGCCGATACGAAGGACTACGGTGATCTTCTGCTTGAAGACCTCGCCATCCGCGCCTTCATCAAGGAAGAGTGTCATCAGGCCGGAATCGCCCGTGTGATCATCGAACGTCCGCACAAAAAATGCCGCGTGACAATCCACACAGCACGTCCCGGTGTGATCATCGGCAAGAAAGGTGCAGACATCGAAGGTCTGCGTCAGAAGATCGCCAAGATCACCAAGTCTGATTTGCACCTCAACATCGTTGAAGTACGCAAGCCAGAGCTGGATGCGGCACTTGTTGGCGAAAGCATTGCACAGCAGTTGGAGCGCCGGGTATCTTTCCGCCGCGCCATGAAGCGTGCGGTTCAGAACGCCATGCGTATGGGTGCCTTGGGCATTCGTTGTAACCTTGCCGGCCGTCTGGGTGGTGCAGAAATCGCGCGTACCGAATGGTACCGTGAGGGTCGTGTACCCCTGCACACATTGCGTGCCGACATCGATTATGCCCACGTTGAAGCCAAGACTGCCTATGGCATCATCGGCATCAAGACGTGGATCTTCAAAGGCGAGATCATGGAACATGATCCTTCCGCGCATGATCGCAAGTTACAGGAACTTCAAGACGGCCCAGCACCTCGCGGTGCAGGCGGTCGGCGTTAAGGAGTAGATAGATGCTACAGCCAAAACGGACGAAATTCCGCAAGCAGTTCAAAGGCTCGATCAAGGGTCTGGCGAAGGGCGGGTCTGACCTGAACTTCGGCACCTATGGTCTGAAGGCCTTGGAGCCCGAGCGGGTAACTGCGCGTCAGATCGAAGCTGCACGTCGTGCCATGACGCGTCACATGAAGCGTCAGGGCCGTGTCTGGATCCGTATTTTCCCAGACGTACCTGTCACCTCCAAGCCCGTCGAAGTACGGATGGGTAAAGGTAAAGGTTCCGTGGACTTTTGGGCATGCAAGGTCAAACCCGGCCGCGTGATGTTCGAGATCGACGGCGTGAATGACGACATCGCACGCGAAGCCCTGCGTCTGGCAGCGATGAAGCTGCCGATCAAGACGCGGGTCGTTGTACGCGAAGACTGGTAAACGGCGGGACCAGTCCCGCCCTACGGTAGGGCGGGGTTCACCCCGCCAGCCACCGGATGAGTTAGAGAGCCCCCGCTGAGTGATCAGCGGGGGTTTTTGCTTAATGGAAACAACTTGTCTATTCCAGATTGGAACACTAATTAATAAGGAGCAATCGTTGAAAGAAAAACCTCAGGAGCCAGTTTGTTGCCAGTCAACGCTTACCACGATGACGAAGACTTTGCGATCGATTAACAGGCAATTGAGATTTTCAAACTTTATCGAGAGAAAGTTACACACGAAGATAGCTTAATCAATTTTCGAACAGGATGGTTTGTAACTCTTCAGGCGTTTCTATTCACATCCTTTGCATTAATGAGTACTCGACTAGATGACATAAGCGGCCTGATTATTTCGTGTATCCTAGCTAGTGTGGGTATATTTGCTTGTATCACAACTTTCATGAGTGTTCGCGCAGCACACAAAGCGATTGCAAAAACGACTACTAAATGGATAAGAGTTCGCTCAGCCATCGACCCTCATATGGTCCTTCCCGCAGTAAAAGGGGCTGGGTCATCTGGGGAGATTGCGCGAGAAGGAGCCTATTCCTCCATTCAGCTACCTGTAGGTGTTGGTATATCTTGGCTCTTGATTATAGTTGTCGTTCTATTGAGTTTTCGTTGTGAACTATCTACTTACAAGTCCCTACATGTCCATCTTTTCAATGGCCCCTCAGTATGCCCGCCGACCCCCTTTTGGATTGATTCTATTCTGGAGATCTTTCCGCACAGCCATATTTAGCGGGCGGCAGAGCATTCTCTATCTGGGAGAATATTGATTGATAATGGTAGGGCAGATTTCGACCAATCGAAATGTGGCAGGAAAACTCTCAAACCCCACCCATCAACACATCCACCGCCCGCGTGATCTCATCCCCGTATTCCGCCACACTCCCAACCCGCCGCAAATGCGCCCGCCGCACGGCGGCAATCAGCCGTGTCGCAAGGATCAACTCCGCTTCGCCCACGCGGATCACCGGGTTGAGCCGGGACACCGCCGGATAGTCGCGTAGTAAGGGAATCACGACAACTGCAGGATCAGGTGGCAGCAGGTCGCTTTCCACCACTACCATCAACACATCGCCATAAGCCGCGATGTCGAAACGTTTCAGGGTTTCCACGTCTCACCCGCCGGACCTGTCATGATGTCTGCAAGCGGGTGATCGTTGCTCTCGTGCCATGCCGCCTGTGCAGCGAAGGCGTCGGCGTTTTCTTCGAGCCATTTTTGCTGGCGGGCTATGGCGACGGCTTGTTCGAGGGCTTTGTCCGCCACAGCAGAGACGTTCACGCCAAACTCTCGCGCGGCTTCTAACGTGCGCGCGTCCAACGTCAGGGACGTTTTGCGTTTTGTGGCGGTGGTCATGGGGCAGCTCCGGTGTGCAATATACCGCAAAAATATACCGACACACAGTGTGGGTCAAGTTGACAGCAAAGACGCCTCATCCCCACCCGTAATTAAACGACACCGACACGCGATCCTCCTCGACCATGTTCATCGGCACCTCATGGCGCAGCCAGCTTTCCCAGAGCAGGACGTCGCCCACTGCGGGTTCTACATAGATAAACTGGCGCAGGTCTTCGGGGGCGTCTTTGGTGCGGCCGGGGGCGGCCATCATCATCGCAAGGCGCGGGTCTTCGAATTTGATCGCGCTGGCACCCGGCGGCATGGTCACATAGGTCGTGCCGGAGATCACCGAATGCGGGTGGATGTGGCTGGTGTGGATGCCGCCTTCTGGCAGGATGTTGATCCAGAGGCTGTCCAGTTTGAGTTTCCGGTTGCCCAGATCAAAAGCCAATTCCTTTGTAAACGCCTTCACGTGCTTGTTCAGCACTTTGCGCAGATCCTTGAAGATCGGAAAGCGGTAGGGGAGATCGTCAAGCGAGGCATAGGACGTGTAGCCGGCGTATCCGTTTTCCTCGCACCAGTCCTGTCCGGCTTCGTCATCATTGGCGATGGCGATGCAGGATGCTTCGAGCTCGTCGGGATCAATAGGTTTGCCGTGCTCGGAGAGGCCGGCGTGATAGAGGCGGGTCGTGAAGAGGGATTTAATATGTGTCATGGCGTGTTGATACCGTGCGGGGCGAGCCTGTGGAAAGAGGCTTAATTAAGCCGATGGTCATTTGACGGGGATTCCGCATTAGGCGTGATCAGTGCGCGGCTGTGATCGGGGGCTTCCGTAATTGCGTACATGCAATAGCTGACCTTCCACACGCCTTCGATACGTTTGAGAATTGAAAAGACGGGGAATGCAGGCTGGATCATATTATTCCCTACCAACACACGGGATTCATGGGTTGCTTCGACGGTGTCGGGGTCGATAAAGCGCGACGAGACGCAATGGCGCACGAGATCGGTCACTCCCGTCTTGTGCATGTGGTCGACAACGGCAAAAAATATCCGCTCCAGATGCGCGGCGGTCTCGCAATAGACACGGCCGTCAAAGGTTTCGACATGTTGGGGCAGGGCCATACAGCTGCTATAAAGGGCGGCATCCCCCGTCATCAACGCGCGGCCGGTGCGGTCGAGCAGGTACTCTGACACGTCCTTTGAGGTTTTGAGGTCAGAGGGCATTGTTGATTTTCTCGTTTATGAGTAATCAGTCAAACGTGCGGGGCGGCTCTGTGTCAAGAAAAACAGGGTTATGCCGACAGGAATCGTTTCGCTTATTGGCCGAATGTACAGGAAGTCCGGACTGATTTGCACGGTCTGCCACACAGGGGTTGCGCCCTCGTCATATCCCTCCTATACGGCGCACTTCGGAACAGACTCCACCAGAATCGGGGTGACGCATGTGCGGCCTGCTGGTGATGTTGAAAGGAGATGGCGCATGAACGCCAAAGAACTGCACGACAAGACACCGGATCAACTCCGCGACGAGCTTGTGAATTTGAAAAAAGAATCGTTCAACCTGCGTTTCCAGC
Source organism: uncultured Sulfitobacter sp. (assembly GCA_947501805.1). GTDB lineage: Bacteria > Pseudomonadota > Alphaproteobacteria > Rhodobacterales > Rhodobacteraceae > Sulfitobacter. Next base: position 54,405 of record CANMXJ010000021.1, on the reverse strand, counting down.
AGGCCACTGGCCAGTTGGAAAACCCTGCGCGCCTGCGCAGCGTCAAGCGTGACGTGGCACGTGTCCACACAGTGTTGAACCAAAAAGCTGCCTCAGCAGCATCTGAAGGAGCCTGAATCTATGCCAAAGCGTATCCTGACAGGCACCGTTACATCGGATGCCAACGCCCAGACAGTTACCGTATCCGTAGAGCGTCGCTTTACGCACCCGGTTCTGAAAAAGACCATTCGTAAGTCCAAGAAGTACCGGGCGCACGATGAGAACAACACATTCAAAGTTGGGGATTCTGTCCGCATCATCGAATGTCCACCACGATCCAAAACCAAGCGTTGGGAAGTGATTACCGCCTAAGGCGTAAGCACCACCAACTTAATCGAAACCCCGGGGATCACGCACGCATCGCGCCCTGAAGGTCGGGAGAAACCAAATGATCCAGATGCAGACCAACCTGGATGTTGCTGACAACTCCGGCGCTCGCCGAGTTCAGTGCATCAAGGTACTGGGTGGTTCCAAGCGTAAATACGCATCCGTCGGCGACATTATTGTCGTGTCGGTCAAGGAAGCCATCCCTCGCGGTCGTGTGAAAAAAGGCGACGTCCGCAAGGCGGTTGTTGTTCGCACAGCCAAAGAAGTTCGTCGTGACGATGGCACAGCCATTCGTTTTGATCGTAACGCTGCAGTTATCCTTAACAACGCAAACGAGCCCGTAGGTACCCGTATCTTCGGACCAGTTGTGCGTGAATTGCGCGCCAAGAACTTCATGAAGATTATCTCGCTTGCGCCGGAGGTGCTGTAATGGCTGCTAAACTTCGCAAAGGTGACACTGTCATCGTGTTGGCTGGTAAGGACAAAGGCAAGACGGGCACATTGTCGTCTGTTGATCCAAAGTCCGGCAAAGGTGTTGTCGAGGGGATTAACATCTCTATCCGCGCCACGCGCCAGTCTCAGGAAAGCCAAGGGGGCCGTATCCCCAAGGCGATGCCGATTGATCTATCCAACCTCTCGATTGTTGATGCCAACGGCAAAGCAACACGCGTCGGTTTCAAGATCGAAGGCGACAAGAAAGTCCGTTTCGCAAAAACCACGGGGGACGTGATCGATGCTTGATACTGCAACCTACACACCCCGCCTTCTGAACGTCTATCGCGACGAAATTCGCGCCAAGATGCGTGAAGAGTTCGGCTACAAGAACGACATGATGATCCCGCGCCTTGATAAAGTCGTGTTGAACATCGGTTGTGGTGCAGCCGCCGTGCGTGACAGCAAGAAAGCCAAATCCGCACAGGAAGACCTGACGCTGATTGCTGGCCAGAAAGCCATGACGACGATCGCCAAGAAGTCCATCGCGGGTTTCCGCGTACGTGAAGAAATGCCGCTGGGTGCGAAAGTAACCCTGCGCGGTGCGCGTATGTATGAATTCATGGACCGTCTGATCACGATTGCAATGCCTCGTATCCGCGACTTCCGCGGCATCTCGGCAAAATCTTTTGACGGCCGTGGCAACTATGCCATGGGCTTGAAAGAGCATCTCGTGTTCCCCGAAATCGATTTTGATAAGATTGATGAAAACTGGGGTATGGACATCGTCATCGCCACCACGGCGAAAACCGACGCAGAAGCAAAAGCATTGTTGATTGGCTTCAACATGCCATTCGCTGAATAAGCGCGGGAAGGATTAGATATGGCTAAGAAATCCATGATCGCACGCGAGAAGAAGCGTGAAGCACTGGTCAAGAAGTACGCCGCAAAGCGTGCCGAATTGAAAGCAATTGTAAGCGACCAAGAAAAGCCGATGGAAGAGCGCTTCCGCGCCTCCCTGAAGCTGGCGAAATTGCCGCGCAACTCTTCGGCTGTGCGTCTGCACAACCGTTGCCAGCTGACAGGCCGTCCGCACGCTTATTATCGTAAACTGAAAATCTCGCGTATCGCGCTGCGTGATCTTGGCTCTTCCGGCCAGATCCCCGGCATGGTCAAGTCGAGCTGGTAAGGAGCGCACATTATGAACGATCCTATCGCAGACATGCTGACACGCATCCGCAACAGCCAGATGCGCGGCAAATCCACCGTTATGACGCCGGCTTCCAAGCTGCGTGCATGGGTTCTGGATGTGCTGGCAGACGAAGGCTACATTCGCGGCTATGAAAAGATGACAGGCGCCGACGGCCACCCTGCCATCGAGATCAGCCTGAAATATTACGAAGGCGAACCTGTTATTCGCGAGTTGAAGCGGGTCTCAAAACCCGGTCGCCGCGTTTATATGGGCTCGAATGACATTCCACAGGTCCGTCAGGGCTTGGGTGTGTCGATTGTCTCCACCTCTAAAGGTGTGATGTCGGACGCAAATGCTCGCAGCCATAATATCGGCGGCGAAGTACTCTGCACCGTATTCTAAGGAGTGCAAGATGTCTCGTATTGGTAAAAAAGCGGTTGAGCTGCCCAGTGGTGTTACCGCTACTGTGTCCGGTCAGTCCATCGAAGTAAAAGGCCCCAAGGGTGTCCGCAGCTTTAAGGCGACAGATGATGTCGACATTAAAGTAGAAGACAACGCGGTTTCCGTGATCCCACGTGGCAAGTCCAAGCGCGCGCGCCAGCAGTGGGGCATGAGCCGCACAATGGTCGCAAACCTGGTCACTGGCGTAACAACCGGTTTCAAGAAAGAGCTTGAAATTCAGGGTGTTGGTTATCGTGCCGCGATGACCGGTAACGTATTGAAACTGAACCTCGGCCTGTCACATGACGTCGATTACACGCCACCTGAGGGTGTCACTGTAACCGCGCCAAAGCAGACCGAAATCGTTGTGGAAGGCATTGACGAACAGCTTGTTGGTCAGGTCGCTGCGAACATCCGCGCATGGCGCAAGCCCGAGCCCTACAAGGGCAAAGGCATCCGCTATAAGGGTGAGTTCGTCTTCCGCAAAGAAGGCAAGAAGAAGTAAGGAACGCACAGATGGCAAACAGCAAAAGACAACTGTTCATCAAACGCCGCTTGCGCGTTCGGAACAAACTTCGCCGCACGAACCGGGGCCGTATGCGTCTCTCCGTGCACCGCTCAAACAAGAACATCATGGTTCAATTGATCGACGACGTGAACGGCGTAACAGTCGCCGCCGCATCGACGCTCGAAAAAGACCTTGGTTTTGTTGGCAAGAACAACATCGAAGCAGCCACGAAGGTGGGTGCAACGATCGCGGAACGCGCCAAAAAAGCCGGTGTTGAGGAAGCATACTTTGACCGTGGTGGTTTCCTGTTCCACGGCAAGGTCAAGGCTTTGGCAGAAGCGGCCCGCGAAGGCGGTCTGAAGATCTAAACGATTTGAAGGCGGCTCCAGCGATGGGGCCGCCTCGATAATCCGGGGGTATTTGGCCCACCAGGATTGAAATAACCGGGCACACGCCCGCAATAAAGGAGGCCAGCATGGCCAGAGATGACAACCGCGGAGGCAATCGCCGCAACAACCGCGACGAGACTCCAGAATTTCAGGATCGCCTTGTCGCGATCAACCGTGTGTCCAAGACTGTTAAAGGCGGTAAGCGCTTTGGGTTTGCGGCACTCGTCGTAGTCGGTGACCAAAAAGGTCGCGTCGGTTTCGGCAAAGGTAAAGCCAAAGAGGTGCCTGAGGCGATCCGTAAGGCCACCGAGCAGGCCAAGCGTCAGATGATCCGCGTTCAGTTGCGCGAAGGCCGCACGCTGCATCACGATATGGAAGGCCGTCACGGCGCTGGTAAAGTAGTGATGCGCTCCGCACCTGAAGGTACCGGTATTATTGCTGGTGGTCCAATGCGTGCGATTTTCGAGATGTTGGGTGTGAAGGACGTTGTGTCCAAGTCCATCGGGTCACAAAACCCCTACAACATGATCCGTGCCACAATGGACGGTCTGCGCAAGGAATCTTCCCCGCGCTCCGTAGCACAGCGTCGCGGCAAGAAAGTTGCCGACATCCTGCCAAAATCAGATGCACCTGCTGCACCTGCGACCGAGGAGGCCTAAATCATGGCAAAGACTATTGTCGTAAAACAGATCGGCTCCCCGATCCGTCGCCCCGCAGACCAGAAAGCCACGCTGATCGGCTTGGGTCTGAACAAGATGCATCGCACCCGTGAGCTTGAGGATACGCCGTCTGTTCGCGGCATGATCCGCAAAATTTCTCACATGGTCGAGATCGTAGAAGAGAAGGGTTAATCGGGTTCGTGTAAACGAAAACGACGACCTCTTGCCGAATTATCAAACGAAGCTGAACGCCCCGTAGACAACTACGGGGCGTTTTGTGTATTGATTTAGCAATATTATGTTTAGCAAAATTTGGCTGGGCAGGTTTTGTTTGTATCAGGTTGCTTTGTTTTTTTGATGGGTAAAATTTTTTATGAAGACCGGTAATCAACGGATTGCTGATGGCGGACGCATACACGCGATTGATACGGCCAAGGGCATTGCGATTCTTTTTGTTGTATTTGGACACGCCTGGCGTGGTAGTTTTGACGCTGGTGTTCTGCACAATGAAATATTGTTCAACACAATTGATCAGATGATCTACGCATGGCATATGCCGATCTTTTTCTTTCTGACAGGTGTGCTGTTTCTGGATGTGATCCGTAATATGACCGCATCGGATTTCTTTTTTAGCCGTTTGGTGAGGTTGCTTTGGCCTTTCGCCCTTTGGACGTGGATATTTTTTGCGGTCAGATTGTTAGCAGGTTCTGCTGCAAATCATCCTGTAACGCTCTCGGATTTCCCGATAAATCCATTCCCGCCATATGAGCATCTGTGGTTCTTATGGGCGCTTTTACTCGTCCAGCTGGTAGTATTATTTCTTTACCTCGGATTGCGACCCGTTGTTCAGGAAGGGACATTTAGGATCATATGTGCGGCTTGCGCGCTTGTTTCTGCGCTATGCATTCCTTGGATTCATTTTGGCTCATCTTTTTTTGATCCGGCGATTGCGCATTTCCCCTATTATATTGCGGGTGTCGGCTTCGCTGGTTTGATTACTGTCCGTCCGCCGTTGTGGATGGCACTTGCTGCCGCGTGCGGTATCGTTTTCCTGTTGTTTTGCGGCTTGATGGGATGGGGTTCGGTTCTGAACTCTTTGGTATTGGTTCTTCTCATCTGGATCATGCTTGCACGTATTGATTGCAATACGCACAAGCCTCTCCCGGTAATCCGCATGTTGCGTTATCTGGGGCAGACCTCTCTTGTTATCTATCTGGCGCATACGATCTTTTCGGCGGCCGCGCGGATTGGACTCCTGTCCTTGGACATTACGTCCTTAGGCGTTCATCTGTTGGCGGCGGTCGGCATCGGTGTTGTGGGGCCGCTTGTGTTGCTGTGGTGTGCGGGTAAGTTGGGCACCAAAAAAGCACTTGGGCTTTGATGTCCGACCCTTTCAGAGGGAACCCCTTGATCCCAACCGCCACCCCCTCTATACGCCCCAAGTGGCACCGAATCCGGCCACCGTATTTGTAACGCCGCGTTTGCTCACTTCCCGTCGCTGGGGGGCATTTCCGGCAAAAGGAGAAGCGACAATGTTTAAGTTGAATGAACTTTCTGACAACCCGGGTGCTACCAAGAAACGCAAGCGCGTTGGTCGTGGTCCCGGTTCCGGCACCGGTAAAATGGGTGGCCGTGGTATCAAAGGTCAGAAATCCCGCTCGGGTGTGGCGATCAAAGGGTATGAAGGCGGCCAAATGCCCCTCTACCAACGTCTGCCTAAGCGCGGCTTTAACAAGCCGAACCGCAAATCTTATGCCGTTGTGAACCTTGGTCTGATCCAGAAATTCGTCGACGCCAAGAAACTGGACATCAAAAAGCCGATTGATGCGGCTGCGCTGATCGAATCCGGTTTGCTGCGCCGTGAGTTGGACGGTGTGCGTTTGCTGGCCAAAGGCGAGATCACGGCGAAACTTGATCTGCACGTTGCTGGCGCGTCCAAAACTGCCATCGAAGCAGTGGAAAAAGCCGGCGGTACAGTCACCCTGCCAGCGAAAGCTGACGCAGCGGCCGCGTAAAGCAGCCTTAAGCCTTGTGAGCGGGCGACGTCCCGCTTACATAGTTGACGAGTTTTCCCAAACGCCGCCCCGCTGGAAAACAGCTTGGGCGGCGTTTGCATAACAATAAAAGAGACCGCACCTATGGTATCAGCCGTCGAAAACATGGCCGCCAACACCAGTTGGTCCGCATTGGGCAAGGCAACAGACCTGCGCAACCGGATCCTTTTCACGCTGGGTTTGTTGATTGTCTACCGCATTGGCACATTCATCCCTGTTCCGGGCATTGATGGTGGGGCGCTACGCGAATTCATGGACAGCGCGGGTCAGGGGATCGGCGGCATGGTTTCGATGTTCACCGGTGGTGCATTGGGACGGATGGGTATCTTTGCCCTTGGGATCATGCCCTACATTTCGGCCTCGATCATCGTGCAGCTTTTGGGTTCCATGTACGGTCCATGGGAGCAGCTTAAGAAAGAAGGCGAGCAGGGGCGCAAGAAGCTCAATCAATACACTCGCTATGGCACTGTTTTCCTTGCTACTTTGCAGTCCTATGGTCTCGCGGTGTCGCTGGAAGCCGGTGATATTGCCGCTGATCCGGGACTCTATTTCCGCATCGCCTGTATGATTACGCTGATTGGTGGCACAATGTTCCTGATGTGGCTGGGTGAGCAAATCACCGCACGCGGCATCGGCAACGGTATTTCCCTGATCATCTTTGTAGGCATTATCGCAGAGGTTCCTGCCGCAATTGCGCAGTTCTTTGCCTCCGGTCGGTCCGGTGCCATCAGCCCTGCGGTGATTGTCGGGGTGTTGGTTATGGTCGTGGTTACGATCATGTTTGTGGTGTTTATGGAGCGCGCCCTGCGCAAGATCCATATCCAGTATCCGCGCCGTCAGGTTGGCATGAAAATGTATGATGGTGGTTCCAGCCACCTGCCGGTCAAGGTTAACCCCGCTGGCGTTATCCCTGCGATCTTCGCATCGTCCTTGTTGCTGCTGCCGATTACCATCAGCACATTTTCGGGCAATTCAACCGGTCCTGTGATGTCTGTTCTTTTGGCCAACTTCGGTCCCGGCCAGCCATTGTACCTGTTGTTCTTCATCGCAATGATCGTGTTCTTTGCCTATTTCTACACGTTCAACGTAAGCTTTAAGCCGGACGATGTGGCCGACAACCTCAAGAACCAGAATGGTTTTGTTCCGGGTATTCGCCCTGGCAAGAAAACGGCTGAATACCTTGAATATGTGGTAAACCGTGTTCTGGTGTTGGGCTCCGGTTATCTGGCGCTGGTCTGTGTGTTTCCGGAAATACTGCGCGGGCAGTTCGCTATTCCGTTCTATTTCGGTGGTACGTCGGTGCTGATTGTTGTGTCGGTGACAATGGACACGATCCAGCAAGTGCAAAGCCATTTGCTTGCCCACCAGTATGAAGGTTTGCTTGAAAAGTCGAACCTGCGCGGTAAAGGTAAAACGACGCGCAAGAAACGGAGCCCGATACGTAAATGAATATTATTCTTCTTGGGCCTCCGGGCGCTGGCAAAGGCACGCAAGCGCGTCACCTGGTAGAGACACGTAATATGGTACAGCTGTCCACTGGCGACATGCTGCGCGAAGCCAAGGACAGTGGCACCGAGATGGGCAATATGGTCGCCGGTGTCATGGCGCGTGGCGAATTGGTCACGGACGAGATCGTGATCGGTCTGATCCGCGAGAAGCTGAAAGGCGACAACAAGGGCGGCTTCATCTTTGACGGCTTTCCACGTACGCTTGAACAGGCGGATGCGTTGGAACGCCTGATGCAGGATGAAGGCAAAACGCTGGATGCGGTTATCGAGATGCGCGTCGATGATGAGGCGCTGGTGGAGCGGATCACGGCTCGCTCGACCTGCGCAGGATGTGGTGAGGTCTATAACGACAAAACCAAGCCGGTGCCTGCGGATGGCAAATGCACCAACTGTGGAAAAAAGACCGAGTTTACCCGGCGCGCCGATGATAACGAAGAAAGTCTCAAGACCCGTCTGATGGCGTATTACAAGCAGACTTCTCCACTAATTGGTTATTATTATGCCAAGAAGATGTTGAATTCAGTGAACGGCCTGGGAACAGTTGAAGCGGTGCAGGGCGAGATAGCTGGTGTGCTCGGGGGATAAATTTCCTTTATGGATCATAGCTTTTGCCGCAATGGTTGGTTCCTTGACGATTGGTTCCTTTCTAGGGAAAGAAGCCGGACACATTGATACAATGATCGGCCTCTGCAGCTGGAATCCTAGTCCGATTAATGCTTCGACTTGCTCACTTTACTAACTGACTTAGGTTTTGCGCAACTGCGAGGTTACAACTCGGCTCGCATGTCTTGACGCCCTCTCCAAAACCCCATAGTCAGCGCTATCTCGCATGAGAATCAATTTGTGGACTGGACCTTCTCTGGCCGCAAGATCACCTGATCAGCCTTAGCCCGATGGCCTTGAACGCCTCGGACTTATGTTGTGAAAAAAGGGTCTGGAATGACGGACCCGCAACGAAAAGGATATGCATTTTGGCACGTATTGCCGGCGCAAACCTACCCACTGCAAAGCGGGTACCAATCGCCCTCACATATATCACCGGTATCGGTAACTCTTCGGCGCAAGCCATTTGCGAAGCGGTAGGCATCGATCTGTCCCGTCGCATCAACGAGTTGTCAGATACTGAAATCCTGAAAATTCGCGAGCACATCGACGAAAACTACATGGTCGAAGGTGACCTGCGTCGTGACACGCAGATGAACATCAAGCGTCTGATGGACCTTGGTTGCTACCGTGGCTTGCGTCACCGTCGCAACCTGCCTGTCCGTGGACAGCGCACACACACCAACGCTCGCACTCGCAAAGGCCCCGCAAAGGCCATTGCCGGTAAGAAGAAATAAGGGAGGCTGATTAGATGGCACGCGATGCACGCAAGACCAAGCGTAAGGTCTCCAAGAATATCGCCGCAGGTGTGGCGCACGTAAACTCTTCGTTCAACAACACAAAAATCCTGATTTCGGATGTTCAGGGCAATGCAATTGCATGGTCCTCCTCCGGCACGATGGGTTTCAAGGGCTCTCGTAAGTCCACACCTTATGCGGCGCAGATGGCTGCAGAAGATGTGGGCCGCAAAGCGCAAGAGCACGGTGTGAAAACACTGGAAGTTGAAGTGCAGGGCCCCGGTTCCGGTCGTGAATCCGCGCTTCGTGCGTTGGCTGCGGCTGGCTTTAACATCACGTCCATCCGCGACGTGACGCCGATGGCACACAACGGCTGCCGCCCGCCAAAGCGCCGCCGCGTTTAAGCGACATAATGATGACGGGGTCTGCGTGTTTTCATGCAGGCCCCATACCGCTTTTTTGAAACCTCGAGCGTAATTGCTGACGGACATGCAGCAGTTACAAGGATGGAGGGATACCATGATCCACAAAAATTGGGCTGAATTGATCAAACCCGCACAGCTGGACGTCAAGCCGGGTAATGACCCAGCACGTCAGGCAACCGTGATGGCAGAACCGCTTGAGCGCGGCTTTGGTTTGACCATGGGCAACGCGCTGCGTCGCGTTTTGATGTCGTCGCTGCAGGGTGCTGCGATCACATCTGTACAAATTGACAATGTTTTGCACGAGTTTTCATCAGTTGCTGGTGTACGTGAAGACGTCACCGACATCATCTTGAACCTCAAAGGCGTGTCGATCCGCATGGAAGTCGAAGGACCAAAGCGTCTGTCGATTTCTGCAAAGGGTCCGGGTGTTGTGACAGCTGGTGACATTTCCGAGTCCGCGGGCATCGAGATTTTGAACCGCGATCACGTAATCTGTCACCTCGACGATGGCGCGGACGTTTACATGGAACTGACCGTAAACACTGGCAAGGGCTATGTTTCCGCCGAGAAGAACAAGCCAGAGGATGCACCAATTGGTCTGATCCCGATCGATGCTATCTATTCTCCGGTTAAGAAAGTGTCTTATGACGTGCAGCCGACCCGTGAAGGTCAGGTGCTGGATTATGACAAGCTGACCATGAAAGTTGAGACCGATGGGTCGATCACGCCGGATGACGCTGTGGCTTTTGCTGCGCGTATCCTGCAGGACCAGCTGGGCATCTTTGTGAACTTTGATGAGCCAGAGTCTGCATCGCGTGCCGATGAGGATGATGGTCTGGAATTCAACCCGCTGCTGCTCAAGAAAGTGGACGAGTTGGAATTGTCTGTCCGTTCGGCAAACTGCCTTAAGAACGACAATATCGTCTATATCGGCGATCTGATCCAGAAGACCGAAGCCGAAATGCTGCGCACGCCGAACTTTGGCCGTAAGTCCTTGAACGAGATCAAGGAAGTGCTGTCAGGCATGGGGCTGCATCTTGGCATGGACGTTGAGGACTGGCCACCGGACAACATCGAAGATCTGGCGAAGAAGTTCGAAGACAACTTTTAAACGACCCGTAAGGCGGGGTTAACCCCGCCCTACACCACGACTGGGCCTTCTGCCCCAAGGAGAGTTGGCGCTACGCACGCCAGCCAGACAAAGTAAAACAGCCCGTAGAGGGCATCAAATTGGAGACTACAACATGCGTCACGCACGTGGATACCGCCGCCTTAACCGCACACATGAGCACCGCAAGGCGCTTTGGTCGAACATGGCAGGCTCGCTCATCGAACATGAGCAAATCAAAACAACTTTGCCAAAGGCAAAAGAACTGCGTCCGATCATCGAGAAAATGATCACGTTGGCCAAACGTGGCGACCTGCACGCCCGCCGTCAGGCTGCGTCCAAGCTGAAAGAAGACAAATACGTTGCAAAACTGTTTGAAGTGCTTGGCCCACGCTACAAGGACCGTCAGGGTGGATATGTGCGCGTGTTGAAAGCCGGCTTCCGGTATGGTGACATGGCACCGATGGCGATCATCGAATTTGTCGATCGTGACCGCGACGCAAAAGGCGCAGGCGACAAGGCACGCGTTGCTGCTGAAGAAGCTGCAGAATAAGAATTTTCGCATTTTGCGATTGAGAAGCCCTGCTATTTGGCGGGGCTTTTTTTATGGAAGAGTTTAGGTATTTGTGGGCAAAAACAGGAGAGGAGTTGCGCAAAGGGTCAAGCCTGCGCATATCTGAGGAATGAAATATCTATTCCTTATCTTCATGTTCTGCGCGGCACCCGTCTTGGGACAGCAAGTGCCGACGTCAGCTGCGCAAATACAGTTAAGTTTTGCGCCATTGGTCAAACAAGCGGTGCCGGCCGTGGTCAACATCTATGCTAAGATCATGGCGGAACCGGCGCGGACGCCATTGCAACGCGATCCGTTTTTTGAACGGTTCTTTCGCGACCCGTTTTCTGAAAAGCCACGTGTGCAGAACTCGCTTGGGTCCGGGGTGATCCTGTCCAACGACGGCATTGTGGTGTCCAATTATCACGTGGTCGGAATGGCGACAGAAATCCGTGTCGTGTTGAACGACCGCCGCGAGTTTTCGGCACGGGTTTTGCTCGGGGATGAAGAGGCGGATTTGGCGATTCTCCAGATTGAAACCGAAGATGCGCTGCCGTTTCTGGATTTGCGCGACAGCGAAAGCGTGGAAGTTGGAGAATTGGTGCTCGCGATTGGCAATCCCTTTGGTGTGGGTCAGACAGTCAGCAGCGGGATTGTGTCGGGTCTGGCGCGCAGCCGCGCGGGCGGTGGCAATTCAGGGCTGGGGTATTTCATTCAAACGGATGCGCCGATTAATCCGGGCAACTCAGGTGGTGCATTGATTGATATGTCCGGGCGACTGATCGGGATCAATACGTCGATCCTGACGCGGTCGGGTGGGTCCAATGGTATCGGTTTTGCGATCCCGTCCGATCTGGTTGCCGCTTTTGTCGCGCAGGCGCGGGCAGGGGAGACAAGTTTTGGCAGACCTTGGGCGGGGATCAGTGGGCAGCCGGTGGATGCCGATATGGCAGGCCCGTTGGGACTGGACCGGCCCGGCGGGATTATTGTGTCGGGCATGCATCCCGTCAGCCCGTTTCGCGACGCTGGCTTGCAGGTTGGGGATGTGATCACCCGCGTGGGCGGGCAACCGGTTAATACACCGGCTGAAATGATTTACCGGATGAGTGTTGAGGGGCTGGGTGCCGCTGCCCCTGTCGGGTTGCTGAGAGGTGGGAAAGAGGTTGTGATCGACGTTGATCTGATTGCAGCACCGGACACGCCGCCACGGGCCGAAACTGTGTTGGGAGACCGCAGCCTGCTGCCCGGTTTGCGCTTGGTGCGTGTCAATCCGGCTGTGATCACGGAGTTGAACCTGATACTGGATAGCGAAGGCGTTGCGGTCAGTGACGCGGGTCGGTTTGGCCCACGGGTCGGATTGCAAACCGGTGATCTTATCCTTGAAGTGAACGGGGTCGAGATTGAGCATCCCGAGGAAGTTGCCGTTATCCTCGCCGGTCAGGTGCGACAGATTGAAATGGTTGTGCAACGTGGAAACAGGCGCACTCTGCTGCGGTTCAGGGTTTAGGTCATGGCAGATTTATTTGAAGGCACTGCAAAAGTCGCAGACGTTGGGCATCGTCCATTGGCGGACCGATTGCGACCAAAATCCATTGATGAGGTGATCGGCCAGCAAAAAGTATTGGGACCGGAGGGGCCGCTGACAGTTATGTTGGCGTCAGGCAGCTTGTCATCTTTAATATTCTGGGGACCGCCCGGCGTGGGCAAGACAACCATCGCGCGTCTGCTGGCGGATGAAACAGACCTTCATTTTGTACAGATTTCGGCGATTTTTTCCGGAGTTCCAGAGTTGCGCCGTGTGTTTGAGGCAGCAAAGATCAGGCGGCAGAACGGGCAGGGGACGCTGTTGTTCGTCGATGAAATCCATCGTTTCAACAAAGCGCAGCAGGACGGATTTCTACCGCACATGGAAGACGGTACGATCCTGTTGGTTGGTGCCACAACAGAGAACCCGAGTTTCGAGTTGAACGCTGCTGTAATGAGCCGCTCGCAGGTGATGGTGCTGGAACGGCTGTCCCTGGCCGAGTTGGAGTTGATGACGCAGCGTGCCGAGCAAGATCTGGGCCGCGCATTGCCGCTGGATGGATATGCCCGCGAAGCTTTGCTGGAAATGGCGGATGGCGATGGTCGTGCGTTGTTGAACCTGATCGAACAGGTGGCGGCATGGAAAGAGGACGGCAAGCTCGACCGAGCAACGCTTGCAACCCGTTTGATGCGCCGCGCTGCGCAATATGACAAAGGCGGGGATGCGCATTACAATCTGATATCGGCTTTGCACAAATCGGTGCGCGGCTCGGATCCTGATGCCGCGCTTTACTGGTTTGCACGGATGTTGGAGGGGGGCGAAGACCCGCGGTTTCTGGCGCGGCGGATCACCCGTATGGCGGTTGAGGACATTGGTCTGGCTGATCCGCAGGCGCAGGCGATCTGTTTGCAGTCATGGGAAACCTACGAACGTTTGGGCAGTCCTGAAGGCGAGTTGGCGCTGGCGCAGGCCGTCACGTACATCGCCCTCGCCCCCAAATCGAATGCGACCTATGTGGCATACAAAGGCGCGCGAAAGTCTGCCAAGGAAACAGGATCAGAGCCGCCACCAAAGCATATTCTGAATGCGCCAACTTCGATGATGAAAGAGCAGGGGTACGGCAAGGGATATGCCTATGACCATGATGCCGAAGACGGGTTTTCAGGGCAGAATTACTTTCCCGAAACGATGAAGCGCCCGGTCTTGTATACGCCTGTCGAACGAGGGTTCGAGCGCGAGTTGAAGAAGCGGTTGGACTACTTTACCAAGTTGCGTGCAAAGCGGGATGATCAGGCCTGACAGCCATGTCAGCTTGACAATCGCGCCCCAAACCACGACAGACCGCAGATGTTTTCAACAGTCCTTCTTGTCGCGCTTGGCGGTGCCATTGGTGCCGCGCTCCGGTTTCTGTCCGGTGTTGCGATATTGCGTCTGACCGGTCCGGCCGAGTTCCCTTTGGCAATCATGAGCGTGAATGTTGTGGGATCGTTCTTGATGGGCATCTTTGTGGTTGCAGCAGCACACAAGGGACTTACGCACCTGAGCCCCTTTGTGATGACGGGGCTATTGGGCGGGTTCACCACGTTTTCGGCGTTTTCGCTTGAGACGGTGACGTTGATGGAGCGCGGGGCCCATGCCTCCGCTGGATTTTATGTGGCACTGTCGGTCGGTTTGTCGATCATGGGGCTGATGGCGGGGCTATGGCTCGCGCGAGGGATGTTTTTATGAGCCGAGTACAGACACTTGTTATTCAGGAAGGTGACGGAGATCAGCGCCTGGACCGATGGTTCAAACGTGAGTTTCCGCTCATTTCTCAGGGCCGTATCGAAAAGATGTGCCGCAAGGGCGAAATTCGCGTGAATGGAGGGCGGGTCAAGGGATCAACGCGGCTTGAGGTTGGTCAAGAGGTGCGCATTCCGCCTTTGCCGGACGAAAAAGCACCACCACCGCCGAAACGCACGCGGGTGACGGATGCAGACGCCAAGATGATACGGTCTTGTGTGATTTACCGCGATGATCACGTGATTGCGTTGAACAAACCACCGGGTCTGGCGGTGCAGGGTGGCTCCGGTCAGGCGGATCGTCACGTTGATGCGCTGTCTGAGGCGTTGATGTTTGATCTGGAAGAAAAGCCGCGTCTGGTGCATCGCTTGGACCGCGACACATCGGGTGTTTTGTTACTGGCGCGCACGCGTATGGCGGCCAAGGCGCTGACGGCGGCCTTGCGCCACCGTGAAACGCGCAAGATTTATTGGGCCATCGTCGCGGGTGTGCCAACTCCGTACTTGGGTGAAATCAAGTACGGTCTGGTTAAGGCCGGTGGACATGGCAAAAGCGGTGAAGGCGAAAAGATGATAGCGGTGCATCCACGAGACATCGAAGATACGCCGGGGGCCAAGCGCGCGCATACCCATTACGCAACGCTTTATCGTGTCGGATCGCGGGCGTCTTGGGTGGCGCTTGAGCCGGTGACGGGCCGCACGCACCAGTTGCGGGCCCATATGGCCGAGATCGGGCATCCGATCGTTGGGGACGGTAAATATGGTGGCTCAGGTCAGGAAAACATGGGTGATGGTTGGGGCGCCCAATTGGGCGGCATGATTAGCAAGAAGCTGCATCTTCATGCAAGGATGATGAAGTTCCAGCATCCCGAAACCCGCAAGGAAATCACCGTGACAGCAGAGTTGCCGGATCATATGGCGCATTCCTTTGAGACCTTTGGCTGGACCGAGGATCTGGCGGCTGATGATCCTTTCGAGACGCTGCAATGACAACCGGTCTGCGGTTGGTGATCTTTGATGTGGATGGCACTTTGGTTGACAGTCAAAGCGATATTGTCGCGGCGATGGGCGCGGCCTTTGCCGCCGTGGATCACCCGCTGCCGGATCGCAAGACGGTTCTGGGTGTTGTTGGCCTGTCGCTTGATGTGATCTTTCCTTTGCTGAAGCCTGATTTGCCGACCTCAGCGCATGAAAAAATGTCCGAGGCTTACAAGAACGCCTATATGGACATGCGCGCGCAAGCTGGAGTGGCGCAGTCGTCGCCGCTTTATCCCGGTGCACTTGAGACATTGCAGGCCTTGCATGCGGTACCGGACATCTTGCTGGGCGTCGCCACGGGAAAATCCAAACGTGGCCTTGATAAGCTGATTGAGGGGCACGGGCTTGAGGGCTTGTTTGTCACGCAGCAGGTGGCGGATTTTCATCCGTCAAAACCGCATCCCTCCATGATTATACAAGCCATGTCTGATGCGGGTGTCGGTAAAGAAGATACAGTGATGATTGGCGATACCAGCTTTGATATGGAAATGGCAGCAGCAGCGGGTGTGCGCGGGATCGGGGTGGATTGGGGTTACCACGACCGAGAGAGATTGCATCATGCACATCTGATTATTGATGATTATGCTGCTCTGCGTCCTGCGTTGAACGATATCTGGAGTGCTGAATTATGAGTGCGTGGAAGGCCAAGCGGTTCTGGAAAGAAGCAGCGGTAGATGAATGCAAAGGTGGATACAGCATCAGGCTGGATTTGCGTTTGGTGAAAACGCCAGCAAAGCGTGAACTGGTTTTGCCGACCCGTAGCATGGCAGAAGTGATTGCCGCAGAGTGGGACGCGCAAGAAGGCGAGATCAATCCGCATTTGATGCCAGCAACCAGGACTGCAAATGCCGCTATCGACAAGGTGTCAATCCAGCACGCGGAAGTCGCTGAAATGTTGGCGGCTTACGGGGACAGCGATTTGCTGTGTTATCGTGCGCAAAGTCCCGAAGAACTGGTGGCAAGGCAGGCTGAAGTCTGGGATCCGTTGCTGGATTGGGGGGCTGCGACACTGGGCCCACGCCTTGAGCCGCGTACCGGAGTCATTCATGCGCCGCAAGACGCTGAGGCATTGATGCAGTTGCGCCACCAAACCCATGCGCTGAACGCGTTTGAGCTGGCCGCTTTCCATGACCTCGTGAGCCTGTCCGGCTCTTTGATATTGGGGTTTGCAGCGGCGTATCAAGCACGGCCTACCGAGGAGATTTGGGATATTTCGCGGCTGGATGAAATCTGGCAGGCTGAACAATGGGGAAAAGACGACGAAGCCGAGGCTCTGGCGGCGATCAAGAAAGAAAGTTTCCTACATGCGGCCCGAATGTTCACGCTTTGTCGCGCTGTTTGACCCGCCTTTTTCGTTAGCAAGCTACATTACCCTTGGTCGTCGCCCGAATTATCCTGATTTTCGGCGTGCGCCCTTGACCTGTTGGCAGGAATCCGACCAAACTACGGCCCACTGATCAGGGGAACCTGACAGGTATCACCTCCGGCGCGAAATGTGCTGGGTCAACCGCCCATCAACGTGGCGGATTATCAGGAAGAGGTAACAATGAACAAATCTGTACTTTTCGGCGCACTCACGATTGCCGGTCTGGCAGCAGGCGCTGCAGCGGCTGGTACGCTGGATGACGTCAAAGCACGCGGCAAACTGAACTGCGGTGTGACAACCGGTCTGGCCGGTTTTGCGGCTCCAAACGCCAATGGCGAATGGGAGGGCTTCGACGTGGCGGTATGCCGTGCGGTTGCAGCAGCGGTTCTTGGTGACAAGAATGCAGTAGAATTCGTCCCGACAACCGGCAAGACCCGCTTTACCGCGCTGGCATCCGGCGAGATTGATTTTCTTGCACGTAACACAACGTGGACTTTCAGCCGTGACACGGACCTGAAGTTCGATTTCGTAGGCATCAACTACTACGACGGCCAAGGCTTTATGGTCCCCAAGGCGCTTGGCGTTTCCTCGGCCAAGGATCTGGATGGCGCAACCGTTTGTATCCAAACCGGTACCACAACCGAGCTGAACCTCGCGGATTTCTTCCGCTCCAATAACATCAGCTATGAGCCGGTTCCGATTGAAACCAATGCAGAAGGCCAGCAGCAGTATCTGGCGGGTGCGTGTGACACATACACAACCGATGCATCCGGTCTGGCGTCTACACGTGCAACATTTGAGAACCCTGGCGATCATGTTCTTTTGCCGGAAATCATCTCCAAAGAGCCACTTGGCCCGCTTGTGCGCCACGGCGACAACGAATGGGGTGATATCACGCGCTGGGTGCTGAACGCCCTCATCGCGGCTGAAGAGCTGGGCATCACTTCTGCAAACATCGAAGAGATGGCGAGCAACACCAACAATCCTGAAGTTGCGCGTATCCTTGGTACCGAAGGCACATTGGGCGAGATGATCGGTCTTGACGCAGAATGGGCCAAGCGCGCGATCATGGCCGAAGGCAACTACGGTGAAATCTTTGCCCGCAACATCGGCGAAGAGACACCAATCGGTCTGGCCCGTGGTCTGAACGCACAGTGGACAGACGGCGGCCTGCTTTATACGCCTCCGTTCCGCTAAACATATCTGACAGGGGGCGCGGAGCATTCCGCGCCCTTTGTGCATCCAAGCGACGAACAAAATATCTGACACGGGCACCATAAGGTGCTGATAAAAATCAACGGTCAGACACACGGGGAACAATCTGATGTCGACAATCACTGACCCTCAAGGGGGGACGTTCCGGCTATCCATGCTGTTGAACGACACGCGTTATCGCTCTACGACATTGCAGGTGATCGCAGCAATCATTATTGCGCTCACCATTGGCTATCTCTACTCCAACCTTGCAGCAAACCTTGAAGCTGCCGGTCTGAACATCTCGTTTGCCTTTCTGGGAAGCCCTGCGGGATATGATATCGGACAGACGCTGATTGAATATGACAGCCAGTCTTCCAACTTGCGTGCGGCATTTGTAGGGATCATCAACACTCTGCTGGTTGCCTTTCTGGCCTGTGTCACCGCAACCGTATTTGGCGTTTTCGCAGGCGTACTAAGGCTGAGTAACAACTGGCTTGTACGCAAGCTGATGTCGTTCTACGTCGAGATATTCCGCAACATCCCGGTGCTGATCTGGATCCTGATCATCTTTACGATCATGACTGTTTCGATGCCCGCGCCCAACGCGTTTCGCGGAGAGACACCGACGTCCTCGATGTTGTTTGACGCGGTAGCCTTTACCAATCGCGGTGTGTATATCCCGGCCCCTGTCTGGGGCCCTGGTTCTCTGGTGGTGGTTGCCACCTTTGTACTGTCGATCATAGGTATCTTTGCCTATCGCTCTTATGCGACCAAACTGCTTTATGATACGGGCCGGTTGCTGCCGCGCTTCTGGCCATCTGTCGGGCTGTTCTTCATCCCGACCATACTGGTGTTTTTCATCATGGGGTCTCCCATCAGTCTGGATTACCCCGCGTTGAAAGGCTTTAACTTCCGGGGAGGTTTGCAGATTGGTGCGCCCTTGATCGCGCTCTGGTTCGCGCTTTCGATCTATACAGGTGCATTCATCGCTGAAAATGTGCGTGCCGGTATTCAGGCCGTCAGTAAAGGCCAGACCGAAGCTGCAGCTGCGCTGGGCTTGCGCTCGGGCCGGATTATGAACCTTGTTGTGCTGCCACAGGCGTTACGGGTGATCATTCCGCCGCTGATATCGCAGTATCTGAACATCACCAAGAATTCTTCATTGGCCATTCTCGTGGGATACGCAGACATTACCGCGACCTTGGGGGGCATCACCCTGAACCAGACCGGACGGGCAATCGAATGTGTTCTGTTGCTTATGCTGTTCTATCTTGTGATCTCTCTGCTGATCTCGGCGTTTATGAACGTTTACAACAGTAGTATGAAACTGAAGGAGCGCTGAGATGTCAGACACACATTCCGAAAGCACAACAGTTTCATATGTCCGAACTGAAACAATCCCGCAACAGGCGGCCCCGGCAAATGCAGCCGGACCCGCCAAGTGGATCAAGGATAATCTGTTCGCTACATGGGCCAACTCGCTGCTGACTGTTGCTGCGATTTACGTTATCTATCTTGTCCTCGCGTCGACTTTGCCGTGGATATTCGGCGGGGTCTGGAGCACTGGCTCCTTGCGGGAATGTCGCGAAGTACTGGACGGGGCCACAGGTGCGTGTTTCTCCGTTTTGACGGAACGCTGGAACCAATTGTTGTTTGGTTTCAAATATCCAACGGATCAATACTGGCGTCCGACTGTGGCCTTTCTGCTGATGTTTGTGGCAATGGCTCCAGTCTTGTTTTTCGATTTGCCGCGCAAACTGCTCATCGTTACGGGCTTGTTCCCGTTTGTTGCGTTCTGGCTGATTTGGGGCGGCACAATCTGGACACCGCTATTTGCGCTCTTGAGCGTGATTGTCGGCTATATTGTCTATTCCAAACTGGTGGCGCGCAGCTTTGCTGCCGGTTTCTTTGGCGGCATTGCGGCGGCTTTGGTGTTTTTCTGGCTGTCCGGTTTTATCGTTCCCAGTTTGACACCCGATGAACCATTCCTTGAGGCTGTGCCATCACGCGACCTTGGTGGCTATATGCTCAACATGATGCTGGGTGTGACCTGTGTATCCTTGTCATTGCCTATCGGAATCGCGCTGGCGCTTGGGCGTCAATCTTCGATGCCTCTGATCAAATGGGTGTCGGTGATCTTTATCGAATTTATCCGTGGCGTGCCGTTGATCACGCTTTTGTTTGTGGCAAACGTGATGCTGGCGTACTTCTTTCCGCCAGGTTCAGGTGTCGATTTGTTCCTACGGGTCGTGATTATGATCACCATGTTCTCTTCGGCCTATATCGCCGAAGTGATCCGCGGAGGCCTCGCCGCTTTGCCAAAAGGACAATATGAGGCCGCAGACAGTTTGGGTCTGGATTACTCTCAGGCGATGCGTCTGATCATTCTGCCGCAGGCGTTGAAGATTTCCATTCCAGGGATCGTGAATATCGCTGTTGGTCTGTTCAAGGACACCACGCTGGTTTCGGTAATTTCCATGTTCGATCTGATTGGCATGATCCGTGGCCCGATCCTCGCGTCTACCGACTGGGCGGGGGTCTATTGGGAATTGTTCGGCTTTGCCGCGCTTATCTTCTTTGTCGTCTGCTACGGCATTTCACAATATTCGCAGTGGCTGGAACGCCGCCTTGCGACAGATCACCGTTAAGCTGCGCTTAGGTAGCGAAGCGAAAGCGCATTAAAAGAAAGGGCTGAATCAATGGCCGACAACGCAAAACTGCATGTCTCGGACGAAGTTGCGATTTCGATCCAGGGTATGAACAAATGGTACGGGTCGTTTCACGTGCTGCGGGACATTAATCTGACGGTGTATCAGGGCGAACGGATCGTGATTTGCGGACCTTCGGGGTCCGGTAAATCGACGTTGATCCGATGTATCAATGCACTGGAGGAGCACCAGAAAGGCTCCATCGAAGTTGACGGAACCTTGTTGTCCTCAGACCTCAAGAACATCGACAAGATTCGATCTGAAGTGGGGATGTGTTTTCAGCACTTCAATCTGTTCCCGCATCTGACAATTCTGGAGAATCTGACGCTTGCGCCGATCTGGGTGCGTAAAACGCCCAAGAAGGAAGCCGAAGAAGTCGCAATGCACTATCTTGAGAAGGTGAAAATTCCGGATCAGGCGTTGAAATATCCCGGTCAGTTGTCCGGTGGTCAGCAGCAGCGGGTGGCGATTGCGCGTTCCTTGTGCATGAAACCGCGTATCATGTTGTTTGACGAGCCGACTTCGGCGCTTGATCCCGAAATGATCAAGGAAGTGCTTGATACGATGATCGAGCTTGCCGAAGAAGGCATGACCATGCTGTGCGTGACCCACGAGATGGGCTTTGCCCGTCAGGTGGCGAACCGCGTTATCTTTATGGATGAAGGTCAGATCGTTGAGCAGAACGAACCGGAAGAGTTCTTTAACAATCCGCAGTCTCCACGCACACAGTTGTTCCTGAGCCAGATTTTAGGTCATTGACCGGTAGTGGGTTAAAACCCACCCTTCGGATTATAGATCGCGCGGCACGATGAAGTGTCGCGCGTTTGCTTTTCCCCAATCGGCATCGCACCAATCGGTGATGTCGAAGTCGGCGACCAGTGTCGCACCGCTTGGAAACTGAACAAATTTGGGATGATCCGGCGGTTTGGCGACAATCTCGGCAGCGCAAATCCCTGTTCCCGGATTATGACCCAGCATCAGCAGCACTTCACCCGTTGCAGCCCGCATTGCATTCAGGACGGTGTGATGACTGGCAAGGTAAAGAGTGCGGGTAAATGTTATGTCTATGTTGTCAGGCAAATTTAGCCGTAGGAGCGTTTCGCCCGTGCGCTCAGCCGAGGAACACAACACCTGATCCGGTATCAGATCGTGGGCGCGCAACCAGTCTCCCAAGTCTGTCGCTGCCCTGCGGCCCCGCGGATTTAACGGGCGATCATGATCATTGCCGGCCCCGCCGGACCAGTCGGACTTTGCATGACGCATCAGGATCAGGCGTTTCAATTCAGTCTCCCTTGAATTGTTGCATGTGGTATGCGGATTGTGCAGGCAAGCGACCAAATCCAAGCGACAAAGGACATGCGCGGCGCACGTTGCATCCGGTGGTCATGTTTATGTGCCCTTCGCTTGTGTTCAGGAACGTCTTGCACGCCGGCACGTCATAGCCGTCCGTGGAGAGAGCCCCCGAAAGACAGGCCGTAGTGCAGGGTTGCCCGATACAGGTATCACAAGGGTTCTGCGGTGTGTCTGGCAAATCAATTGTTTCGCGCAAGGCCAAAGCCCCTCTGAAAGAGACAAACAGTCCGGCTGTGTCATGCACCAGAAATTGAACAGGCGACATATGAATGCGGCCTGTGCGCAACGCCCAGCTATAGAAGGGTTTGAACGGCGGACCACCAAACGGGAACAGCGGTAGCGCATCAAGGGCAGCCGCCCAGTTTCCGATGACGCGGGTCGACCATCGATCCATCGGATCAGCTTTGCCATCCAGCCATTCTTCACTTTGCGTAAAGGCTGGCCAGAACGCGGGTTCATTTGGCCCGAGCATTAACAAGGTCTTGCAGTCTTCCGGCGCGCCATCATCTATAGTTGGATGAAAGCCGCCCAGGATGGTCAGGTGACGCTTTTGCGCCTGTTGTTCAAGCGCGTCGAAATTCATTCGTCGCGGATGATGCTGCCTGCACCATGGTCGGTGAACAGTTCCAGCAAACAGGCGTTTGGTGCACGCCCATCAAGGATAACTGCCGCGCGCACGCCGCCCTCCATAGCGGCAAGCGCGGTTTGCGTCTTCGGGATCATTCCGCCTGCGATGGAACCATCTGCGATCATTGCGTTGATCTGTGCAGCCGTCAGTTCGGTCAGGACCTCGCCTTCCGCATTCTTGACGCCGGCCACATCGGTCAGGAGTAACAGGCGATCCGCCTTGAGCGCTGCCGCAATGGCCCCGGCGGCGGTGTCGCCATTGATGTTAAATGTCTCGCCATTTGCACCCATGCCAAGCGGGGCAATGACAGGGATGATACCTTTGTCCGCAAAATCATGCAGAATATCGGGGTTCACGATTGCTGGTTTGCCGACCAATCCCAGTTCGGGATCTTCCGGCGTGCAAACGATCAGGCCGGAATCTTTTCCGGACAGCCCGACGGCCCGCCCGCCTTGCTCTGAAATCGCCTGCACAATGCGGGAATTCACCAGGCCCGACAGAACCATCTCGACAACTTCCATGGTTGCAGCATCGGTGATCCGTTTACCGTTCTTGAAGTCGGACTTGATGTTGAGGCGGGCCAGCATTTCGTTGATCATCGGCCCGCCGCCATGCACAACAACCGGATTTACGCCAACCTGCCGCATCAGTGCGACGTCACGCGCGAATTCTCTCATCGCGGCGTCACTGCCCATGGCGTGACCACCTAGCTTGATGACAACAGTGGCATCCGCATAGCGTTGTAGATAAGGCAACGCCTGTGAGAGCGTTTGCGCGGTGGCAATCCAATCGCGGTTCATATCTTGTTTTCTCATGGCTGGCGTCTGGTTATTCGAGTGTCGCGATGATGGCACGAAGCGTGGGAATGCCCCAACCCTTTTCCGAAGAGGTCACGACAATCTCGGGGTAGGCGGCGGGGTGTTTGGAGAGTGCACCACGCACCTGATCCAGCACCTTTTCACGGTCAACTTCTTTGACTTTGTCTGCTTTCGTCAGCACCGCTTGAAAGGTGAGTGCAGAGCTGTCGAGCAGCGACATGATTTCCTCATCGACTTTTTTCACACCATGGCGTGCATCAATCAGCAGAAAAGCGCGGCGCAGGGTTTGGCGGCCTGACAGATACTGTTTGAGCAGACGTTGCCATTTTTCCACTACGGGAACAGGCGCGTTTGCGTAACCATACCCCGGAAGGTCGACAAGGTAGTGCGCTTCACCAGCAGTAAAAAAGTTGATTTCCTGCGTGCGCCCCGGAGTGTTGGAGGCCCGCGCAAGCGCCTTCATGCCGGTCAGCGCATTGATCAGGGTAGATTTTCCGACGTTGGAGCGTCCGGCAAAACAGACCTCCATCCGATCCGGATCAGGTAGGCCATCCATTGCAACCACGCCTTTTACAAAGGTGGTCTCACCGGCAAACAGCAGGCGTCCTTTTTCGAGGGCGTGCGCATCAGGTTCATCTGCGACGGGGAAGGGAAGTTGCATCAGATCAGCTCCAGCGTGTCACCAACAGCAATCTCGCCCGTCTTGATCACGCGGGTGTAGATACCGAAATTCTGATGGCCAAGGGTGTTGAGGGTGCGCAGGGTATCGAAGTCCCGTTCTCCGGTTTCAGGATTTGCGCTGGTGGCAAGGCAGCGCACGATCGGTTCTTCAACGTGCAATATGGCGTGACCAATTCGAACGTCCCGGCGGATCCAGTCGAATTCCTCCCATGGAGTTTCGCCTTCAAACCAGATGTTTGCGCGCCAGCGCAAATGTGACATGGGCGTGCCCGCTAGGGCTTCTACTGCCGTGTGCGAAGCCGAGTTGCAGAGAGAAACAGACGGAAACTCCGTATCGGTAAACCCACGCTTCGCAAGACGTAGAATCCTGGCAGGAAGGGCGCGATTTTTCGGAACCAGCGGCATGACCCATTTCAGGAATGTATCCGCATCCTTGTCCGGATCAAAGATTAGGTCGGGACGTTCCGGGTGTGTCAGAGTGACCGTTCCGGCATTTTCATCGAGTTCCGCATTGATCGCCATCAATTTGGGGGCTTTGGACCCGCGGCTGAAGTTAAAGCAGGTCGCCCATTCAGCGTCCTCTACCTTGGCTTCTTCATGGGCAACGGCCCAATGGCGGTCGAAGGGCATGCATTGCCCTTCGTGCAGCGTGATCCTGTCAAGACTTTCGCGCCCATGGCTCTTGATCGGATGCCGATAGAGCGCGGTAACCTTCATCACTTCCCACCCTTTTTAGCAGGTGCCTTGGGATCATTTGCTGCCTCTTTGGGTTTGCGTTTAAAGCTGCCCTTGATGTTGCCCAGAAGGTCCGGTTTGTACCCTTGGCTCCGCATAATCAGATATTGCTGGGTAAAGGTGATTGTGTTGTTAGCAATCCAGTAGACAACCAGTCCGGAGGCAAAGCTGCCCAGCATGAACATGAATACCCACGGCATCCACGCAAAGATCATCTGTTGTGTCGGATCGGTGGGTGCCGGATTGAGTTTCTGCTGCAGCCACATTGAGATACCCAGAAGAAGCGGCAGAATACCGATAAAGATCAATGCCATGAACGTGTTCGGCTCAGGAGCAGCCCATGGGGCAAGGCCGTACAGGTTGAAAATTGACGTTGGATCAGGTGCAGACAGATCGTTGAACACGCCAAACCACGGGGCATGGCGCAGCTCAATGGTGACAAAGATCACCTTGTAGAGCGAGAAAAAGATCGGAATCTGCAAGAGGATTGGCAAACATCCCGCAGCGGGATTTACCTTGTTCTTCTTGTACAGCTCCATCATGCCTTGCTGCATTTTCTGGCGATCATCGCCAGCTTTTTCCTTAAGCTTTTCCATTTCTGGTTGAAGCTCTTTCATCTTGGCCATCGAAACGTAGGATTTGTAAGCCAGCGGGAACAAGATCGCTTTGATAATCAAGGTCAGACCAATGATCGCCCAGCCCATGTTGCCGATAAGTTTGTTGATCTCGTGCAGAAGCCAGAAAATCGGTTTGGTCAGGAAGAAGAACCATCCCCAGTCGATGCTGTCTATGAATTTGGGCACGCCTGCCGTTTCGTAGTCGCGTAGGGTTGCCCATTCTTTGGCACCAGCGAACAATTGTGTTGTCATTTCGGCAGTTGCCCCTGCTTCTACAACCTGTGTGGGCAGGCGGGTTACTGCGCGGTAAATATCGCTACGTGCGTCATAAGTTAATGCCTGATCAAAGGTCTGACCGGCGCTCGGTATCAGAATGGCTTGCCAGAAATGGTCGGTGAAGCCGATCCATCCTTCAGAAATACCTTCGTTTACAATCGCTTGCCGACCCCATGCAGCGTTGACTTCAGCCTCTGAAATGTCATCCCAATCGGTTTCGCTTAACTCGCCATCAGCGATGGCCACGGCACCTTCGTGAAGGATAAAGAAGTTTTCCAAATCGTCGGGTTGCGTATGCTGTACGATCATCCCATAGGGCGCGAGGGTGACGGGTGCTTCCCCATTGTTGGCGATCGTTTGGGTCAGAGAGAACATGTAGTTTTCGTCTACCGAAATGGTCCTGCCAAATGTTTGTCCGGCACCGTTGTCCCATGTCAGCGAAATGGGTGCGTTGATACCAAGGGTTTCACCGGCGCTAAGGGTCCAGGTCGTGTCTGGACCGGGGACGGCTTCGGAGGCAATCCCGCTGCCCGCAGCCCAACCCTGCAGCGCGTAGTATGCGTCAAGGGTGCCCTGCGGGGACAGCATGGTGACGATCGGTGCGCCGTCCTCCACTGTTGTGCGGTAATCTTTGAGTTGCAGATCGTCGATCCGCCCGCCATGCAGCGAGATCGATCCGGTCAGACGGGATGTTTCAATTTGCACACGGGGCGCGCTTTGGAGTGCGTCGGTACGGGTTTGTGGGGCAGTCCCTATTGCGGCCGGGTCAGCCCCGGGTGCGGGTGCCGCCGGAACACTTGCATCACTTTGCGTCGCAGTGGTTTGCGCAGTGCCATCAATTGGTGCTTCAGCTTCGGGTGGTGGAAAAAGGACGAACCAAACCAGGATCACAACAAAGCTGAGACCCGTTGCAAGGATGAGGTTTTTGTTCTGTTCGTCCATTGTGATCGCCGCCTGAATGTCTACCGAAAACTATGGTGGTTCAACAGAGTGCAGGCCTAAAGGTCAAGCGGATTCGGGTGTTTTGCGCTCACAACTGCCCCATCCGCGCCCGTTTGCCAAATGACCCGGCGAATGTGGGGATGAGGAAAGGGGAATTGTGTCACGGATAGATTGTTTGTTCCGGGTTTTTGCGGCGTTCCTATCCTTTGGCAGCAGTGGATCTGCGACTGGAAAGATGCAGGTTTATGTGGGCATTTACGAGGTTTTCTTGCTGTCAAGAATACTGGGAACATCTTCGAGTTTGCTAAGGTGACGATCAATCCAGTCCAGTGTTTTTTCGAAAGGCATTGGCCTTGCAATGCCAAAGCCCTGCACATGGTCGCATCCTAGCTGGGCAAGCAAGACATGTTCGCCAACGGTTTCGACTCCCTCCGCAAGGGTTTCCACCTGAAGGCGCTCCGCCATTGTAAGGATTGCGCTGATTGTCCGCTGTTGTTCAGGGTCTCGGTCTGCTTTCATAACGAAAGATCTGTCAATCTTGATCCGGCTGACAGAGAACCTACGGATAGATCCAATGGAGGCATGACCGGTGCCGAAATCGTCCAGATCAATGCGGCAGCCCAGTTTACCCAATGAAATGATGTTTCGTGTAATAACGTCATCCGGTGCGCTGGCGACAACTGTTTCCAATACCTCAACGGCCAAACGGTTGGGCGTTAGATCAAACCGGTCCAATTCCCATTGGATCTTTTCGACCAGTTTCGGATTGTTCAGTTCTGATCCGGCGAAATTCACACCCACCTGCGGAACATCCACCCCCGCGCCATCCCATGCTTTGAGGGCTGCAAAGGAATGATAGATCATCACCTCCGCCAAACGCTCCAACTGGCCTTCCTGTTCAATGGCAGGCAGGAATTCTGCAGGTAAAATTACGCCGCGTTCGGGATGTGACCAGCGTGCCAAAGCTTCAAATCCAGTGATCTGGCCGGTATCAGTGGAAATCTGGGGCTGGAACCATGGATGGATTTGTCCATTTTCCAGCGCGCGTACAACGTCTTCTCGCAACTCGACGCGCGCTTGCGTGGCTTTCTGCATCTGATCTGAGAAGGCTCTGATGGCGGAAGGTCCGCGACGCCGTGCCTCGCGCAGGGCGGTGGCAGAGGCATTTAGCCAGTCTCGCCCATCCTTGCCCGGTGCCCGGCTGTGTTGGCAGAATCCGACGGATGCCGAAACATAAATGCTGGTGCCATCAATCGAAACAGGTTCTTCGGCGGCGGTTTGAAGCCGGCCTGCCAGTTGAATGCAAAGCTCCAGATCGAGATGGCGCACAGGATTGGTGCATATTGCAAAGTGGGCATCCCCCATTTTGCCAACATTGTCATCTGCACGAAGAGTGGCGACCAGCCGCTCTCCGGTTCGTTGGATAACTGTGTCCGCAGCACTTTGGCCGTATCGTTCGACGATTTGATCAAAATCTTCGATTGCCAGAAAGAATGTTGCCGAATGACGGTCCGTATCAAGGGCGCGCAGGTATATCTGGTCCGTCAGCTCCTCAAATGCGCTACGTTGAAAAATGCCTGTTGCTTCATCGCGCGGGACTGTCAGACGGCCCTGAAAACTGCCCCCCATAAAATATGCCAAAGGCAAAAAGACGGCCAGTACAACAAGAGCAACTTCTCCGCCAAACCAGAACGCTGTCAGGCAAAGTGCTGGCACAAACGCAAATGCAGGTGGACCCGTCATGAAAAGTGCCAACCGACGCTGTAACCGCGCAAATGTGGCAGACCATGAACGCACCATAAGCTTTCTCCCTCTGGCAACGCTGTTACGCTGCAACCAAGGCAGATGTAGAAGAAGATCGGTAATTCGCGAGTTAACGCGCCGTGATTGTTTCCGCAGAGTTTGCTTAAAAGTCACTCTATTTCGCGGGTTAGCCCGGCAAAATCAAAAAGATTCGGGTCCAGTAGATGAGAGGGTCTCGCATTCATCAGAGCGCGGAACATAATCTGGCGGCGCCCGGGGCTGTTGGCTTCCCATGTGTCAAGAATTTGTTTGACTTGCTGGCGCTGTAGCCCGTCTTGCGAGCCGCATAGATCACAGGGGATTATGGGATAGTTCATTGCTGAACTGAACTTTTCGCAATCCGCTTCCGATACATAAGCCAGCGGACGATAGACGAACAAATCACCTTCTTCATTCAATAGCTTAGGTGGCATCGTCGCCAGTCGTCCACCGTGGAAAAGGTTCATAAAGAAGGTTTCAAGTATGTCATCGCGATGATGACCCAGCACAACCGCGCTACAGCCTTCTTCGCGCGCAATCCGATAAAGATTGCCGCGTCGAAGCCGTGAACAAAGCGCGCAAAAGGTGCGGCCTGCGGGGATTTTATCCATCACAATCGAGTAGGTGTCGCTGTATTCAATCCGGTGTTGCACCCCCATTTTTTCAAGGAAGGCAGGCAAGACCGTTGCTGGAAAACCGGGCTGTCCCTGATCAAGATTACATGCAAGCAACTCGACGGGAAGCAGGCCGCGCCACTTCAATTCATGCAGAATCGCAAGAAGCGTATAACTGTCCTTGCCGCCCGACAGGCAGACCAGCCATTTGGTTCCGGGGTCGACCATCCCGTATTGTTCAATTGCTTCGCGGGTATTACGGACGAGCCGTTTGCGCAGTTTTTTGAACTCGGTGGTCTGCGGTGCACCCTCAAATAACGGGTGAATATCTTTGGGTTGATCCAGCATGGTGTTGGCTTAGTTGAAGGTTGCGCGTCGATCAAGCGGCGGGTTTGGAGAGACGTTAATCGGGTACATTGTCGATGCCACTGCGACCCCATGGATGGCAGCGCAAGATGCGGCGTACTGCCAGCCATCCGCCCTTTAATCCCCCATGCTTTTCAAGGGCTTCAAGGGTATAAGCACTGCAGGTGGGATGATAGCGGCAATTGAACCCGACCCATGGGCTGAAAACCAGACGATAGGCGCGCACGGGCAGGGACAGGATGCGGGCCAGCAGACTCATTTCTTTTTGCCATGTAGAATACCAAGGGCGTGCAGGAAATCGGACTGCAGTTTTGTGAACGGAAGTGTTGCAGTTGTACTCTTCCGGCCGATCAACACATAATCATGCCCGTGCAGGCCGTGCTCAGGCAGCGCAAGTCGTGCAATTTCGCGCAAACGACGTTTGGCGCGGTTGCGGGCCACCGCATTCCCGACCTTTTTGGAACAGGTGAAGCCGATACGGATCGCATCAGTGTCAACAAGCTCGGTATCGGGGCGCTTGCGCATCTGCAGCACAAAACCGGGCTTTGCAACATGCGCCGTACGAGAAGCGCGTTGGAAGTCCGCACGTTTTGTAAGCGTCTGTAAACGCAGTGAAACCGCCGGAGAGCGTTCCTTGTGGGCGGCGTTCTTGCCATCCATAGGGAACTCCGGCGGTGTCATAATATCAAAGCTTGCGCGAATTACGCGCTCAGCTTACTCCGGCCCTGGGCGCGGCGCGCGTTGATGATCTTGCGACCTGCTTTGGTGGCCATACGTGAACGAAAGCCATGACGGCGCTTGCGAACGAGGTTGCTTGGTTGAAAGGTGCGTTTCATCGCTCCGTCTCCATCTAGGTTCGTGGCTGACACCCAGATTCGGGCGGTCAACATCAATTCAAGCTCGGTCTTTAAGGCGGGCAGGGTGGCAAGTCAAACCCTGCGGATGTGAAAAAGCGGCAATTTGCAACATTTCTCGGCTGACCGGCCGGTATATGTTTCAATCCCGCGGGATCAGTACTCAATCCCTGCCAATTGGTACACTGATTATCAAGCGCCCGTGATCACTCTATCGCTGGGGTGCGGGGCAGTCCATCTAGGGGATGAACAACAGATGCCTTTGGGCTGAAAGGGTGCCATACATGAGCGATATGGGAGCCACCGACATGACAAAAACCGGCGTAAGGCGTTATTTGCCGCTAATGGCGATTGCGACGGTGGCGCTGATTGGTGCTTTCACGCTGCGAGAATACCTCAGTTTTGAGGTGCTGCGTGACAATCGAGAGGCCCTGATCGCATTTCGCGACAGTCAGTACCTGCTGACAGTGCTGGGATTTGTCGGGATTTACGTCTTGATCGTGGGGTTCTCTTTACCGGGAGCAGTAATTGCGACGTTGACGGGTGGTTTCCTGTTCGGAACTGTCTTTGGGACACTGTTTAACATCACAG
The DNA here is from genome assembly GCA_947501805.1 of uncultured Sulfitobacter sp. Taxonomy (GTDB): domain Bacteria; phylum Pseudomonadota; class Alphaproteobacteria; order Rhodobacterales; family Rhodobacteraceae; genus Sulfitobacter. The sequence continues at coordinate 23,558 of CANMXJ010000021.1, read as the reverse complement.
GTGCCACGATTGGTGCGGTGTTGATCTTTCTTGCGGCACGCATGGGTCTGGGCGACAGGCTTAGAGCGCGTATGGACGCGTCAGATGGAGTGGTGGCCAAGATCAAGAAGGGCATTGATGAAAACCAGTGGTCCATGCTGTTCTTTATCCGGCTGGTGCCTGCGGTGCCTTTTTTTGTGGCGAACCTGATACCGGCGTTTGTCGGTGTGCCGCTTTATCGCTTCGCAATTTCGACATTTATAGGCATCATTCCGGGATCTGTGGTGTTTACATCGGTTGGTGCTGGACTGGGTGAAGTTTTTGCCAAAGGCGAGACGCCCGATCTTGGCATCATCTTCGAACCACATATTTTGTTCCCCATCCTAGGGTTGTGCCTTTTGTCGGTATTGCCTGTGTTCATCAAGGCCGTGACAGGCAAGAAGGACCTGATCAAATGAAGCATATCAAGACGGATATTCTGATTATCGGTGCTGGCTCTGGCGGGTTATCGGTGGCGGCTGGGGCGGCGCAGATGGGCGCAAAGGTTGTTTTGCTTGAAGGGCACAAAATGGGGGGGGATTGTTTGAACTATGGTTGCGTTCCCTCCAAGGCATTGATTGCCAGTGGCAAAGCGGCCTACGGACAACAAAATTCGGCGCAATATGGCGTAAAGGATGCAGCGGGGCAGGTCGACTATGCTGCGGCCAAGGATCATGTTGCGGATGTGATCGCACAGATCGCTCCGGTAGATAGTCAGGAACGGTTTGAAGGGTTCGGTATCAATGTGATCCGCGCGTTTGGGCATTTCATTTCCAAAGATGAGGTGCAGGCGGGTGACACAATCATCAAGGCCCGCCGGATCGTGATCGCAACAGGCTCTTCGCCCTTGGTGCCGCCGATCCCCGGATTGGATGGTGTGCCGTATGAAACCAACGAGACACTGTTTGATTTGCGCGAAAAGCCTGAACATCTATTGATTGTCGGGGGCGGTCCGATCGGGGTGGAAATGGCGCAAGCGCACATCCGTATGGGTTGCAAAGTGACAGTGATTGAAGCCGCGAAGGCGCTGGGCAAGGATGATCCCGAATTGGCGTCGGTCGTGCTTGATAGTCTGCGTGCAGAGGGTGTTGTGATTGAAGAAGACGCGCTAGCGGAAGAGGTGCGCGGCACAGCGGGTACAATTGAGGTGCAGGCAAAGGATGGCCGTATCTTCAAAGGGTCGCACTTGTTGATGGCGGTAGGACGGAAGGCAAATACCGACAAGCTCGATTTGGAAAAAGCCGGGATCACGCCCAAACGTGGCGGTATAGAAGTGGACGACAGCCTGCGTACAACGAACAAAAAGGTATATGCAATTGGCGACGTCGCAGGTGGCCTGCAATTTACCCATGTGGCGGGCTATCATGCGGGTGTGATCATCCGTTCCATGTTATTCGGCCTGCCCTCCAAGGCCAAGACGACGCATATTCCCTGGGCAACGTATACCGATCCCGAGTTGGCGCAGGTGGGTCTAACTGAAGTCGAGGCCAAAAAGAAACATGGCCCCAAACTTGAAGTGGTCCGCTTTCATTATGCACACAACGACCGTGCCATTGCAGAGCGCAAGACGAAGGGTTTTATCAAAGTCATGGTGGTCAAAGGTCGCCCTGTTGGTGCGTCTATCGTTGGGTATCAGGCGGGTGAGTTAGTCAATCTTTGGGCGCTGGCTCTGGCCAATAAAATGAAAATGAGCCAGATTGCAGCGATGGTGGCTCCGTACCCGACAATCGGCGAAATCAACAAACGCGCGGCAGGTGCATACTTTAGCCCGCGCCTGTTCGAGAGTAACGTTGTCAAACGCGTTGTGGGTTTTGTGCAGCGGTTTATTCCATGATGGGCAGATGCTTAATCCCTGCGAGCCGTGCCACGGGCGGCGCTTTTCTTTCGATCCCGCAAGGCTAGTCTGCGATGTTCAACTCTCTTTCCGGCCGATTGTTGATATTGACGACCGTGTTTGTCATGCTTGCGGAAGTCCTCATCTTTGTGCCTTCCATTGCAAGGTTTCGTGAAGACTACATGCTTAACCGACTGGAGCGGGCACAGATCGCGTCACTTGCCCTTCTGGCAGATGATATGCTGGATCCGGCGTTGGAAGTCGAGTTGCTGGAGAATGCACAGGTTTTCAATGTTGTATTGCGGCGTGATGAGGTCCGGCAACTTATGCTGTCTTCTGATATACCGCAGGCTATTTCCCGTACCTACGACTTGCGCGATGCGACGGCACTGAACCTCATCCGCGATGCCATGATGCGGATGGTGACGCCTGAAAACGAAGTGATCCGGGTGATCGGGGCACCTGTGCGCGAAGCAGGGCTGCTGATCGAGATTACCATGGAAACGGGTCCGATGCGGATGGCAATGATCGACTACGGCGTGCGTATTCTAATCCTCTCAGCTGTCATTTCTGTGATCACGGCATTTTTGTTGTTTCTGGCGATGCGCGCGTTGATCCTCAAGCCAATCAAAGGGGTCGTGGGGCATATGCAGAACTACGCAATGGCACCCGAAGATGCGCGCCGTATCATCGAGCCCTCTGCCCGGGTGACCGAATTGTATGAGGCAGAAGTTGCTTTGAAAACGCTGCAAACGGATCTTACCCAAGCGCTGAAGCAAAAGGAGCGCCTTGCACAGCTCGGGTCGGCGGTGAGCAAGATCAGCCATGACTTGCGGAACATCCTGACGTCTGCCCAGTTGTTTACGGACCGTATCGAGATGTCCGAAGATCCGACAGTCAAACGGATGGCACCCAAACTGGTTGGTTCGATCACCCGCGCCGTGCATCTGTGCGAAAGCACGCTAGCTTTTGGCAAAGCAGAAGAACCGGGACCGACGTTGACCATGGTTTCTCTGGCGGAGCTTGTCGAAGATGCGATGGATGGTGAAAAACTGGCAAGTGGTGATCACGCCATCAGCTATGCTGCGGATATTCCTTTAGGCCTGATGGTGCGCGCCGATCCCGAACAGATGTACCGTGTGATATCCAATCTGGTACGCAACGCGCGTCAGGCGCTGATGGGGGCCGGGCAGGGTGGGGAAATCGCGGTTCAGGCGTCCGAAACAGACACTGCTTGGCTAATTGAAATATCAGATACCGGACCGGGTCTGCCGGCCAAAGCTCAAGAGCACCTCTTTACCCCGTTTCAGGGTGGCGCGCGCAAGGGCGGTTCGGGGCTCGGACTTGCAATCGCAGCAGAACTTGTCAAAGGGCACGGGGGACATTTGACGCTTCTCAAGACAGACAGCGAAGGTACGACATTTCAGCTGGTATTGCCCAAAGGGGACGGAACGGTTTAACGCATTTTGCCAATGTTTGATTTTGAGGAAAACAGGGGCTTGCAAACCCAAGCCGCTCCTACTAAACCGCCGAACAGTGGACCGATAGCTCAGCTGGATAGAGTACCTGACTACGAATCAGGGGGTCGGGGGTTCGAATCCTCCTCGGTCCGCCACCGTGCCTTAATTTGTTTATTAATAGCAGTAACTTAAGCTGGTACCGGCAAGAGCGAGCCCACATTAAAGCCCACATACTAAACCGCATTGTACGGCACATTGTTGTACCCAACTGGACGATCATTGACCAAATGCGGGCTAGATGAGGGGTTGATTTGAGCCGGTTAGGGCAAGGCATAGTTGCGCTTTTCATTCCGACATCAGAGTGTAATAGGATGCCGACTTAACAATCGAGGTAAACGCTATGAAGTTTGATCTGAAATCCATGACCCGCAAAGAGCTCGAAAAGCTCAGTACAGATGTTCAGAAGGCCCTCAAGAAGGCGGCTGAACGCGACCGGAAATTCGCAATGGCAGCGGCGCAGAAAGCAGCTAAGGAGCATGGCTTTGAGCTGTCTGACATCACTGATGCAACGAAGCCAGCGAAGTCACCAACGAAGACCACTAAACGCCCAAAGAAGCCCTCTACCCCAAAGTACGCGAACCCTGCCGACAAGGAGCAGACTTGGACTGGCAAAGGAAGACAACCTCAATGGTTTAAGGACTTGGTTGCTTCAGGGAAAAATGCAGCGGACCTGATGATCTAATGGTATACGACCGCAGGCTCGCAGTTGGCTGCACCATTGGTAATGACGAGGTCGGGAGTTCAATCCTCCCCTACATCACCATATTTTCCCACTTAATCAAAGGCTTAGCTTAAGACCGCAAGGGTTGATAAATGCGTGCGCGAAAAAAGTAAGCACAAAGTAACCAACTCGATGGGATCTAGCGGGATACTCGCGTGAGCAATCTCTAGACCAGATACCATGTCAGATTCGGTTGTTATTAGTGTTAACTTCAGATTGACTGGTGGTTTGGGAATTAGTCAAGAAATTAGCGGCATCCATCTGAATCCCAAAAGATTAGGCGGAACGTTCTGTGATACGCTGCGAAAAGGTCGGCGGAATTCGTTAGCAACCTTGGGCGAACTTCCAATCTGCTGCACGTAGTTGGTTGGTTTAGAAGCATAGCTGACCTCTTATGAAAAAGTCAGGTCCAGGATTTCCCGAATTGCCTACTTTAGCAGGGTTGCCGCTCACAATGACTACGCCCAAAGACGGAAGCTAAATTAGCTATCGTAAACTAGATCCCCAACAGTCACAGTCTCTATGACTCCGGATTTAACAAAACTGGAATAGTACCCATCATACCACCCACCAGATCCCTGAACAAAATTCATGTTACCTATGTCCATATTTTTTCGCTTTACATAAAAGAGCTTAATCTTCTCATAGTCAGTAAAGACCGTAATGTTTATGAGCACCGGAAGGTCAACAACACGCGTGCTCGCTCCATATACAGTCTTTATTGCCTTCAAAAGGCCACTTGAAACATCATCAAGTTGCCCGTGGAAAAACACGAAATTTGGAAAAAGTGGCTGATTGTACTTAGCATCCGAGAGGTCTTCAGGATTAAAGTCTTCAACTAGGAAGTGAAGCTCCGCATCGCCCGCCTCATCTTCATCTTCGCCCCAATCATCATTCTCAACTTGGCCTAACATCACATTGACGAAGCGTTTTTGAGTTATCTTCTCCGTCGGCAGTGAATCCCTAGCAAAATTCCGGCAGGCAGCGTTGAATATATCAACGCCGATGTACTCTAAGGCTGTGTCTCCTGGAACATGCATGTCTTCTACAAAGTTCTTAGCTTTCCATTCGCTGATAAATTCACGAAACCTGTCCTTCTTGTCGAGTTCAGCATAATTAGAAAACGCCGTCTGCCACTCATCGTTCAAAATATCAGCGCTTACCTCATCAGCGTCGACTTTGGATCTAATTCCTCTCTCCACCTCGCTAGCGATAACCCGTCCAATTGCAATGGCCACAGTAGCCGGTACACTTACCATCTTAAAGCAAGACGCAATGACGAGAGATAGGCTGCTAATCTGGAAATTTGATGATGCGCTGCCCTTCGTAGCTAAAACGACACTAAGCAGCGATATTTTTATTCGATTTGCCCACGCATTTATGTTCGAGTGAAAAATTTCATAGTAGTCTGCATGGTCAAATTTCTTAGCTTCACCGTATTTGTAACTAGTAACAGGGATTGTGACCTCAGGAAGTAAAATTTCCTCATAAGCCTTCACTTCGCCCAATTTTTCAAAATAGGCTTTCGAGATGGTTTCACGGTTGCCCTTGATAATGTCTGCAAGCTCTCGAAGTCTATCGGCTTCGCCCTGATCAACACCACCGTCAGTTTCCCTGAATTCTCTAAGAATAGTGCTGTAATCACGTTCTTTCTGATCGAGCAATTTTTCAGCTGCTTTCAAGCGTTTCCTCAAACTCTTTGCCACTTAATGCTGCTCCTCATCCGTGCTCTCTGAGCTGTTGAAAATGTCGTCAAGTTCCTGCTTTAGAGAAACCAAATCGGCCAACAATGTGCTCATTTGCATATTCAAATCGGTTTTTCGGTCTGTTGTGCACCCTGTCGCCAGCCCAGTCACTTGACTGTTTTCAACTTCATCGCTCAGCTTCCTGAGCTGCTGCAGTTTTTGATCCAAGCGATCCAAAATTTCTTTTTCATTACCATCGTTTTCGCTGCCAGGAATGCTCGATTGTACTAGATCACTAAATTTAAGGAAAAGAGCATCAACCCGTTCTTTCAGAATAATTTTTTGGTCTATGTTTACTTCCGTCAATTTTTTCTCCTTAGGGAAAAACCGGACATGTGATCAGGTCCAAGTTTTGCAAGGTCACTGGAAAACTATCGATACGTTCGTTTCTGTGTAAGACAATTTCTAGTCAAAGTCAGGCTTTGTTTAAAAATCATGTAGTGTCTTCGTGAATGCAGCAGTCGGCTCTTAAGGGGCATGCCACATAATTCAGGTTGCTATTCTGCCGGACACCAGTCCTCGGCAGAACCTTGTCCACTTCTTAGGAGCCGACTAACTCTTAGGAGCCGACAAACGCCGCGCCGCAAAAAATCGGCAAAAAGGATTTTGAAGCGGTCGATTGGGTTGTAAGTATAGCGGTTGGTTAAGCTGGGAAATAAAATCGGCGGTGTCACATCAAAGCATACCCTGCAGTGACGTAACCTAAGCCCCTGTTTCAGCGTAACATCTGGGTTGACAGCGACTATTTGTGACACTGTAGCCTTGGGTATAAACCCTGAGGTGACACATGACAAAAATCGGTTATGCGAGGGTCAGCACAACTGACCAAGACTTAGACGTGCAGCTTGCCAAGCTCAAAGCGCAGGGCTGCGAAATAGTCAGATCGGAAAAGGTATCGGGTGCCAGCCGCGATGGGCGCGGCGAGCTCAAAACGGTCATCGACTTCCTTCGCCCTGATGATGAACTCATCGTCACGCGGCTTGATCGGCTGGGGCGTGATACACGTGACGTACTCAACATCATACATGACTGTGAACAAAAGGGGGCGTTTGTCACCGTGCTCGATCCCTATGTGTCAACACAGGGCGACATGGGGCACCTTGTGATCACGGTGCTGGGCATGGTTGCCCAGATGGAGCGCAGATTCATCAAGGATCGCCAACGGGACGGGATTGAGCGGGCGAAAAACAATGGCGTCTATAAAGGCGGCAAGCGCCGCATCGACAGGGATGCTGTGCTGCAACTTAATCAAGATGGAATGACACCCACGCAGATAGCGGCACAAGTAGGATGCTCACGGATGCAAGTTTACCGAATTTTGCAGTTAACTTGACCTACGTAGTGAAAGTGCAGGTTAGCACACATGCACCCGAGTAATTGGGGTGGCAATGTGATGCGCGTTTTGTTGAAGTTGTCCTACTGCGGAAGGGGCCTTGTTGGGGCTAAGGTATTTTGCTGACATCCATCCTGAGCGACTATTAGAAGACAGTTTTGTCCGACCGTCATTGGTCTCGAGTTCCTTGACCGTTTGACCTTTGCGCAGTTGAACCAGTTTCTCGTAAGCGGCACTATAAGGGCGATACAAAGGGTATAGCGCCGCATGGCAAGTGCAAGCCATAGGTCCTACATTCAGGCGATACGCGGCGGTGCGTCCTGCAGAAATGCGTCAACATCTGCGCTAAGGGCATCCCAATTAGTAAACTCTCGCACGCCATCGACCAATTCAACCTTGCGCCCGCCCAAAGCTACATTCTGCACGATTTGGCTTTCAAAATAATCATAGCTGCTTAGGCGAACAGCACCTGCAACCAAGACTTCCCGGTTGGGTTCAAATCCTGTCCGCATTTTCATTTCGGTCAAATAGTCTTGCGCCTCATCACGGCTTTCAGGAAAAGCCGCCTTGAGGCTAACGGAGAGAAGGAGGGTTTTGCGTACTTTCAATTCATCAAGGCTTGTTGCCACAAAGACCTCAAAGCCCCGCGGATGACGTCGTTCATGCACCGGTGCTGCCAACACAACTTTGTCGATCCCCTTGAAAGACAATGACCCCAATCTGTCCGCTGTATTGAATAACTGAACATCGTGGCCAGCAGTACGTATCTGCTGCTCAGCAAATTCTACAATCCTGCGCGTTTGGCCTTCAATGGTCTCGAAAATGATAAGCACGTCCATGGGCTACCCTCCTATTTCTAAGGCAAATCACCCCAATTTTCATTTCTGACAGTCTATGGTTGTGCCTTACTTTAGGGTTTCTCAGATCAGGCAGCATTGTTTTATATCAATGACAAACCTTACGTTGCTCCAACGTGTGGAACCGATACCTCTCTCTGTCGGCCCATTGCGGCCCTTCATCAGACCATCTGTCGCCGCATCGCGGCTTTCGCACTACTGCCATTCGCGGGCCCCTGAGCATTCCCACGTAACGTTGGATAAGGTGACTTGGATCAATCCAGCCCTCGTTATGGCATGATAATTTCAGCGGTGATGCGGATGCCATTATTCTAAGGAGTTCCAGATGAACAAAATGAGCCTTATCTGCGTGATTGCGGCCATTCCAATCTACGCTTCAGCCAGCGGTCAAAAAGACGAAGAGACAGTGTTTTGTCAGGGAGTGGATGACAGCACGATTGTGCTCGAGCTATGGAAACCATCGAAATCCGGTGTTGCTCAACATTGCCTCCAAGCGAGCTTTTCAGCGGAAATGATGGCTTGCGCTCCACATGGCGGTTGGGGGTTGGGGAGTGACAACGACATGACTGAACTGGTTGGGTTAACCAATGACTGGAACACCGCGCACAACCATGAGGCGGGAAAGGTGATAGCGTCGGCAGGAAAGAGAGGCGTCCATTTCATTGCCCATGCTGGCAAGGGTATTGCCAGCAACCTAATCTACAGATGGAAGTTTGCCTTTGAAAGAAGTTCTGGGAGGGCAACTTGGTATGAGAACGACGGGAGCAAGATCGCATATTATTGTGAAGTGTCGCGCTAAAGCGGCGCGCTATGAGGGGGGCATTGACGTGAACGGCCCATTACTGCCGTTGATCAGCGGGTCAAGATGCTGCGACGCGCCCCGTCAGAGCCGCCATTCGCTGCAAGTGCAAAATCTCGAACGGACGGAACTCACAGACTGCGGACTTTCCGGACCTTGCGGTCAGCGTTACCGACGACTGCTTTTCATATGCTGCATCTGCAGTGAAACGCACCGAGGGCAAAAAGCAGCTGTTCGCTGCGCGATAGTTGGACGTCAGGTTTGCAGGTTATAGAAACAAGGTAATGGCAGCGGCGGAAGATTGAGATTTCGAATGAAAACGAGTGGAATCAAAACGGCTTCGGAATAAGAGAAGTCTTGGAAACGGCTTTCCAATTTGGAACAGCTTGACTGCCTACGTACTGCTATTTTGCTGAGGCAGAGTAGCAGCGGACAAGCGCCTGTAACCCATACTCACACGATATCATTTCAGCAAAAGGGCGTAGTCGCTCACCAACAGATGCAGTGGAGCAACATCTTCTCCGATCTGGGCAAAGCGACCAATCGGCTCGCGGAAGATATTGTCGTGGAGGTCGTCGTTCACAGTCGACACTTCGCCGATCAGGACATCACCGCCTTCGCCCCAAAAGGCGTGCCAGTCCCCCGGCATCAATGTCACGCTTTCACCGGGGGCGAGTTTGAGTTTTTCGCCCGCATGAAAGTCCCGCAATATGCCGTCACAAAGCACTTGTCCGCCCCTGTCAGCACAAAAACCTCCCTCATCATCAGAGCCGAAAAGCTCGATCACCAAGGTGGCTCCGCCTCTGTTGATGATGTCTTCGGCCTTTTCGATGTGGGTATGCATGGGGCTGAGTTGATCCTGCCGCGATATCAGAAGTTTCTCGGCGTAGCACATACCTCTGCCCTGCCGCAGGTCTGCAAGACGCCCGTTGCGCAGGGTGAAGAGGAACAGACCCATTTGGTCAAAGTCTCCTGCGCCATAGTCTGTAATATCCCATCCGCATCTCGCATCAATCAACGCCGAAGCAGCGCTTTTGTGCGCCTGAAATTCGGAAGGGCTCCAATAGGCGAAGGGCGGGAGCGAAAATCCGAAGGAGCGTATCATGTCGTCCGCCTGTGACATGATTTCGTTGATGCGTGATCGCTTCATTTCTTTTCCTTGATGGTGTCTGGGTACGGCTTCTATGGGCCGGACAATCTAAGACAGACCCGCGTTTGATTTGAGCAGGAAATGGGACCAGATCGGACCGCAAGCAGCACCAATTTCGCGCGCTTTTCGGCCCATCGTGCCTGCCTCGATTTGTGGCGGGATCAGACCGCGGGTATCTTGGTTCGCGATATATCTGCGGGTCCGTTCTACCAAAGTCTGTTTAACGCTTGGCGGCAGGCCCCCATCGATCATAACAGCTTCAAAGTCGATAACCGCGCACGTAGAGAGCGCCGCTTTTGCCAGCTCTTGCGCAGTTTGCCTGATCCAAGGCTCTACGTAGCGTTCGTATGGTGTCCAGTCGTCGCTGTTCCACAGGCCGCTCGGGTCAAGGCCGACTTCGGCGAGGCGCGCCTCCAACAGATGGATAGAAGCGATATCAATCAACTGGCGGCTCTCGCCATTGGGGCCGACACTGCGCAGCGATCCCAGCGCACCTGCATTGCCTTGATGCCCCTCGAAAACGGAATGGTTCAAAACGATGCCACCGCCCACAAACGCCGCGACAAAGAAGTAGGCATAGTCGCGAAACTCCTTACCACGGCCGTAGATATGCTCAGCACGACAGGCGGCGGTTGCATCATTGACAATATGCACGGACAGGTCGGAGAAATGTGCAATCTCGGCGTGGAAGTCGATATCTTTCCAAGCAGAGAACTCTTCTGCGCTGGCCCCGACCATTTCATGCCAATTCCAAAGCTCGAACGGGGCGGCGATGCCGATGCCGCAAATGCGCTCCTGCAAGGGAACTGAGAGGCTTTGGATCAACTCGTCGCTGGCCAGTCTGAGAAATTCAAACACATCGGCGGGTAGGGGGTATTGGAAATGTGTGCTGCGTTCATCGCGTACGGTTCCGTGAAAATCCATCAAGACAATCTTGGCGCTCCGGCGGCCGATGTTTACACCCAGCGCGAAGGCACCATCCGCAGCCAGTGCCATGGGCACCGATGGTTTGCCCACCTTGCCTTTTAGCGGCGTTCCACGGGCGAGCAGTCCGTCCTTTTCCAGCTTTCTCAAAATGACGGAAACGGTTTGTGGCGACAGGCCTGCAACACGCGCAAGATCACTGCCCGGCATTGGGCCATTGCGCTGTAGCATAGACAGCAACAGCCTCTCGTTGTGGTCGCGCAACCCTCTCTGGTTCACGCCGCCACTCAAACTTCTGATCTTTGACCCGTCCATACCTTTAGGCCTTACATGCATATCGTGCTGGAATGAAGGTGGCAGATTGAATTAATAAATCAAGTTTATTTATTTATTGACGTGAGGTTGAGAATCGCATTACCTCAAGCCAATTCCGCAATATGCGGGAACTGTCTCCGATCAATCGGAAAACGTCTGGGAGGACTTCATGAAAAAACTACTCGCAACAACGGCTGTCGCTTTCACCACTTTGTCTGGCGCTGCTTTTGCAGATGGCCACGGCATCACGGCATGCTTGATCACAAAAACCGATACCAACCCTTTCTTCGTAAAGATGAAAGAGGGCGCAGAGGCCAAAGCGGCCGAGCTTGGCATGACGTTGAAGTCCTTCGCGGGCAAAGTTGACGGCGACCACGAAACACAGGTTGCGGCCATTGAGACATGCATCGCTGACGGTGCAAAAGGTATTCTGCTGACGCCGTCCGACACATCATCCATTGTATCTTCGGTCCAGCAGGCACGCGATGCGGGTCTGGTTGTCATCGCTCTCGACACGCCCTTGTCCCCGATTGATGCGGCAGATGCGACATTTGCGACGGACAACTTCCTTGCGGGTGAGTTGATCGGCAAATGGGCTGCGGCCAAACTCGGTGATGAAGCCGCAAACGCCAAGATCGCATTGCTTGACCTTGCTGTATCCCAGCCGACGGTTGGCGTACTGCGCGATCAGGGTTTCTTGCAGGGCTTTGGCATCGATCTGGCCGACCCGAACGTAAACGGGGACGAGACCGATCCGCGTATTGTTGGCAACGATGTGACCGCAGGTAACGAAGAGGGTGGCCGCAAGGCGATGGAGAACCTTCTGGCCAAAGATCCGATGATCAACGTGGTCTACACCATCAACGAGCCTGCTGCGGCGGGTGCCTATGAGGCGTTGAAATCCATCGGGCGCGAGAATGACGTGCTGATCGTATCTGTCGATGGCGGTTGCCCCGGTATTGCGAATATCAAGGATGGCATCATCGGTGCCACGTCCCAGCAATACCCGCTCTTGATGGCGTCCAAAGGTATCGAAGCGATTGCCGCATGGGCGAAAGATGGTACCAAGCCTGCTTTGACACCAGGCAAGGACTTCTTTGATACAGGCGTTGCACTGGTCACGGACGAGCCGGCCGAAGGTGTTGAAAGCATCGACACCGTAGAGGGTACCAAGCTCTGCTGGGGCTGATCGCCTAACGGCTTTTGATGCATAAGAGGGGCGGCGGTGTTCGCCCTTTTTTTCAACGATGGGGGGATAGAATGTCCAAAACGAATACCAACACGGACGAGGTCGCCAAATTCCAAGATCCGCACCGCGGGTTTTTAGGGACGGTACAACACGTCTTGCATACCAATCCCGCACTTGTGCCCTTGATTGTGCTCGTGGCCTCTATTGTTGTGTTTGGCTTGTTGCTGGGCTCGAAATTCTTCTCTCCCTTCGCGCTGACCCTTATCCTTCAACAGGTGCAGATTGTCGGCATTGTTGCCGCTGCACAGTCATTGATCATCCTGACCGCAGGCATCGATCTAAGTGTGGGCGCAATCGCAGTGATCTCTTCGGTCGTGATGGGGCAGTTCACGTTCCGCTACGGTTTGCCTGTCGAGGTGGCTGTGGCGTGTGGTCTGCTGGCGGGCACGGCGATAGGATATGTCAACGGCTGGCTTGTGGCGGTGATGAAATTACCGCCGTTCATCGTAACCCTTGGCATGTGGCAGATCGTGCTGGCTGCCAATTTTCTCTACTCGAAGAATGAAACCATTCGCAGTCAGGACATCGCAAATAACGCCCCCCTGCTGCAACTGCTGGGTGCCAAGTTCAGTATCGGGGGCGCAGTCTTTACTGTGGGTGTTGTCTTTCTCGTCGTGCTTGTAGCGCTTCTGGCTTACATCTTGCGCCATACGGCATGGGGCCGCCATGTCTATGCTGTGGGCGATGATGCCGAAGCCGCAGAACTGTCCGGGGTCAACGTCAAAGGTACAATCATCTCCGTCTATGCCGTCGCGGGACTGATTTGCGCATTTGCAGGCTGGGCATTGATCGGGCGGATTGGCTCTGTATCTCCCACATCAGGACAACTTCTGAATATCGAAAGTATCACGGCCGTGGTGATCGGAGGCATTTCGCTCTTTGGCGGGCGCGGTTCGATCCTTGGCACATTCTTCGGCGCACTTATCGTGGGGGTGTTCACGCTCGGACTGCGCCTCATGGGGGCGGACGCACAATGGACTTACCTGCTCATCGGTGTGCTCATCATCGCAGCAGTCGCAGTGGACCAGTGGATCAGAAAGGTAGCAGCATAATGGAACCTATTCTCAAAGGCCGCGGCCTCGTTAAACGCTATGGCAAAGTAACGGCACTGGATCACTGTGACTTTGACCTGATGCCCGGTGAAATCCTTGCCGTGATCGGTGACAACGGTGCGGGAAAGTCTTCGCTCATCAAAGCAGTGTCGGGTGCGGTGATCCCCGACGAGGGGCAGGTTTACCTCGAAGGCAAAGAGATCAATTTCAAATCTCCCATTCAGGCCCGCGATGCCGGTATCGAGACCGTCTATCAGACGCTCGCCATGTCGCCAGCACTGTCGATTGCGGATAACATGTTTATGGGCCGTGAAATCCGCCGCCCAGGCATCCGCGGCTCGCTTTTCCGCCAGCTTGACCGGCCGGAGATGGAGCGTCTGGCCCGTGAAAAACTGACCGAGTTGGGATTGATGACGATCCAGAATATCAATCAAGCTGTCGAAACATTGTCGGGCGGCCAACGCCAAGGTGTCGCCGTGGCGCGCGCTGCGGCTTTCGGATCAAAAGTGATCATTCTCGACGAGCCGACTGCGGCCTTGGGTGTAAAGGAATCGCGTAAGGTGCTCGAATTGATCCAGGACGTGAAGTCCCGTGGTATTCCGATCATTCTCATCAGCCATAACATGCCCCATGTATTCGAGGTCGCCGACCGCATCCACGTCCACCGCTTGGGTAAGCGGTTGTGTGTCATTAATCCCAAAGACTACACCATGTCGGATGCTGTCGCATTCATGACGGGGGCGAAAGAGGCTCCATCCGAGACGGCAAGCGCTTGATCGAGTTTGCCGATATCGCGCAGAGGATCATGGCAGTTCCACTGCGACTGGGGCGGCGGATCATCGCTGTTGCGGGTCCTCCTGCAAGTGGCAAATCCTATCTTGCCAAGAAACTGAGTGCCAGCATTCCGCACGCTTGTGTTGTGCCGATGGATGGATTTCACCACAGCAACGACCATCTGCAAGCGCGAGGGTTGCTGTCGCGCAAGGGAGCACCCGAGACTTTCGACGTTGCTGGTCTTGTTTCCCTGTCAGAGCGGATGCGGCGCGCAATCGAGGTTCCATTCCCTACATTTGATCGAGCCCGCGACTGCGTTGTCCCAAACGGTGGATGCTTGCTCGCTAGCGATACAACCGTATTGGTAGAAGGCAATTATTTGCTTTTTGATGCACCGCCATGGGATGGCTTGGCCGAGCTCTGGGATTTTGGCATCGTTCTTGATGTCCCTATAGCCGAACTCCGAAACCGGCTCCTCAAGAGGTGGCTGGATCTGGGATATGACAGCGATGCAGCGGTCAAGAAAGCCGAAGAAAACGATCTGCCCAACGCGCGGTTGGTTAATAGTAAATTGCTCCCTGCGGATATGGTTCTATCTGGATAACATCAGTTCTTTGCTTGGCGAAACTAAAGTTCATTGTCGTCAAAAGACGGTCCGACGCCTATTCCCAAAATCAGTTAAAGATTAGGTAGCCGTTAGGTATTTAAGAAACATCTGCCTTCAGAGGCTATGGTTTGAATGGCGTGGCCCGCTGCCGCGCTGCTTCCGAGGGGAGGTCGTACGCCCGAACCGACCGATGCTGAAAGCTCTGTCTGAGACGGTTCTATTGAATTCGAGCCTTGCCAATCAAGCGCTTTGCGCCGATTCTCAAGGCAGCGCGTCAAATGGTATGCTTGCGCGGGCAATAGTTTTGATCAGCAGGGTCGAGTAATACCATCCCTGCCTCTTTCATTGGGCAACTATCGAAAATCAGGAGGCCATGCGGTTGAATTTTGAAACTGATGCGGCGCGTTTTGGATAAGGGATTTCAACAGGGCATTACGCTTCGGCACTTGCGCGCTCTTGTGGCACTGTCTGACCTCAAGCTCGTCGCGAGGGTGTCCGAGGCGCTTGGGGTGACGCAACCCGCTGTGTCAAAGCAGATTGCCGAGTTAGAAAAGATCGTTGGCGTTCCTGTTGTCACGCGCGATCGCAACAGGTTGTATCTGACACCGATCGGCATCCGCCTTGCGGATCATGCGCGACAGGCCCTTGGGCAACTTGACCGTGCGGCGTTTGACATCGAGGCGATGACAAGCGGGGTTTCGGGTTCTGTCTCTGTTGGCGTCGTCAGCTCGGTAGCACCAGTGCTCTTGCCGCGCACGATCGCGTTGTTCAAGCGTAGCACGCCGCAAGCAAATGTTTCGGTCTTCGAAGGCCATTTTGTCGAACTTCTGCCGCAGTTGGAGACGGGCAAGCTGGACCTGTTGATTGCAAGGATTTGGCAGCCTCAGGAACTGGAGGGCATTGATCAAATGGCGTTGTTTTCGGAACCTGTGGTTGTTGTCGCGGGCCGCGATCATCCGTTGGGGCAAACTGAAGATGTGAAATGGGCAGATGTCGCGAGCTACCCGTGGATATTGCCACAACCAAACTCTGTTGCGCGGCAGGCAGTGGATGCATTGTTTGCTGCGAATGGGCTATCACCTCCGAGCAATACAATTGCATCTCTGTCACTGGCGCTGAACCTTGAGCTTTTGCGTGTGATGCCGGCACTTGGTTTGCTGCCTCAAAGGCTTGCTCAGGCGCAGGCCGCGCGGGGCGAACTTGTTACGCTACCACTCGAT
Organism: uncultured Sulfitobacter sp.; assembly: GCA_947501805.1. GTDB lineage: Bacteria > Pseudomonadota > Alphaproteobacteria > Rhodobacterales > Rhodobacteraceae > Sulfitobacter. Next base: position 7,440 of record CANMXJ010000021.1, on the reverse strand, counting down.
ACGCATGATCTTTTGTCCGAAGCGCGCTGCTTTTGGCGTAAAGACCAGTATGCGCAGAACGCGACGCTGTCGTTTTTCCTCAAATGCTTGCAGCAAACGACTGAGGATCTCGAAACCATTCCTTTTGGTTAATGTATTTGGTGTATAATTCACTATTTATGATCTAACTCCTCTATTACCTTAACCAGACACACAGTTTGGGAGGGCTTGGGTGTCTGTTGAATTTATCATGAGTGTTGGAACGAGCCGTTGAGCACTGCAGCTTTGCGCGCTTTGTCTGCCTGTGAGGTGCTTGCGGCGTTCAAGGCAAAAAGCTTGACGCCCAGTGCTTATTTGCTGGCCTGCCTCAATGAGATTACGCGCTCTAATCCCAAAATCAATGCTTTGACTGCCCTGGATGTCGAGGGGGCCACCGCTGCTGCTGCCGCTGCGACAGAGCGCTGGCAGGCAGGATGCTCGATAGGTCCCCTCGACGGGTTGCCGATTGGTGTGAAGGATTTGCAAAATACCAAAGGCTTATTAACCACCCATGGCAGCATTCGCGCACGGGGGCACATCCCGGATGACGACTTGCCGATGGTTGCGCGCCTGCGGGCGGCGGGCGCGATCATTCTTGCAAAGACAAATGTCCCGGAAATGGGGGCTGGCGGAAACAGTCGCAATCGGGTTTGGGGAGCAACGGGTAATCCGTTTGACGCCAATCTCATCGCGGGCGGCTCGTCTGGTGGTTCCGCCGCAGCACTTGCGGCCAACCTTTTGCCCTTGTGTACAGGCTCGGACACGGGTGGATCACTCCGCATGCCGGCAGCACTCTGCGGTGTGGTTGGCTACCGTCCGTCTGTTGATGTGATTGCCCATCCCACGCGGCCCTTGGGGTGGTCGGGCATCTCGGTGCTTGGCCCGATGGCGCGTACGGTGGATGATCTGACGCTGATGCTGGATGTGTGTCAGGGCTATGACCCTGATGATCCGCTTTCTGCTCCTTCCGTTACAGGGCGTTTCACAAAGCTCCCCTCCACAGAGTTGAAAGATTTGCGCGTGGGTTTCAGTGAAGATTTTGGTGGCGCACCTGTTGAGCAAAGCATCCGTGAGACATTTCGAGCCCGTCTCGAGGTATTGCGTCCGCAGGTCAAGGAATGCCGCGTGGCTGACCTCGATTTGGGCGATATGGACCGCTGTTTCGACATTCTGCGGGCCGAGAGTTTTGGCGTCGCCTTTGGCGAGGCCGTCGCTCAAGATCCCGACAGCTTTGGCGCGCATATCAAAGATAACGTTGCCCTTGGACATACTATGTCATTGGCTGACCGTGGCTGGGCCCATGCCGAGCAATCGCGTATCTTGCGCAAATTTAACGCGCTGATGACCAAGTTTGATGTGATCGTGCTGCCAACATCGCCGGTATCGCCCTTTGCATGGACGCAATCCTATGCCGAGGAAATCGACGGGCATAAGATGGACATTTATTACCGCTGGCTTGCCCTATGCTATCGTGGATCAATGACTGGCGGGCCGTCGATTACGCTACCCTGTGGGCGCGACCACACCGGGATGCCCTTTGGGTTTCAGATGTTGGGACCAGTTCGGGGCGACGAAGGGCTATTGGCGGCGGCAAAAGCTGTTGAGACACTGTTTGCACGCTCCGAAAAGACAGCGCGGCCTTTGGCTAATATGCAAACCCTCCCACACTCAGATGTGGATCTGACATCCATTGTGACGCATCCACCTGATCTGAGCGCAGCGCCCGCATTCGAAAGCCGCGTCATGCGGACGGCGGTGTAGCATGTGGCACATCCCCATCATTTTTGTCCTGCTGCTGATTAGCGGCACAGCCTTTGCCTATCTAATGGGTGCAGTGTCCGTCCTCACTTTTGTTGCTGTTGGCAAAACTCAGTTTCTGTCGATCCTGCCACAACGCATTTTTGCTCAATTGGACGTTTTTGCCTTTATGGCAATGCCCCTGTTCATCCTGACCGCCGAAATCATGAGCCGCGCAGGGGTGACCCGTAGCCTGATCGATTTTGCCATGTCCATTGTTGGTCGCTTTCGCGGTGGTCTGGGACATGTGAACATTCTCACGAGTGTATTCTTTGCAGGCATTTCAGGCTCTGCGATTGCTGATAGTGCCGCCCTTTCTCGCACATTTGTGCCAGAGATGAAGGCACGCGGTTATGATCCCTATTATGCAGGTGCGATTACGGCGGCGTCTTCAATGATCGGGCCGATCATTCCTCCGTCGATCATCATGATCATCTATGGCGGGCTCACGGGTGCTTCTGTTGCAGCTTTGTTCATTGCAGGCGTGATCCCCGGCCTGATGCTCGCCGCTGCGCTGATGATCCTGAACGCAGTCATCGCGCATATGAAGGGGCATCCGGGCGGTGCATCCGACGACCTGCCGCGCTTTCTGCCCAGCTTGCTGAACGCAGCCCCTGCTTTGTGCTTGCCCGTGGTGATCCTCGGCTCGCTGGTCTTTGGGCTTGCCACCCCGACAGAAGGCTCTGCCATCGCGGTGTTTTTCGCGCTCATGGCCGGCCAGTTCTACAAGGGGCTGAACTGGCGCATGATCTTTGACGCGGTCGAGGCCACGGCAAAGATGACCGGCACGATCTTTATCATCCTCGCTGCGATTTCAGTGCTGGGCTATCTTGCGGGCCAGTTGGGCTGGTCCAGCGCGCTGGCCAGTTGGGTAGACTCCTTTGGGCTGACCGGCACGAAATACCTGTTTTTCCTTGTAGGTATATTTCTGATCGCAGGCATGTTTATGGACACGCCCGTGGCCCTGACCCTGCTGATCCCACTCTTTGCTCCCCAAGCAATGGAGCAAGGCATCAGCCCGATCCACCTTGGCATCGTGTTGTGTTTCAATCTGTGTGTGGGTCTGATTACGCCGCCGCTGGGCAAATGCCTTGTGGTCGTGTCCGCGCTCACCAATCTCAATTACTGGCGGCTCGCTTATGCTGTGCTGCCATTTGTTTTCGTTCAAGTGCTGCTGTTGCTGGCGTTGGTCTATTGGCCAAGCATCAGTCTTACCTTGCCGCGCTTGTTCGGATTTTCTGTGAACTAACCAAACCAAACGAATAGGGAGGACGACCAATGAAACTCAAAGCACTCACACTGGCGGCATTGCTTGCAATGTCCACATCAGTCTCTGCGGAGGTCAAGATCGCGCTGGACGGGAAACCAGACCTCGAACAATCGGGATCCTACAACTGGTCCTATACTTTCGCCGAGGCATTGAAGGCTGGCGGGATGGAAACACGCGAAATGCCGCGCGGCTCCGTTGGCAATGAAGCCGAGAAATTCGATCAGGTCTCGACGGGCTTGCTGGAAATCTCAATGTCCGACGTGCGCGCAGTCGCGCAGGTTGACCCGTTTATCTATGGCGTGCGCCTGCCATATGTCTTTGATGATATTGCACATATGGACCGTGCGCTGGCTGCTGGTGATGTCTTTACCCGCGTGAACGAGTATCTTGCCAAGCAAGACGCGATCTTGCTTGCCCTTGCGCCGCTTGGACCAGCCTCTGGCGTGATCACAACCACGCAGGCCGTGCGTTCGCCCGCCGATATGTCGAGCCTGCGCATGCGCGCTTTGGATGATGCACAGATCGCGATGTATGAGGCATGGGGTTCCAGCGGTACAATTGTGCCTTGGGGTGAAGTGCCTGCAGGTCTGCAAACGGGTGTGATCGACGGTTATCTGAACTCGCCCTTCGTGCCGGTGATGTTCGGTCAAACCGACTTCGTCAAAAACTTTGCCACAGCAGACGTGATCTGGCCAATGCGTGCCGTGATTGCGTCAAAGCAGTGGTATGATGGTTTGTCAGATGCCGACCGCGCGACGGTAGATGCGGCTGTAGTGACAGCAGATGCCGCGACACGCGCGTGGCTGGGTGAAGCGGCTGAAAAAGGCCTCGCCGCACTTGAGGAAAAAGGCGTGACTGTCCAACGCCTCACACCTGAAGAGCGTGCTGTCTTCCGTGAGGCATCCTTGCCGGTCTACGATTCAGACCTGATGACAGCCGAAGACACAGCGCTTTGGAAAAAACTCTCCGACGAAAACCGCTAAAACATCCGGCGGGCTGCTCTCGCGGCCCGCCGTCCACTACGGGAGAAACGCATGCGCCACCTCATCATCAGCACCAGCGACCGTTTGCATCTCGCAATGCGCCGCGTCGCGGTTTTTGCCGTCTGTTTGATGTTCCTGACGGTCGTCGTGCAAATTATCGCGCGTTACGTTTTTTCTTCGCCTCCTGTCTGGACCGAAGACGTCGCACGCTATGCAATGGTCTGGACCGGCCTTCTGGGGGCAACCTTGTCGTTCAAAACGCAGTCGGATGCAGTGCTGATGCAAAGCGTGTTTCCCGACCCGCCGCATATCCTTGCCGCTTTTGCAAAAGCGGTCCAAAGTGCTGCGGTGCTGACCTTCATCTTGCCCGTAATTTACTTCTGCTTTATCGGACTGCGGGGCGGGTTTGCAAAAGGGTATCTTGCACGCCAATCAGGTCTGACAGCTGATACGCTCGGGATTCCAATGGTCTGGATTTCTGTGGCAGTCCCTCTGTCCATGATCATCATCCTGATTCACCTCGTTGCGCGGTGGGCGGGAGATGATACATCGGAAAATACCACCACCCAGATCGACTAAATTATAGGGTTTTAGGTGATATCCAAAAGCGCATGAGCGCATCAGTTTGCGGGCTGTCAAGTTGGCTTTCCAGTTGTCGGCCCCACAATATCGCTACACAACCCAGCCAACCTCCGCTTCGGACAAGTGGCGTCATATCAACGCCAAGCTCAATCAATGTACTTTTAAGGGCCGTGCTCTCTGGGCCAAATTTGCCTGCTTCCCGAAAGCGGACTCTAGCCGCGGTACAGAAAGCCGTTAAAAAGGGCTCTTCGCGGCCCTTAGACCGTTCGCAGTATGTTCGCCCAAAAGGCATCATGCCTCCAACATGAACGGCCCTAAGGAGACATTCAAGGTACGCTTGGATGCTGCATCGCAACACTCGCGAAACCGCCATTCTCGCCTTAAACCACAACAGCAGATGCGTTTGCTAAGCAATGGGGCTGATATCGTTTTCTGATCAGTCTAATCCCAGTCATCAAAACCATGCAAACGGATTGCAGCATAGCTGGACACACAACCTTTGCGAGTTGCCGCGTCGAAGGTTTTAGGGCAAGGTGGATTCAAAATACAAAGAGCAGCGGATTAAATGTCAAACCCCTACAAGCTCGCCCCCAATTGCATTCTATCCCGTGTTACCGACCCCAACGAAAACTCGGAGAGCTATTGCGCAGGCTTCGAACTATCCGAGTGGCGGTGTTCTGGCCTCGCTGACAATCTAATAGAATGGATAATCGACTACGCTCTAAAATCTGACGAACTTCGCGATACAAATCATACCAACACATTTGTTCGCCTCAAGCAGGCGGCTTCCAGAGTCTATACCAGTGAAAAATATGAAAGGCGTGGTGAGGTAGGTGAGATTGCTGCGCACGCAGTTTGCCGCACTTATTTCAACACAATACCCGTAGCGGCTAGGGTAAACTATCTGAGCGCTTCAAACGATCCAGTAAAAGCATTTGATTTGGTTCATGTGAAGTATGTGAACGAAGACGATATAGAGCTTTGGCTGGGGGAAGCTAAGTTTTTCAAGAACAGAAGCGACGCGATCAGAGATGCAATCACATCGATTAGCGCGCACATCACGGCGGGTTTCCTTACGAACGAGAAGCTACTGCTTGGACCGCAGGTATCAAACGACATTCCACTCAGCGCGAAAATCAAGAAGCTTCTGTCTGCGGAATCTTCTTTAGACGAGCTAATTGGCAGTGCAGTTTTTCCGGTTCTGATCGCGGCCAATAGTGACGCAACAGCTAGCAACACTTCGGCAAGCAATGGCTACAGTGTAGAGGTTGACGCCGAAATGAAAGTTCTATGGGAAAAATTGAAGGATTCAGGGCTTACTGAGAGAATAAAGCTCAAACTCTTATACATCCCTTTGGGTGACAAAGATGCGCTCAATGAGGCCTTCGATGTTCGCCAAAAAGGGCTTCAAATTGGATAAGGTATAAGAAATGCCCGTTCTAGATATTGATTGGAATGAACTAAATGCACTTACCGGTTCAGACTTAAAGCGCGAAACATTTCGAGTGCTTCAAGCGGCGTCGTTTGCTATTCAGTCAACTGATGTCGATGATCCTAGCTTGCTCGCGATTGTTCCCAGACTTGCTGATTTACTAGACACTCACCACGAAGAACTCATAAGTTACCGCCCCCTATTAAGCTCGCTGGCGCGTTCCACTGGTCTGTGGAACTACATCGAAACAGAGTGGGCAGACGAGACGGACGTATTTGTCGCTGAGGCTGTCACCGCTCCTGAGTTGGGAGGGGTGACTTTTCATCGCGAACAGATCAAGGCTTTAAATATTCTCCTTGCGGGCCGAAATCTTGTCTTGAGTGCCCCGACGAGTTTCGGAAAAAGCCTGCTGATTGACGCTCTACTTTCGACGGATCGCTATCGTCGTGTAGCTGTTGTGCTGCCGACGATTGCGCTACTTGATGAATTTAGGAGGCGTTTTCGGGACCGCTTTTCGGAAAAGTATAAGTTGGTGATGCATCAGAGCGAAACATCTACGGATGAACCGACGATTTTCTTAGGCACTCAGGAACGACTGATACACCGCGAAGACTTGGGGAACTTGGACCTTACTGTTGTTGACGAGTTTTACAAACTTGATCCGGGTAGACGTGACGAGCGAAGCATCACACTTAACGCTGCGGTCTATCGTTTGCTCAAGCGATCCAAGCAGTTCTTCTTTCTTGGTCCGAATATCGACACGATATCTGTCGCATCAGACTCTAGCTGGAATTTTGAGTTCTTGAGAACCCGTTTTTCTACAGTCGCAGTAGAAACCTTGGACCTTCAAGGGGTAGCAGACAAGCGTGAGCGCTTGATTGAAGAGATTGGCGAGGACAGAAACTGGCCTGCACTTGTCTTCATCTCGTCTCCTGGAAGGGCTAACTTACTTGCAATTGAGCTGTCTGAGAAGATGGCCGTGGCGGAGGACACCAGCGACTTTGCCGTTTGGTTGAAGCATAATATTGGGGCAAACAACTTTCTGTCTTTGGCGGTCCACTATGGGTTTGGCGTCCATCATGGACGTATTCCCAGAGCGATTGCAGCACAAATGGTTCGGCTCTTCAATCAAGGTAAGCTGCCCATTCTGCTCTGCACATCAACGCTCATTGAAGGCGTCAACACGGCGGCCAAGACAGTGATGATCTACGATAAAAAGATTAATCGGGACTCTTATGATTTCTTCACCTTCTCAAATATCAAAGGGCGCGCGGGGAGGCTGGTGGACCTGTCCCGCTTTCGTGCCGCCCCCCGTGCTCGTTTAGGCCACCTTACGTTCGAAGGCGACCGGACTTTTC
>CANMXJ010000020.1 GCA_947501805.1 uncultured Sulfitobacter sp. | reverse complement strand
TGTCACCGGGCCTTAAGAAACCGCGCACCAGAATATAGATCAGATACAGGCAGACCAGCAGCAATCCCGGCACCAATGCGGCGGCAAAGAACTGGCCAACGGACAGGGCTTCGACCGAGAATTTGCCCTGTTCGTATTGCGCCTGTTGAAAGGCATTCGACATCACATCGGCAAGGATAATCAGCAGTGTTGACGGCGGAATGATCTGGCCCAGCGTACCGGCGGTACAGACGATCCCGCTGGCAACGCGCGGATCATAGCCCGCCTTCAACATGGTGGGCAGAGCGATCATGCCCATCGCCACCACTGTCGCCCCGACAATGCCGGTCGAGGCCGCCAAAAGCGCGCCGACAAGGACAACCGAGATGCCCAGACCACCGCGCAATTGCCCGAACAACCGCCCCATTGTGTCCAGCAATTCTTCGGCAATCCGGCTTTTTTCAAGCAAGGCCCCCATCAGGACAAACAGCGGAATGGCAATCAACACCTGATTGCTGATCAGGCCAAAGACGCGCTGGCCCATTGCGCCCAGCAATGACACGTCCATCACGCCAAGAACCCAGCCGATATATGCAAAGGCGATACCGATGCCCGCAATGCTGAACGACACAGGAAAGCCGGAGAGGATCGCCACCATCAATGCAGCGAACATGATCAGATCGAGATATTCGGTCATGGTTGGCCCCTGTCACCAAACAGCCGGATCAAAATCGCAATTGATTGCAGCATGACCAGAATACAGAACAACGGGATCAGCGACTTAAGCAGGAAAACCGCTTCGATCCCGCCGACCGATATGGGGCCTTCAAGAATTTTCCACGAATTTCGCACCGAAGGCCAGGACCAATACAGCAGCGCAAACATCGAGGGCAACAGCAAAAACAGGTGCCCGAAAATATCAATGCGCCGTCGTGTCTTGGCAGGGAAACCTGCAAAAAAAACATCAACCCGCACATGTTTGTCGAGCAAGAGCGTATACCCCGCCCCCAACATGAACAGTGTGGCATGCAGATATAGAACGCTCTCCTGTGCGGCGATGGAATTTACGCCAAAGACATAGCGGCCAAGCACGATGAAGAACTGGATCAACACCATAAATAGCGCGAGCCAGCGTACAACATGCGCGGTGCCCGTGTTGATGCTGTCGATCACGCTCGCGATGCGATCCATTGTTTTTCCCATTCAAAAGAGAGAAGTCGGTGCGCGGATCATCCCGCGCACCGGATCACAGATCAATACCCGAATAGGGCCGCGCGCGCATTCATCTGGCCGTTGTCGGCGTAGGTCATGTAGCCACCTACACTGTCGCGGTAGCTGACAAAGCTCTCTGTGATACGCTTGACCAATTCGTCATCGTTCTGGCGCAAGTCGTCAATAACTTCGCCAGCCGCCTTGCCCATTGCAGTAATCACATCTTCGGGGAACATTTTGACCATGACGCCCTGCTCTTCGACCATCGCTTTCAGGGACAACGCATGTTTGGTCGTGTATTCCGTCCAGACCGGATTATAGAGGCTTTCACAGGCAAAGCTGACCGCCTGTTTCAAATCATCAGGCAGTTCCGCAAAAACATCACCGTTCACGCCGCATTCTTCTGCGGAGGATGGTTCACCAACGCCGGGCCAGTAGTAGTTTTTCGCTACCTGATAGAACCCAAGCGCGGAATCCGTCCATGGACCGATAAATTCACCTGCATCCAATGCACCTGTTTGCAGCGCCTGGAACATCGCCGGACCACTCATCGCTTCGGCGGCAACGCCCAGTTTGGTCATCATTTCCGAGGCCAGACCGGTCGTGCGGAACTTGATGCCCTTAAGATCTTCGGCAGAGTTGATTTCATTGCGGAACCAGCCACCCCACTGCGGGCCGGAGTTGCCGCACAGGAACGGTTTGATGCCGAAACGGCCATACATTTCATCATAAAGCGCCTGACCGCCGCCATGGGCCATCCAGCCGAATTGCTCGTCCGCACGCAAACCAAACGGTTGTGACCCGAACAGCAAAATGCCCTTGGATTTTGAACCCCAATAGGCGGGAACAGCGTGATAAAGTTCTGCAGTGCCTTCACTGACAGCATCAAATACCCCCGGCCCCGGCACAAGTTCACCGGATGCAAAGAGCTTTACCTCGATCCGTCCACCCGAAAGCGTTGTGATCCGGTCTGCAAGGTTTTGCGCGGCAACACCGGGACCGGGCAGGTTCTTTGGCCATGCCGTCACCATCTTCCACTGGCGTTTGTCCTGCGCGATTGCGGGACTTGCCAAGGCTGTTGCGGCCGCGCCAAGTGCGCCTGCCTTGATGAAATTGCGTCTTTCCATTTGTCTTTCCTCCGTGCTGTGTTTGTGCCTGATTTGTCGAGGGTAGCCTGCGTTCTGCAAGGGAATCCAGCGATTTAGTAAAACGCGAGATACCTTAGGCCAGCAATCCCCGTGCAATGATCGTGCGTTGGATTTCTGATGATCCTTCGTAAATCCGGAAAATCCTGAGATCGCGCATGTAGCGCTCCAACGGGAAATCACGGGTGTAACCATAACCACCGTGGATCTGTAACGCCCGATCAGCAATGCGCCATGCGGCTTCGGTGGCATAGAGTTTTGCAAGGGCGGATTCAGATGAATACCGTTCGCCGGTGCCGCGTTTGACAGCCGCCTGCATTGACAGGGCACGTGCAGCGGCCAGTTCGGTTGCACTGTCGGCTAACATCCACTGAAGGCCCTGAAAATCAGCGATTGGATGACCACCAACCTTGCGCTCCTTGGCGTAGGAAATCGCGGCATCCTGCGCGGCGGCTGCAATTCCGGTGGCCTGTGCGGCCACCTCGATGCGGCCATTGTCCAACACCTTCATCGCAGTTCTAAATCCGCTGCCTTCGGGGCCAAGGCGGTTTGCCTTGGGGACAAGGCAGTCAAAGGTGATGCCAAACACATGCCCGCCTTTCAGGCCCATTGTTCTTTCGTTTGGCGCGATGTCCACTCCTTTGGTCTCTTTGGGTTCAACCACAAATGCGCTGACCCCGCGTGCGCCTGCGTCACGGTCGGTTTTGGCGTAAACAACGATGAAATCCGCGCCGCCGGCATTCGAGATAAAGCACTTGGACCCTTTGATCCGATACCCGTCCCCTTCGCGGGCCGCATAGGTCGACATATCAGCAGGGTTGGACCCTGCCTGCGGTTCGGTCAGCGCAAAGGCCCCAAGCGTTCTGCCTGCGGCTGCATCGGGCAAAAAGCGGTCTTGCAAGGTATTGTCGCCCCCCAACAAAATCGAATCCGTGGCCAGAAAATGCGCAGTCAGCATAGAGGTGGTCGAGCCACATGCACCCGCAAGCGCCTCAACCGCCGCATAAAGTGCGACACCGGACAAACCAATGCCGCCAAATTCTTCGGGCAGGTTCATGCCAAGCAACCCAAGCTCTGCCATCGCGGGCAGATGCAAGGTCGCGAACAGCGATTCCTCATCCAGTTGGGCGGCTTTCGGGGCCAGCACTTCGGTGGCAAAGCGTTCGATCTGCTCGATAACGGCGCGGTCGTCTTCGTTCATCGGATAGGTCATGCTGTTGCTCCTTTGGTGAGGGTTGCCAGAATGTCGGCGGCATCGGCGTTTAGCGCCGGGGCGGGTGCGCGATTGCCGCGTGAGACGCCGCTGAAATGGACGGGCTGTTCCGGCACATTCAATGCCCCCAGCAGCGGATGATGAACGTCAGAGGCAAGACCGCGCTCTACCGCTTGGGGGGAGGCCCATGCCTGCGCAACGGATTGGATTTCGGCGGCGGGAATACCGGTATCTGACAGATGCGCGACAATATCGCTTACCTGTTCTGTTGCGGCCCATGCTTCGATGTATTCGGCCAGTGCGGGTTCGTTTGTGCGGCGCAGGGTGTCGTCTGTGAACCGTTCATCCGCCGCAAGCTCGGGCTGGCCGATGACCTTGCAGAAGGTTGCGAACAACCGGTCATTCAGCACAGCAACGGCGAAATGTCCGTCTTTGCCGCGATAGGTGCCGAACGGGGCTGACAGAGGGTGGCGATTGCCGGTGCGCGTCGGGGCGTCGCCGCCCAGCAAGTTGCGGCAGGCCAGAACCGGCATCATTGATGTCAGCGCATCGAACAATCCGACATCAACATGGCGTCCCTTGCCTGTTTGGCTCCGCTCGAACAAGGCGACCATGGTCCCCCAAGCAGCAAACAATCCGCCCGCAACATCAGCAACAGCCTCACCGATCATGGTGGGCTGGCCGTCAGGTTCGCCGGTGGCATCCATCAAGCCGCTCATGGCCTGAATGATGATGTCATAGGCTGGTTTTTTAGCATTGGGCCCTGTTTGTCCAAAACCGGATACCGACACGTACACAAGGGCGGGAAATTCCGCCATCAATCCGCTTGCACCCAAGCCGAGTTTGTCCATCACACCGGGGCGGAAATTCTCGATCAACACATCCGTGTCACGCAACAATGCTTTGACGGTTTCGATACCCTCGTTGGTTTTCAGATCAAGCACGATGGACCGCTTCCCACGGTTAACCGTCTGGAACAGCAGGCTTTCGCCTTTTTCAAAAGGGCCAATGTGGCGATAGTCATCGCCATGACCTGCTTCAACCTTGATCACATCCGCGCCAAGGTCGGCCATCATTGCTGTGCAATAGGGGCCCGCAAGGACGCGGGTGAAATCAAGGACACGAACGCCGCTGAGCGGTTTGGCAACAGTATTTGACATGACGATCTCCAAATCGATTGGCTGGACGTTACGTCACCCTATGCTATAAATCGAAATATTGTTTTTCGATACGGCTATTAATGAAACCTATACCAATCACGATGCGACAGATTGATTATGTCATCGCCGCTGCGCAGGAAGGCAGCACCGCTGCGGCGGCGCGTGCGTTGCATATTTCTCAGCCATCAGTTTCCCTTGCAATCTCGAAAGTCGAAGAGCAGTTGGGACGGCCTCTTTTTGTGCGCACAGCCGGTCAGGGTTTGGTTCCCACGACATTCGGATACCTCAAACTGGGGGAGTTCCGCAGGTTGCGCGCGCAGGCAGAGCAGGTTTTTGCCCAAGACGGCGCTATTCGCGAAGTGCTGGATCTGGGCGTGTTTTCTGCCCTTGGACCGCGTTATGCGCCGTCCCTTGTACGCGCCTATGAAAAAACGCACCCGAATGTACATATCCGCTTGCACGAAGGTGATTTAAAAACCCTGACGGGTTGGTTGGAAAGCGGCCAGATTGACATGGCCCTTACCTATGAATTCGGATTGCCCTCTACGCTGGAGGTTACATCGCTGGCTGATATCCGGCCTTACGGGCTTGTTTGCGCGGATCATCCTCTTGCGAGCCGTGACGCCGTGAGCATGGCGGAATTGCTTGCCGATCCACTGATTCTGATGAACCTGCCTCACAGTCGCGGTTATTTTCTGACACTGGCGCAAATGCACGGCATCACACCCAGAATTGCCTTCGAGACTGGGTCAGTCGAAATGCTGCGGTCTATGGTGGCAAATGGCATGGGTGTCGGATTGCTGGCGACCGATGTGCCGCATGATACCACCTATGACGCGCAGCCGATTGTGCGTTTGCCTTTGTTGGGTGAACTTGCGCCACACCGTATTGCACTGATTAGATCAGAGCGGTTGAAAACGAGTCCGATGGTGGATGATTTTTGCGCCCATGCGGTCCGGTTCTTTACACGATAAACAGTGGCGCGATGTCGCTGCTATCTGGCTAACAACCTGATTTTGCGGCTAGACATCCCTCGACATCTTCACAACTATGTGAATGACGCACGGGCGCATCGCTTTGCGCGTCGCAGTCTCTGCAGTTGGTCCGATTACCGGGCTGACATGCGCATGAATTGAAATCAAGGGGATATCATGAAACTCTCACGTCGCATTTTTCTAGGCAGTGTCGCTGCGGCACCTCTGCTGCATTTTGCTGCCCTGCCATCTCTGGCCGCGGATCGCGTCTTTTTCGGAATCGCCACGGGTGGCACCGGCGGCACCTATTACCCGTTGGGTGGTATGCTGGCGCAGCTGATCTCGAACACAGCTGAAATTCCGGACACGAAACTGTCGGCCACAGCCGAAACAGGAAACGCATCGGTTGCCAACGCACAGCTGTTAGGGCGCGGTGAAATTGAATCCGCTTTTGTTGCAGCCGATATTCTGGATGCCGCTTTCAAAGGCGCAGGACAATTCGAAGGACAGGCAACCGAAAACATCCGTGCCATTGGCGCGCTTTACCCTGAAACTGTGCAGCTTGTTGTGCGTGCGGATTCCGGCATCGAAAGCTTTGCAGATCTGAAAGGCAAGTCGATCTCGTCCGGCTCTCCGGGGTCCGGCCAGTGGCAGTTGCTGGGTGATCTGATGGTCGCGCACGGCATGACACGCGAAGATGTTTCAGAAGACTTCTCTTCGTTCTCCCAATCCGTTGACAAGATCAAGGACGGCAACCTTGACGCTTCTTTGATCACTGCGGGTTCACCGACATCATCTGTCACCGATCTGGCGAACGGGCACGACATCCGTATTGTACCGCTGACAGGCCCTGCCATTGCCAAGCTGCAGGAAACACAGCCCTATTACGCAAATGCGATTCTCAAGGGTGGCACGTACAAGGGTCAGGACAATGATGTGGAAACCCTTGCGGTGCGGGCAATCTGGGCCACCCATGCAGATGTGTCTGACGATATCATCTATGCGGTGACAAAGGCGTTGTACGAAAATACCGAAACGCTGGGCAATGTGCATCCGAAAGGCAAGGAAATCTCGATTGATCGTGCGCTGGAAAGCGTGTCGGTTCCGCTGCATCCGGGTGCCGAGAAATACTATATGGAAAAAGGCATCAAGTGATGTCGATACGCGGCACCACGTGTGTCCTTGGGGTGGCCTTGGCGGCCATCCTGTCTTTACCTGCGGCTGTCCTGTCGGCTCCGTCTTTGTGCCTGTCCAGTCATCCGGCCAATGACCTGTTAGGGACTTATCCGCTTGGGTCTGATGGCCTTTTTGAACTGGGGTTCATTCATTCAGTTTCACGCACACCAGTCATTGATGCCTACCGGATTGACGGTAAAGGCATTGTCCAAACATCCGAGATTTTTCTAGCCCACGGTGCGGGTCTTCCGTCCGGCATTGACGAGTTGAACGCAACCGGATGGCGCCATGAAAACGGGCAGTTCATTCTTGATCTGGACCGGCCAATCGGGACCATGATTGTACGCATCCAGCCGGAATACAAAAACACCCTGCATATCGCAGACCAGTCAATTACGCTTGCATCCCTTGGCCAGCCAGCCTTGCGAATCCAAGCCTGTGACCCATCGGAGTAGTCATGTCAGACAACACACATACCGCGGCCCCTGATGATCGCGAGCTGACGCCTGATGAGTTGGAGGCTCTGGTACGTGAATACGATTCTGAGTCGAATTTCCGTGACCTGAAAGGGCTGGTTGCGCGGCTTGTTACCATTGCCTGTGTCGCGCTGTCGGTGTTTCATGTCTATACCGCTGGCTTTGGTCTGCTGAACGAAGTCACCCACCGCACCATCCACCTGACCTTTGTGATGGGACTGGTGTTTCTGGTATTTCCCCGCCGCCGCGCGACACCCACGCGCCGCTTGTGGATCGACAGCGCGATATTCGGGACGTTCTATCTCTATATAATATACGACCTCGTCAGCGCGCTGGAACCATCGGCCCTGACCTATGTTTTCGGGGCAGCCATGGTCCTGCTGACGGTGCTGACCCTGCCCATCAAAGGGCGCGGCGTTGCAGGCAGCGAAGTTGCGCTGCGGGATTGGCTGTTTGCCATTCTTGGGGCGGGGTTCTCGCTTTATCTGGTGGTCTTTTTCAAAGATGTGTTCATCACCAATGTCGGATCACCGCGTCCGCAAGAATACATGATGGGCCTGATTGCGATTGTGATGACGCTTGAGGCCACGCGCCGGACCATGGGGCCGACGCTGGCCTTTATCGGTTTGTTCTGCATCATCTATGCGATGCTTGGTCCGTATATGCCGGGGATTATGGGGCATCGTGGATACAATATTCTGCGCATTATCAACCACCTCTATGTTGGTACCGAAGGAATTTACGGTGTCGCTGTTGGCGTTGTGGCGACTTATGTTTTCCACTTTGTTCTGTTTGGTATCCTAGCCCAGATGAGCGGCTTGGGGCAGCTTTTCATCGACCTCGCGACCATCGTTGCAGGGCGTGCATCCGGCGGCAGCGCCAAGGTGTCCGTCGTGTCATCCAGTTTCTTTGGCATGATCTCCGGCTCTCCTATTGCCAACACCGTGACCACGGGTGCCTTTACTATTCCCCTGATGAAAAAGTCGGGGTTTTCGCCACGCTTTTCGGGTGCGGTAGAGGCGTCGGCATCCTGTGGCGGTCAAATCACACCACCGATCATGGGCGCATCGGCCTTTGTGATGACGGAAATGCTGGGTGTTCCCTATAACGAGATTATCCTGATCGCGATCATTCCGGCTGCCTTCCACTATCTTGCAATCTTGCTGATGGTGCATCTGGAAGCCAAGCGTCTTGGCCTTTCCGGCCTTTCATCTGACAAGATCCCGCAATTCAAGGCGGTGTTGCGCAGGTCATGGCACCTGTTTGTGCCGCTTGGTGCCATGGTGACGTTGCTACTGATGCAATACACACCGTTTCTGGCTGCGTTCTGGGGTATTATCCTGACAATTGTGTTTTCCTATGTGCCTCTGTTGATGCGTGCGTTTGGCAATACGTCGATGGATCTGGATACGGTTTTGACTCCGCCGCGGCTGGTGCGCGGTTTCGAGGATGGTGCGAAATTCGCGCTGGCCATTGGTGCCGCCTGTGCCTGTGTCGGTTTCCTTTTGGGTATCACCACGCTTACCGGTCTGGGGTTCAAGTTTTCTGGTGCGGTCGTGGAACTGGCCTATGATCTGGCCGGCTTTATGATGTCCATCGACTTTACCGGCTTGCTGAACGAGAAAAGCATGGCGCTGTTCTTTGGTCTCGTTTTTGTTGCCATTGCCTGCATCATTATGGGGGCAGGTATTCCGACCACGCCAACCTATATCATTCTGGCGTCTATCGCGGCACCCGCGTTGCTGAAATTCGATGTCCCCTTGATCGCCACGCACTTCTTTGTGTTCTATTTCGGCGTTTTGGCGGATGTGACGCCACCCGTGGCCCTTGCTGCTTATGCGGCGGCGGGCCTTGCACGATCAGAACCGATGCATACGGGCATTACCGCATTCCGTTTGTCGATGGGCAAAGCGCTGGTTCCCTTCATGTTCATCTATGCGCCCAGTCTGTTGTTCGTTAATTTTACGTGGGTGGAATTCATTGCAGCTCTGATCAGCGGGATTGTCTGTATATTCGCGCTTTCCGCCGCCTATATCGGCTATTTCAAGGCACCGTTGGGCAGATGGGACAAGGTCATCCTAACCATTGGTGCCTTGCTACTCATCACAACCTCTTGGGCGGCGATGGGTATTGGGGGTGCCTTGGTACTCGCGGTATTCCTGCGGAACGGGCGGAGTGTTGCAGCCGTAAACAGTTGATGCCGTTTCCTGTTTATGACCTGTCAATTTACGGAGTGATCCATGCAAGTTCTGCCCTTTGATGATCTGATTGACGTGCCATGGAAGAACGGTGGCGGCATCACGCGCGACATCGCCAAAGGCCTTTTGGGCACGCAGCCGATCTGGAGGATCAGCCGCGCAGATGTTGCGCAGGATGGTGCGTTCTCGAACTTTGCCGGATTAACACGTGTGCTGACTGTTGTGTCAGGCAACGGCATGGTTCTGGAACACCCTGGCGGGGAGTTGAACGCAGCCCCGTGGGTGCCGGTATGTTTTGATGGCGCTCTCGAGGTTCATTCACGTCTGACGGATGGGCCTTTGACTGATTTGAATCTGATGTTTGACCCAACCCATTGCGCTGCAGACGTAATCACGCGCAATGGCCCGCTTGAGCAGATCACGCAGCGCCCGCCGGAGGGCATAATTGCTTTTCATGTGCTTGCGGGGCGGCCGGAGATTGGTGCAGCAAAACTGACAACAGGCGACACCGCATTTATAGAGGCGGACAACGCGAGGCTCGCGCTTGGCAAAGGGGATGCCGTGCTAGAAATCAACTTGCGTTATCTGGGTCAGAGTGACGCGATCAAACTGTCCATTGCAAACCGGTAGGCCCGCGTAATTGTCTCGCGCTGCACATGTGTTCCGGATTTCACGTTGTGACGTCCTGCCGACCAGACGTCTGAGACGACGTTGTCCTTTGCCGCAAACACAAGACCGTCCAAAAGCTGATCCTTGCGCAACGCACACAGCGAAGGAGATGTGCTGTCGATGGCCGTCAGGTCCGCCAACGCACCAACCGAGATTTCACCTGCACCGCGTCCCAATGCTTGTGCGCCACCTTTGGCAGCACCCGTGTAGAGTGTTTCACCAACAGAGCCTTCACCAACCACCAGTACATTGCGGGCAATGTCGCGAAGACGCTGGGAATACTCCAGTGTGCGCAACTCTTCGGTCAGCGAGATCAATACGTTCGAATCCGACCCGATGCCGAATGCGCCACCGGCATTCAGATAGGCAGGTCCGTTGAAGGGACCATCCCCCAAGTTGGCTTCAGTCACTGGACACAGACCCGCAACGACACCGGATTTGGCCATGTTGACGGTTTCGGAGTCGGTCATGTGGGTTGCATGAATAAGGCACCAATCCTTGGAGACCTCTACATTGGCAAGCAGCCATTCGACTGGTCTGGCCCCCAGCCATGCCGAAATATCGGTAACTTCTTTGGGTTGTTCCGCGATGTGGATGTGCACAGGACCAGCTGTATGAGAGGCCAAGACAGCCTGTAGATCGTCAGGCGATGTTGCCCGCAGGGAATGTGGCGCGATGCCCACGCGGCAATCGTCAGGTAACTCTGCAACAGCACCCCATGCCGCGGCCACCAGATTGTTGAAGCGGTCAACCGAATTGCCGAACCGCGCCTGCCCGGCTTCAAGCGGCACCTGCCCTGCCCCGCCATAAGTATAGAGGACGGGAAGATGGGTCAGGCCAATGCCGGTGGTTCCTGCCGCCGCCATAACACGCGCGGACAATTCACCCAGATCCTCGTAAGGTGTGCCGCCGGGCTGGTGGTGCAGATAGTGGAATTCGCCGACACTGGCATAGCCCGCCTCCTGCATTTCCAGAAAAACAAATGCCGCAATTGCTTCGACCTGCTCGGGCGTCAGGCTGGCGGTAAAGCGGTACATCAGGTCACGCCATGTCCAGAAGCTGTCTTTGCCTGCCATTCTGTATTCGGTCATGCCCGCCATCGCGCGTTGGAAGCTGTGGCTGTGCAAATTGGCCAATGCGGGCAGCAAAGTGTCGACAGTGGTATCGGACGCCTGTGCTGACTGACCGGTTTCAATGCTGCTGATCCGGCCGTTCTCGATGTTGATGCGGACGTCATCAGCCCATCCGGCTGAGAGTCTGGCGTGTTTGGCAAAAATCATTTGGCGTCCTATCGTTTCTTATGTATAGACATAATACACGTTGATGCGTACTAGAAAAGCGAAACTTTTGCAATTGTGGGGTAGGTATGACCGGAAACAGCAGTCTCTTCGTTGATTTGAACGCAGCGACCATGAGCGAATCGCAAGCCGCCTATGGAATGATCGATAACGCTGCAATCGCTGTGAAAGACGGGCTGATCGAATGGGTCGGCCCTTTGGCCGACGTGCCTCTTGCATATGCGGGTTATTCCAAAACCGGTCTTGAAGGTCGACTGGTCACGCCGGGCTTGATTGATTGCCATACACATATTGTTCACGGCGGTGATCGTGCGGTCGAATTCGAAATGCGCCTGAACGGTGCCAGTTACGAGGAAGTCGCACGCGCCGGTGGTGGGATCGTTTCCACTGTGACGGCCACACGTGCCGCAACTGAAGACGAACTGCTTGAGGATGCCTTGCGCCGTGTTGATGTGTTGATTGGCGAAGGTGTCACAACCATCGAGATCAAATCAGGATACGGTCTCGATGTAGAGACAGAGTTGCGCATGTTGCAGGTTGCCCGTGCAGTCATGGCGAACCGCCCCATCAGGGTCAAAACCACGTTCCTTGGGGCACATGCGACACCTGCAGAATACGCAGGGCGTGATGATGCTTATATTGACAACGTCTGTATCCCTGCCTTGCGCGCCGCATATGCCGAAGGGCTGGTCGATGTGGTTGACGGTTTTTGCGAAAACATCGCATTCCAGCCTGCCCAGATCGCGCGGGTTTTTGATGTCGCCCGTGAACTGGGTCTGCCAGTGAAACTGCATGCGGAACAGCTCAGCAATCTGGGTGGGGCCAAACTTGCGGCCAGCTACAGCGCACTTTCTGCCGATCATATCGAGTATCTTGACGAAGATGGCGTCAAAGCACTGGCAGAGGCCGGAACGGTTGCCGTCATTCTGCCGGGTGCCTTCTATACACTGCGCGAAACCCAAGCGCCGCCAATTACGCTGCTGCGCAAGCACGGCGTTCCGATGGCGCTGGCGACAGACGTGAACCCCGGATCATCCCCCCTCAATTCCCTTTTGCTGGCTCTGAATATGGGCTGCACCCTGTTTCGGATGACACCCGAAGAGGCGCTGCGTGGCGCAACCCAGAACGCGGCCCGCGCCCTTGGCCTGACGGACACGGGAACGATCAAGGCGGGTCTGCGCGCAGAACTGGCTGTCTGGGACGTCAAGCACCCTGCCGAACTGGCCTATCGCATCGGATTTAACCCACTTCATTCCCGCATTTTCGGAGCTGTATCGTGACTACATTAACCCTGACCCCCGGTGCCGTTACACTTGCCGATCTTGAAAAAGTTTTTCTGGAAGAAGCATCTGTGCGTCTTGATCCCGCCTGCCGCCCTGCGATTGAACTTGCGCATTCACGTATCGCAAAAGCAGTTGCAGGCAGCGACGCCGTTTACGGTGTGAACACCGGTTTTGGCAAACTGGCGTCCGTCAAGATCGAAGCAAAAGACACCGCCGCGCTGCAACGCAATTTGATCCTGTCGCATTGTTGCGGCGTTGGCCCCGCGATCCCGCGCGCGCACGCGCGCCTGCTGATGGCACTCAAGCTGCTCAGCCTCGGGCGCGGTGCCTCCGGTGTGCGACTTGAGATTGTCGATCTGATCGAGGCAATGCTCGACAAAGGTGTGACACCGGTTATTCCCGCGAAAGGTTCTGTCGGCGCGTCGGGTGATCTTGCACCGCTGGCCCATATGGCGGCCGCCATGATGGGTCATGGTGAAGCGGAATTCGAGGGCACGGTTATGGTGGGCGACAAGGCACTTGCCGCCGCGGGCCTGACACCTGTTGAGCTTGGCCCCAAAGAAGGTTTGGCATTGATCAACGGCACGCAGTTTTCCACCGCTTTTGCGCTTGCCGGTCTGTTTGGCGCATGGCGCGGTGCGCATTCCGCGCTTGTCACCTCTGCGCTTTCAACCGATGCTATCATGGGGTCTACAGCACCCTTGCAACCCGAAATCCACGCCTTGCGCGGCCATCGCGGCCAGATCGAAGCGGGCGAAACCATGCGCGCGTTGCTTGCAGGGTCCGAAATCCGCGAAAGTCATGTCGTTGATGATGCGCGTGTCCAAGACCCCTATTGCATTCGTTGTCAGCCGCAGGTCACAGGTGCTGCAATGGACGTGCTGCGCATGGCGGCACGCACGCTTGAGATTGAGGCAAACGCCGCAACCGATAATCCGCTGGTGTTGGTGGGCGCTGATCTGATTGTTTCGGGTGGCAACTTCCACGCCGAACCTGTCGGCTTTGCCGCTGATATGATTGCGCTGGCGATTGCGGAAATAGGAGCGATTGCGCAACGCCGTGTGGCGTTGATTGTTGATCCTGTGCTTAGCTTTAATCTGCCACCCTTCCTGACCCCCAATCCGGGTCTGAACAGTGGATATATGATTGCCGAAGTCACAACTGCCGCATTGATGAGCGAGAACAAGCATCTGGCGAACCCCTGTGTGACAGACAGTACGCCAACCTCTGCAAATCAGGAAGATCACGTCAGTATGGCCGCACATGGCGCACGCCGTTTGGGTCAGATGCTTGAAAACCTGAACTGTATTCTTGGTGTCGAACTGCTTTGCGGTGCGCAGGGCATTGATTTCCGCGACCCTCTCAAGACCAGCGATACCTTGCAGCGAGTCGTGACGCGGGTGCGCGAAGAAGTCGAAACGTTGGGTGAAGACCGCTATCTTGCGCCGGATCTGGAGCGTGCGGCTGTCATGGTAGCCAGCGGCGCAATTGTAACCGCCGCGGGCGTCGACATGCCGGAGCTGGGCGCATGAAACCTGTCGAAATTGTTCAGGGCAACAGTCCGATCGTGCTTGGCCTTCCGCATACCGGAACCCATGTTCCGGAGGACATCCTTGCCGACCTGAATGACCGTGGTCGCGGTCTGGATGATACGGACTGGCATATTCATCAGCTCTATGAGGGCATTTGCCCCGGTGCCACGACGGTGCGTGCCACGTTCCACCGTTATGTTGTTGACGCCAACCGAGACCCGTCTGGCGTATCGCTTTACCCCGGTCAGAACACCACCGGTTTGGTGCCGCTTACGGATTTTGACGGAAACGATATTTGGTCATCGCCGCCCACTGCGGCACAAATAGAGCAGCGCCGGGCGGCATTTCACGCGCCTTACCACGCGGCATTGCAAGCAGAGCTGGAACGGGTGCGTGATCTGCATGGCATTGCGATACTGTATGATTGCCATTCCATCCGCAGCAAAATCCCGTTCCTGTTTGAAGGCACGCTGCCCGATTTCAACATCGGCACAAATCTGGGTACCACCTGCGCGCCCGAAATCGAAGCTGTGACACAAGACATTTGCGCCGCTGCAGAAGGGTACACGTCGATCACCAACGGCCGGTTCAAAGGGGGTTGGACAACGCGCCATTATGGCCGACCTGCCGACGGATTGCATGCCATCCAGATGGAACTGGCACAAAGTACCTACCTCAGCACAGAAGCTGCCCCATGGTCCTATGATGAACAAAAAGCCGCAACTCTGCGCGTACACCTTACCACGATCCTGAAAAAACTGGCCGCATTGGCCCCAACTTTGACTTCCTCCCTGAAAGGCACATCATGAGCGATCCTCGCAAGAATACCCGTGACGTTTTTCCTGCAACCGGCACCGAACTCACCGCAAAAAGCTGGCTGACCGAAGCGCCCCTGCGCATGTTGATGAACAACCTGCATCCAGATGTGGCGGAGAACCCTCATGAGTTAGTCGTGTATGGCGGTATCGGCCGCGCCGCGCGCACGTGGAAGGACTATGACATGATTGTCTCCTCCCTGCGCGAGTTGGAGGAAGACCAGACTTTGCTGGTGCAATCAGGCAAACCTGTTGGCGTATTCCAGACCCACAAAGACGCCCCGCGCGTGTTGATCGCCAACTCCAACCTCGTGCCGCATTGGGCCACATGGGACCACTTTAACGAACTCGATAAAAAGGGTTTGGCGATGTATGGCCAGATGACTGCGGGTTCCTGGATTTACATCGGAAGCCAAGGCATTGTTCAAGGCACCTACGAGACCTTTGTCGAGGCAGGCCGCCAGCACTATGACGGTTCCCTGAAAGGCAAATGGATTTTGACGGGTGGCCTTGGCGGTATGGGCGGCGCGCAGCCTTTGGCGGCTGTTATGGCCGGTGCCTGCTGCCTTGCCGTTGAGTGTAATCCCGAAAGCATTGATTTCCGGCTACGTACAAAATACGTCGACGAAAAGGCCGAAACGCTGGATGAAGCACTTGAGATGATCGAGCGCTGGACAGCGGCGGGCGAAGCAAAATCTGTTGGCCTGTTGGGCAATGCGGCGGATGTGTTCCCCGAGTTGGTCAAGCGTGGTGTGCGCCCCGATATCGTCACCGACCAGACGTCCGCACATGACCCGATCAACGGGTATCTGCCGCAGGGTTGGACAATGGCGCAGTGGCGCGACAAGCGCGAGAGCGATCCCAAGGCAGTTGAAAAAGCAGCACGCGCGTCGATGAAAACGCATGTGGCCGCAATGGTTGATTTTTGGAATGCGGGTGTGCCAACGCTGGATTACGGCAACAACATCCGTCAGGTTGCGCTGGAAGAAGGTCTGGAAAACGCGTTCGATTTCCCGGGCTTTGTCCCTGCCTATATCCGCCCGCTGTTTTGCCGTGGCGTTGGCCCGTTCCGCTGGGCGGCCCTGTCCGGTGATCCGGAAGATATCTACAAGACAGATGCCAAAGTTAAGGAAATTCTCTCCGAAGACAGCCACCTGCACAATTGGCTCGATATGGCGCGTGAAAGGATCAGTTTTCAGGGGTTGCCTGCGCGGATTTGCTGGGTTGGCCTTGGCGTGCGTCACAAGCTGGGTCTTGCGTTCAATGAAATGGTACGCACCGGCGAATTGAGTGCTCCGATCGTGATTGGACGTGACCATCTGGACTCCGGTTCGGTTGCATCCCCGAACCGTGAAACAGAAAGCATGAAGGACGGCTCCGACGCGGTATCCGACTGGCCCCTGCTGAATGCTTTGCTGAACACAGCCTCCGGTGCAACGTGGGTTTCCCTGCATCACGGCGGCGGCGTTGGCATGGGCTTTTCCCAGCACTCCGGCATGGTGATCTGTTGTGACGGGACCGAAGACGCTGACCGGCGCATCGAGCGGGTTCTGTGGAACGATCCGGCCACAGGCGTAATGCGCCATGCGGATGCAGGCTATGACGAAGCGCTGGAGTGTGCCCGTGAAAACGGGTTGAACCTGCCAAGCATTCTTTGACATACACAGCGCCGCTCTCGGGTCTTGAGGGCGGCGCTGCGCAAATTCAATACCGTGTCGTCAGACGATGACCGGGTTTGTAAGTCAGGCGCACATAGGTTACCGCTTGCCCTTCCCACCATGTTGACCGCTCTATGGTAAAGACCGGATCACCTTTGGCGCAGGTCAAATAGTCGGTCAGGATTTGATCTGCCAAACCGGCCGAAAAGCTGATTTCGACATCCGAAAACGGAATTTCAGAAACTAGCCATTCGTTTGGTCCGGATTCAGAAAAATCCACCGAACGTGCCTGCGGAAGCTTGGTCAGGTTTATCCACCTGTCTTCATGTTGATAGGGATCACCGTCCGCGTAGTGCATGCAAACCAGATGAAGTGCCTCGCTCTGATCGGGCAAATTGAGCCTTGCGCGCAACCAGTCTGGGGCAGTTTCTACAGAATTGCTCACAAGAGAATAGCGGTACTTCGCCCCTTTTCCCTCAATTTCTGCACGCACCAGCGGGATATCAAACCGCGCCGTGCGCAGTGGTGCCGTTCGCACCCGTGTCCCTGCCTTGCGGCGCCTTTCGACCAGACCGTCGTCCGCCAGTTCGCGCATGGCGCGGTTAACCGTGGCACGCGCGCAGCCGTATGTCGCCGCCAGTTCCACTTCGTTTGGAACAAGGCTACCGGGGCTCCATTCGCCTTTTGTAATCTTTGACAGGATGTCGGATTTAACATCCTTGTATGTGGCTTTCACGGCGAACCGCCTCGCTGACGTTATGACTACTTACCAAGCGTTGTTGTCGGTTTTGTCCTGATCCAAGCATCCGTCTTGTCTGTTTGCTGTTTCAGCTAGACACACCAATCAGGCAGCAGGACTGCTTCCAGCAAGATATGCTTGATGGAGCTATCTTAGTATAAATCTAGACATAAGCAACTTTACGTAGACAAAAGTTGGATCACGAACCACATGTGTCAATTGTTCTTATAGGTTTGCGGGTCCGGAGTCTGACATTATGGATTGTCGCCTTGGGATTTGCACTGCCGAATGCGCCCTGCATCGAAACATCATTTAAGATGCGAGCAGTGATCCAAGTGTTAGAGATCCAGAACAACCGGACCTTTGGGGCGCGAACAACAAATCAGAACCTGACCATCTTCGGGTTGCATCAACGGGGTTTCGAAATACTCGACTTCACCTGATACCAACCCGCACTTGCAAGAGTTGCAAATCCCTGCCCGACAGCTGAACTCCGGATTAAGGCCTGCATTTTCGGCAAGTTCAAGAAGTGACGCCGCCGCATGATCCCAAGATGCCGTCACATTAGAGGTACGAAACGTCACATCCCCATCGCTCAAAGGTGCTGCTGCTGGCGGTGTCTTTGCAAGCACATCATCCGCTGCCCACGCATCAGGATTGGTCAAAAAGGCGAGCGATTGAATACTTGGCGCGGCACGTGATGCGGCCGTGTCACTTTTCGGGCGGGCCTGTTTTGCTGCCAAGGCTTCCAGCGATTCCGCCTTGCCAAAGAACTCGTAAGAAATGCGATTTTTCGAAACACCTAACACTTGCAAAAGTTGATACATGGCCACCATAAACGACGTTGGTCCGCAAATGTAAGCGTCATAATCACCGATTGGCACATGTCGTTGCATGAAGGCTTTGTCGATCACACCTTCCGCGTCAAACAGGTTGCCACTGCGGTCCTTGTCACTTGGCGAGCGATAGATAAAGCGGGGCTGAATACGCGCGTTTGCACAGGACATAACTTCGTCTCGCAGCGCATGAACCTGACCATTTTCGCAGGCGTGCAGAAAGTGAACATCACGCTCGCTTTCTCGCAACCGGTGCAGCATGGATACCATCGGCGTCAAGCCAACACCACCAGACAAAAGCAGGACGGGCCGTGGGCTTGTCTCGTCTAGAACAAACGTACCACGCGGCGGGGCGATTTCCACAATGCTTCCAACCTCGACCTCATCGTGTAGCCAGCACGAACCAATACCATCCGATGCCCCGTTCATTCCGGCTTCGCGTTTCACCGTTATGCGGTGGTGCCCCGTTTCTGACGGATCACAAGACACAGAGTAGGTTCTCAGCACGGGTTCGTTCGCATTCGGGATACGTAACGTGATGTACTGCCCGGGCAGTACATCCCAAACCGGCGCACCATCCGTCGGCTCGAAATAGAACGACGTTATGATATCGCTCTCGGCAATCTTGTCCGCGACGCGAAACTTGCGAAACCCGCCCGCCATTTTACTGGCTCATCTTGGCGTCAACCATCGCCTCTTCGGCAATCATGGCTTCGAGCTGGCGCCGGAAGCGCAACTGGCCCGCATCAATCCCAAGATCAATATGCGGTGACGTCTTTTCGCTCATACCGATCTGCACCTGATCCAGCACGGCGCGGTCCTCTTCAAAGGCATTGCGCACGTCCTCGCTCATCATCTTTGACAACTCTTCATCGTCAGGCCTGATGTTGCGCAGCTGGAACCAGTAATACCGCGTTTCGGTTTCGGTGGTCGGCGTCATGAAGTTGTAGCTGTCCATCACAAAGGTCTTTTCATGCAGTGTCCCGTCCACACCGCCTGTGCCAGCAGGAGTGAACACGGCGCGGATCAAAGCGTGACTGGGATAGCGGACCTCATAGTGCTGAAGTCGATCGCAATTGCCCTCGAATTCCACCACTTTCTTGTAGAATGGGGCCGGTTCGTGATCCATCATCCAACGGTGCACAATGACACCATTTTCTGTCTTGGTGACACGCAAAGGCGTGTCTTTTGTCGCAGCGGCGGCAAAAGATGACTCGTGAACCCAAGCCACATGTGTCGGATCAAGCAGGTTGTCACACATCAAAAGGTAGTTGCAGTTCAGTTCCATCGCGGCACCGCGATTGATCCCCCATTCGGGACTGTCGAAATTCGGAATATCGATAATGTCTTCGGGGTCGGCAATTGCGGCGTTACCCATCCAGATCCAGACCAGCCCGTATTTTTCATGCACCGGATAGGGACGCACCCGCGCGGCAGACGGGATACGCCCACCCCCCGGTGCCCACACACACTGCCCCGCACAATCAAATGTCAAACCGTGATAGCCACACTCGACGTTGTTGTCCTTGATCCGGCCCTTTGACAGCGGCAACTTGCGATGCGGACAGGCATCTTCCATGGCGATGACTTCGCCTTCATCATTGCGGAACATGCAGATTTTTTCGCCCAGCACCTTAACCTGCTGCAAAGAGTTGACAATTTCTTCGCTCCAGGCGGCGACGTACCATGCATTCTTCAAAAACATATGACTTCCTTGCTGACGCGATAAATGTGGCTGAGGTCTGGCGTTCCTAGCCTATATATAGCCTTGAGAAAACCGGATTTTCCAACCATGATTGTTTAGTTTTTCTAACTATTCATTCGGCGGCTTCGGAAAGCACCCAGTTCAGAAAATTCCTCGGTTTTTCGTTTTGCATCATCTGTGGACCCCAGCAGATAAAATAGGGTTCGGGCATCGGGACTGTCTCCTGGGACATCCTGACAAGCCTGCCCAGTTCGAGGTCAACCGAAGCAAACGAGGATTGCGCCAACGCAATGCCCTGCCCGCTGGCAACGGCCTCCAGCGCCGAACTTGATAGGGAATGTACTGACGTTGGCTTGTGGGCGGGTTCTTGCAAACCTTGCGCAACAAGCCAGTCGCCCAGACGGGGAACTGTTGCATAGGCAGGGCCCCAGTCAATGTCGATCCACGGCAAGTTGGATAGTCCCTGCGGGTCAAGCGCGTCTGGACGTTCTTTCAGGAAATCCGGCGAACAAACGGGAAAGCACTCATCGCGAAACAAGGCGCGCGCATGGGGAAAAGTGCTTGAAACAGTGCCATAAGTCAGCCGGAACATATGATCAAGAAACTCCGGGTCCGGCTCCACATGGGTTGCTTCCAATCGAATAGACGCTTCACCATATCGGGCTTCGAATTGGTGCAGTCTCGGGTTCAGCCATTTAAGTAGAAGGGTCGGTAAGCCCGACACATGTATGTCCAGATCAGCCACCTGTTGTGACAAGAGATGCTGCGCCTGCTTCAGCTTTTCAAAACCGGCGGTCAGAACAGCGTGGTAGGCTCTGGCCTTTGGTGCAAGCGATGCCCGACGCCCGTCTTTCATGATCAGTGGCATTTCCAGCTGTTTTTCCAGCAACTTTATTTGTTGGCTGACAGCACCCGGCGTGACACCCAATTCCCGCGCGGCAGCGTTGACTGACCCAAGCCTTCCGAAACTCTCGAATGCATGTAAGGCACGAAGGGGCGGAAGATTTGATTGCATAGCCTGCCTGTTCGGTTGGAATGCCAAGTCGGTTTCAGGGTTCCTAAAGGGTACGCTGCCAAATGTCGATTGTCATGCCTTGTGCCACGACTTGATACAATAGCGTCAGACATCATCGACACCTCATGAAAGGGTGCAGACCTTGGCAGGAAAAGGCAACGACGTATACGACAATCAGCGTCGGCATTTAGTGACCGCGCCATCTGGCACCCGCCAAGTCTATCATCCGGTTTTCGCCGACAATCTTTCGACAAGCATATTTTCGCGGAATGACGTTCCGTTCTGCGGTATTGGCAGCGGCGTCTTTACTGCCTAGTCTCATGATAACAGAGTCGGCTCGATCTGTGGAAGGATGGGCCGAAGCTTTGCCTTGGGAGGGGGATCATGCGCAATAATCGGGGGCCGTTATGACGGCCATGACACCGGAACAGGCCGTGCGCCATGTAACAAGCACAAACCCGACTTTCGCGCTGCACGAGGTTGACGTGCGCGGGGTCACCGTCAAGGCATTCAAGAACATACCACCAACCCTGCCGGGATTGCTGGCAGCGGGATGGGCGCAACATGGCAATGGCCAGCTGGAATATCTGGCCTATGAGGGTGAAAGCCTGACCTATGCTGAATTCACCGGATCTGTTTACCGGCTTGCCCACGCCATGCAGGATCAGCTGGGGTTGCGTCAGGGCGATCGGGTTGCAATTGCCATGCGCAACTATCCCGAATTGCTGATACTGGTCCTCGCGATATCTTCCATCGGCGGCGTTGTTGTTTTCGTCAATGCGTGGTGGACCACCGAAGAACTTGACTATGCCCTGCGTGATAGCGAAGCCAAGGTAATCTTTGCTGACAAGTCGCGCATTGCGCGCCTCAAGCCCTTGCAAGACACCCTTGGCCTGACCCTGATTGGCGCACGCGACGGCGAGGGGGAAACGGCGCTGGACTTTTCGGCATTGCGCGATGGTGCCCGTTCTGATCAGGCACCCGCTGTTCCCATTGATACCGATGACGATTTCGCCATCATGTATTCATCCGGCACCACCGGCCATCCCAAAGGGGTTGTTCAGACACATCGCGGTGCGGTGAATGCGGTTTTTAGCTGGCTGATGCAATCCGTTATCGCGCCGCTGATTGACCCGCCTGCGCCGGATGCCCCCGCAGCACCGCGTCCCTCCGCACTGGTTGTTACGCCATTATTTCACGTTACCGCGACACATCCGCTTTTCTTGCTGAGCTTGCCTGCAGGGGCCAAAATCACGTTGATGTACAAATGGGACGCCGAGGACGCCGTGCGCCTGATGCGCGACAATGACATCACACGGTTCCTCGGGGTCCCGACACAATCGGCCGAGTTGATGGAAGCGGCAAAGCGCATGGGCGAGACATTGCCCATGATGGACTACCTAGGTGCCGGTGGTGCAAAACGCCCCGCCGCACAGGTGGCACAGCTGGCAGAAACCTTTCCCAACGCAGGCGTGGCAACCGGTTGGGGCATGACCGAGACCAACGCACTTGGCATCGGGATGATTGGCGATGACTACAAGGCCCGCCCAGAGAGCGCAGGCAAACTGCACCCTCCTGTGCAGGAGCTACGGATGCTCGACGATGACGGAAACGATGTTCCAAACGGCACCATCGGAGAGATCACGGTGAAAGGCCCCCAAATCATGCGCTGCTATCTGAACAAACCGGAAGCCACCGCAGAAACGCTCAAGGATGGTTGGCTGCGCACTGGTGATCTGGGTGTGCTGGATGATGACGGCTACGTCACAATCCTTGATCGCAAAAAGAACATCATCATCCGCGGCGGTGAAAACATCGCCTGTCTGGATGTTGAGGGTGCGCTGCACCGCCATCCCGATGTTCTGGAAGCCGCCGCATTTTCAGTTCCCGATGACCGGCTGGGCGAAGCTGTTGGCGCAGCCGTGCAGTTAAGGGCAGGCGCAACATTAACACGTGACGGGTTGGCCGCGTTCCTTGATGGTCACCTCGCCAAGTATAAAATTCCTGCGCACCTGTGGTGCCAGCATGATGTGCTGACCCGTGGTGCCACGGACAAGATTGATCGTCGTGCAATCCGCACGGCCTGTCTGGACAAACAAGAGGCTCAAGTATGAACCATCCAAGCGAACAAGAAATCGGTGCCTATATCGCCGCAGCCGGTGCCGCCGCATGGGAAGTGCCAGGGTTGGATGCGAACACGCCAAAACGGCCTGTGAAAACCGTTGGCATCATCGGTGCGGGTACCATGGGCGGCGGCATTGCAATGAACTTCGCGACCGCTGGCATTCCTGTGACGATTGTCGATACTTCGCAGGAAGGTCTGGATCGGGGTCTGGGCGTGGTACGTGGCAACTATCAGCGGTCGTCTGACAAGGGGCGTTTCCCGCAGGACGAGGTCGAAGCGCGGATGGGGCGTTTCACCGGCACGTTGTCGATTGCGGACCTTGCCGATTGTGATCTGGTCATTGAGGCCGTGTTTGAAAACATGGACCTCAAGCGCAAGATATTCACTGAACTCGACGCAGTGATGAAACCCGGCGCGATCCTTGCCACCAATACTTCGGCGCTGAACATCGATGAAATCGCGGCAATGACCAAACGACCCCAAGACGTGATCGGGCTGCATTTCTTTTCCCCCGCGAATGTGATGAAACTGCTGGAGATTGTCCGCGCCAAACACACCGCAGATGATGTGGTCGCAACCTGCATGGCCTTGGCGAAGGACATCAACAAGATCGCTACGCTGGTCGGCGTCTGCCCCGGATTTGTCGGCAACCGCATTCTGTTTGCCCGTCAAATCCAGGCGAACAAGCTGGTTTATCAGGGCGTGATGCCATGGGATGTGGACGCGGCGCTAAACCAGTTCGGTTTCAAAATGGGACCGTTCCAGATGTCTGATCTTGCGGGCCTTGATATTGGTTGGTCCAAAGGGGCCAAGACCGACAATCCGATCCGTGATGCTTTGTGTGAATTGGACCGCCGCGGGCAGAAAACCAAGGCGGGGTTTTATGATTACGACGAAAACCGCCGCCCCGTTCCGTCCGATGTGACCGCAGGCATCATCCGCGACATTACCGGGGCTGAACCCTCTACCATGAGCGCTGATGAGATCATCGAGATTTGCATCTATCCGATGATTAATGAGGCTGTGAAAATCCTTGAGGAAAACAAGGCACAACGCCCCTCGGACATCGATGTTGTCTGGCTCAACGGTTATGGCTGGCCCGCCGACAGGGGCGGCCCGATATTCTATGGCGATATGGTCGGCGCGCAAGCGGTGCTGGATCGCATGGAAAAACTGGGCGCGCAAGATGCCGCATTTGAACCTGCCAAAACCCTGCGCACACTGGCCGCGACAGGTGGCAAATTTACTGAAATCGACACCGGAGGGCTGAAAGTATGAGCTACGAATTTATCACAACCGAAAGGAAGGGTCATATCCTTGTCGTCACGATGAACCGGCCAGATGTCTACAATGCCGTGCACGTCGATATGCACAACGAGATGGCCGATTGCTGGGATGCTTTCGCGGCTGATCAAGATCTCTGGGTCGCGGTACTGACCGGCGCGGGGGACAAAGCGTTCAGCGCGGGCAATGACCTTAAGGCCACAGCGGCAGGCGGAACGCAAAAGCCGATGCCTACCTCCGGTTTTGCCGGATTGTCCGCCCGCTTTGATCTGGAGAAACCGATTATCGCGGCCGTGAACGGTTTTGCCATGGGTGGCGGGTTTGAGACGGCGCTGTCCTGCGACATTATCCTCGCTTCCGAGAACGCCAAGTTTGCCCTGCCCGAAGTCAGGGTCGGCTTTTTCGCCGCCGCCTCCGGTGTGCAACGCCTGTCGCGCTACATCGGGCGGCTTGCCGCGCAGGAGATGATGTTCACGGGGCGTACTATTCTGGCGGATGAGGCGCTGAAAATGGGCTGTGTGAACGAAGTCCATGCGCATGGCGACCTGATGGCAAAAGCAATGGAAAAGGCCGAGCAGCTTTGCACGGTCTCCCCCTCTGCCGTCAAATCAACCAAGCGCGTGCTGAACGACATGTACGCCCGCGACGGCATGGCCGAAAGCATCGCCTATTCCCGCGAGGTCATCGACGACCTGCGCAAGACCGAAGATTTCAAAGAGGGCGTGACCGCCTTTGTCGAGAAACGCGCGCCCAACTGGGTCAATAAATAACGTCACCCTTCGGGTGAACAAATAAACGCCAACAGGAGGCAACGATATGTCCGATACCAATTCCCCGCTTAGTCTGAACAACCTTGAGATGTCCGACAAGGCCAAGCCGCTGCTGAATGCCGTAATCAAACACATCCGCGAAAACGTCGATCCGATCACGGAGGAATATCACCGCGACGGTGAAGGCCGCGCGAACCGCTGGTCGCATACGCCGCGCCAGATGGAACTGCTGGAAGGAGCCAAGCAGAAGGCCCGCGAGTCAGGGCTGTGGAACTTCTTTTTGCCCAATGCCGAAACGGGTGAGGGTCTGTCCAACCTTGATTACGCCTATATCGCCGCCGAGCTGGGCAAAAACCCTTTGGCGTCCGAAACGCTGAACTGTTCTGCGCCTGACACCGGCAACATGGAAGTGCTGGAACGTGTCGGCACGCCCGAACAGAAAGAAAAGTGGCTCAAACCCCTGCTCGCTGGTGAAATCCGCTCCGCCTTTGCCATGACAGAGCCCGATGTCGCTTCGTCTGATGCCAAGAACATCGGCATGACCGCCGTGCTGGAAAACGGCGAATGGGTCATGAACGGTGAGAAATACTATATTTCTGGCGCGGGTGATCCCCGCTGCAAGATCATGATCGTGATGGTGAAAACCTCTCCCGATGCGGAAGCCTTCCGTCAGCAGTCCCAAATCCTTGTGCCGATGGATCATCCCGGTGTTGAAATCCTCGGCCCCATGCACGTTTTCGGTCATGACGACGCACCGCATGGGCATATGCATATCCGGTTCACAGATGTGCGCGTCCCGGAAACCAACATGCTGTGGGGCGAAGGACGCGGTTTTGAGATCTCCCAAGTGCGCCTTGGACCGGGCCGCATCCACCATTGCATGCGTTCGATCGGGCAAGCGGAAAAGGCGCTGGACCTGATGATTGATCGCGGGCTGAACCGTGTGGCTTTTGGCAAGAAAATCGTCGATCTGGGCAAGAACATGGAAACCATTTCCCGCGCCAAGATCGAGATTGAATCGATGCGTTTGCTGGTGTTGAAAGCCGCCAAGGCGATGGACGTTCTGGGCAACAAGGAGGCCCGCATCTGGGTGTCGATGATCAAGGCCAAGGTGCCGGAACAGGTCTGCGATATCATCGACCAAGCCATGCAGGTGCATGGTGCAACGGGTATTTCGCAGTGGTCGCCGCTATCCGGCATGTACGCCCAACAGCGGACCCTGCGCTACGCGGATGGCCCCGATGAGGTCCACCACCACGTGATCGCCCGCAACGAAGTGCAAAGCTACAAAGACAGCAACTCCCGCCAGGACGCGATCAAAGGCGACACCCAGGCGCGTGGTTCCGGCGGGTTCATGGGATGAGCTTGTTTGATTTAACGGGCAAGGTGGCGCTGCTGACCGGTGCCTCCAAGGGCATGGGGTTGGCCATGGCCACCGCCTTGGCCGAACATGGGGCAACGGTGGTGATCTCCGCGCGCAAGCAAGACCAACTGGATGAAGCGGCGGCGGGGATCAACGCATTGGGCAAAGGCAAAGCCCATGCGGTTGCATGTAACGTCGGCTACAAGGAACAGTTGCAGGCGTTGGTCGACAAGACACATGAACTGGCCGGGCCAATAGATATTGTGATCGGCAATGCGGGGGTGAACCCGTATTATGGTAAAACCTCGGAAATCCCCGATGACGCCTATCAGAAAACCATGAACGCCAATGTGCAGTCCAACCTCTGGCTGGCGCAGATGGTCGCCCCCGATATGATTGCCAAGGGTGCGGGCTCGATGGCCTTCACCTCTTCTATCGGCGCGTTCAAACCTTCTGTCATGCTCGGCACGTACGGCATGTCGAAACTGGCGTTGATCGGGCTGGTACGCAACCTTGCCGCTGAATTTGGACCCAAGGGCATCCGCTTTAACGCAATTTGCCCCGGCCTTGTGAAAACCGAGTTTGCACGCGAGTTGTGGGACAATCCAGAGGTGGAAAAACGTATCAAAGAGGAAATCCCCCTGCGCCGTTTGGGTGAACCGGATGATTTCGCGGGCCTCGCCGTTTTCCTCGCCTCCGACGCCAGCAAATACATGACCGGACAGGCGCTGACCGTCTGTGGCGGCTCCAATATGTGGACGTAAATCATGGAACTCAAAGACAAGATCATCGTCGTGACGGGGGCTGCCAGTGGTATCGGACGGGCCATGTGTCTACGCTTTGCGCAGGAGGGTGCAAGGCACATCGCCTGCGTGGACATGAACATCGAAGGCGCGCAAAAGACAGCGAGTGAGATTGGCGGCACGGCCTATCTCGTGAATGTCGGCAAAGCGGATGAGATCAACGAGTTGATCAACGAGGTCGAGCGTAACATTGGCCCGATCGATCTGTTCTGCTCAAACGCCGGTATCTCTGTTGCGGGTGGTGTTGAAGTGCCCGACGACGACTGGCAGCGGATCTGGGACATCAACGTGATGTCCCACGTCTGGGCCGCGCGCGCGCTGGTGCCGCTGATGTCGGCGCGGGGCGGTGGCTATCTGCTTAACACCTCCTCGGCGGCGGGTCTGCTGAACCAAGTTGGCTCCGCGCCTTACGGTGTCACCAAACACGCGGCTGTTGGTCTCGCTGAATGGCTCGCGATGACCTACGGCGATCAAGGGATCAAAGTGTCCGTGCTTTGTCCGCAAGCGGTTCGCACTGAAATGACCCGAGGCCACGAGGATCACGTGGCCGCCATTGACGGGATGATGGAACCCGAACCGGTGGCGGAGGCTTGCGTACAGACTATCCGGGCCGAACAGTTCCTCGTCCTGCCCCACCCCGAAGTCGTGGGATACATGCGGGCCAAGACCGAAAACTATGACCGCTGGATTGGCGGCATGCGCAAACTTAACCGCCGCTTTGGTGGCTTTGAATAAGGATAGATATAATGATCGGCTATACCACAATCGGCGTTTCAGACATGGAACGCGCCAAGACATTCTACACGGATCTGTTCGCCGAACAGGGCGCTAAGGTTGTCATCGACACAGGCCGCATCGCCTTTATCGGGACCAAGCGCGGAGAGCCGATGCTCGCAGTTTGCGAACCCTATGACAAACAGGCCCCCAGCCCTGGCAACGGCGTAATGATCGCATTCCCCGCAAGCACGAAAGAGGAAGCCGAGGCTTTATATCACAAGGCAATCTCACTGGGCGCAACCTGTGATGGCGCACCGGGCCAGCGTATCCCCGACCGGTTTTACGGTGCCTATGTACACGACCATGACCGAAACAAACTGTGTTTCTTCGTGTTTGGCTGACTGTCGCTTTGGTGCGCTCAATATCCGGCCCAATATGCCGGGTCCAATCCCGCGACAAACGGTGCCAGCATTTCCGCGTCTTGCTGCCACTTTCCAATAGCGCGGTTGTGCACGGGCTGGCGCAATTGCGTCGCGCTAAGGGTCATCACCTGCGCGGTGCTCTGATCTGGTCGGGCCATATCATCATGCCATTTCAATCCGCAGAATTGCGCCATCTTGCGACCTGTCTCCGCCACATCATTAACCATGTCAGCGTAAGAAACATCCAGAATTTCATCCGGCAACACCTGATGCCAATGGGCCATTGTCTTGGCATAGAGATTGAACTTTTGCGCCATCATTTCTAGATCGTAGGTGTAAGACAGTGCCGCCCCTGAAAAATGTGATTTCCACATCGACAAAGCCACATCACGCGGATCACGGGTTATCTGAATGACGCGGGCATCGGGCCAGACCTGTTTCAACATCCCGACCAGCCGGTAGTTCTCTGGCATCTTGTCTGTGAAAGCCAATGTTCCTTCGGGCACATCCGGCAACAACCGCCTTTCTTCAGCGCGCAACCGCGTCGCATCTGTATCGTCAAAGGGCATGTCGTTTGCGATGATCTCCTGTGCCAGAAACCCAATCGTCCCGCGTTCACCAAGCGAGGCCACCTTGGGATGCATCCCCAAAACCGCTTCGGCAAGTGTGGTGCCGGAGCGCGGTAAGCCGAGTATGAAAATGGGAAACGGACCATCTTTTTCATAGGCTGGCACAGGCTGCACCGAAGGGTAGCGCGCAAGAACGGATTGTGTGATCTGCCCGTCAGTTTCCGCGTCATAGTTTGACAGTTTGCGCATCTCTGCATTGGCTTGACCCAGCGAGCGGCGTGCTTGGTCACTGTCCCCTTTGGCCTGTAGGACGCGCGCCAGAGCAAACAAAAGGCTTGCGCGATCCTCTGACGGTCTCGCCACTTTCTTGAGGCTGGCGCGAATGTTTTTTTCCAGCAATACCGTCTCTGATGAGGGCAGAAGTTCCGTCAACCTTTCCAGCGTGGCAGGATGATCCGGCGTGCGCTCCAGTACCAACCGGTATTGCGCTATCGCCTGTTCCTGCTGCCCCATTTCAACCAGTTGCGTCGCCAGTCGGAACCGGGCAGGCAGGCTATCGGGGTCAATCGCAACCGCTCGTTCGACCACATCCAATGCCTCTTGACTGCGAGTCTGACGTGCCAATGGCAAGCTAAGATTGGTCAGGGCAACAACGTCATTGGGATTAATCTTCAGCGCGGTTTCCAGATCGTCAATCGCATCCTTGATCCGCCCCATCTGCAACAGGATCGTACTGCGCAGGTGATAATTCGCCCCATGTCGCGGGGCCAGCCGTATAGCGGTTCCCGCATTTTCCCATGCAAGACTATACTGTCCGATTGCCTTGTTCGCCTGCGCCAACAATGACCAGACCTGCCAATCATCCGGCGTTTTCTCTGTTGTTCGGTACAACAGGGCAAGCGCAGCTTCCCCATGTCCCGTCAAGATTAGAGTTTGAGCAAGATTCTTTTGTGCGTCAATGAAATCCGGCTGTATTTTCAAAGCCTTTTGAAACTGGGCAATCGCCTCTTTTGGCTTGCCAGTCGCACTTAACGCAATGCCTGCGATATTGGGTGCAACGGCTTGGCCGGGTGATTTTTTGGCCGCTGACATTGCGGCCTTCAACGCACGTTTGTACGATCCTTGTTGCAGGTGCTTTGCGGCGGCATCAATGTCGGATCTGTAGGTCATGGCGCCGGGCACTATTGCTTTTTCTTCATAGGTCGCATCAGCCCTTCCTGCGCGACACTTGCCACCAGCTTTCCATCCTGACTATAGACAGACCCGCGGTTGAAGCCGCGCGCACCACCCGTCCAGGGCGCATCCAGATCATAGAGATACCAATCCGAAAATTCGATCGGCGCATGGAACCACATCGCGTGATCCAACGATGCTGTCATCACCTTACCCTGAAACCAAGTCAGCGCGTGCGGACGCAAAGAAGATCCCAACAAGTTGATGTCTGACGCATATGCCAGCAAGCAGTGTTGCATCTGGGCGTCCTGCCCTTTGGCCGCTTCCATCCGGAACCAGACCTGATTTACATCGTCTTCGCACTTGGGTGTAAAGAAATCACGCGGCCCAACTTCGCGCAACTCGATCGGGCGTTCGCGCAGGAAATCAGCGCGGTATTTCTCCGGTATCTGGTGCACCAGCGAGGCGCGTAATTCATCGCGGTTGGGCCAGTCTTCGGGATTGCCGACATCCTTCATCGGGTGCTGGTATTCCCAACCCTCCTCCGCCACATGAAAGGAAGCCGACATGTTGAAAATCTGTTTGCCATGCTGGATCGCCACGACGCGGCGGGTCGTAAAACTGCCGCCATCACGCGCGCGGTCCACCTGATAGATCACAGGGATTGCAGGATCACCCGGGCGGATGAAATAGGCATGTAACGAATGACACAACCGGTCCGGCACTGTGCGATATGCAGCCATCAAAGCCTGTGCAATCACATGCCCGCCAAAGATACGTGTCGTCGTTTCGCCTCCGCTCCCGATGCCACGAAACAAATCGACCTCAAGCTGTTCGATGTCGAGCAGATGCAGCAGTTCTTCGGCAGGTGTCATATCATCACTTCTCCGGATTGAGTTCTGGCATTGCATCGCAATGGTCCCGAGAAAGCAATAGCTTGGCAGGGCTTTTGTGATCCAGCCCTTTCGCAAAGGTAGCGCAGGCTTCAGGCGGCGGCCCGTGCTTTCGCATAAGCGATAAAGAAATCAAAGCTGTCAGGGTTCGCCATGCTGTCACGGTTCACCACAGTTGCAGGGTCGCCCCCCAACAACAGCTTTTTGACCGGAACTTCAAGTTTCTTGCCGGACAAGGTGCGCGGCACTTCTTTGATCTCGACGATCTCGTTGGGCACAAACCGCGCCGATACTTGTGCGCGGATCGCCGCGTTGATCTGCTCTTTCAGCGCGTCATCAAACGCAACGCCTTGCGCGGGAACCACAAACAGCGGCATGAAACTCTCGCGGCCCAGAAACTCCAGATCGACAACGATGCTATCCAAGATCGTGTCCAGACCTTCAACCGCCTGATAAATTTCAGCCGATCCAAGCCGC
Source organism: uncultured Sulfitobacter sp. (assembly GCA_947501805.1). Classification (GTDB taxonomy): domain Bacteria; phylum Pseudomonadota; class Alphaproteobacteria; order Rhodobacterales; family Rhodobacteraceae; genus Sulfitobacter. The sequence continues at coordinate 41,029 of CANMXJ010000020.1, read as the reverse complement.
AGCCCCTTGCGGTTTATCGTGGCATCCGAGCGACCGTAAATTACGCTGGCACCATTTTCATCAATCGCAATCCAGTCGCCGTGACGCCAGACACCGGGGTAATCGGCAAAGTAGCTGTCAAACAGGCGGCTGCCATCCTCGTCACCCCAAAAATACAGCGGCATCGACGGCAACGGCTCTGTACAAACCAACTCACCCACTTCGCCAACCAGTTCGTTGCCCTGTGGATCAAACGCCCGCACGGCATTGCCAAGCGCACGACACTGCATTTCACCTGCCCGCACCGGCATGCCGGGGTGGCCGACAACAAATGCACCCGCCAGATCGGTGCCACCGGAAATCGGCGCAAGCCATTGGTCGGCTTTCACATCGCGGTAAATCCAGTCATAAGTTTCCGGCGACAGGGGCGATCCGGTAGACCCGAGAGAGCGCAGCGCGCTCAGGTCCACTTGTGTACGCGGTGTTACCCCCGCTTTCATGCAGGAACTGAAATAGGCGGCACCGGCACCAAAATAGGTCAGCTTTTCATCTGCCACAAACCGCCAGAGCACGCCCATATCGGGATGGTTCGGCGCACCGTCGAAGATTGCAACAGTGGCCCCCTGCCCCAGCGCCATCCACTGCGAATTCCACATGATCCAGCCCGAGGACGTCAGCCAGCAATAGCGATCTGCGGCGCTGACATCCTTGTGCAGCGATTGTTTGCACGATTCAAGCAACACCCCGCCATGCCCGTGCACAATCGGTTTGGGGTTGCCCGTGGTGCCCGACGAATAAACAATCCACAACGGATGTTCGAACGCCACCTGTGCAGGTTCAAAAGGCACATCATCACCGATCAGATCATCCCATGCGATGTGGCCGTCCGGCACGCTACCAACAACCGCCAAGGTCACAAACTGCACAACGCTTGGCAGCCCCTCCGCGATCTCGGCCAGTACCGCCCTGCGGTCCACCATCTTGCCCGCATGCACATAACTGTCCTGTGCAATCAGCACCTTTGGTTCGATCTGTTTGAACCTATCGAGAATTGCTACATGCCCCATATCCGGCGCACACAGGGACCAGATCGCGCCGATGCTGGCGCTGGCCAGAAACGCAATCAGCGCGGTTTCGGTATTGGGCAGGATCGCAACCACACGGTCGCCCTCGGTCACGCCCATGGCCCTCAATCGCGCAGCCACACTTGCCACCTGAGAGCGCAACTGTTCCCATGTGAATTCCGAGCGGCCAAACGTCTCTGACTGAACAATCAGAGCCGGTTTATCTGCGTTACCACTTGCATGCTTCAGGATGTTTTCCGCATAGTTCAGCCGCCCGCCCGTGCCCCATTCCATGCCGGGCATCTGGCGTTTGACCAGCAGTTGTTCCGGGCGCACGCTGGCTTGCAGTGAAAAGAAATCCCAGATCGCGTTCCAGAACCCTTCCAAATCATCCACCGACCAGCGCCACATGGCATTATAATCTTCGAACGAGAGGCCACGTGTCTCCTGCACAAATCGTTCGAACTGTGCCATGGTAGAGGCCTCAGCCCGCTCCGGTGTCGGAGTCCAAAGCACCTTGCCACTCATTGCAACGCACCCTGCAACAGCGCTTTCAATTGAGAGCGGGAAGGGTATGAACTGCTTGGCGAAAGCTGTGTGAAAAACACCACGGACAATTCATGCACGGGGTCGATCCAAAAGAACGTCGATGCCATGCCACCCCATGAGAAATCACCGACGGATCCCGGCACTCGGGCGCGGCCGGGATCAAGCACAACCGCACCTCCGATGCCAAAGCCCATGCCCTCCATCGGTTGCTCTGCGAAACTTGACGGACCCATTGACGCGATATCCCCTGCCAGATGGTTCCGCTGCATAAACGACAGCGTATGTGGCGAAAGAATGCCTTTGCCCCCATCCCGCAGCATTTCTGCAAACTTGAGATAGTCATCAATCGTACCAACCAGCCCGCCGCCACCGGATTGCATTTTGGTGTCCAGATAGGGGGAGCCTTCGGCCGCATCCACCAGACGCAGAGTTTGTGTGCTTTTCTCGGTCGCATTCAGATCAAAGGAGTCACCTGCCAATGGTGTATAAAGCGCAGCAAATCGGTCCAGCGCATCCGCAGGAACATTAAAGCGGGTTTCATCCATGCCCAGCGGATCGAAAATTTCGTCTTTCAGAAAGGTCCCGAAGGGTTTGCCGCTGATCACTTCGATGACCCGCGCGATGATGTCGATGCCAACCGAATACTCCCATCGCGTACCGGGGCGGAAGGCAAGAGGCAGTTCAGCTACGAGATCGGCCACCTCTGCCAGAGTGCGTTGGCGGGGATCGAAATCCAGTTTCCCTTCGCGCATCGCACGTGGTAAAACCCCGGGGTTGAACGAATAGCTCAGCCCCGATGTATGTGTCAGCAGCTGGTGCAAGGTGGGTGATGCGCAGGGTTCGGTCTGGCTCAGGTCTGTCGCTTTTGGGATCAGACAACGTGCGTCACCAAAGCCGGCAATGAAATCGGAAACAGGCGCATCCAGATGCACCAATCCGCGTTCTACAAGGATCATCATTGCGGCAGAGGTGATCGGCTTGGTCATCGAAAATATCCGCGCCACCGTATCGCGCTGCCAAGGCAGATCATGCGCCACGTCACGCAAGCCAACATCGTGATAGAATGATTCCGTACCCATTTGCGCAATCAGGACCGAACAGCCAGCATACCGCTCTGCGTCAACGTAACCTTGCATCCAGCCCTTGATCCGGTCTAGCCGACCGTTGTCAAAACTGCCCATTGACGTCTAAACCTCTAGCCATTCCTTGCGCACATCCTCGCGTTCTTTCAACTCGGCAGGTGTCCCCTCAAACACAACCTGCCCATGGCCCATCACATAGACACGGTGGGCAATATCCATTGCGATCGACAGTTTTTGTTCAACCAGCAATGTGGAAATCCCTTTCTCAGCAATCGCCTTGAGAACCTCGGCCACCTTTTGCACCATCTGGGGGGAAAGCCCTTCGGTGGGTTCGTCAATCATCACAAAATCAGGATCACCCATCAACGTACGGCACATGGTCAACATCTGTTGCTCGCCACCCGACAGAACCGAGGCTTCAACGTCTGCGCGGCGGTCAAGGTTTTCGAACATTTCGAACATCATCTGCATGGACCAGCGGCCCGCGCCATCCTTCTGGCCGGGCTTCAAGCCAAGTGTCAGGTTCTGCCGGGTTGTCAGACCCGGAAAGATATCCCGGTTCTCCGGCACATATCCAATGCCCATGTTCGCAATCTCGAATGCCTTTTTACCGGCAATTTCCTGGCCCTTGAACTTGACGGATCCTTTGGGTTCGACCTCGCCCATGATTGCCTTGCAGGTTGTGGAACGGCCCACACCATTACGGCCCAGCAGCGCGACAATCTCGCCTTCCTGCACGTTCATCGTGACGCCTTGCAGGATGTGCGACTTGCCATAATAGGCGTGCATGTCTGTGACTTCGATCAATGTTCTTCCTCCAGCGCCGCGCCCAGATAGGCTTCCTGAACTTTCGGATCCGCACGCACAAGTTCGGGCGTGTTTGTCGCAATAATCTCGCCGTAGACCAGCACACTGATCCTGTCAGCAAGGCCAAAAACCACACCCATGTCATGTTCCACCATGATCAGAGTTTTGCCTTCGGTAACCTTGAGGATCAGATCGGTAATGTAATCCGTCTCTGAGTGGCTCATTCCCGCGGTGGGTTCGTCAAGCATGATCACATCCGCACCACCGGCAATGGTGATGCCGATCTCAAGTGCGCGTTGTTCGGCATAAGACAGCATACCGGCTGGCAGATCACGCCGTGGCAACAGGTTGATCTGGTCCAGGATCGCATCAGCACCTTCATTCAGGCGACGGCTTTTGTTGACCAAATTCCAGAACGAATATTTGTACCCCTGCGCCCAAAGCAGGGCACAGCGGACATTTTCAAACACTGTCATCTTGGGAAAGATGTTTGTGATCTGGAATGAACGGCTCAATCCTTTGCGGTTGATCTGGAATGGCTGCAATCCGGCAAGGTCTTCCCCATGCAGTTTTACCGTACCTTCGGTTGCAGGAAAACGTGCCGTGATCAGATTGAACAACGTGGATTTCCCCGCTCCGTTTGGACCGATGATCGCGTGCCGCTCGGACTTGCCAATCGACAGATCAATGCCGCGAATGATCTCGGCCTTGCCAAAACTTTTCTTCAGGCCCGTGAGTTCAAGTGCAGGTGTGCTCATGACGTGCCTCCCGCTGTGTTGGCTTCATCCCAGGCTTCTTTCAGTGCCGGTGCTGTCATCTTGGCAATGCCCAGCCCCACCGCGGTGATCGCGGCCGCAATGATCCACGGCATAAGTGTGTGGCTGTCGAAGGTTGTCCAGAACAGCGTCATTTCATGATCTCCCGTTGCAGCATGGCGATAATGGAAGGTCATCTCGACCAGACAGCACAGACCCAAAATGCCAATCGCGGCAGGGATCAGTGTTTTTGCATAGGGCAGAAGCAGCATTTTCATCTTACCCAAGCGGAATACGGGGACATGCATCATCATCAGCCCCGCCAGACCACCGGGAAAGAACATCACCGTCGCAAGGAAAAGTGACCCTGCATAGAAAGCCCAAAGTTCAGTCTGCAAGGACAGAACAGTCTGCACAAGCGTGAACACAATCGCACCGATGATCGGGCCAAAAAAGAATCCGACACCGCCAAGAAACGTCACCAGAAGAATCACACCGGAAGAAGCCGTGTTGAGGTTTTCTTCGGTCAGGATTTCGTAGTTGATGGCAAACAATCCACCCGCAACACCGGCAAAGAAACCGGAAGCGACAAAACTGTAGAAACGGACCCAACGTGCGGAATAGCCAAGAAACTCCGCCCGCTCCGGATTATCACGCACCGCATTTGCCATGCGCCCGACCGGTGTGCGTGACCACAAATACATCAGAATTGCAGACAACAGCACCCAAAACGAGGTCAGGTAATACACGTCGATCTGCTGCAGGAATTCGTTGCCAAAGAATGGCATTGCATAGGTACGGTCCCCCGACACGCCTTCTTCACCACCAAAAAACGCCACGATAATCACCGAACAAGCCGCGATCAGTTCACCAACACCAAGCGAGATCATGGCAAACACCGTACCCGCAGACCGCGTGGAAAACGCGCCGACAATCATCGCCAGTCCCATGCCAAACAAACCGCCGAATATGGGCAGCACAGGCAGCGGGAAGCTCGCAAACAAATCAGAGTTGTTCATGATGTGCATACAGGCAAAACCGCCAACACCCGCATAAACCGCGTGGCCAAAGGACAGCATCCCGCCTTGCCCCAGCAACATGTTATAGGCCAGCGCAAAGACTACAGTGATCCACATCTGGTTCATAATCGTCAGCGCCGAATTCGACGTGAAGATGTAGGGCATCAACATCAATGCAACGGCGGCCACAATCCACGGTCCCACTGTCAGGCTCATGGAGCCCGCGCGCATCCGCTGGGCTGGTTTACTCGGGTCTGTTGTAATCTGATCGGTCATGACTCACGCTTTCCGAAAAGGCCCGCCGGGCGGAAGATCAGGATCAACACCATCAAGATATAAGGCAGGATATCCGCAATCTGGGGACTGGTGACGGTCCAGAAATCGCGGAATATATTATCGTCCAGATTTTCCGGCGTCGAAATGCCGATCCCGTTCAGAATATCCGACATGCGAATGTTGTAGGATTTGGCAAAGGTCGTCATCCAACCAATCAGCAAGGACGCCACAAGCGCACCCCACAGGCTGCCCAGTCCACCGATCACAATTGTCACAAACACGATGGAGCCAAGGACAAAGGCCATGCCGGGGAAGGTGCCAAGCACCGGTCCCGCAATCACACCTGCCACACCGGCAAGCGCGGTCCCGACACCAAACACACCCATAAAGATCAGCGGCACATTGTGCCCCAGCGCTTCAACAGTGCGCGGATAGCTGAGGGCCGCCTGAATGATCATGCCAACCCGTGTCTTGGTCAGGATATACAACAGCCCGATGAAAATGCCGATGGAGATAAAGATCATAAAAATCTTGAACGCCGGGATCGAATTGCCTGCAATCGAAAACGCAGTGAAATTCAAAACTTCGGGTACGTTATACGGCATCTGGTTTTTGCCCCAGATGAACTGCACCAGTTCTTCGATCAACAATGCCAGACCAAAGGTGAAAATCAATTCGGGCACGTGACCATACTGGTGGACCCGTCTTAGCCCGTACCTCTCAACCCCCGCACCCAAGACGCCAACGATCAAAGGCGCAATCAAGAGGCCCATCCAGAACCCCAGCGCGATGCTGATCTGGTAGGCAAAATAGGCACCCAGCATGTAAAAGCTGGCATGGGCAAAGTTAAGAACGCCCATCATAGAGAAGATAAGCGTCAGGCCGGCCGAGAGCATGAACAACAGCAATCCGGTCACAAGCCCGTCGATTATGTTGACGAGGATGAGTTCCATCGGTCCCCCCAAAGGGTAAGCGGAAAATAAAGTACGAAAGTCCCGCCGCAATCAGGGTCGCGGCGGGACAGGATCAAACGCTTAAGGGCGCTTCATCTCGCAGGTTGTCGGGCTGTCTGCGCCCGCCATTTCAATGGTGTTGATCACTTTTACACCAAAGGTGGAGCCGTCATACGGAAAGGCGATATCTTCGTCTGTGTGCTCGAAGATATGAAGATCCTGGATCGCCTGATGATCAGACGCACGCATCAGGATTTTTCCGCCAAACATGGTTTCGTACTCCATGCCTTCCAGCGCACTGGCAACAGCGACAACGTCATCTGCTGTGCCCGCCTCTTCGATCGCGCGCGCAAGCATGCCAATCGTGTTGGCAATGCGCGTTTGATCAAGGTTGCCATCCGGATGTTTGGCAAGGAAGGCATTGTAGTAGTCGCTGACTTCCTGACTTGGTGACGGGTTCACTTTACCTTCGCCCACCAGACGGATCGTCCCCTTGCCACTTTCGCCAAAGGCCGCTGTGATGCCGGAACCCGCCGCATAGTAAGTATAGATCGGCCCTTCAAAACCGTTCTCGATAATCGACTTGCCCAGACCTAGCATGTCTGCGCCCCAGTTTCCGGTAATCACGGCATTCGCACCGGATGCAACAATCTTGCGTGAATAAGGCGTGAAATCCTTCACCTTGCCAATCGGGTGAAGTTCGTCACCGACAATCTCGATTGTATCGCTCTTCTCACCAAGGAACCGGTTCGCCGCCGCTGCAACAGCTTTGCCGAATGAATAATCCTGACCAATCAGGTAAACCTTACTCACATCAGGGTTGGCAACGATAGAATCCGTGATCGCGTCCATCTTGAGATCGGCATTCGCATCAAAGCGGAAATGCCAGAAGTTACATTTCTCGTTTGTCAGCGCCGGATCAACAGCAGCATAGTTGAGGAACAGAACACGGCTGTCGGGATTGCGTTTGTTGTGCTTTTCAACCGCTTCCGTCAACGCGTTTGCAACACCGGAAGAGTTACCTTGCACGATATACCGGACACCTTGGTCAATCGCAACCTGCAGCTGGATCAACGATTCCTTCGGGCTGATCTTGTTGTCAAAGCCGATTACTTCAAAATTCGTACCGCCCAGAACGCCGCCTTTCTGGTTGACCAGATAGTCCGCTGCAAATTCGAACTGATGCAGACCATTTGTACCCGTGCTGGCAAACGGGCCAGATAGCGGATCAATGAATGCAATCTTGATATTCTCTGCAAAGGCAGAGGTTGCACCGATGATCAGTGACAACGCGGATACCGCGCCGAGTTTCGTTAACTTTTTCATATAGTCCTCCCTAGGATTGACCGTGCCCCTATTCGTTGTTTCGGGGTCATTCGTCATAGAGCAAAGACTTGCATACCCCCTGTCAAAGTCAAGTCTGCTGGTGCGTTGTGCCCCCGCGTCATTTATCCATAGATCAGCAGTGGTTATCCTTGCATTTCGCAGCCTTTCGCAAAGTTGCAGGACATCAAGCATCTGCCTTAACCATTGATTTCAATATATATTATTAAACTTTACGCAAATGCGTGAAGCCGAAATCAAATGCTAAATCCGCTTTGCTTGCAAGAAAACGGCCCAAATGCAGACGCGCTTTCGTAAAAAATGTGACTTGAGATTCTACGCCCGTGTTCCGCTCTGCGGAACGAGTCACCGCAAGTATCAACCCGCAGGGCGAATACTCAAAGCCTGAGCCGCCTGGATCAGACGTGGACCATAAACGCTTTCGAGTTGCTTGGGTTTGACGCGGAATGCCGGACCTCCGACGTTCAGTCCATAAACACGTCCATCCCCAAGCGAAAACACCGGCACCGCGACACCATTCACGTCGGAACGCCATGTGCCGTAGCCCGTGCAAAATCCCTTGCTCTCATAGGTGGCTTTGGCGTCGGCAAATCGCGCACGGCCTTCTGCCTCCACTTGGGCACCTTTGCGACCGGCAATCTCGAAAACGGTCTCGCGCGCATCGTCATCCATACCAACCAAAATTGCCTGCCCGATACCGGAATGGAAAATCGGCAACCGCGTGCCAATCCTGATTGCAAGCGCCACCTCTTCACGACTGTTACAGGTCGCAAGATACACCACATCCAGCTGATGCTGTTCCCCAAGCGCCACCGTAATGAATGAATTCGGCCCGTCGCGCAGCCGCTTCATTTCCTGTTGGGCGCGGTCCTGAATGTCCATCGCCGACAACACGCCAAACCCCAGATGCAGCACGCCAGCACTTAACCGATAAGTCCCAGCTTTAGGATCAGCCACAAGATAATCCAGCTCGCATAATGTATAGGTCAGCCGGGAGATTGTCGCTTTGGGCAACCCCGTGCGTTCGGAGAAATCGGAATTTGTCAGTGTCACCTCACCATCGCGAAAGCACCGCAACAGCTCCAGGCCGCGCGCGAGGGCGGTGACAAAATTGCGGTCCTTGCCCTCGGGCGGATCACCGTGATGATCGTCCATCACCTGACTATCCCCGCTTCAGCGCATCAAGTCCGTGCTGCGCAAAGACCGGTACAAAAGCCCCGACTTTCATGGCACGTTCAGGGTTGGAGGCATTGCCATCCAGTGCGCGCTTCAACACACCCTGTATGATCCCCGCCATTCGGAAGAAACAGAAGCCCAGATAATAGCCGAAATTGTCGATCCCCCCAAGCCCGCGGCGTTCGCAATAGGCTGCGATAAACGCCTCATCCGAAGGCAGGCCAAGCGCCTTGCGGTCCAGCCCTCCCATGCCGCGCCCTTCGGTTCCGGCGGGCAATTGCCACTGCATGATCACACCGGCCAGATCAGCAAAAGGATGACCGATGGTGGACAACTCCCAATCCAGCACCGCGCGGCATTGTGGGGTTTTGGCGTCAAAGATCATGTTATCAATCCGGTAGTCACCGTGAACCAGTGTGCGCTGCCCGTCATCCGCCGGCCGCGCGTCAACAAGTGCTGCCATCAACTCATCCATCGCTGGAATATTCTTGGTTTCAGAGGCTTTATACTGCTTGGTCCAACGCGCAACCTGCCGTTCGAAATAGTTCCCCTCGGGGCCGTAATCGCTCAGACCAACTGCATCAATATCAACCTCATGCAAAGCGGCCAGTACACGGTTCATATCGTCAATCACTGCGCCTCGATCCGCCACCGACAAATCCGGCATCGAAGGGTCGTAAAAATTGCGCCCCGCCACATGATCCATGATGTAGAACATCGACCCGATCACGCTGTCATCTTCACACAGCAGATGCATTTTGCTGACAGGTACATTGGTGCCTTCCAGCGCCTTTTGCACCCGAAACTCGCGGTCCACCGCATGTGCGGATTTCAACAACACCCCCGGCGGTTTGCGCCGCAACACATAATTATGCGCAGGGGTCTTGAGCATAAAAGTCGGATTGGACTGTCCCGTCTGGAACTTCGTGACCTCCATCGGTCCCTCGAAACCGGGCAGATGGTCTTTGAGGTATTCGGCCACTGCCGCCTCGTCGAGTGTCTGTGTATCTGCGCTCATGTCGGTTCCTCTTAACTATAGCTTAGCAGTGCCGCGCCGTTTGGCGTCATAAAATGCGGTGTCGCGTTAAATTCGCTCAGCGAACACCGCGCGCCCTTGAACATGAACCGCGTCATGGCTGTATTCTTGACCTGCAAATTCAATTCCATCATGTGCCGTTTGCCCGCACCCAAGGCCGTCGCAGTCATCTGTCCGATTACGCCACCGGACGAGATAACCAACACCCGCTTGGCATCCGTATTCGTCGCAAAGGCTCGTGCCGCTTCGACCCTTGCCGCAAACTCCGCATAAGTTTCAGAGGCACCGTCAAAGGCCGCGTCCTGCCATTCGAACACCGTGTCACGCAACGCACGAAAGTGCGTCTTGCGATCTCCCTTGACCAGTTCCGGCACATCCCCCTTGAACCGCGCCTGCAACAAATCACCAAAGTCATATTCATTGAAACCTGCATGCTCCTCCGCAGTTTCCGTAAAACCCATCGACGACAAAGTGTCTTTTTGCCGCGTCAGAGTTCCCGTCACCAAACGATCCGGCACCCAGTCCATCTCGCGCAGCAAGGCACCCACTGCCTCGGATTGCTGATGTCCCAAGTCGGACAGGATGTCATAATTGTCCTGCCCAAAGGATGCCTGTCCGTGACGTATAACGAGGAGTTCCGCCACTTACGTAAACTCAGCCGCCAGTTTCTTGCCCGCCGCAAAATATTCATCCGCCATCCGGTCAACAATCGCGCCCGCAGGCCCAACCGACTTGATAGCGCCGATGCCTTGGCCCGACCCCCAGATCGTTTTCCATGCTTTCGGTTTCTTGCGGTCCGCCGCAAATGTCATGGCTGTTGCATCCGACTGGGGCAAGTTGTCAGGGTCCATGCCTGCGTTCTCGACCGAGCCTTTTAGATAATTCCCCCAGACGCCTGTGAACAACGAGGAATAGACAATATCCTCAGCGCCAGACTCTACAATCATATCTTTGTACGCCTGATCCGCGTTCGCCTCATCCGTGGCAATAAACGGCGATCCCGTATAACCCAGATCAGCCCCCATTGCGCGGGCCGCCAACAGGCTTTCGCCTGTGGCAATCGCCCCTGACAAGGCGATCGGTCCGTCGAACCATTCACGAATTTCCCGCACCAAAGCAAAGGGAGATTGCTGCCCCGCATGTCCACCTGCGCCCGCCGCGACGGCGACCAGTCCATCCGCACCTTTTTCAATCGCCTTGTGCGCAAATCGGTTGTTGATCACGTCATGCATCACGATCCCGCCACAGGAATGCGCCGCCTCGTTCACATCCACCCGTGCCCCCAGCGAGGTGATCCAGATCGGCACCTCGTGTTTCACACAAATTTCCAGATCGCGTTCAAGCCGTTCGTTTGAGCGATGCACAATCTGGTTCACTGCATAAGGCGCGGCGGGATAATCTGGATTGGATTGATTATGCCGGTCCAACTCTTCCTTGATCTCTGTCAGCCATGTGTCAAGCAGCGGATGCTCCCCCTCACCCTCCCGCGCATTCAGCGCCGGAAACGACCCGACAATCCCCGCCTTACATTGCGCAATCACCAACTTAGGGACTGATATGATAAACAACGGAGATGCGATCAACGGGATACGCAATCCTTGCAGGGCTTTGGGAAGATGAGAGTCGTCGCGGGCCATAGAGCCTCCAGTAATATTCATGTTGATTGTCAAAGAACGGGTGAACCCGCCCCGTTTGTTAGAGAACCTCAAACAAGCCTGCCGCGCCCATGCCGCCACCGACACACATGGTACAAACCACGTATTTCGCGCCACGCCGTTTGCCCTCGATCAGCGCATGACCAACCATACGCGCACCCGACATACCATAAGGATGCCCGATAGAAATCGCACCACCATTCACGTTGAGCAATTCATCGGGAATACCCAACACATCCCGCGATTGTATCACCTGCACCGCAAAAGCCTCGTTGAGTTCCCAAAGTCCGATGTCATCCATTGTCAGCCCATGCGCCTTGAGCAGCGGAGGTACAGCATAGATCGGCCCGATGCCCATCTCGTCCGGCTCGCAGCCTGCCGCCATCACGCCAACGTAACGGCCAAGTGGCTCTAATCCGGCCTTTTCCGCCGCTTTTGCCTCCATCAGAACAGAAGCTGACGCCCCATCGCTCAACTGTGAGGCATTGCCAGCCGTAATGAACCTGCCTTCCTTGATGTGGATGCCGTCCTTGTGCACCGGCTTCAGCCCCGCAAGGCTTTCGGCGGTGGTGCCGGGTCGGTTGCCCTCATCCTTCTCCAATGTCACCTCATGGTACGAGATTTCTTTTGTCTCGCGATCCTGTATCATCATCGTACTTTTCAGCGGCACGATCTCGTCGTCAAACTTGCCCGCTTGCTGGGCCAGATGTGTCTTTTCCTGTGAACCCGCCGCATATTCATCCTGCCGCTCGCGGCTGACATTATACCTCTGTGCCACAGTCTCTGCAGTTTCCAGCATCGACATATAAAGCTCGGGTTTGTGCTCCATCAGCCACGCATCGGCCTTCACCCGCATTTCGGGCGTCTGCACCATTGAAATGCTCTCGGCACCGCCACCCACAACAATGTCCATGCCGTCCATGACAACCTGTTTGGCCGCCGTCGCAATCGCCATCATGCCAGAAGCGCATTGCCGGTCCAGCGACATGCCCGCAACAGTAACAGGCAGCCCGCCCCGCAAGGCAGCCTGACGTGCAATATTACCTGCCGCATGACCTTGCTGTAGCGCGACACCCAAGACAACATCCTGCACCTGTGCAGGGTCTACACCCGCCCGCTTGACGGCATGTTCGATTGCGTGCCCTGCCAACTCCTGCGGGGATGTGTTGTTGAACGCACCCCGATACGCCTTGCCAATAGGGGTCCGTGCTGTCGAAACGATCACTGCATCGCGCATGTCTCTTCTCCTCTAATTCCGTTATTCCCAGTCCAGCTTGAGCCCACGGGCCTTGGCTGCGTTGAGCGCATATTTTCTCGTCTGGCTAAAGGCATCAGTCAGTTCTTCCTGACCCGTGTCATCGCTGATTTCGTTAAAACGTGCGGCGACCGCTTCGGGCGTGTTTTCTTCATCCAGCAAGGTCACACCGTGCGTCTCATATATCCGTGTCTGTGCAAAACTTCCGGCTCCTGCGCCCAAAATTACACGGCCCGGCGCATCCTCGGATACCAGATACAGCAACCCCGGCGTGATCGTTTCAGGGGCCAGCAACGCGGCCGCCTCGGCAGGCAACAACTCTTGCGTCATGCGTGTCGCCGCCGTAGGGGCCAACGTATTCACGCGGATGTTGTCGCGCGCGCCTTCCAGATGCAGCACATTCATAAGCCCTATCATTGCAGCCTTTGCCGCTCCGTAATTCGACTGCCCGAAATTGCCGTACATACCGGACGCTGACGTGGTAAAGACAATCCGCCCGTATTTTTGTTCGCGCATGATCGGCCAGCACGCATGCGCCACGTTGGCCGAGCCAATCAGATGCACATCAACCACCTTGCGGAAATCGGCCATTTCCATCTTGGCAAACGTCTTGTCGCGCAGAATGCCCGCGTTGTTCACGACGATATCGACACGCCCCCAGGCCGCGACCGCCTGCGCTACCATATCGATTACACCTTCTTCGTCCGACACATCGCAACCATGCGCCATTGCATCGCCACCCATTGACCTGATCTCTTCAACCACCGCCTCTGCCGCCACTGAAGAAGATCCCGATCCGTCACGTCCAACTCCAAGATCGTTCACCACAACCTTGGCACCCCTTGCAGCCAATCCCAAAGCATGTGACCGCCCCAGACCGGCGCCTGCACCGGTTACAATCGCCACGCGGTTGTCAAATCGGATATCAGCCATCAGTGCAGCGCCTGCTCAAAGATATTCGGCCCCGACATCACATTGATGCCACCACTCACAGGGATAATCGCGCCGGTGACATAGGCACCGCCACGTCCGCATAGGAATAACATACAGCCCGCGATATCCTCATCACGACCCACGCGACCGACCGGCACATCCTTGCCAACTTTCTCACGCATATCCTCGTCATGCGTCGCAAACGCCGTCATCTTGGACACAAACGGCCCCGGTGCCAACGCGTTCACAGTCACATGTTTACCCGCCAATTCCTTGCCCAAGATGCGCGTCATATGATGCACCGCCGCCTTGGACATGGAGTAGCTATATGCTCCATCGCCCATTTCACGTTCGCCCATGACGGACCCCACATTGATCACCCGCGCCGGATCATCAATGCTGCCAGAAGCTGTCAGCATCGGGAGCAGTTTCTGTGTCAGATCAAACATCCCCGCGACGTTCACGTTCATTACCTTTTCCCATGCCATATGCGGAAAATCACCCAAGGGCGCACCCCACGTGATACCGGCATTGTTCATCAGAATATCGAGCCTGTCGGTGCGTTCCTTAACGGCGGCAACCAGCGCATCGACGCCCGCTTCAGAGCTCACATCCCCCGCAAAACCAATCGCCTTGCCTGATGCGCCAAGCGCGTTCAACTCTGCAGCAACCGCCTCGCAGGCGTCGCCTTTGCGCGATGCCATCAATACAGTCGCACCTGCCCGCACCAACGCTTCGCAGGCCATGCGCCCGATGCCTGTCGCGCCACCAGTGACCAAGGCAACCTTACCATCCAGTCCAAAAAGCGTTTGTAAATCCATCTTAAAACCCTCTCGCTGCTGCGATTTTCTCGGCATGATAGGAATAATCCCCCAGCCATTCGGCGCCAACGCGGGCGCGTTTCATGTAAAAACCCATGTCGTAAGCATCCGTCATGCCGATACCACCATGCATCTGCACACCCTCGATCACGGCAAGTTTTGCCGTATCTGTGGCGCGTGCCTTTGCCAGTGAAACGGCCAGTTCCGCGTTCTCGGGATCACTGTCCAGCATGCGGCCTGCGTTCAGGATCGCTGATGCCGTCACCTCGATCTCGCACCATAAATGCGCGGCCCGATGCTGCAAAGCCTGAAAGCGGCCAATCTCGACACCGAACTGTTTGCGTTCTTTCAGATAGCCAACGGTCATGCCAAAGGCACCCGCCGACAGGCCGGACATTTCAGCCGCAAGCGCTGCCTGCCCCGCCTGCAATGCAGGTTTCAGAACATCCATCGCACTGTCGACAGCACCCAGCACATCGTCGCCCGTCGCTTCTACATTGTCGAACGTAATCCGCGCGGCATCCCGTGCATCAATCATGTTTGATGCGGTCCGTTCCACCCCTGCGCGGTCCGCAGGAATATCAAAGAGGGTCAAACCATTTTCGGTCCTAGCCAAAACAAGCAAACGATCCGCCAAAACACCATCGACAACGAACTGCTTTTTGCCATTCAGGCAGAACCCGTTGCCATCCGCACGTGCTTCCATCTGCGTGCCATCGGGGTCAAACTTGATCCCCTCATCCACCGCTAACGCATAGGTTACATCGCCCGCTGCGATCCGCGCCAAAGCGTCTTTGGCCCGCGCACCAGAGACTTGTCGCAGCGCCGTTGCCGCAATCACCGCGGTGGACAGAAATGGCGACACCACCAGCGTCTTGCCCATTTCCTGCGCAATCACATTGGCCGCCGCAAACCCCATGTCAGAGCCGCCCGCATCCTCCGGCACCAGCACACCGGCCCAGCCCATGTCAGCCATTTCTTTCCACAAGGCACGATCAAACGTCTGGCCCGCGTCGCGCATTTCGCGAAACTTTGACACAGGTGCAGCCCCATCCAGAAACCCCCGCGCCATATCGGCCAGCATGGTTTCCTCTTCGCTCAGGACAAGTTTGTTCATGCCGGAAGCCCCAATACACGCCGCGAAACAATCGACAGCATGACCTCGCTTGTGCCGCCTTCAATTGAATTGGCCTTGGTGCGCAGCCAGTCACCCGCCCGATTGCCCAGCGGTCCGTCCCATTCCAGCGCATCCGAACCACCGGCAGACATCATCAATTCATGGCGCTGCTTGTTCAACTCGGTGCCCATGTATTTCAGCATCGCGCTCGCATCGCCCGCGCCCTGCCCCGCTTCGGACTGGTCCTTGTACCGCTCCAGCGTCAGACCAATCGCGAGGCTGTCAATCTCGCAGCGCATCGCATCCGCGCGCAGGGTGGCATCGTCCAAACCGTCCATCGTTTCCGACAGGATCGCGCCCAATGCACGGCCACCTCCCGCCAGACCACCCGCGCCGCCGGAAATCATCTCGCGTTCATGGGTCAGCAGATATTTCGCTACGTCCCAACCTTTATTCACCTCACCGACAATCTGCTCTTTGGGGATCACCGCATCGGTAAAAAACGTCTCGCAAAATGGTGAAATGCCGCTGATCATCTTGATCGGCCGTGTCTCGACCCCTGCTTGGTTCATGTCACACAGCAGGAACGAAATTCCCTTGTGTTTGGGTGCCTCGCGGTCCGTGCGCACCAGCGCAAAAATCCAGTCCGCCTTGTCCGCATAGGAGGTCCAGATCTTCTGTCCGTTAATCAGCCAGTGATCACCCTTGTCCTCGCCTTTAGTCTGGACATTGGCCAAATCCGATCCCGCGCCCGGTTCCGAATATCCCTGACACCAACGTACTTCGCCGCGCGCAATCGGCGGCAGATAATGCAGCTTTTGCTCATGGGAGCCGAAATGCAACAAGGCTGGCCCCAACATCCAGATGCCAAAACTCTGCAACGGAGCGCGCGCATTGATCGCACTCATTTCCTCGTTGAATACTTTCTCCTGATCGCGGCTTAACCCCGCGCCGCCGTATTCAACCGGCCATGTCGGCACAGTGTATCCTTCGGCCGCGCACCGCTCCAACCACAACTTTTGCGCCTCGGATGTGAACACCCAATCCTTACCGCCCCAGCAAATGCCCTCTTCGGTCATCGCGCCATCGCGCATTTCTTCAGGACAATTTGCTTGCAACCAATCGCGCAACGCGGCGCGGAATCCGTCTGTGCTATCACCAGTCATTCTCAAATTCCTCCCTAGAGACGTCACGTCAGTTTGCGGACATCTATTCCGCTGTGCAGAATGGCGAACCGAATTGCGATTGACAAGGTACGACGCCACGTCTCACCTTTGGAAGCGCAACTGGGAGGATGTACACGATGAAAGCAATGCTAAGCAAAGAGGTCGGCGGCCCCGAAACGCTGGTGCTGGAAGATATGCCAACACCTGAGCCGGGCAAAGGTCAGGTCCGCATCAAGGTCCACGCCGCTGGCGTCAACTTTCCCGACACGCTGATCATCCGCGATATGTACCAAATGAAACCACCCCGCCCTTTTGCGCCGGGTGGAGAAATCGCAGGCGTTGTGGATGCTGTTGGCGAAGGTGTCTCTAACCTAAAGGTTGGTGACCGTGTATTAGGCATGACAGGCTTTGGCGGTTTTGCGACGGAAGTTGTTGCCGACGCTGCACGCGTCATCAAGATTCCCGATAACATGCCCTATGCGGAGGCCGCCTGCTTTGTGCTGACTTACGGAACATCACACCATGCCTTGAAAGACCGTGCCGCCATCCAACAGGGTGAATCCCTGTTGATCCTCGGCGCAGCCGGCGGGGTTGGTGTTGCTGCAATCGAACTTGGCAAAGCAGCGGGCGCAAAAGTCATCGCCGCTGTATCCTCCGAGGAAAAAGCCCAATTCTGCCGCGACCTCGGCGCTGACGAAACCATCATCTATTCCCGCGACATGTCGGACCGCGCTGTACAAAAGGACTTCTCGAACGAGATCAAAAAACTGTCCGGCGGTGACGGAGTCGACGTTGTCTATGACGCCGTTGGCGGTGATTACGCAGAACCGGCTGTGCGAGCACTCGCATGGAAAGGCCGCTACCTTGTTGTCGGCTTTCCCGCTGGCATCCCGAAAATCCCGCTGAACCTTACACTGCTCAAAGGCTGCCAGATTGTCGGCGTCTTTTGGGGCGCGCACACAGCCCGCGAGCCGCAAAACCACGCAGAAAACATGGGCGATCTGTTCCGCCTCTACAGCGAGGGTAAAATCAAACCGCGTGTCTCTGCCAGCTATCCTTTGGCGCAAGCCGGCGACGCCTTGCAACTGCTGCAAGATCGCAAAGTTCTGGGAAAAGTCGTGGTGAGGATGGATTAGGTCGGCAAGTGCGACACATCATTAAATCCGCGCACGATCATCTGATCGCCATGCACCACCAGTCGCGATATGGACCCGTTTGCGGCACCACTAAACGCGAACCCCCGCGCGCCACTGGCCAAGGACTGCGCAGCACCAACAACACCGCCATGCACAACAACTGCGACCAGTTCATCCGCATGCGCCGCCGCGATCCGCATCAGTCCGGCACGTACACGGTCCTGCAATTGCATGGTGGATTCCGCGCCGGGCAATTCACCCCATTCATGCCGCTCGCGTGCGCGCAGGATCGCAGGATCGTTCTCAGCCGCACGGAAGCGAAACTCGCCCCCGTCCCAGTCACCCAAAAACACTTCGCGCAGGTCCCGCTCAACCTTGGGAGCAAGCCCCAGATGCCCGGCCAACGGCGCAGCCGTTTGGTGCGTGCGCTGCATCGTAGTGACATAAATCGCCCTGATAGGCTCTGTTTTCAGGCGCTCAGCCACCGCAATCGCCTGCGCGTGTCCTTCCGGTCTAAGTGCAGGGTCGCCCTGCCCTTCCACCATCGGAAAACTTTCGCCGCGCAATGCGGCTTGCGTTTCGCCGTGCCGGATCAACAACAAATCCGCCGCACCCTTTGGCGGGATAAACCTGTGCTGCCTCGCTTCTTTCATAACCCTCTCCTTTTTTCGCAATAGGACATATCCCATGCAAAACCGCCAGATCACGATTGCAGAACTGCCCACCGCCGAACTGACCCCCGATCATTTCAAAATGATTGAGACCGACATGCCCAAAGCTGGAGATGGTGAGGTTCTGCTGCGTGTCATTTTGATGTCTATCGACGCCGCAAACCGAAGCTGGATGAAAGGTGCAACCTACCGCGCTGCCGTACAGGCTGGCGATGCCATGCCAACCTATGCCATTTGCGAAGTGATCGAAAGCAACAGCACGAAAATCGCAGTTGGTGACATTGTTGCCGCAGAAGCCACATGGTCGGATTACGTGACGGCTACCGCCCGTCATGTGCAGAAACTCCCCAAAGTAGAGCCACTTTCCCACCTGATGTCAGTTTACGGAATTGCAGGCAAAACCGCCTTTCATGGCCTCATGTCCATCGGACAGCCAATGGCGGGCGAAACCGTCCTTGTTTCTGCCGCAGCCGGTTCCGTGGGTGGATATGTTGGTCAAATCGCCAAGGCGCTTGGTTGCCGCGTTGTCGGGATCGCGGGGGGGTCGGAAAAATGCAAATGGGTCGTTGATGAACTGGGTTTCGACGCCTGCATTGACTACCGCGCGGCAGGCCTGTCCAAGGCATTGGCCAATACCTGCCCCGATGGCGTCGATATCTATTTTGATAATGTTGGCGGCAAGATACTCGAATCCTCTCTCAACTTCATGAACGAAAAGGGGCGCGTCGTTTGTTGTGGCGCGATCAGCCAATATGACACCGACAACCCGTCAGGCCCACGCAACCTGCCCGGTGTGATCGTTGTGAAACGCCTGAAAATGGAAGGCTTCATCGTGATGGATTTCGCCCATAATGACGCCAAGTGCATCCGCGCCATGCAGCATTGGGTGGGCACTGGCCAGATCAAAGTAACCGAAGATATCGTCGATGGTCTGGAAAACGCGCCGCATGCCCTAATCGGGCTCTTGGCAGGCGACAACAAAGGCAAGCGTCTGGTGCGTGTCGCTGCTGATCCGTCCTGAAGGAGTCAACCATGTCCTCACTCCAAGATGCCTTGAAGGCAAGCGAAGCCCTGATTGATACAGAAGTTGGCGTGTCCAGCTGGATCACCGTCGATCAAACCATGATTGACGACTTTGCCAAGACAACCCACGACACTCAATGGATTCACATAGATCCGGAGCGTGCCACCGCTGAAACGCCGTTTGGTGGAACCATCGCGCATGGTTTTCTGACCCTGTCGCTGGCCAGCCGCTTTGCTTACGATTGTTTCGAAATGCTGCCGGGACAGGTCATGGGGATCAACTATGGCATGAACAAGCTCAGGTTCCTGATGCCTGTTCGTGCCGGTGCCCGTTTGCGGGGGCGTTTTGTATTGAAAGAGGTCAAAGCCCGCAATGCAACCGATCTTCTGCGCACCAATTTGCTAACAATCGAGATCGAGGGAGAGGAAACACCCGCCCTTGTTGCGGAATGGTTAGGGCTTGCTGTTTTCGAGGATTAATCCTCGAAAGCTTCTGGCTCCAGTTCGAGCCAAAATGCCTTGATAGAGACTGTATTCAGCGCTGACATCCATCCGTGCTGCTCAAAATCCGCACGCGCGGTTGGATCTTCGATCTGCGACATGAACAGGCGTTTGTCCGCATCCCGTTGCGTCGGGGTGCGTGCCGCAACCAGATCACGCACCCGTTGCAGAACCTTGGCGCGTTCGGATGATACAGGCGCGGGTTTGCTTTCTATCTTGAAATCGTCTTTCAATGCCGCCGACAAATACCCAACCGGATTTTTCACACCACGCTGCGCCCCGACATAGGCAATCTTGTCTGCCACATGATCCTCGCCGTGCTCTGCGATCCATTGGCGGGCCAGGCGGTCACTGACACCCAAAGCCAGCAAGCGTCCGTAGACATCGGAGCGGCGCACACCCGCACCGTCGTCGAGATCAAGAATGGCCAGCTGTGGGTTCTCGGATATCTTGAACCGGATATCCGTTACCGCCCGACCCCGTTTCCGGATTTCGGGTTCCACAACGATGTTGGAGGTTTTGTTCACCTCGGCTGTGGCGGGTTTGATTATTTTGGCGTTCAGGTGTTTGTAGACGGCGTAATAGTCACTGTCCTCAACCCCCATCAATCGGCGGAACAAATCAAGCGACCACCAGCCTGTGCTACCAGTGCGCACAAAACGGTAGCAATTTTCATAAAGCGCCAGCGCGTGACCGGAGGTGAACCGCCGCTGGATATTCAAGTTGATCAGCGCAAAAACCTTGGGGTCATTCAATTTGGCCGCAAGGGCCGGTGAATAGGCGTATTCGCATACACCGCCTTTTAACTTGGCGTAGCTGAGCAGACTGGACACACCCCATTCCTGCTGTCCCTGATCATCCAGCATATCCCATTCCGCAACCGTCTCTGCCAGACCGCGTAGCGACGCCTTGAGTGTGTCCATATCATTGGAGTTATAGCCGATCATCAGACACAGCGTGCGCGCGTCGATCATATGGGTCTGGCTGCTGGTCAGGGTGTCATATGCATTGAGCAAAAGAACATTGCTGAGCTTTCGTTGCAGCAAGGTCAGCTTACCGGAGACATGAATCGCCGCCACATGCTTTTTGACGGAACCGCGGCGCAAGGCACCGGTCAGTCTGTCTTTGGGGATGTCCCTATCTTTGTCATGTGCCTGCGTGTTCATCATTTTGCCCTGCTCGCCGGATTGGAATCCAGTCTTGGGTGTATAATGCGCAATAAGGAACCCGCTGGCAAGACATCCTTGGGTGCCTTAAAGTGACCAATGCACGGTCGCCACGCCCGACCTTGAGGTACCAATTTACGGGACGCCCCCGAGACACCGATCAGGGATATGTGTCTAGAACGGCAAAAACAGAGTCTATTCCGCGCGCTGCCGCATATTGGTGCCGTTGATCCTGCGAATCGGGCCGCTTTATCCTGTATCTGGGCCCCTTTGATCCTGTAGGCGGTAACCTCTCATCCCGTAATTGGATACCCAAACATCACTATATCATTGATATAGCTTATTTTCCTTAGCGCAAACATCTTATAAATACTCAAAGACTCTACAGTATGTTGTGCTTTCTTTATCTGCTATTTGCTCAAGGGACTGGCTTGTCCGTCTTCGTGATTCCCATTGACCTTGTGATGTGCGATATAACACCGAACACTCGCAATTTTCGCGCACATGCTTGAGGACTTATGGCTTCTACACCCAAAGCACCACCACCCCCCTATTTCAACATAGATCCGGAAAAAGCGGCTGCACGTTTGTCAGAGCCTATAGATACAGCGCGATTCGCAAAAGCCGCAGCCTTTGCATCCAAAGGCCGTGATGATCTGGCCAAGCGTGGATATGCGCCGGATGGAAAGAAACGGCTGCGCCGCTTTTCGACCTGGGAAATTTGCCGCTATCTGATTGATGTTGCTCCTGCACATCTACGGCGGGTTCTCAAAGCCCATCCTGACCTGCCCCAAGGCACCGGTGAGGCAGGGAGCAAGTGGTTCACACTTCAAGAGGTTCTGACCTTGCGCGAGCATTTCGCAACGGAAGGTGCATCAAACAAGCAATACAAGTCGTGGCGTCCGGAAGGATTGCCCGCAAAGGTGATTTCAGTCGCGAACTTCAAAGGCGGCGTTGGGAAAACGTCCACCTGCGCGCATCTGGCGATGTCCGCTGCTTTGGATGGATATCGGGTTCTAGTGATTGATCTGGATTCCCAAGGGTCGCTGACCTCTATCATGGGTGGCACCGTCCCCGATGAATGGTCCACAGCATTTCCTTTGATCGCCAAGGATTTTGCCCGTCATCTGCAAGGCGAAAACACGATCCGCCGCGCACGGGGGGCGTCCGAACTGCCCTTTGACGAAACCTTAACCGAAAGCCTCGAAGTTTCGCCGCGAAACCTTATTCAGGAAACCCATTGGCCCAACATCGACCTTATAGGCGCGCAATTGAACCTCTACTGGGCGGAATTTCAGGTTCCGGTCTGGCGGATGCAGGTGCGCAGCTGGCCCTTGTGGGATGCGCTGACAAATGCATTGGAAAGCGAGGGTATTCTGGATGATTATGATATCATTCTGGTGGATACGCCCCCTGCCCTTGGCTATCTCACCATCAACGCATTGGCCGCTGCGGACATCTTGCTGGTGCCACTTGGCGCGTCTTTTCTGGAATTTGATTCAACGGGTCGTTTCTTTGACATGCTCTATTCGACGTTTGCCAGTATCGAAGAAGGCGAAAATCGCATCAGGCGGCAGGACGGATTGCCCGAGATGAAGTTTGAATGGGACGCCGTGCGTGCATTGATTACCCGTTTCGATGCCAGTCAGCAGACTGATCTGGCAAATGTGATCCAAGCCTATTTTGGTGATTTCATGACGACCTACCGGCAGGAAGTCACAGCAATGGTCGGGCAGGCCGGTGAGCAGGTCAACGGCATCTACGAGGCGGATTATCGCGAGTTCAATCGCGACACCTATGTACGGGGTCGCGAGGCGTTTGACCGAACATGGGCGGAAGTGAAGGAAGTGTTGCTGGGCACTTGGTACCGCGACCTTCAGGAATTGAATGCACAGGAGAAGAGCGATGGCAAAGAGGCGTAAACTGGAAGCACCCTCCGCCGAGGATATGGGGCGGATCGAGGAGGAGTTTCGCCGCGAAACCCCCGCCAAGCCTGCGTCAGCCCCCATCGCACAAGTGGCCGCAGATGTGGCAGGGCAGTATCAGTCCGGCACGCCGGAAATGCGCCGCGACGAGGCTCAGGCTGCTGCATACCGCGCGGCAGAGGGGCAGGGACGTCTGATCAAGGAAATACCGCTGGCCGAGATCGAAGCCATGTCCATGCAGCGCGACCGCACCGTCATGGACACCGAGGCGCTTGAAGAGCTGGAGCATTCCCTGAACGAGCATGGATTACGCCTGCCAGTTGAAGTTTACGAGTTGAAAGAACCCCGCGCGGGCAAACGCTATGGCCTTCTGTCGGGTTACCGCCGGTTGATTGCGCAACAAAATCTGCTTACCCGGACGGGCGAGGACCGGTTTGCCCGGATAAAGGCAGTGATGCGTGACCCTGACCAAATGGGTGGTGCCTTTGTTGCGATGGTCGAGGAAAACGAGATCCGCCAAGACCTAAGCCATTACGAGCGCGGCCGTATTTCTGTGATTGCGGCGCAGCAGGGGGCGTTCCGCAGTACTGAAGACGCCGTGGCGGAAATGTTCGCCGCTGCGTCCAAAGCCAAACGCAGCAAGATCAGATCTTTTGCAATGATATTCGAAGAACTGGGTGACATGTTGCAATTCCCCGAAGGACTACGAGAGAAAGACGGCCTTCGGCTGGCGCAGGCGTTGCGGTCAGGTTCGGCAGCGCGTCTGCGCGAGGTGTTGGGGAGTGGTGTTGCGACCGATGGAAAATCCGAATGGGCGTTGATTGAGATCGCTCTGGGTGAACAAGCGCACAATGCGAATGATCCGAAGCGCGGGGGCAGGCCACGCACCGCAACAGCCAAGGCAGGTTGGGAAGATGCACAGACCCTGCTAACCACGACAGGTGTTACCTTGCAGGCCAAAGCGGATGCTCAGGGTCACTTGATCCGATTAAGCGGTAAGGGCCTGTCGGCAGAATTGATGACAGAAATCATGAACGAAATCCGTAAAAAGCTGGAACAGGACTAAGCCGGAAGCGGATGCATCCCGGGCCTTTTGCACAGTTGTTTGTCGGTCTTGCGGAGCTGTGCAACCAATGCTTTGGCGCGCTTTCCCGACATAAACGGGCGTGCCGGTAACATGATATGATCCTGAACCTTGATAGGGTCTATGCCCAAAGCGGCACTGATATCCATCAGGTTCCGGGCGGAAAGAGCGGCCAAGACCTCTTTACCCAGATAAAGGCTTTCGGCATGCTGACCGTCGGCACATAATATCTCGTGATGGTCGAACAGGCATTGGTAAAAAGTCAGTGTCTGTTTCGGGGCTTCAATGCGAACGCCGGGCAGGGTGCACAGGTGTTTCGCGGCGATCATCACCTCATTCACCCCATACATGCGTTTCACAATTGCACCCTTCAGGACAATGCGATGTTGCAAGGATACGCGCAAATCACGCAGGGGCAGACCTTTGCCAAGCGCGCCTTGCGTGATCCTAACGGTAGACAGACACGGGCTGTGCTGGATATCTTTGGCAGACCACGTCCGAGCATGAATCCACCGTACCGGCTGTGGGCCGTGATCAACTGTATCAAGCAGATCACCGATTTTCAGGTTCTCAACAGCGATTAAACCGGTGGGTGATCCAAGCAGTGTTCCATTCAGAAAGCAGACATTGGTTGTGCCCGGGGTCGGGCCATCCGATACAAAGGTGTTCGAATTGTCATTCACCCGTTGCAGGGATTCCCCGTCTGTATCGTTGCCAAAGTTCTCGCCACTGCCTTGCTGGGTCGCCGTCGTCGAGAAAGTGGCGTAACCGCCCGCGTTCAGGGTAGGATCGTCAAGCGGGTCACCGTTGAAGGTGGCCGCGATATATTCATCATTGCCGGGATCGTAGACAATGATGTTATCACCACCGTTATTGATCAGCGGAGAGGCACGCCCAGCATCAAAAAACAGATCGTTTGGCCCGCCGGTTGGCAGGCTGCCGCCCGCTTGAACGCCCGTGATTACCAGCGCATGTGCGCCTGCCTGCAACACAGTTCCGGGTGGAAAGGTGAACCAGTTCCCGACACCAGAATCCCAAAGCTGGAGACCGGAAATGTCGATTGCCGCGCCAGTTGTGTTCACCAGCTCGATGAATTCATCTGTTGAATCTGCGGTACCATTGCCGTCGGTATCGAAGTTGAGCGCCCCGTTCGGGTCGACCAGCACTTCGTTAATTGCAATGCCACCAAGCAGGACGTCTGGCATATCTACCTCTGGTTGAGTTCTCTTTAAGAGACATCCGGAACTTATCTGTCAAATCTGTCATGAAATTGTCGATAATCGGGTATTGTTGCCGTGGGCCGCTCCTTCTGTAACCCTGCGTCACGATGTAAATGGGGTGGCTGGTACATGCGGGCGTTGCCCGCTAGCCTTTCCGGCAACCAACAGGAAGGCACGAAAGATGCAACTAGACCAAGCCATGCAAGAGCGCCGCTCCATCCGCGGTTTTCAGGACAAGCCCGTGTCACGGGCGCTGCTGGAAGAAATCATCGCGCTTGCCAACCGTGCGCCTTCGTCGATGAATACGCAGCCATGGCATTTGCATGTTTTGACAGGAGAACCCCTTGAAAAAGTGCGTGAGGGCAATTCGTCAAGGATGCTGGCCGGTATGCCGCCAGTGCGCGAAATCACCGACCACACCGGCTACACGGGGTCGCATCGCGACCGGCAGGTGGGGATCGCCAAACAGTTGTTTGCCGCAATGGGGATTGCACGCGAAGACAAGGAGATGCGGCAGGATTGGGTCATGCGGGGGTTTCGACAATTTGATGCACCGGTGTCGATTGTGATGACATTTGATCGTGCGCTGGCCGATGATACGATCGCGCATTTTGATCTGGGCGCAGTGACCTATGCGTTGGTTTTGGCGGCATGGTCGCGGGGTCTGGGTGCGGTGATCAACGGGCAGGGGATCATGCAATCGCCTGTGGTGCGCGAACATGCGCAGATACCCGAGGACGAGGTGATCATGACCTGTGTCGCATTAGGTTGGCCAAACGAGGATTTTGCAGCAAACGATGTCGTGTCAACGCGCCGACCGGTTGAAGAAGTCACACGTTTCATCGGATTTGACGATTGAATTTCCGTTAAGACTTTGATCTGTAAATAAAAAACTACTTATGTAAGTGGCGGAAACCCTTTTTGAAAAGCTCAAGCAAATTTGAAATCCAATGCTCAAGGAACATTCATCATGCGTGATTTCTATCAGCCTAAACGCTCTCCGATCTATGCGGCAAATGGGGCGCTTGCCACGTCGCATCCATTGGCCACCCAAGCTGGCCTTGAAGTGCTAAAACGTGGCGGAAATGCGGTCGATGCAGGTGTGACAGCAGCCGCTGTTCTGGCCGTGGTAGAGCCTGCTATGACCGCAATTGGCGGTGACGGCTTCGCTTTGATCTCCAAACCAGGTGAGCCGCTTTATGGCTTGAACGCTTCGGGGCGCGCGCCTGCAGCTTTGTCGACTGAAATGCTTCTGGGGCAGGGCTGGTCTGCGATGGATGATGCCTCAGCCCATTGCGTGACCGTGCCGGGCGTTGTGAAGGGCTGGGAGAGCCTTTTGGCCAGCCATGGCACCATCGGCCTTGAGGAGGCCTTGCAGCCTGCCATTCATGCGGCCGATGACGGCTTTGTCGTTTATCCACGTGTCTGGGCGGACTGGCGCGATTGTGTCTCTAAACTGGCGAAGCAGGGCAAAGGCGGGCAGCATTACCTGCAAGATGGTGCAGCCCCTAATATGGGCAGTATCCACAAACTGCCTGCATTGGCAGAAACGCTGCGGCTGATCGCACGCGAAGGGGCCAAAGGGTTTTACGAGGGCGCGGTTGCTGCTGATATCGTGGCGGAATTGAAGGCCCGGGGCGGCGTCATCACCGAAGAAGACATGGCTGGCATGACCGCTGATGTCTGTCGCCCTGTAACGTCCGGCTATCGCGGGTTTGATCTGGCGGAATTGCCGCCCAACGGGGTCGGCATCACCGCGCAGATCATCCTGAACCTTCTCGAACAGTTTGATGTGAAAGACCTCGATCCGCATGGCGTGGATCGTTTCCATCTGGAAATGGAGGCAGCGCGTATCGGGTATGCGATACGGGATGCGCATATCGGTGATCCTGCGACTATGGGTCTTGCTGCGGAGGCGCTGATCGACAAGGCTTGGGCCAAGGGGCTATCCGCCAGCATTGACCCTGCCAAGCGCAACAACGACCTGCCATCGGCTGATCCGAATTTCCAAAGCGATACGATCTACCTGAGTGTTGTCGACCGTGACGGTATGGCGGTTTCTCTGATCAATTCGATTTTTAAGGGGTTTGGTTCCGGTATCGTAACCGAAAAGACGGGTATCACCTTGCAGAACCGCGGTGCGGGTTTTCGTGTCGAGTCGGGCCATCCCAACACGATTGAAGGGGGAAAACGCCCCTTGCATACGATTATTCCCGCAATGGTGATGCAGGGCGGCAAGGCCAAGTATTGCTTTGGTGTTATGGGCGGGCAATATCAGCCGGTCGGTCATGCCCATGTGATTAGCAATATGGTGGATTATGGCATGGACCCGCAAGAAGCACTCGAAAGCCCGCGTGTATTCTGGAGCCCTGATGATGTGCTCGAAATCGAGCCTACATTGGGGCAGGGGCTTTCTGATGGTCTTGCCGCCAAGGGTCATCCGGTCAGTTGGACCAAAGGGCCGCTTGGCGGGGGGCAGATCATCGAGATTGACCACGAAAACGGTGTGCTGATTGCAGGGTCTGATCCGCGCAAGGACGGCTGCGCTATGGGGTATTAGGTATCGGCGGCGCCGTATCCTGCACGTCGTCCAAAAACGGCACCCGATGTGAGGCCGGACCCACCGGGATAGCCTGCAAAAAACACACCTCCCACCATTTCACCGCAGGCATAGAGACCGGAAATTGCCCTGTTAGTATCTGATATGACCTGTCCGGATTCGTTCACTTTGAGCCCCCCGTAGGTAAAGGTAATGCCACCGGTAACAGGGAACGCGCGGTATGGACCCGTGTCGATTTTCTGGGCCCAATGGGATTTCGGCGGGATCAGGCCGCTGGTCCCCTTACCGTCTAAAACAGTGGGGTCAAAAGCAACATCGTCACGCACCGCGTTATTGTAGCGTTGCAAGGTTGCGAGCGCAGCCTGAGCGTCTACACCTTCCATGAGTGAGACAAGGTCTTCGAGCGTATCGGCCTCTACGAAATGCGCATCGTGGAAGCGGTATTCGGCATAAAGTAGGTCAAACACTTTGCTGTCGAACACTTGCCATGCAAACTGTCCGGGTTGATCAAGGATCGCCGCGCCATATTGTGCATAGGTGTAATTGCGGAAATTCGCGCCTTCGTCGACAAAGCGCTCACCATTCGCGTTCAGCATGACACCAAGGAAATACGATATTTTGCGATAGTTCTTGCGCTCGTTCGGGGGGAGGTCCAGCCCGCCGAAATCAGCCATGTGCAGGTCCATCGGGGTGGCATGACAGCCTTTGTAGAGACCGTATTCAGCAGCTCCTGCTGCCACGGCCATGCGCAGACCATCCCCGGTGTTATGGGGTGTGCCGCGTACCTTGGCAGCTTTCCAGTTTGGGCCCATATGCTTTACACGCATCTCTTCATTTGCTTCGAACCCGCCAGAGGCCAAGATCACCGCATCGGCATGCAGTTCCTCGTCGCCAACCCGAACACCGGTCACCGCACTGTCCTTGACGATCAGATCCGTTACCGGAGCGTTGTAACGGACCGTGCCACCCATCCGCGTTACAGCGGCAAGTTCCATGTCAAAAAGGCCGACACCTTCGTTTTCGGCGGCGAGGGTCAGACCGCCCCAGAATACGTGACGTCCCCCCTTTTCAAAACTTTGACGGCTATAGATCGGTTCGAATTTGACGTCATGGGTGGCAAGCCAGCGCATTGTTTCGCCCGAGGTATTGATCAGGGTTTGTTGTTCGGGTGACAAATCACGGCCATCGTTAAAGCCAAGCAGGTCAGCGCCGAATTTGTCAGTGGTATAGCTGCCAAAATCGGTCTGGGCCAGGCGGGCATCATCCGGGTTGCGTAGCAACGGTATCAGGTCTTCGGCCCCGTCATAGGCAAAGCGCATAGCGCCTGCCGTGTACTTCGTGTTGCCGCCTGCCAAAGCTTCGTCAGCTTTTTCCAAAAGCGTGACCTGCGCGCCTTTTTCCAGTGCTGAAATGGCTGCACACAAGGCGGCGTTTCCGGTTCCGACAACGATAATGGATTTTGGCATTGGCTTTTCCTCGGTATGCGTACATTGTATCCACGTGGATACAATTCTAAGGGTCTCTTAAGATGTCGAACTTTGATATGCAAGATTTATCCCAAGGCGAGGCCGCCTATCTGCACTTGCATGCTGCGATCAGGGCAGGGGAGTTTCGGCCCGGTGACCGTTTGCGCGAGATCGAAGTGGCGGCGCGGTTCGACTTGTCACGCACGCCCGTACGCGAGGCACTGCGCAAGCTGGAGAGTGACGGTATCGTGGAGCATCGCCCCCGCATCGGCGCGGTCATTCGCAGGTTGACGCAGCCGGAAGTGGTGGAGTTGTATGAAATGCGGTTGGTTCTGGAACGTACAGCGGCCGAGATGGCGTCAAAGCATGCGAGCGCAGCCGAAGTTGATACGTTGGACGCTTTGAACGCGGAGATATTGGCGGCCTGTCAGGATGCGCAGGCTGCATCTGCGCTGAATCAGGACTTTCACCGCTGCATTTATCTGGCGACGCGCAACCGGTTCTTGTTGGAATCCGCACGCGCCCTGAACAACGCGCTGATGCTACTCGGGCCGACAACATTGGCGGATGAGGCGCGGATCAGGATCGTTTGTGCGCAGCATCAGGATATTATCGACGCGATCCGTTCAGGCGATGCGCCCTCAGCCGGCGCAGCAGCAGAGGTGCATTTGCAAACTTCATTGCGCCAGCGACTAAAGGCGTTCCGCGCATGATGCCGCTGTTGTCAGCCTTTGGGGTTGCAGGGATTGGTGTGTTGCTGGCGCAGCTCTTGGCGATCCCTTTGCCGTGGCTGTTGGGTCCGATTTTTGCTTGTCTGATTGCCGCACTTTGCGGCCTGCCGATGCGAGGCATCACAGTGCTGAACGACGGCATGCGCACGATCCTCGGTGTGGCCGTGGGGGCGACGTTCACGACCACCCTGCTGGCGTCGATGGTGGGAATGTGGCCGACATTATTGCTGATTCCTGTGATGACCGCTTGTATCGGGGTTGTGGGCGTGACGTATTTCCAGCGGTTGTGCGGATTTGATTTTGCCACCAGTTACTATTCGTCCATGCCGGGTGGCTTGCAGGATATGCTGGTGTTTGGCGAAGAGGCGGGCGGCAACGTGCGAACGCTTTCCCTGATTCACGCAACAAGGGTCATGGTGATCGTCGTTGCGTTGCCGTTTTTGCTGAGTTGGGTGTGGGACGCCAACCTGAGCAATCCGCCGGGCGCTCCTGCGGTTGATATTGCGTGGACGCAACTGGTGCTTATGGTATTTTGCGGGTTGGTTGGCTGGCAAGTTGCCAAGCGGGTCGGCATGTTCGGGGCATCGATCTTGGGCCCGTTGATCATCGCGGCGGCCTTGGCCCTAACGGGTGTATTACAGCACCGCCCGCCCGCCGAGGCAATTTGGGCGGCGCAGTTTTTCATCGGGATGAGCGTCGGGTGCAAATATGCCGGGGTCACGATGAACGAGGTGCGCACAGACGTCACTGCCGCGCTTGGATTTTGTATTATCCTGTTGGTGCTGACCGTGATTTTTGCAGAGGGTATCCATCTGGCGGGTCTTGCACCGCCGTTGGAGACCATCCTAGCCTTCGCGCCCGGAGGACAGGCGGAATTGACGGTGCTGGCCTTGATCGTCGGTGCAGATATGGCGTTTGTTGTGGCGCATCATGTTTTGCGCATCTTTGTTGTGATCCTTGGTGCGCCGCTGTTTGCCCGCCTGTTTGATGTGCGCGGTTAGGACCAGACAGACGGGTTGATCATGTGGATTGGCGCGCCAGCTGCATAGGCGTTGATCTGGTCGAAAATGTCCGAAAACTGCAAATCAAACTCGTCCTCTGTGACGTAGCCAATATGTGGGGTCGCCAGAACATTCGGGTGGGTCAGCAGTGGATGTCGTGTGTCGGTCAGTGGTTCCTGATCAAAGACATCAACGGCGGCATGAATTCGATTTCGCAGAATTTCAGTCTCTAATGCGCCGGATTCCACCAATCCGGAGCGCGACGTGTTCACAAACAATGCGCGCAGCGGCATAGCGGCGAGATCAGTATCGGTGATGATCCCGCGCGTCGCAGGCTTCAGGCGAACATGCAGGCTGACAATGTCGGAGGTTGCAAAAAACGCGTTCCGCGATGACGCGACAGTTTCGCCTGCTGCTGTGGCCCGGGCGCGTCCGTCTTTGGAAGACCACCATTGCACATGCATCCCAAGTGCTTTGGCATATTCTGCAACCGCGCCGGCGATACGGCCATATCCATACAGGCCAAGCGTGCGACCTCTGAGTGTACGGCCTACGCCTGATTGCCAGTTGCCTGATTTTAGGGATGCGTTTTGCTCGGGTATCTGGCGGTAGCTGGCAAGGATCAGGGCAAGGGTATGCTCTGCTGCTGCAAAAGATGGCGTGTCGGAATGCATGTTGGAGCACAAAAGAACATTATGCGCTGTGCAGGCATCAACGTCGATGTGCGGGTAAACGCTGCGTTGAGAAATCAGCTTGAGGTTGGGCAGGCGTGACAGCAGGTCTGCGCCAATCTTTGTGCGTTCGCGAAACAGCACCAGCGCTTCTGCGGTTCCGATGCGTTTGGCCAACTCAGCGGGGTCGGGCTGATGATCTGTCCAGACAGTGACATCATGCGCTGCCAGTTTGGTATAACAGGGCAGGGTGCGCAGGGTATCAAACCAGTCGTCAATGATATGAACCTTCATTCCATTCTACCCTTTTTCAGCATTCCGGCCACTCCAGATTGAAGAGGGGATGAACACTTCTCCCGCGGCCAATTTGCGCGCAGTGCGGGTCAACCCGGCGGAGGTGATTTGAAAACCTGCGTCGTTGTGTGCGTAATCCACCAGCACGTCGATTGTGCCTGACGCGTGTTCAAGCGTGATATTGGCAGGCACTTCGTTTGGTATGGCGGTCAGTCCCTGCGCAACGGTGCCGGGGGTCAGCACGCAAGAGGCAAGGCATTGCGCCCCGGTGACGGCCATTGTCGGATGTGTTTTCCACGGCATGAAATAACGCGTGGCGATTGTGCCGCCGGCAGTAGCAGGGGCAAGCAGGCCGAATTTAGGTGTAACGGATTTGGTGACGTCGCCCATACCCATTAGCGCGCCAGCCTTGAGGCGGACGGCTTCCATGCGGGCGAAAAAGTCGGAGTTCTCATCAAGTTCGGCGGCGGATTCGTAGCCGGTCAGCCCGAACTCCGCGGCGCGCGCAATCACCATCGGCATGGCGACATCCATGCAGGTGACTTCAATGCCATCAATTGTGTCGATCAGATTGCCTGTTGGTAAAAGTGCGCCTGTGGCACCGCCGACAGTTTCCATGAACTGCAGCGCGACGGGGGCGGATGTACCGGGAACGCCGTCGATCTGCGTGGTGCCTTCATAGCTGACTTGGCAGTTTGGCGTTTGCACGTTTGCGCAAACTCGCGCGCCTGTGTTTGTGGCAAGGATGTTGATGTTTGTGTCGCCGTCCCCGGCTTTCACCAGACCCATTTCGATGGCAGCCGGTCCGACGCCTGATAGTATATTTCCGCAGGTTGGTTTGAAGTCGACAATGCGGTCTTCGACGCTGACCTGAGCAAAGAAGTAGTCGATATCGGCCCAGTTGTCGGCCGAGCGTGACAGCATCGCAACCTTGGTTGTGACTGCTGCGCCACCGCCAATTCCGTCGATGTTAAGCGGATGACCGGCACCGACAATCGCCATCAGCACCTCGGCTAGAATCGCCAGATCATCTGGTAGATCAGCACGGTTCAGATAGGGACCGCGAGAGGTGCCACCACGCATGAACAGATAGGGGATTGCTGTCTGCGTCATGTGAACGGCCATGGCAGGTCTGCGTATTCTTGCAACAGGCCCGGTGGGAAATCGCGGTTGAGCAGCCATGCCATGCCCAGCATGAAGATAATGCCTGCGACGGTATAGATGGTAGCATAGAAAGTGCTGACAGCGGCGCGGATTTTCATGAAAGAAAACAGGAAGACGGCCAGCGCGATGATGAAGCCAAAGAGGGCGGTAAGGATCAGCAGGGCAGCAAACCATGCAAGTGTGGACCAGAGGCCGTGGGTTGCATCCGCATCCTCGCCATTGCGTTCGCGGTCGGCAAAGATCGTGTCGGTTTCGGGTTTCAGGATCATGCGGATGATCAGGAATGCGCAACCGACAAGGCAGACACCGGCAACGAACATCGGGAACACCCGGTCGCGGCTGTAGCTGGGGATCGACGCGGCATCATAAAACGCATAGGCAATATAGCCGGTGATGATCAGCATGAACACAAATGGCGCGCGTTTGGAGCCGGACTGCACATCGCCCTCTGCCAGGATGTTTTTGGCTTGGCGCAGGCCAAGGACCACCGAGATGACGGTGATGATGACCAAGACAATCACGATGGGCGAGAAGATGTAATCCATCCCGTCACCAAAGCTTTTGCGGAACTGGCTTTGGGCAAGTTGGACCGCTTGGTTGGCATAGGTTTCTGCCGGATTGGATAGCACAAAGCCGATCAGGAAAGCAGGGCGTGACCAGTCAAAGCGGCGCATCAGGATGCCAAGGAAGCCGATGGCAAAAAGCGCGACAAGGTCCATCAGGTTTTGACCGGATTGGAACGCGGCAAAGCTGATGATCATAAACAGGAACGGCGCAAGCAGGGCGAAACGGATGGTCGTCAGTTTCGCGATGCCACCCGATGCTGCAATGCAGATGATGGTGCCAACAACGTTGGCGAGGGCTAGCAACCAGACGATCGAATAAGTGATATCGAGGTTGTTTTTCAGCATGGCGGGGCCAACTTCGATCTGGCCGGACCCAAGCAGGGCAATGGCCCCGATAAAGATCGCCATAGAGCCGGAACCGGGGATGCCGAACAGCAGGGTAGGGACCAGACCGCCGCCTTCTTTGGCATTGTTGGAGCTTTCTGGTCCGATCACGCCGCGCACTTCGCCGTTGCCGAACTTGGATTTGTCTTTGGTGGTTTGCACGGCATGTCCGTAGGCGATCCAGTCAACGACCGATCCACCAAGTCCGGGGATCACGCCAACAACCACACCGATGATGGAGCACCGCACCGACAGCCAGATGTTCGCAAACCAGTCTTTGACACCGTCAATCCATCCGCCGCCCAGTTGGGGTTCTTGAGAGATCGCCCGGTCTTGGCGCAGAAGCGAGATGATTTCGGGAATGGCAAAGATCCCGAGACCAATGATTACGAGTTTCAGGCCATCAGTGAGGTAGGGGAAGTCATAGGTCGACATACGCAGATCGCCCGAAGATGCGCCTTCACCAATGGTGCCGACAAGCATGCCAAGGCCCGCAGCAACGATGCCTTTGATTGCGACGCGTCCTGCAAGAATACCAACCATGGACAGGCCAAAGATGGTGATCATCAAAAGTTCCGGTGTGCGGAATTCAAGGACAATGGGGCGGGCGATAAGGATGAAGACGGTGAGAAAGCTGGCACCGACAAGCCCGCCAAACAGGGAGGACGCAAAGGCTGCTGACAGGGCGCGTGCCGCCATGCCTTTTTTCGCCATGGGAAAGCCGTCAAGGACGGTCGCTTGGGATGCCGAGGATCCGGGTATGCCCATAAGCACCGATGCGAAGGTGTCAGAGGTCGGAACCACAGCCACCATGCCAATCATTAGGGCAAGGCCAAGAACGGGTTCCATGCCGAACATAAACGGCAGGAGCAGCGAGAGGCCGGCAATACCGCCAAGGCCCGGAAAGACGCCGATGCACAGGCCCATCACGACGCCCATCACCAGATAGCCCAAGACGACGGGTTGTAAGATCAATCCCCATGCGTCGCCCAAGGCGGGCAATGCCTCCATGATCACTTCCATGAAACCTGTCCCTTGCTTTGCTTGTGAAAACGCCCTGCCGCCGGGGCAGGGCGTTCAAAAAGCAGAGCCTATTTCAGGGAAACGCCGTATTTTTCTTGCAGCCAGTTGACCACAAAATCCTTGGCTGCGGGGGACACGTTTGTGCCGCTATCCAGCGCTTTTTTCGCAGCATCACCGGTCATCTGCGGATATTTGCCCAGACGCTTGCCAGAGATTTCCGCAAAGTCGGCGCGTGCCTTAACCGCCTCGAATGCTTTGGTGTAGGTCACGATTGCATCGTTGGGCGCGCCTGCTGGCAGGAACACCATTTTTTGTGCAGGGAAACCCGCGATGAAAAAGGCTTTCCAGGCGTCCCACTTTTCGCCGGAAGTTTCGCAAGCGGGTGTGGCGTCGCAGATTTCCTTGAACGTCGGGATATCGGGGAAGGTCGGGTCACGTACGATGTTGCCCGCGTCATCCAGTGAACCCCACGTCATCATTGGCACGGCTGTGCCTGCCTCAACCAGAGGTGTGACGCCGGACAGGTAAGAAGAGGACGTCTGATAGTCGATGGTGGCTTCGCCGCGTTCGAACATAAGACGGCCATCGCCGCGGCCTTTGATGCCCATGACCGATTCAACGTTCAGACCCAGCATTTCCCACGCGAGGGTTGGAACCAGATCAAGACGCGTGGCCCCTTGGTTGCCGTAGACGAAGTCTTCGCCTTGCAACGGGGTGGCGTCCATGCCGTCCATCTTGGCCGCGCCTTCAGGTGTTAGGTAGGCAACGCCACCTGTGCCGGAGGCAAGAACTACGTTCCAGTCTGCGTAGTTGTATTTGACGCGCGGATCACCCAGCAAGAACGGGAATTGCGTCGAGCCGGAAGAGCCGAAGATCAGAGTGCCGTCTTCGTATTCCTGTTCCTGAAAGAAGTTCGCACCTTTGGTTGAACCTGCGCCTGGCATGAATTTCACAACAACGGTTGGCTGCCCCGGTAGCGCCTCGGACAAGAGCGGGGCATAGAAATTAGCCCATTTGGCAGATCCGCCGGTTTCGGAGAAAGGGATGATCCATTCGACAGTTTTACCTGCCAGATCAATGCCATGACCGCCAGCTTTGGCTTCAATGGCGAAGGTTGCAGCGGCAGCGGCGACGAGGCCAACGGCGACGCGGCGTGTGGTTTTCAATATAGACATGTGTTCCTCCCAAGAACGGCCCTGTTTGGACGGGCCAAAATCGAATCACCGGGGGTGTTGCCCCCTGTTGAAGTCTCATGTGTGACCTGCGAACCTTGCATCAGACTTGCACGCCAGAGATTTGACAGCATGCGCATTACATTGGTCGAAGACAACGCCAGCCTCGCGAAAGGCATTTGTTACCGTCTGGAGGACGCGGGCCATGCTGTGGACATGCTTGATACCGGCACAGCGGCTGAAGTTTTCCTGCGCGATGACGGCGCGGATCTGATCATCCTCGATATCAACTTGCCGGGGGTGGACGGGCTGACCTTGTTGAAAGGGTTGCGGGCGCGTGGCGATGTGCGGCCTGTGATCCTGCTGACCGCTAGGGCGGAAACGGCGGATCGTGTGATCGGGTTGGATGCCGGTGCGGATGACTACCTGATCAAGCCGTTCGAAATGGCAGAGCTGGAGGCCCGTGTACGGGCGTTGTTGCGCCGCCGTGACGTACCGCAACAACAGATGCGCGAGGTTGGCGACTTGTACTATGATGCTGTTGCGCGGCAATTGTTTGCCGGCGATGTCGAGGTTGTTCTGCCCCGTCGCGAGATGTCGGTATTCGAATGTCTATTGGGGGCTGACGGTCGGTTGGTGTCCAAAGGCGCGGTGCTGGATCATGTCTATGGCGTTGGTGCCGATGTAGAAGACAAGGTTGTCGAGGTGTATATCTCGCGCTTGCGGCGGCGGTTAAGCGCGCATGGCATTCAGATCAAAACACAGCGGGGGCTGGGTTATCAACTCAGTGCCGGGCAATCAGAATGAAGGTTCAATCGCTGCGCACGCGTCTGGTCCTGATTATCCTCGTGCCGCTCTTGCTGTTGTCGCTGATTGCCGGTGCATGGCAATTCCAAAACACCACAATCCGTGCGCAGAATATCTTTGATCGTGGCCTGTTGTCCGCCGCCTTGGCCATTTCGCGCGATGTCGCGGTGTCGGATGGTGATGCGTTAAGCCCAGCAACGCAACGTCTGGTCAATGATACGTCGGGCGGGGCGCTTTTTTATCATGTCTATGCGCCGGACGGTGTGTTTGTGACAGGGTATTCCACCCCGCCTGTGTTGCCAAAAATTGCGCCGGAAGTTCTGGAAAAGCCGTTCTACTACGACGCGACCTATCAAGGTCAGAGCGTGCGTGTATTGCGCTATCAGGATGTGACAACAGTGAGCGGTGTTGCAGGTGTGTTCAATATCACGGTCTGGCAGGTTGCCGAGGTGCGCAGCCAGTTTGTGCGTGACGTTGTGGCGCGTTCCTTTGCAGTGATTGCGACGCTTGTGCTGTCCGTAGCCTTGGTGGTCTGGTTCGGTGTCGGGTTGGGCCTGCGCCCGTTGCTGGATCTGGAGCAGGCGATTGCACGGCGCACACCGTCCGAACTGGAACCGATCCGCCGTGCGGTTCCGATAGAGGCGCGTGGGCTGGTGACAACACTGAACGCGCTGCTGGATCGGGTATCGCGCAGGATCAGTTCCAAGGATGAATTCATCTCGAATGCTGCACATCAATTGCGCAATCCGGTTGCTGGTGTGCTGGCTCTTGCGGAAGCCGTTGAGAGTGCGCCAACCGCTACAGCGGCCAAAGAGCGCAGTGCTGCATTGGTTCAAGCCGCCCGCGAGACCAGCCGTCTGACCAACCAGTTGCTTTCCTTCGAACGTGCCAGTGGAACGGACCTTGCGCAATCTGGCAAGCCGTTGGATTTCAAAGCACTGCTGCAGCAGGTTGTGGACACCTTTCGCAACTCCCAAGAACCCATGGTGGCCGAACTGCGGTTGCCAATCGAAAATGTATTCATACGCGGGGACGGTGTGATGGTGCAGGAAGCGGTTCTGAACTTGATGACAAACGCTGTTGTGCATGGGGGACCGGAGGTTTCACGGGTTGAATTGGACCTGTCGGTCGCGGGTAAAAATGCTATTTTGTTTGTACGTGATGATGGTGTTGGTATTCCGCCGGAAGAACATGTGGCGGCCATCGGCCGCTTCAGTCAAACCGATGGGGGGCCGGGCAGCGGCTTGGGGCTGGCAATTGCCGCGCGGGTGATGGGAAATCACGGCGGTTATCTTGAAATTCTGGAAAATTCGGGCGGCGCACTGATCAAGCTGGTGCTGCCTTTATTGGACAAAAAGCTGACGGATTGACGTTAGGCACCTGAACCGACACTTTGCCAGTATCGCGCCACCTTGCCGCCAAATTGAAAGCCCCTTTGATCGTGACCCCGCGCCACCTTGGTAATCTGGTATTTTTTGGCAAAATACTGGCAGTTTCAGTCGGAATCGGCGTGGTAATTGCAGCCCTGCGTCGGAACGGCCCTATAGAAGCCTCCGGCCTGCTTGAAGGGGCGTTGAGTGGCGTGTTGATCGGTTTGGGGTGCACGCTGACAGATTTCTTGTCCCGGTCAAACGGGCGCGGCAGTCTGGTCCGTCGCCTTCCTATCGCTGTTCTGATCCTCTTGCGTGCGGTTGCGTTCAGCTTTTTCATTCTGATTGGTCTGACCCTGCCTTTCTGGCTGATCTCGGACACAATCATGTGGCAAAGACCCGGCTTTGGGTCAGTATTTGTGATCTCTGTACTGATTGCGTCGATTTTTTCCATCGTGATCGAGGTGACCCGTCTGTTAGGGTCCGAGGCCACGCTGTCCTTGCTCACAGGTCGTTATCGACAGCCCCGACTCGAGGATCGCATCGTGCTGATGGCTGATCTGGTTGGATCAACAGCACTGGCAGAGCGCATCGGTGATTTGCGTTTCCATGAATTTCTGGGTGACGTGGCGCAGGATTTGTCTGCGGCCATTGAAGGCGCATCGGGTGATGTGCATCGCTATGTCGGGGACGCGGTCATTGTCACTTGGCGATCCCATCAGCCACTCGTTTGTGATGCGTCATTGAAATGCGCCGAAGACATGCATGCCGCGTTGGACGCATTGGCAGAAAAATACATCGCGAATTTCGGTTTGGCACCCAAGCTGCGGATAGCGATCCATTGCGGGCCTCTTGCTGCAGGTGAAATCGGTTATTGGAAAAAGGAAATCGCGCTGCTTGGAGATACTATGAACACGACAGCACGCATTGAAAGTGCTGCGCGCGAGTATGGTGCCAAGACGGCTGTTTCTGCCGATATCGCGCAGTCGCTGTCTGTGCAGGTCAAGGCAACGCTGATACCGTTACCGGGCTATGCAGCTAACGGGAAATGCGAAGAGCTGGCGTTGTGGGGCGTGACGTAACAAATCATACAGGATGAATGTCTTGATGGTTAAGAATTTGTTACATAATGTTCATTACAGGTTTCGCTTGTTGTCAGAAAATGGCGGCTGGCAGCCACGTTGCCAGTGCCGGAAAAATCCAGATCAGGAAAACGCCGATGGCTTGCAAACCGATAAACGGGACAACGCCGGCGTAGATATGGGCGGTGGTCACTTCTTTGGGGGCAGAACCGCGCAGGTAAAACAGCGAAAAGCCGAAGGGCGGCGTCAGGAAACTGGTTTGCAGGTTGATGGCGATAAGGATGCCCAGCCAGATCGGATCATGACCCATGATAATCAAGGGCGGCGTGACCAGCGGCAGCAAAATGACCGAGATTTCTACAAAATCCAGAAAGAAACCAAGGATAAAAATAATCAGCATACTGAACACAAGTGCGCCCGTTGCGCCGCCCGGCATGCTTTCCAATAGATGTGCAACACGTTCTTCACCACCCAGACCAATAAACACGAGCGAGAAAATGCCCGCGGCAAGGATCGTTGCGAATATCATCGACGTCATGGTTAGCGTGGAATTTACGGCTTCTTGGATCACCTTTTGGCGTAGCGCGGACCGCAGGGCGAGCACGATTGCAATCGTTCCGGTGATTGCCAGCACTACATAGAATGCGCCTGCAACGTAGGCGGTCATGCTTAGGTCATTGCGTTGCAAGCGGACCGGAAACACACCCGCCAGAATGCCGAGCGCCACCAGCGCCGCGATGCCAAGCAGGATCAGCCGGTAGTTCACGCCAAGCCGTAGTCCTGCCATCAAGAGCGCGCCCACGGCACCCACAGATGCGGCTTCGGTTGGTGTCGCGACGCCGCCAAGAATTGCACCAAGCACTGCAAAAATAAGCAGGATTGGCGGGATAATTGCACTGATGACTTCGGCGCGATCAGGCTTGGGCATGTCGAGTGCAGCGGGCGGCATGTCACCGGGCCTTAAGAAACCGCGCACCAGAATATAGATCAGATACAGGCAGACCAGCAGCAATCCCGGCACCAAT
>CANMXJ010000019.1 GCA_947501805.1 uncultured Sulfitobacter sp. | reverse complement strand
AAAGTCCGGTCGCCTTCGAACGTAAGGTGGCCTAAACGAGCACGGGGGGCGGCACGAAAGCGGGACAGGTCCAGTTTATCTTCTTGGCCTTACTCAAAGAGACACTCCAGACCTCGTTGATTGGATACTTGTCACCAAGCTTCGACCGGACATCGTCTCGATTTGGGAAGCTCTACTGGTTTCCCTTTTGGCATTCCTTTATTCTGGCCTGATCTACTGGTTCTATTTTACTGGCCTACTCTTGCTATTTGCGATCAGCGACGATTACTCCAAAAAAACGAAGTTACCTGATCCGCACTTTGATTGCTGTTCCGTAGAACTCGTAGGTGAGAAGCTTCAAAAAGTGATTTTCCGCTGTACGGTCATTGGGATGCTTGCTGCTACGGCGATCCAGCTCAATGCAATCTATTTGAAGTCGGACGGAGAAACGAGTTTGAGTTGGTTAGCCGGTGATTTTCTTGCAGGATTGGGTTCGCATACCACGAAATGGGGCTTTATGGGCCAGTCTTCCGCATCGTCTCTCACAAGTTCCATGCTGTTGCTTCTACATGTGGCGTTGTACGGTCTGTGCACGACCAAAGTTCGTTCTGCGATGCGGCCGTTTCAAATCCAAAGCTTTGGAAGCAAACGCTTGATGGGGGAGGATAACACCGGACGCTGGTGCATATTCCATGATCCGTTGCTCAAACAGTTTTGCGTTCTGGGCCTCTTATTTTTGAACTTCAGTTTACTTGGGAAATTCGCAGGATTCACACTCTTATTATCCACATCTCTACTTATCGCCGTTGCGAGCATCTGCTGGCCTGAAAAGGGTTCTGAGTTGCATCCCAGAACGAATAAGTAGGTGTTTAGATGTTGCAATCCATGAGCAATAAAAGGGGCATTGCATTCGTCACATTGTCGATGGCGGCCTTCACGTTTGAAGACATGTTCATAAAATTGCTGTTGATCCATCTGCCAGTCGGTCAACTGCTCTGCATGTTTGGACTTGGAACAGCCTCCCTTTTTGCCACCATAATGTGGAGCAGAGGAATCAGGTTTGATGAACCTGGCGCGTGGGGAAAGTTTCCTCTGTCGCGAGCACTCTGCGAGGCCGGCGCGGCGTTAACATTTTACCTTGCCCTTGCGAAAATCGATCTGACCCTTTTGGCAGCTGTCTATCAGGCCGTGCCATTGGTGATCGTACTCGGGGCTTCGGTTTTTCTTCGAGAACACGTGGGATGGCGCAGATGGCTTGCAGTTCTGTTTGGACTATGTGGGGTCATGCTCATAACCCGCCCTGGTTTTGCAGAATTTGACCCGAATTCACTGTGGGCCGTGTTATCGGTGCTTTTGGTAGCTGCGAGAGATTTGGCAACGCGCAGGATCCAAGAAGCTCTACCTTCGACACTCATATCATTTCAGGGCTTTGCAGTTTTGATACCTACCGGACTACTGTGGCATTTTGCGACGGGAGAGATATTGGTGCCAGTTTCCGGCTCCTATCTGATTTTGATGCTCGGCGGCGTTATGTTTGGAGCCTTAGGATATTATTGTATCGTTCGTGGCATGCGTTTGGGAGAGGCTTCGGCGGTCGCACCCTTCCGATATAGCCGTATTCTGTTCGCGCTTCTGGTTGGGGCCATTGTGTTTGGCGAACGAGTGGACACGATTACACTAGTCGGTATCGGCTTGATCGTTTCAGCAGGGATTTATTCGTTCTGGCGGGAAGCGTAGAAAGGTATTCGTGCGCGGCTTTGATCATCCGATTGGAGACGAAGGGGATATCTCAGCTCAGATTTACTGAGTATTTCTAGGTGTTCAGTTTCGGCCCTTGGCAATTGTGATCAGTTAGTTCGATTTTTCTTCAACAAAGCGATGGGCACCATATTTGAGGTTCGTCAGTCACTTTCCTCACGCTTTTGTGATTATTATTTGCTTGAAGCTCCAGTGGGTGAAGGTTGTAGGCGAAGAGAAACAGGCAAAGTTGAAGGTTCCATCATGAAGCTAATCAAAGACATATCTATCTCTAGGCGGGCCGCTCTACTCGGAGTGGCTGCGAGCGGACTGTTTTTAAAAACTGGGGTAGCGACTGCGCAAACCACAACACCACTTGCTTCACCGCCAGTGCGTCACAATATTTCATCCTTCAGCACCTCAAATTGGCGGGACCACTTTGATAATCTGAAACACGGCGCAATCCTGTGCGACATCGATTCCAGAGCAGTGCAGTATTGGTCAGAAGATGAAAGTGTCTATAAGCTTTACCCATCCAGCGTCCCAGAATCCGAGGAAC
The DNA here is from genome assembly GCA_947501805.1 of uncultured Sulfitobacter sp. Taxonomy (GTDB): domain Bacteria; phylum Pseudomonadota; class Alphaproteobacteria; order Rhodobacterales; family Rhodobacteraceae; genus Sulfitobacter. The sequence continues at coordinate 72,919 of CANMXJ010000019.1, read as the reverse complement.
TGACAAAACGCGGATACACAAGCGTTATCAAAAAAGTGGAAGGACCAAGTTGGCGTCCGACTCCCTCAATGAAAATTCGGAATCCAGAGTGGCCAGACTATTTTCCACCTGGTCCAGGCAATCCATTGGGTACGCATGCGCTCTATCTGTCGTGGCAATATTACCGCGTCCATGGGACGGGGGATACTCGGAAAATTGGACGTCAGTCTTCGAATGGATGCATTGGACTTTATAATGAACATATCAAAGAGCTGTTCGCTTTGGCCGAAGTAGGAACACAAGTAAAACTGTTCTAATTTCTTAGGTCCGCATGACCCTTTAGGGTCTGCAGTCATTCTTGAATGTTCACTTTATTTTCAAAATCTGAAAGCCAGAACCATATGGATAGAAGAAAATTCTTTCTTGCTGCTGGGGCTGCAGGAGCTATGGCCAGCCAGCCAGCTTCAGCTCATGTTGTAATACCAAAGTATGATTTGCCACCGGAGTTTTTACCACGTGTCGTGAATTCGCCCTTAAAGACAGGTTCCTACGAAATCCACGTTGTTCCAAGCCAGTTTGCTCTGTTCTGGACCCAACCTAACAACACTGCGATTCGCTACACGGTTGGGATTGGTCGGCCGGGTCTTTATGAGGCAGGTGAATTCTACGTCGGGGCAAAGAAGAAATGGCCGAGCTGGACACCAACGCCAGGTATGTTGCGGCGTGAACCCAAAAAATATGAACCGCATCGGAATGGAATGCGTGGCGGTCTGAGCAACCCATTGGGCGCGCGGGCCCTTTACCTTTTCCAACCGGGTCGTGGCGACACGTTTTTGCGTGTGCATGGTACTAATGACCCAAAAACTATCGGTCGAGCAGTCTCAAATGGGTGCGCAAGATTAGTCAACGATCAGATTGTTCAATTCTACGATAAGGTTCCATTGAACACGCGCGTCGTTCTATACCCAGCGACTTAGAAAGATTTTTGTCGATTAGCGCTTGACCTTCCACCTGCTGGAAGGTGTAGCGCTTGCACCAAGCAAACTGAAAAACTGAGGCTCTGATGAAGCGAATGATGGTTATTGCAAGTCTATTGTTGGCTGGTGGTCTGGCCTATGTGATGTGGCCTGCCGAAAATCAGGATCGGCAAACCGTGGCGATGACAACCAACGTTGGCAGTGTAATGACGGATGTCATCTTACCTGAGGTCCTTTCCGAAAACGCTCTGATCGGTAAGAGAGCCTTCGAGGCAAGTTGTGCATCATGTCATGGCACCAAAGCTGCGGGACAAGAGGGTGTTGCCCCACCTCTAATACATAAAATCTATGAACCAAGCCACCACGGGGACGAGAGCTTTCAGCGCGCAGCTGCGATGGGTGTTCGAGCACACCATTGGCGATTTGGGGACATGCCCGCCGTTGAGGGAATTACGCGCGGCGAAGTCACTTTCATCATCACGTATATCCGAGAATTACAGCGGGCTAACGGGATCCACTAACAATCAATGAGGTAAAAGACATGAAAAGTTTTCTGCTTGCAGGCATCATCGGATTTTGGGCTACAGGTGTACTGGCTCACTCTGCTATCGATGAAACAACACCTGCCAACGAGGCCAAGCTGACAGAAGCCCCTTCCGAAATCGTTCTAAACTTTTTGCACGACATTCGGCTGACTCGCGTGAGAATGGTGCATGCTGATAATCCAGCAGTTGACCTCGACCTCAGCGCGTACAAGGGGATGGCAATCGATTTCACTGTCCCAATGCAACCTATGGGGAGTGGCAATTATTCAATCGACTGGCGCGGTCTGGGCGTTGATGGTCATGCTATGACAGGCTCGTTCAGCTTCGCAGTCGAATAGCCATGCCTGATATTTGGGGTTTTGCTGCAATCATAACGAAGTTTGCGTTGTATCTGGGTGTGTTGACGGCAGTTGGAACGGTTACAGTAGCTTTGGTGTTTCGACTTAGGCAATACAAACGGCTGGGGTTGGTCTTTGCGGTGATTGGCCTTGTTGCTGCGGTTTTGTCATTTTCGCTCAGTGGGGCAAACCTGACAGGCGACGCAAGCGGCATGACTGATCCGGAAATGCTTGGGCTGCTCTGGAGCACATCTGTTGGCACGGCGTTGTTGCTGAGAATTGTGGGAATCGGCCTGCTGGTCGTGGGCCTGTTTATGGGGCGAGGGGGACTTTGGCTCGCAAGTTTGGGTGGGCTAGTTGCTGTCTGGTCGTTTGTTCTGGTGAGCCATGTGTCTACCCGCGAAGACTTTATTCTAGATGTCCTGTTGGCAATCCATTTGCTGACGGCAGCATTTTGGATAGGCATTTTGATTCCGCTCAGACGGCTTACATTAACACCTGCGACTTGGCCTGAGGCAGCAGAATTGGGGCATCGGTTTGGCATTGCGGCCAGGATTGCGCTTCCCGCTCTCGTTATCGCGGGAGGATATATCGCCTATGTGCTTGTTGGCTCGTTTGCCTCGCTGATAGGCACCGGGTATGGGCAAGGCCTGATCTTGAAGGTGGGTCTGGTTGCCGCATTGCTTGGTTTGGGGGCTCTCAATAAACTGCACTATATCCCAGCTTTGCAGGCGAAAGATCCGAATGCAGCGGGGCATTTGGCAAAGTCTATCTCATTTGAATGGGCCGTGATTATTACCGTGCTTGGGACCACTGCTGTTTTGACAACAAATCTGACTTTGCCGACATGAGGTTCACATGAACAGACGACAATTTCTTGCTTCGGCCTCCGCTCTTGCCCTTCTTCCGCGCGCTGTATTCGCAGGGCAAGACGCGCTGCACCTGAAGGCCGAGGCGGTCGTTCAGCAGGTCCTGCCAGAAGGGGAGGGCAAGACTGCCATGCTCGGGTTCAACGGGTCGATGCCCGGCCCGGAACTGCGGATGCGGCGCGCACAACGGGTTGAAGTCGAGGTCGAGAACGGATTGCAAGAAGGCACGGCGGTTCATTGGCATGGCATCCGGCTGGAGAACAAGATGGACGGCGTTCCGGTATTGACCCAAGACCTCATCAATCCCGGTGCAACCAAGACCTATAGTTTCGTGCCCCCGGATTCAGGAACCTATTGGTATCACTCGCACTACATCTCGAACGAACAGGTGGCGCGGGGGATGATGGGGCCTCTGATTGTCGAAGACGATAGCCCACCTGACGTAGATCACGACATCACTGTGCTTTTTTCGGATTGGCAGATGCAGGAAGATGGCAGCCTTGTCGAAGAATATACTGACATGCACAGCGTTGCCCATGGCGGATACATGGGGAACTTTGCCCGTGGGTTCTTGTCCAAGTCACAGGTTAGGATAGGGGACCGCGTCCGTTTGCGGCTGATCAATGCTGCGACCAACCGAATTTTTCCGGTGCAAGTCAGCGGTGTGGCAGGACTTGTTGTCGCTCTAGATGGTATGGCTCTTGCCACTCCGCGCCCTCTGAATGAAATTATTCTCGCCCCCGCACAACGCGCTGACCTGATTGTGGATGTCATGGAACCAGTGGGTTTTGATATGATGACCCGTGATGGTTCATACCGTTTGGCAGATCTTGCCGCTGAAGGGGTGAACACAGACCGACAGGCCGGGCCAATATTGGCTCTCGCTTCGCCTGAACTGCCTGTGCCCGCTACGCCTACGCAACATCTAACACTCGAGATGATGGGTGGCGCCATGGGTGGCCGACATGGCGGTGACAACATTTGGGCATTCAACGATATCTCTGATCTGCAAGAGGCTCCGTTTGGATCCTTTGAGCGTGGTGAGACGGTCAGAATAACCATGGTGAACGATACGTCCTTCCCGCATGGCATCCATCTGCACGGGCATCATTTCTACGAAGTCGATGCTGATGACACCTTGGGTGACCTGCGCGACACAACACTGGTGAATGCGGGCGAAAGCCGCGATATCATCTGCGTTTTCGATAATCCGGGCAACTGGCTGTTGCATTGCCACATGCTCAGTCATGCCATTGGCGGGATGCGCACATGGGTGGCTGTCGCATGAAATGGTTTGTCGCGTTCCTGCATCTCCTTGCTACCGCAGCTGTGGCTGATCATGAATTGGACAATCGCGATATTCCTGCGGGTCGCGTTTTATACGCCGAAAACTGCGCTGCCTGTCATGGCGCAGACTTGGAAGGACAGCCCGATTGGCGGTCGCAGGGTGAGGATGGCGTTCTGCCTGCCCCACCTCACGACGCTTCAGGGCATACCTGGCATCACGATAACGCAATGTTGTTCGACTACACAAAGCTCGGAGGGAAAGCTGCATTGGCCGCTATGGGTGTCGCTGAATTCAACAGTGGAATGCCTGGATTTGAAGGCGTGATTTCAGATGACGAGATCTGGAACATCCTTGCCTACATTCGATCAACTTGGCCCGAGCGAGCGCGTGAAGTTCAAGCGAGCAGGAACCAAGCCCACTGATGGCACACGCACGCACTGTGCAAGGCATAGAAGCCCGGCTGTGAGCATCATCAGCCTAAGCTCTCTTGCCGTTCATTTGTTCCTGCCTGCGTGGTTGCAGACACAGTTGGAGGCTTAGGTCCTTGGGTGATCTGGACGCTATGAGAGAGTTTGCCGACACTGATGAATGGAGACTATGAAAACAAGCCTTGACCTTCCAGTAGGTGGAAGCCCTAAGTAGAGATGATACCAGATTAGGGGTCCCGACGATGAACAGCGAAAATTCTATTACTTTTAACGTCCACAATATGAGTTGCGCCTCTTGTGTTGGTCGGGTTGAAAAGGCTTTGCTGGCAATCCCGGATGTGGCCCAGGCAAGTGTTAATCTTGCTGCTGAAACTGCAACCGTCGTGGTCGACGATAAGTTTGATATGACCCAGATCGCGACAGCCCTCGATGCTGCTGGATACCCCGCAGAGCCCACCAGCTATCGGTTCGCCATTGAAAACATGTCATGCGCGTCTTGCGTCGGGCGTGTCGAACGTGCGCTTGCAGCGGTTCCCGGTGTTGTGACAGTGTCGGTAAATCTGCCACGCGAAGAAGCGACAGTTGAGGTCCTCGGCATCGAACCGATGTTGATTGCACAGGCTGCTGCCGCCGCTGGCTATCCAGCAAGCTTGATCGCCGATCAAGGCAGTGCAGACGTGACGGCAGAACGCAAAGCAGCAGAAGCCTCGCATCTCAAGAACATGACGCTGCTTGCCGCCGTGCTCACGCTGCCTGTGTTCGTCCTGGAAATGGGAAGCCATCTGATCCCTGCATTGCATAACTGGGTGATGAACTCGCTCGGTATGGGGGTCAATTGGAGCATCCAGTTCGTCCTCACCACCATTGTGCTGATCTGGCCGGGGCGACACTTCTATCTCAAAGGCTTCCCCGCGCTTTTTAAGGGCGCTCCTGACATGAATTCATTGGTCGCTTTGGGGTCGTCCGCTGCGTGGGGTTTCTCCACGGTCGCACTCTTTTTGCCGGCGCTGCTACCTGCGGGTACACGGGTCGTCTATTTTGAGGCTGCAGCCGTTATCGTTACACTGATCTTGCTGGGTCGCTTTCTTGAGGCACGCGCGAAGGGCCGCACAGGGCAGGCGATTGCCAAACTTGTTGGGCTGAAAGCAAAGACTGCTCATGTGGAGCGGGACGGTCAACTGATCGAGCTGCCCGTAGATGACATCGTGGTCGGTGATCTGGTTCAGGTTCGGCCCGGTGAAAAAATTGCTCTCGACGGCATTGTTGTCAAAGGCGCGTCTTACGTGGATGAAAGCATGATCACGGGCGAGCCTGTACCAGCTGAAAAGACAGACGGAGCTGAAGTTGTAGGCGGCACGGTTAACGGGACGGGTGCCCTGACTTTTCGAGCAACCAAAGTTGGTGCCGATACGATGCTGGCGCAGATCATTCGTATGGTGGGGGAAGCGCAGGGGGCAAAGTTGCCTATTCAGGATCTGGTAAACCGCATCACGCTTTGGTTTGTGCCGGCGGTGATGGTAATCGCTCTGTTGACCTTTATCACATGGTTGCTGGTTGGTCCTGATCCCGCACTCAGCTTTGCGCTGGTGGCGGCCGTAGCGGTGCTTATTATCGCTTGCCCTTGCGCGATGGGGCTGGCAACGCCGACATCTATCATGGTCGGTACGGGGCGTGCCGCTGAGTTGGGTGTTCTCTTTCGGCGTGGCGATGCTTTGCAGTCTCTAAATGATGTCCAAACGGTCGCGCTGGACAAGACCGGCACGCTCACACAAGGACGCCCTGAACTGACCGATCTGACGGTGACCAAGGGATTTGTGGAGGACGATGCACTGCGACTGATAGCGTCAGTCGAGACCACATCGGAGCATCCTATCGCGGAGGCAATCGTGCGGTTTGCTGAGCAGAGAGGGCTAACCTTAGCACCTGTTGACGATTTCAACTCCATTACGGGATATGGGGTGAGCGCCGAAGCCGAGGGTCACAAAATTCTTGTCGGAGCAGATCGCTTCATGCTCCGCGAAGGCATTGCACTGGATGAAGTAGATGGCGTTGGAACACGGTTGGGGCAGGCCGGAAAGACGCCTCTCTATGCTGCGATTGATGGGCAGTTGGCGGCGATCATCGCTGTATCTGACCCGATCAAACCCAGCACTGCACAGGCAATTTCGGCTTTGCACGGTCTCGGCCTGAAAGTAGCGATGATTACGGGTGACAATCAGGCCACGGCAGATGCAATTGCGGCGCAACTAGACATTGATACGGTGGTAGCTGAAGTCTTGCCAGAAGGCAAAGTAGCGGCCTTGCAACAGCTACAATCAGGCGGCCGAAAGGTAGCATTTGTGGGAGATGGTATAAACGATGCGCCCGCTTTAGCGCATGCGGATGTCGGGGTAGCCATTGGCACTGGCACTGATGTCGCAATCGAAGCGGCAGATGTTGTTTTACTGTCGGGTGATCTGAACGGAGTGGTGAACGCTCTGCACATCAGCCAGCGCACAATGCGTAATATTCATCAGAACCTGTTTTGGGCGTTTGGCTACAACGCCTTGCTGATCCCGGTTGCCGCGGGCGTATTTTATCCGGTGTTCGGCTTAATGCTATCTCCTGCACTTGCTGCCGGTGCCATGGCATTGTCGAGCGTTTTCGTCCTATCCAACGCGCTGCGTCTACGCTGGATAGCACCGGCAATCTCGGAGGGCCGATCAATCAAAATGGACAGTAGCAGACTTGTGCCCGTTGCAGCAGAGTAGGAGAAATTCGATGAATATTGGCGAAGTTTCAGACAAATCAGACCTGCCTCCCAAAACCATCCGTTATTACGAGGATATCGGCTTGGTTAAACCCCTGCGCGGCCCCAATGGCTATCGCAGTTTCCGCGAGAGTGACATGCATAAATTGGCGTTTTTAGGGCGGTCGCGGGCGTTGGGTTTTACCATTGAGGATTGCCGAAATCTGTTGGCACTTTGGGATGATCAAGACCGCGCCAGCGCTGATGTACGCGCAATTGCGCGGGAGCATCTGGAGCAGATTGAAAGCAAAATAGCGGACCTGAATTCGATCCGAGATACTTTGTCACACTTGGTTCGTGAGTGCGCAGGCGATCATAGACCCGATTGTCCAATTCTAAAGAAGTTGGGGAATTTTTCCAAATAGGTTGGGAACCCTCCAGCGCTGGAAGCTTGTTTGGTTTTTAACACCAGAAACTAAAATAGGAATCCAATTCATGTCATACTGGCGCTTCTTTGCAATGATCATCACATCAACCATCGTCATGCTTGGCTTGATGTACCTGAACACTTACGCGCTGGACCATATATTTTTCAGCGAAACCAGAACCTATATGGCGATCTACATGGGCGCGGTCATGGCAATCATCATGCTGGCCTTCATGTTGGGAATGTACACCAATAAAGCGGTCAACATTTCTATCTTTGTGGGCAGCGCGCTTGTTTTCGCGGTATCGCTGTTTCTGGTACGCAGCCAGACGACAATTGATGACACGTCTTGGATGAGCGCCATGATTCCGCACCATTCGATCGCGATTCTCACCAGTGAACGTGCTAATATATCCGACCCCCGCGTGCGTAAGTTGGCTGATGATATCATCGAGGCGCAGCGTCTTGAGATTGCAGAAATGAAGGCGCTAATCATCGATTTGAACGGCGGTCCTGCCGCAACTCCTGAAATTGACGGTAAATAAGGAGAATTCTGATGGCACTCGATCAAACCAAGACAAAAGCCAAGCTGTACCGGATGGTGATGGATGCTCATACATGTCCGTACGGCCTAAAATCAAAAGACCTTTTGGAGCGTCAGGGGTTTGAGGTCGAGGATCACCACCTCGAGACACGCGAGCAGACCGATGCCTTCATGGACAAGCATGGGGTGGAAACGACGCCGCAAACCTTCATCGACGGAGAGCGTGTCGGAGGGTATGATGCTCTGCGCGTTAATTTCGGTCTAGACAAGCCCGAAGATGAGCGTTCGGACACAACTTACCAGCCAGTGATCACGATTTTTGCCGTGGCTTTTCTGATGGCGCTCGGTCTCTCGTGGTACAGCTTTGAAACCATCTTCACGGTCAGGGCGTTCGAATGGTTCATCTCGATCTCGATGTGCTTGTTGGCTGTGCAAAAATTGCAAAATATCGAGACTTTCTCGACGATGTTTCTTAACTATGACCTGTTAGCGCAGCGTTGGGTGCCTTATGGCAAAATTTACCCCTTTGGAGAAGCATTCGCTGGTATCCTTATGACTGCTGGCGCGCTTACGTGGCTTTCGGCACCCGTGGCAATTGTGATTGGCGGCATCGGCGCGGTGTCAGTCATAAAGGCGGTCTACGTTGATAAACGTGAATTGAAATGTGCCTGTGTTGGCGGAGACAGCAGCGTACCATTGGGTTTCATCTCATTGACGGAGAATTTGATGATGTTGAGCATGGGTATCTGGATGCTTGCAAAGCTCTTCATGTAAATTTTAAGGTTAACCTGATCAAGAATTCTCAATCGGTGGGGCGGAGGAACCTACCTACTTCTTTGCCCCACCCACACAGGCCCAAGTGAGGACGACTGAACCCATAATCGCGCCTGTATTTGAGTAATTTACTCTATTGGGAGTTTCATGGTTGCCATGAGGCCGGCTGCGGGGCGATTTGACAGACTGACATCCCCACCATGGGCACGCGCGATGGTACGTGCGATAGACAGGCCAAGACCTGTACCGCCGGTTTCTCGCGAGCGTGACCTTTCAAGGCGGAAAAACGGCGCAAACACTTTTTCCAGATCAGTTTCCGGAATACCAGGTCCGTTGTCAGAGACCGCGACAAAAGCATGCTCTGCATAGTGGTGGTACGTGACATGCGCGGTTTCGCCGTATCGCCGGGCATTCTCGATAAGGTTGCGCAAGGCACGCCGTACAGATTGAGGACGAATGCGGACCGTTACTTTTTCACCTTCTTCTAGTGTGAAGCTGTCCAACATGTCTGACTGGAGGCACGCAAGATAGGCACCCAAATCTACCGCCTCATAGTTTTCTGCGGTCGCCATTCCCTTAGCAAAGGCAAGCGTTTCATCCACCATACCCTGCATTTCTTCGACAGAGGTGATTACCCTCTCTCGCGTCTCGTCATCATCGATCATTTCTGCCCTGATACGCAAAGCCGTGAGAGGAGACCGAAGGTCATGGCCAAGAGCCGCCAAGAGCTGCGTTCGATCTGCAATAAAAAGACCTAGTCTTTCCTGCATACGATTATACGTCCGCGTAAGGTTTCTCACTTCACTGGGGCCCATCTCTGGCAGGGGTTCTACATTTTCACCTCGCCCAAGTCGGTCCGCTGCTTGAGAAATCTGTAAAAGAGGCCTGATCAATCGTGAGAGCAAGAACCAGCATGCAACTATGAGGATAAGCGCCGCGGTCATACCGAAACTGACGAACGAATACCAAGGCCATTGCAGGGGTGGGCGCTCAAACCGTGTAGCTACATTCAGCCATTGTTCACCAGTCAGCGAAATTGAAAGCTGCATTTCGATCGCGGACAGCTTTCCGCGCATCATCGCCTGATGCATTTGGGTCATTTCGGGACCCATATAAGGCATAGGAAGAATACCCTGATCTGCTTCGTGCAGTTCCACACGAATTTCACGCTGGCTTGACTGACCAAGAAGGCTGCGCACGCGTTCTTCGACGGCTCCGTTATCGGCATGTGTTTCATGATCAACGGCTGGAGATTTTGAAAGGTCAAATCTTACAAGTGGAGAATTTGCAGCTCGCAGAATTGCCGGTTGCAAGCTTATCGGCGCTTCCTCGATCAAGCGGGCGACATTGGCTGCCCGGCTCGCGGCCTCAAAACCAAGGGCCGCGCGAACGGCAAGGCTACGCTCGTCTACAAACAATAAAAGGCTGAAGGCCTGAGCTAATACAAGAGCTGCGATTACTAAAAGCACTAGCTGTACACGCAGACTATCCAGCCAATGCAGCATCAGCCCAACTCCGTCACATCTGCCACCAAACAATAACCGCCGCCACGGACTGTCTTGATGAGTCGCGGTCGCGCTGGACCAGGTTCGATCTTGCGACGTAGCCTGCTGATTTGATTGTCAATGGTCCGGTCAAAGACTGAAGCCGCCTTGCTTGCCGTTAGATCAAGCAATTGATCACGGTTCAGAACAAGCCGAGGGCGCTCAAGCAGGACAGTGAGCAATTTGAACTCTGCTCTGCTCAGTTCCACTTTCTGACCGGTCTCATCTGTAAGCAACTGACTGTCGGTATCCAAAACCCAATGCGCAAATGCGATGCGGCGGCCAGACAAAGTACCCGCAATGTGTTCAGAGCGTGAGACGCGACGTAGAATTGCTTTGATCCTGGCGATCAATTCGCGCGGGTTGAACGGCTTTGATAGATAGTCGTCCGCACCTATTTCCAAGCCAACGATGCGGTCTGTCTCTTCATCAAGTGCGGTCAGCATCAAGATCGGGATCGAACCATTGGCAGACAGACGGCGGCATACAGATAGTCCGTCCTCGCCCGGCATCATGACGTCGAGAACGATCAGATCGAATTGCCCTTTGGAAAGTTTTTCATCCATCTCACTTGCGTCACGCGCCGAGGTGGCACGCATACCGTTCTTTTCCAGATATCGCGTAACCGCATCGCGAATTTCGCGGTGATCATCGACCACAAGTATATGAGGCTGTTCCGTCATATTGTCCTCTTTATCCTACACTTGAGGCGCTTTGCTCGAGAGATTTGTCACAGGGTGTAACAGTCTGATGCGTTGCGACACAGTGATACAATGCCTCGCTTCACAGACCTTTCACCGGGACATAAAACTATCACATGAAGTGTATCGTAAACAAAACATGAGGAAACAGAAATGACCCGTAAAACAACTATCGCAGCAGCAGTTCTGGCAGTAACCGCATTCGGAGGGGCCGCTTTTGCCCAGTCCAATCATGGTCATGGCAATCAGGCAGGCAAAATAAACACCCATGGAATGATGATGCAAGGCGGCGGCATGATGGGCGATATGTCTGAAATGCAGGGCATGATGCAGCGCATGCATGAGAACATGACGCAAATGATGGATGCTGATGGTGATGGGACCGTTACACCCGAAGAAATGCGCGCGATGATGCAGGCGAAGTTGACAGAAAATGACGCTGACGGAAACGGAAGCCTTTCCATCGAAGAGTTTGAAACCCTTCACAGCGCAATGATGCGCAATATGATGGTGGACCGGTTTCAGCATCTTGATGCAGATGGCGACGGCGCGGTGACACCCGAGGAAATGATGGCTCCTGCGGCGATGATGGAACGCATGCAAAAAATGCAAGGCGGGTCTATGATGCCGGACGGGCAATCCGACGATGGCGAAAAGGACTAACGCTCTCAGAGCAAGCTGGAGTTTCCGGGCGTCGGCTGGTTGGGTCGACGCCCACCTCGTTTCCGACGCGTCATTGGATTGTGCAGCAACATCTTGCCAACACCGGCTACCTGTTCAGAAGATTCAAGCTGTAGCAGCGCAAACACGTCTTGACCCTCCCGTAGGTGGAAGCGCTAAAGCAAAAGTAACGCGGATTTCCACTCGTTCAATTTTGAAGGTCAAGCTTGATGTTATGTAGCAGCACTCGATATCAATCACCCAGTTTGAAGATTGACTGTGTCGCAACCGAAGACGATGTACGCACCAATTGCATACGTAGTTTCTGTCTCTCTATTCCAGAGAGATGGTTGCCACCTCCAGAAACCGCTTGGCAGTCTTTCTGTCGAACCCGTTGAGGTGCCTTCGGTGACGCGCATGCGCTCCAATGGATGGAAGGTGAGGACTACCATTGTCGTGGTGGGTATCCTTGCCATCGCAGCGATATTCATCGATCCTCTCTCAGAAATTGTTGGTGCGTTAAAGAGTGACAGCATTTCTGAATGGGTGAACGCCGCTGGTGTATGGGGGCCAATTCTCATTATTGGTCTGATGGCAGCAGCGATTGTTGCTACGCCAATTCCAAGCGCTCCGATCGCACTTGCTGCTGGTGCGGCGTACGGCCACACACTTGGTACGATATACATCGTCATAGGGGCAGAGCTTGGCGCGCTGATCGCCTTCGGGCTAGCAAGGTTTTTGGGCCGTGATATTCTTGTCCGGTGGGTAGGTGGTAAGCTTGATGCGGGGTTACTTGGATCGCAGAACCTCCTGACGTTCACGGTATTCGCAAGCCGCCTGTTGCCGTTCATTTCCTTCGATATTGTGAGCTATGCTGCCGGATTGAGCCGTCTGCATGTCTGGCGATTTGCGGTAGCCACGCTCGCGGGCATTATCCCGGCCAGCTTTATTCTAGCCCATTTCGGCAATGAAGCCGTTAGTGGACAATCAGATCGCGCCGTCTGGGCTGCGATAGGGCTGGGCGCTTTGACGCTGGTGCCTCTGATTATAGTGGCGGTAAGGGACCGTCGCAGAAAGCAGCTGTCCTATGACTGAACGCCAAACGACCTTCGGACCCACACCCTTGGGATGGAGGGCGGTGCGGTGGATTTTTTTGAGAGACGTTCGACGCATGAGCCGTCGGCATCTGACCTGTCGGACGCTGCAATTGACCCAGGGTGATACAGTGCGCTGGTTGTCCGACGACGTTGGTCGCTTTCTTAAGACGCTAGAGCGTGAAACTGCGGAAATGAGAGCAAATGCTGAACTGTCACAAATTCCAAATGTTGGCAGTCGCCTGATGGTGGAACTAGCGATCTATACCGTCGCCGCCGACGCAGCGCTGCGGGCGCAGGGGGTTGCGGCGGCATCTGCACATTCTGTTATGGCTGACATCGGGTGGGATCTGTATCGCCGCATGCTGGTTCTGTCATCGCTGCCATCACGAATTATCAGCCGTGATCCGGGGCGCAGGCTTCGGTGGACTCTCGGCGGGTTGTTGATCTTCCCCTTTCGTCCAGTCGGCGCGCCAGGCTATGATGCTCAAGTTTTTTGCAAGGGCGAAGATATCCACACACATTTCACGCATTGCCCGCCACAGACATTCGCGCGCGCTGCCGCTGTACGCCGCAAAGATCCTGAACTGCTTGAGGCATTTCGGCAAAGCTGGTGCCGCTATGATACGCCGGGTGCAGACATTATCGCCGCCGATGGTAAGCGGGGGCACTACCAAAGGCCACAAACTCTATCGGCCGGAGACCCTGTTTGCGACATGTGTTGGAAAGCACGCGGATCAAAACAGCTTCCTAAATCTGATAGGAAGGAAGACAAGCAATGCTGACTGCCGCCATTCCTTTCCCTGATATCGGCACCGAACTCTTTGCAATTGAGTTTGGCAGTTTTCGCTTCGCCCTGCGTTGGTACGCGCTCGCCTATATCGTAGGCCTGCTCATTGGCTGGCGTATTTGCTTGCTGACAATCAAGCGATCTGAAGTCTGGACCGAATACGGCCCGCCGCTGACCCGTAATCAAATTGAGGATCTACTCACGTGGATCATCCTCGGCGTGATACTTGGGGGTCGCCTGGGTTTCGTCCTGTTCTACCAGCCGCAATACTACCTACAAAACCCACTTGAAATTCTGATGGTTTGGCAAGGCGGCATGTCGTTTCACGGCGGCTTCACTGGTGTGGTAATAGCTGGTTTTCTATACTGTGCTCGACACAAGAAACCAGTCCTCAGTACCGCAGACCTGCTGGCACTGGCTACACCGCCGGGTTTGTTCCTTGGGCGTCTTGCCAATTTCACGAACAATGAGCTCTGGGGGCGTCCCACTGACGTTCCTTGGGCAGTCGTTTTTCCCGGCCAAACTGCGCAAACTTGCTTGGGTGTCGCGGACTTGTGCGCTCGTCATCCTTCGCAACTCTATGAAGCAATACTTGAAGGCCTCGTTCTGGGTACTTTGTTGCTGGTACTTGCGCGGCGACGCGGCTGGCTGCAAATGCCGGGCGCCCTGACCGGGGTATTCTTGGTGGGCTATGGCGTGTCACGAAGTTTCGTTGAGTTTTTTAGGCAGCCGGATATGCAATTTGTGACCGATTTGAACCCTATTGGACATGCGCTTCATTTCGGGAGTTGGGGGGTGACGATGGGACAGGTGCTTTCGATGCCGATGATCGGGGTTGGTTTGGCGCTGATGATGTGGGCATTTCGAAGTTCGAGAAGGCCCTCGGAAACTGATTCGAAAGCGATTACTTGACGAGCCAACTTCGTCGAACCTGTGGATATTGGGTGAGTATGATTGGAACGGTCGCACCAAATTTCAGGGAGGGCTGGGGGCATTGCAGAAATTATTGAGTGCATTATCGCCAGTGGAGTTCTTTCCCATTTCTGGTGAAAGTTGGACTTTAGGATTGACGTGCGTGGATAGGAGAATGTCACATGATTGTTTTTACGTTGCCTGAAGTGGTCGTGATGGGTCTCTTGGCCGGTGTTCTAGCCGCAATCCTTTGGGCCATGTTGTGAGGCTATTACCATGCTCGATTCATTATTAGAGATGCACAATGCGCGGCAATTAGCGCAGGTCACGAAAAAAGTCGCAAACCTTCCAGCGCAGGACGCGTTGACAGGCTAGAATAAATTGTTCAGGGTGCCCTAATGAAAGTTAAAAACACCATATTCGCGTGGCTGAAGGTATTTACATGCCTTTCGTTTGCTGTTGCGTTGGTGTTCTCTGCTCCGTCTGCATCGCATGCAGCGTCGGGAATGCATGGCCAAAGCCATGCGATGGCCGCTGACTCAGGTCCAAAAGTTGACGATCACACGCATCAGCAAATGTCGCTTATGACACAGCATGATGGGTCAGCGGTTACGTCAAAGGTGGCCGATGAAAAACAATCTTACGGTGATTGTTGCAGCGGTATTTGCGTTTCCGTCGCTCTTACATACACGGATGCCGTTTTTGTCGAGCAAACAGCGACCGAAGTTTATCTAATACTTCATGGCCAGATGAACTCGATTGATTCTTCGAGCTTTCTGCGACCTCCCCAATACTTGATCTGATCCAAGGCTCTTAGGGGAGCCTTCGTTTCGCGTGCGTTAGTGCGTGAGCCCGAAGTCCATCAGTCAGGTACTACTCATGAAAATTCAACTACTCTTGGGGGCATCAGCCCTCACACTTGGCGCATGCGCACAAGATATCAGACCTATTCCATACACGGTAACGCCATTGCCTGCCGTGACCGCGCAACAAGCAGTTACGAATACGGCCGTAGTTTCACCCATCCGATATCAAGATCCGCTTGCGGGCTACACATACCGTGGACCAACCGGACCGCGCGATTGGCGCACCGTTAACGAAGAACAGTCGGAGGGTAACTGATGCGTATTTCAAAACTGCCATTAATTGTTGGCTTTCCATTAGTCCTTGGTGCCTGTGCGACGGCAATCCCGGGTGTCTATACCGAGCCGAAGGCCGGGTTTGCCAATATTGCCAGCCAGATAACGCCGGCTATCGGGAAGCGGACGGTTTTTGCCGAAACCCAAGCCGAGAACGAAGCTTTAAAAAAGCAGGTTCATGGGATGGTGCATCGCAAGACTATCTCTGCGGATACGGCAGTTCAGGTTGCTTTGTTGAATAACAAAGGATTGCAAGCTTCCTACGCCAATGTTGGTCTGTCGGCTGCAGACGCTTGGCAGGAGTCGACACCTGAAAACCCGATCGTGTCTATCGGAATTTTGGGTATTGGTGCGCCAGAGTTGGGTGCATACCGCGCAATCGAGGGACTGATCCGT
The DNA here is from genome assembly GCA_947501805.1 of uncultured Sulfitobacter sp. Taxonomy (GTDB): domain Bacteria; phylum Pseudomonadota; class Alphaproteobacteria; order Rhodobacterales; family Rhodobacteraceae; genus Sulfitobacter. Next base: position 56,786 of record CANMXJ010000019.1, on the reverse strand, counting down.
GCAAACCTTTTGGAGGCCACAACCCGTAAGAAACGGCGCGCACTTGCGGATACAAACTTTAGACAAGCGCAACTGGCTGCGGTTAATGATACGTTGGCCTTGGCCAATCAGACCCGTCAGGCATGGATAGCTTCCGTAACTGCATTCGAAGCCGTTGGGTATCTCAAGAGGGCAAAGGCGACATCCGATGCAGGCTCTGAGCTGGCTCGAAAACTGGGCGAAACCGGCGCTCTGAATAAAGCCAATCAAGCGCGTGAACAGGCCTTTAACGCAGAGCTTGCAGGGCAACTTGCGCGGGCGCGCCTGAACGCGACAAAATCGAAGGAAGAATTGACGCGGCTTATGGGCCTTTGGGGAACAGAGGTTGATTACTATGTGCCTGATGCCTTGCCAAAGTTGCCGCGCTCAGTTGGTAGCATTGGTAACATTGAGGCTAAGGCCCTGCGCAACCGTGTAGATCTTCGGGTGGCAAAACTAGGCCTCGAAGCGCAGGCTCTGGCATATGGCCTGACAGATCAGACACGGATTGTCAGCGACCTCGAAATCGTTGGGGGTGCGGAGCTTGAGCGTGAAGTTGGTGAGGACGGTGATACCGAAAAGGTGATTACGCCCCAAGTTGAACTTGAATTTGCGATACCTATTTTTGATTCAGGTAAGGCCCGGATGCGTAAAGCCGAGCTTGCGTATTTGCAGTCAGCCAACGTGCTTGCTGAAACGGCAGTAAACGTACGTTCCGAAGCAAGAGGTGCAGAAGCCTCCTACCACGCTTCCTACAAGATCGCGCGCCATTATCAGGATGTCTTGGTGCCGCTGACAACAACGGTCGAAGAAGAAGGTCTGCTGTCCTACAACGGCATGATCACGAATACATTCGAGTTGCTGACAGATGTGCGCCAGAAGCTGGCTGCATCTCTTGAAGCTGCAAACGCGAAAAGCGACTTCTACATGGCCCAGGCCGATCTGACAGCTGCCATTTATGGTGGCGGTGCAGGCGGTGGCGGCGGTGGAGAGGGCGCAGCACTTGCCGCCGGTGGCGGCGCACCTCACTGAAAAGGAATGATGATATGTTGAATAGACGTCAATTACTCGGAGCCGGTGCCGCAGGTGCCACACTCGTTTCCTCTAAAGCTTGGGGGCAGACTATGAATATGGGTCTGCCCGAAGCGGCACTGATGGACACTGCCGCGACACAGGTGACAGCACGGCCCTCATCGGGCGTAGACTACAACCCGGTTGTCACACTCAATGGTTGGACCTTGCCGCACCGGATGAATAACGGGGTAAAAGAGTTTCACCTTGTTGCAGAGCCAGTAGAGCGTGAGATGGCCGATGGCATGATCGCGCATCTATGGGGTTACAACGGCCAGTCGACTGGTCCAACAATCGAAGCGGTCGAGGGCGATCGCATTCGTATCTATGTGACAAACAAACTGCCCGAGGATACCTCTGTCCACTGGCATGGTCTAATATTGCCGTCGGGCATGGACGGTGTGGTTGGCCTTAGCCATCCGGGAATCAAACCTGGCAAGACATTCATCTATGAGTTCGATTTGATCAAGTCGGGTACTTTCATGTATCACCCGCACGCTGACGAGATGACCCAGATGGCTATGGGTATGATGGGTATGTTCGTTGTTCACCCCAAGGACCCAACGTTCATGCCAGTTGATCGTGATTTCCTGATCATGTTGAACGCCTTTGATATTGATCCTGGAACATATGTGCCGCGCATCATGACGATGGCGGATTTCAACCTGTGGACATGGAACAGCCGGATTTTCCCCGACATTGATCCGCTGGTCGTGAATAAGGGAGACAAGGTTCGCGTGCGCGTTGGCAACCTGACGATGACAAACCACCCGATCCACATGCACGGTTATGATTTCAAAGTGACCTGTACGGATGGTGGCTGGGTGCCTGAATCTGCGCAGTGGCCAGAGGTCAGCATCGACATCCCAGTGGGCGCGATGCGGGCATATGAGTTCACGGCCGACCACTTGGGTGACTGGGCGATCCACTGTCACAAGTCACACCATACCATGAATGCAATGGGTCATGACGTGCCCACCTTCATCGGTGTCGACAAGTCGCAGTTGACCAAAAAAATCAGACAGTTCCAGCCGGACTATATGCCAATGGGTACGGCCGGTATGGGCGACATGGGTAAAATGACCATGGAATTACCCGAGAACACCATTCCGATGATGAATGGCTGGGGTCCGCATGGCCCCATCGAAATGGGTGGTATGTTCTCGGTCGTAAAAGTTCGCAACGGGATCGATGCCGACGATTACTCCGACCCAGGTTGGTATGAAAACCCTCCTGGCGAGCAGGCCTATGAGTGGACTGGAGAACTTCCAGAATTTGCGTCCAACAACAGCCCAAAAACTATTCTGACACCGAAACCAACGCAAAAGGGCTGAGATAGCCTTTTGACCAATCAAACAACCAAACTTACAGGAAAAACTGATGAAAAATCTTCTTTTGACGACTGCACTTGCTTTCACATTCGCAGTACCAGCTTACGCGGGTGGCACACATGGTGGACATGATGAAGTGAAAGTTGAAGAGCCGAAGACCCACGGCGCCGATGGGCACGCTGATAACCATGCAGCAATGATGATGATCGGAACACCCGGTGATGTTGCAAAAGTAAACCGGACGATCAACGTGACCATGGTTGAGACCGACGACGGCCAAATGCTGCTGGAAGGTGACGAGATGACCTTCGAAAAAGGCGAAACCATCCGCTTTGTGATCGAGAACAAGGGTGAGCAGGAGCATGAGTTCGTCCTTGATACGGTGGAGCGCAACGCTGCCCACAAGATCGAAATGGCGAAGATGATGATGGAGCATGACGATCCAAACCGCATCACCCTTGATGCCGGTGCTTCGGGCGAGGTCATCTGGACGTTTGCAAATGACGGAACGTTCGAGGCAGCTTGCCTTATTCCGGGCCACTACGAGTCCGGCATGTTCCGCACCGTTGCTGTCGGGGACCAGATGGTAAAGGCCAGCATGACGATGGCACCAGTGGACGTGCAAGTGGCACAGGCCGATGTGGAATACACCAAAGGCACGATCACAAAAGTGGACGCAAAAGGTGGCAAGGTCACAATCGATCACGGGCCGCTGCTGAACCTCGATATGCCAGCCATGAAGATGGTCTTCCGCGCAGATGAAGCGATGATCTCAAAAATGTCTGAAGGTCAGAACATTGAGTTTGTCGCGGAACCTGTCAAAGGCAAGCTGACAGTTACCCAGCTGAAGTAATCAGCACAGGAGGCGGTGTTCTTCACCGCCTCCTGTCACTCTACCTCCTCTCTCCCAAATTGCCGAACAAAGCCGCCACGTGTTGTGAAACTTCATTATTGGAGCAGAAAATGTATTCCCCGACAAAAGTTCTGACGCTGCTTATTGTCTTGTGCCTCTCTACGGTGGGAGCTCAAGCGAGCACAGGCATCGGCGAAGAGCCACACGCACAGGCATATGATCATCCGGGGCACGTTCCTATTGGTAAACCCGGGTTGGATGCCGAGATTACCCGAACAATTGAAGTCAACATTAAGGAAACTGAAAGTGGCTATATGCTGTTTGATCCTGATGCCATCCACATCGAAGAAGGCGCGGTCGTGCGTTTTGTCGTAAATAATTTCGGCGATCTGGATCATGAGTTTTTTCTGGGTTCATTTGATGAAATCGCCAAGCATCAGCAATGGATGCGAAACCACCCTGATATGAAGCATGAAGACGCCAATTCAATCGCGATCTCGAGTGGAAGCACTGCAACACTTGATTGGAAATTTTCGAGCAAAACCAACCTGGAATTTGTTTGTCTCATCCCGGGCCACCGTGAAGCGGGTATGTTTGGCGTTATTATGGTCCACGACCATCTCGCGCCTAAACCAAAAAACTGAGTGAATATAATGATACGTTTCGACAAATATCATGATGTTGTTCACAGCGTGACGAAGTTTTTTGGCTATCAGTATGATGATACTGCGCCTGATTGGATTCACCCGTTCATCCATGTTATTTTTGTTTTTGCCCCGGCAATGCTTATCGGCGTGATCGTCTATCTCCTCATACGCGCGGCTCTCAGGTTTTTGCGGCGTGACAGGATTGTTGATCGGCAACCCCAGTCACAGGCGGTCCGTGGACTGGAACATAGTCTCTTCAAAACCGTGCTGCGGTATTCCAGAAAACAGCAGGCAATAATGATCGGGATGAGCCTCATTTCGATGCCCGTTCTCTATGTTACGTTGGAACTTCCGAAGCAAATTGTGAACAATGCGCTGGATGCTGATCGCTTCCCGATTGAGTTCCTTGGATATTACTTTGATCAGGTTACGCTTCTGATGATTTTGTCTGGTCTCTATCTGCTAGCGATCAGCGTAAATGGGTTGAGCAAATACGTACTTAACGTCTTCAAGGGCTATGTTGCAGAACGATTTCTGCGCCGCTTCAGACTCTTGGTCTATCGGGCATGGCGTACCGACCCGCAGTCGCAATCACAAAGTGAGATCGTTCCAATCCTTGCCCAAGAGGTAGAGCCGGTTGGCGGTTTTGCTGCAGATGTACTGACTTTGCCTGTCATGCAGGGGGGAACACTCCTAACAATCATGTTGTTCATGTTCATTCAAGACCCCGTTCTTGGGGCTGCTGCTTTGGCAGTATTGCCCATACAGCTCATATTGCTCCCCAAGCTTCAGCGCCGCGTAAATGGGCTGTCGCGGATCAGAATCAAAGAAGTACGGCACCTTGGTAGACAATTGAGCAACCAGCTTCATGGCTTGGAGTTGGCGACTGGCTCCACATTTGGAGGCGCAAGTACAAGTTTTCGGGAGCTGGAGAAGGTGAGAAGGCGGATCTACATCCTGAAGTTCTTTATCAAAGCGCTGAACAATTTTCTGACCGCGCTTACTCCGTTCCTTTTCTATTCATTAGGAGGCTATTTCGTTATCGAGGGCCGTATCAGCCTTGGCGCACTTGTCGCCGTGCTGGCAGCACACAAGGACTTTTCCGCGCCTCTGAAAGAGCTGTTTCGCTATTATCAAACTTTGGAAGACACGCGGATCAGGTATCATGAGATCACCAGCTTTTTTTCGCCGGACACGTTGCCAGAGCAACAATCCGAAACCCGCGACATCACCCTTGTGCCGCTCCAAATCTGAGGACCTTCAGAGCATTTACCGGTAAAAGATATGTCTGAGAATGAAAAACGGAAAATTGATGAATTGAATGAAGGAGAGAGGATCATGAGGTGGGGCGCAGTATTCTTTGCTCTCGTCGCCGTGGCTGCTGGTGCATGGTATGTTTTTCAATCATCGGAGGTTAGTCCGTTACTGGAGAAAAAGGGCCCGCCAATTCTTGACGACGGCATTATTGCAGTAAACCTGCCAGAGACCTTTGGAGAAAAAGAAAGGTTAGGGAAAGCTACCTACGAGGCCGTTTGCTCTGCATGTCATGGTCCGAATGGGCAGGGCAGAAAAGATATTGCTCCACCGTTGATACATAAAATTTATGAACCTGGTCATCACGGTGACATGGCATTTGTTTTGGCCGCAAAGAACGGTGTGCGGGCTCATCATTGGGACTTTGGTAATATGCCTGCTGTGGAAGGCGTTACCCAAGCTGATGTTCTAAATGTGGTCGCCTATATCCGTCGTTTGCAGCAGGAGAACGGCATAGATTGAAATTTCACATAGCTCTGCTGCGAACAGAATAACCGAAGTTTTGTGCAAATAGCGGAACTGGATGAAATTCAAAGTTCTACGGGACCGCCCGACGGAATAACGGAGTGCCTCGGTTATGCTCTTAAAAAAAGCCGATGTATCGCTCTGAAATGCAAGACTTACTTACCAAAAATGCAAGCGTCGGGCATTTGCACGAAACACTGATAGGAGAACCTAATTAATGAGCGCGCTTCACCAATATGCGGTTCTATTTGGGCTGACGCTTGGCACAGTAGGTTTTGTCATTTGTCTTTATGTCCTAGCCCGCGCAATCGGTAGTACCCGCAGGGAGCCCGGAAAGGATGTGCCCGCAACGGCAGGCTCGCTGTCGCGGGATCCGGTCTGGGTACGATATCACGCTAAATACTATGGCTACGCCTTGTTGTTTCTCGCGTTCGATATGGAAATGGCCTTCATGTATCCTTGGGCCGTTGTCTACAGGGAAGAAGGGCTTACAGCGCTTCTCGACATGGGTGTTTTTCTTGCAATCCTGTTCCTTGGCCTGCTGTACGGCTGGAGCCAAGGCGCGCTGAGGCGGCAGGAATGAGAGGCGCTCGTCACGGAACGATGAACGCGCTTCAAAGGATTGCAGCAGCAGCCATGTCGCGTGATCTTTGCGGCTTTGTGGTGCCTGGGGCGGAAATAGCACGAGCCGTCGGCATCGATCTTGGCGATGCGGGATTGCGCCTGAGTGCGACACCGCGCCATGCCAATGTCCTTGTTGTCATCGGACGACTGCCCGCTGGATTGCTTGACGCCGCTTGTGTTGTCTATGCGCAAATGCCGCGCCCACGGGCCATTCTGACCCTCGGTACCAATGACATTTCCCCTTTGCCTGTTCCCGATGCGACGGGGCCGTTGACCCAAGCCGGTCTTGAAGCGGCCATCGCAGACATACGCAGGATTTTTGCGGTGGCAGCCTTTCAGCCAGACGTAGAGAATTTTGAAGCGCCCACACTGGAAACCAGCACGGAATATACCTGCCCGATGCACCCCGAAGTTGTGCAGGAGGCACCGGGAAATTGCCCGAAATGTGGCATGACCTTGGTTGAGCGCGAAACCGCTGGATCAGAACATAGAGGCCATGCTGTGCCCAAACAGAAGCGAGAGGTCGCTGCCCAGAAACACTCCAAACCTGTCGCTGTCTGTCATGATCGCTCCAAAGGCGGGCATTCTGCGGATGGTGACAACCACGAACAGCACAAGACGCATGGCTCAGGCCATAAGCAACATCACATGCGCGCAAAGCCCGACAGCACCGAGGCTCCGTTGCAATACACCTGCCCGATGCATCCCGAAGTTGTCAGCGACGAAGCCGGGTCCTGCCCGAAGTGCGGGATGCACCTTGTGCCGGTCGCAGAAGCTGGCGGACATTCTGGGCACGATCACAAAGCCCACGGCAAAGCACATGACGAACACAGCACGGATAACCACCAAGGCGGCCACGGCGGTCATGGTGGTGGTGAGAGGGTCGAAGGCGTCGAGGCTCATTTCATGTCGATGGTTGACCTTACCCGCGACATGCCTGCAAGTGCGGACGGTCTCAAGATGGAATGGATTGATGTTCCCTTCGGGCCTTTTTTTCCGGGTCTGCCTGGAGGGTTGCAATTAAAGCTGACATTAGACGGCGATGCAGTGGCGACCACCAGCGCCGACAGTCTGGTTGGCTCAAGTGATCCGCTGCCTGCAAATCCGTCCAGCCCCACAGAATTTGTCGATCACCTCGCCGCATTGTCCCCACTCAGTCCAGTCGCTTACCGCCTGCTGGCGTGTCTCGCGCTTGAGCAAGCGGCCGGCCAAAGCGTGGCACCCGACATTGCGCGCGCGCGTCTTGCGGTAGTCGAGCGCGAGCGGGTGGCCAGTCACCTTGGTTGGTTGGCAGCTTTCGGGGCGCAGTCTGGGTCCAGCTGGATTGAAAAACGCGCAGCAGCATTTCAATTGAAAGTACAGGGGGCGGCAGCCACTGACGTCACGACACTCAAGCCAAAGCTCAGTACATTTCTGGCGAAACTTCAGCGGACTCCGCTGCTGGCTGCTAGATTGAGTGGGATCGGTCAATTGCTAGCAAATGACACTCTGTCCGGCCCCGTGGCGCGCGCTTCTGGAATGGCCAGTGATACGCGCAGCGACGATCCGGTTTATGCCGAAATTGGATTTTCTGTGCTCACAATGACTGACGGTGATGCGTTGGCACGGTTGGTGCAACGCTGCAACGAGATTACCCAGAGCCTTGATTTGATCTCGGCTGTGGGTACGGTTGCAAGACTGGAACCGCACAGTATTGGCGCTGCTTCAGGCACGGGCGAAGCCGTGGTCGAGACACCGCGTGGCGCAGCCCGACTGAGCCTAACATTGCATAAAGGTAAAGTTATTGCAGCAGATATAAAAACGCCAACGACAGCGCATTTAGCTTTGATTGGAGATGTCGCGGAGGGACAGGAGCTGGGCAACGCGCTGACCGGGATCGGATCGCTGGACATCAGCCCGTGGGAGGTGACATCGTGACCGTATTGATTGTGCTGGTAGCACTTGCGGTGGGTGCATACCTAGTTGCCGTGTTGGAAAGCTGGGCAGTTCACGGGCGGCTGGAACCCGCGCGTCCTGCAATTTCAGCGCTTGCACTTTTAGGGCGTGAATCCCTGCTGGCGCGCACGCCAGACAGGTTGTTTTTTGAAGCCGGACCAGTGGTCTTGCTTGTAGCTGGTCTTTTGGCGGTTGCTGTAATTCCACTGGCACCGGGCTTGATTGTCACTGATCTAGCGACAGGTGCTTTGTTTCTGAACGCGGCGCTGGCCTATGTTTTGGTCGCGCTGATCATGGCCGGATGGGGGCCGAACGGTGCCTATGCCATGATAGGTGGCTGGCGGTTTTTGGGACAGTTTGTGGCCTATGCGATGTTGATCGTGATGCCGATTACTGCCGTGGCAATGCGTGCAGAATCATTGTCGACCGTGGACATCGTTACCTCGCAATCAACCTTGTGGAACATCGCTTATCAGCCGCTGGGCTTCGTGCTGTTCGTTGCCGCTGCGATGGGGTTGTGCTGGTTGCCTCCCTTGGACTTGCCGACAGCGCGCGGTGATCTGGCAGGTGGGATCGAGGCCGAATATACTGGTGCGCGCCTTGCCGTGCTGCGGCTGGCACGGATGGTCCTGATCATGGCACTGGCGGGTGCAACCGTGACCTTCTATCTCGGTGGTTGGCTTGGTCCATGGTTGCCAGCCTGGGCGTGGAGCGCGATCAAGATCCTTTTTGTAGCGGGTCTGATGGTTAGTGTTGGACGACTGGTGCCGCGCGTTCGCGAGGCGCAATATCTGGAGATCAGTTGGAAACTCGGCATCCCTCTGGCCCTCGCAAATATATTCCTTGTTGGCGTCATCACTCTGGTGGTCCCGATATGACCCCTCAGATGATCTTCCTCATGTTTTTTGGCGGTGCGGCCGTTTGGTTCGGCATCGTCGTATTTCGCACTCTTTCAATGGTGCGCTCCGCACTAGCGTTACTGTTTTCGCAAACCGCCGTGGGTGTGATGTTCCTGCTGATGCAGGCGGAATTTCTGGGCGTCTTGCAGATCATGATGATGGCCACGGAGATGAGCGTTATGGCGATCTTCATGGTGATGTTCATGATGGACCCTGGCGGCATGGGCGCGATGGACATGACGCACCAGAAACGTCTGTCACTTTGGGCGGGGGGCATCGGATTTGTCGCCGCGCTGGCGGTTATATGGCTGGCCGATTGGGGACCGGCGAACCTTCAGATCCCGGACGCGACCGAGCAAACGGCAGAACTAGGGCGTGAACTCTTGGGCCGCTCGATGTTTATCTTTGAATCGGCCGCGCTCATGATCCTGACGGCGATGGTGGCCGCCACCATGGTTGCGATCCACCCGAGTGAAGGACGCAAGCGATGATCCCCGAACTGATAATAGCCCTCAGCGTCGGTGCGGCCCTGTTTGGGGTCGGGCTTTATGGCGCGCTGAGCCAAACTAATCTTGTGATGATCATCATGGGGGTAGAGTTGATCCTTGCTGCGGCACTGGTCAATCTGGTGGCCTTCTGGCGCTATCTGTATCCGGACGTCCCCGCGGCGCAAATGTTTGTGCTGATTGTCATGGCGGTGATGGCGGTTGAAATGGCTGTTGGCTTTGGCATCGCCATCGCGCGGTTCCGTTCGCGTGGGTCGGTCGAGATGGAAGAAGCTCGCGAGTTGAAGGGATGACGATTCTGGTTCTGACCCTGCTGGGCCCACTGCTGGCAGCATTGGCGATGTTCACGCTGCGCCGCATGCCCGAGGTCCTGGCGCTGACTGGGGCCGTGTTTGGGTTTGCTGGCGCACTCGGGCTTTTTGTTGCTGTATCAGACGGTGTGGTCGTGAGCATCTCACTGCCCTTTTTGCCTGATTTTCCGATCCGCCTCGTCGCTTCGCCCCTCACTGCAACGCTTTCGATGGTTGTGGCTACAGTTGCCGCTATGGTGTTGATCTATGCTGCGGGATACATGCGCAAGGACCCCGAGCGGGTGCGGTTTTTTGGGACAATGTTGCTGTTTGTCACCGCTATGCAGGCACTGGTGCTGTCGGGTGACTGGATCACGCTGCTGGCCGCTTGGGAGATGATGGGCTTTGCCAGCTATCTGTTGATCGGCTTTTGGTATGGCCGCGCGGGTGTGGCCAGTGCCGCAATGCGCGCGTTTCTATACACGCGCAGTGCAGATTCGGGTCTCTATATCGGGGTGTTCATCCTGATTGGCATGTCTGGCACATCCGAAATTGCCGTTACACTTATTTCAACTGGTACACCCACGCTTGTGGCTGGAGTGTTGCTGTTGGTGGCGGCGATGGGCAAATCGGCACAGGTGCCGTTACAGGACTGGCTGATGCGTGCCATGGCGGGGCCGACGCCGGTGTCGGCGCTGTTACACTCGGCCACACTGGTGGCGGCAGGGGCGATTCTGCTGATCCGCACGGCCCCCATGTTGCCCGATGGCGTGCTTTTGGTCGTCGGAATTGTTGGTGGTATCACCGCTGTGATCACCGGACTGATTGCACTGGCAGAGCGTGATCTTAAACGGCTGCTGGCAGCTTCTACCGGTAGCCAATATGGGCTGATGCTGGTGGCCATTGGCGCTGGAGCGCCGATTGCGGCTTTGCTGCACCTGATCGCCCATGCGGCAATCAAGAGTTCCCTTTTTCTAGGTGCAGGCGTGTTTCAGCATGACCGTGACGGCACGGGGCTAGAGACGCTGGCGGGGGCAGGGCGCGCACGGCCTGGCATTTTTGCAGGTTTTGCGATCGCCGCGCTTGCACTGGCGGGCATCCCGCCGCTGGCCGCGTTCTTTTCCAAGGATGCGATCATCGCCGCCGCACTGGACAGCACCGCGGCACCGTGGCTTTTGCCGCTGGCGCTGGCAGGATCGGTGTTGACGGGTGCCTATATGGGTCGCGCGCTAAATGTATTGTGGGATGGCGACGCGGGGCCTGTACAGGTGCCGGTCCCACTTATGACCATTGGCATGGGCATACTGGTAGCACTGGCCACCGGGCTAGGGCTCGGCTTTGGTGCGCTTGAACATATGTTAGGGGCGGAGATTGAAAAACCCGGCTGGATCGTGCCCGCAATGGGACTGGCCGTAGGGCTTGCTGGTTTAATACTTGGTTGGTTTGTGCCCCCTGCGCGTCTGCTTGGTCCACTCCTGACACCTGCGCAAAACGGCTTTGCTGTTGCGGGCGGAATGGACGGGTTGATCCTACGTCCCGCCTTGGCCATCGCTGCCAACTGCGAAGCCATGGAGCAGCGCCTTTTGCGAGCACAGGTCGGGACGGTGCGTAGAATTGGGCTTGGTACCGCGCAACTGGCAGAACATGCAGACGCCGCACTTTTTGCTTTTTCACTTTGGGTCGGACAGTTGTCGATGCGACTGGGTCTCGCGAGTAAATTCACAGATACCAATGGTATCGACGCCGCAATCTTTGGCTTTGTGCAGCGGATGATTGCCGCTGGTGCCCAAGCACGCCGCCTCCAAAGCGGCTTCATTCATCGCGAACTTGCACTGACAGCAATCGGCATCGCGCTGATCGTGGCCGGACTGCTGGCCGCACCGTATTATTCCTGAGGAGACATTACCATGCCACTCTTGACCCTTGCCACCTTCCTGCCGATTCTGGGCGGGCTGGCGCTGATTGTGCTGCCAAACAGGTCGGCCCGCGTGGCACACGGCATGTCGATTGCGGTGACGGGTGTCGTATTCATGCTCACGCTTGTGATCTGGTCGCGCGGCACTATTGCGGGCGGTTTCGCCCAGATTGAGGAACTCGCGTGGATACCGGCCATTGGTGCCGCTTATCGGTTGGGACTGGACGGGTTGAGCCTGCCGTTGGTGTTGCTCACGTCGTTGCTGTTCTTTTTGTCAGCGATCTACTCGGCGCGGATCAGCGATCGTGCGCCAAGCTATGTTGTGTTGATGCTTATGCTCGAAACGGCCGCACTTGGCACGTTTATGGCGCTTGACGGACTGCTGTTTTATGTTTTTTTCGAGGTCTCGCTGGTAGGCATGTATTTCATGATCGCCGGATGGGGATATGAAGACCGACAGCGCGCCGCGCTGATGTTCTTTATCTATACGTTGCTGGGGTCGTTGCCGCTGTTGCTCGCGATTATCGGGTTGTATCTGAGCAGTGGCACCTTCGACATGCGCGTCTGGATCGACATGCCACCTCTGACAGGCATTGCGGCGATGCTTGCGCTGATTGCGATGCTGTTTACCTTCGCAGTCAAGATACCGGCCTTTCCGGTGCACACTTGGCTACCTGCCGCACATGTTCAGGCACCCACGGCGGGCAGCGTGATCCTGGCCGGTGTGATGCTGAAATTCGGCACTTACGGACTGGTACGCTTTGCTTTGCAAATGACGCCTGAGGCATTTGCGCAAGCCGGTCAGGTAATCCTAGCGGTGGGGGTGGTCAGCGCGCTATACGGGGCCTTCGCCGCACTGGCACAGTCTGATCTGAAAAAAATGATTGCCTACACGTCGATTAACCACATGGGCTATGTCGTGATGGGTGTGGCGGTGGCCGCGCTTACCGTTGATTTGCGTATCCGCACAATTGCATTGGACGGTGCGACTTTGCAGATGGTCAGCCACGGTCTGGTGACAGGCGCGTTGTTCTTTTTGCTGGGCATGTTGCAGGACCGCGCCCACAGCCGCGATATGAGTGAATTTGGTGGTCTGCTGGGCCGTGTGCCGTGGTTGGGCTGGTCGTTCATCCTGATGGCGTTCGCTTCACTTGGTTTGCCGGGGTTGGCGCATTTCCCTGCAGAGTTTCAGGTGTTTCTGGCGACCCTGAATACCGCTCCATGGGCGATCATAGCTATCCTTGCCATCGTGGTAACCGCAGGCCTGTATCTGCGCGCCATCGCCGCCGTGTTCCTTGGCTCCGAGAACGAGAAATGGCTGGAAATGCGCGATCTAGACCGCAGGGAGAAGCTGGTGATTGTGCCTCTTTTGATTCTGACTGTTTTGGTTGGTGTCGCGCCGAGTTGGCTGATCAACATGATCCACACAACAATGGAAAGCCTGAGTTTCTGATGGAGCGTGATCTTTCCTTTCTAATTCCGGAGCTTTTGCTGTCATCCGCCGCGATGCTGATGATCGTGGCCGAGATGATGCGTGCCGCGCGTCTGGCACTGGTGATTGGGCTGGTGGGACTGGCAGCAGCGACGCTGCTGACATTGCCGATGCTGCACGCTGACACAACCGTGTTCAGCGGCACCTACCGTATAGATCTGATTTCGGGCTGGGCCAAGTTGATCCTGCTTCCGGGTACGGCATTAGCACTGTTGATGGTGCGCGCCGAAATCACGGGTCAAGACCGCGAGGGCAGCGTCTATGCGCTGATCTGTCTCGTGACACTTGGTGCGTTGATGCTGGCGGGTGGCGGCGACATTATGGTGCTGGTCCTGGGGGTTGTGCTGACGGGGCTCGGTTCGTTCGCGCTGGTGGCATTCCCGCGCGATGATGCGGCGACAGAGGCCGCGATGAAATACCTCGTTTTCGGGGCAGTCACCGGATCGGTGATGATTTACGGGCTGACCTTCTGGTTCGGCGGGGTAGGATCAACGCTATTTTCTGCGCTTGGCGCGCTTGACGGCAGACCATTGGTACCCACGGTGGGGCTGGTGGCGGTGATCATCGGGTTAGGGTATAAAGCAGCACTGGTGCCGTTCCATTTCTGGGCACCGGATGCCTATGATGGCGCGCCGGTGTCCATCGCAGCCTATCTGTCGGTCATCACCAAGCTCGCGGCGATCTTTGCCTTTGCGCAGGTGCTTCGCGATCTTCCCTTAAGCAGCGGTTGGCCACTGGTGATCGCAGTGGTCTCTGCGGTTACAATGACATATGGGTATCTGACAGCGCTGGTGCAGACCAATCTGGTACGGCTGATTGCCTATTCTTCTATAGCGCAGTCCGGTTACTTCATGTTGGGCATTGTGGCGCTGGGTGCCAGCTCGCTTGCAGTCCCCGGATTGATCGTGCTGGGGGCGGCATACGTGGCGATGAACCTCGGTGCCTTTGCCGTGGTGATGATATCCGGACGCAGCCTTAATGACATGCGTGGCTTTGGCCGCAGACGACCGGTCATGGGAATTGTGATGGTGATATTCCTACTGTCGCTGACCGGTATCCCGCCGCTGTTCGGCTTTGTCGGCAAAGTTTACCTGTTCACGGCCGCAATTGAGTCAGGCTTTGTTTGGCTGGCAGTTATCGGCATCCTCAATTCCGTTCTGGCACTTGGCGTCTATCTGCGGATCATCGTGCCGATGTATCAACCTGCACAGGATATTGACGAGAGTTCCGAAAAGTCACCTCACCCCGCGCTCGTCGCAGTCATCGGCATTACTGCGCTTGTAACGCTCGGGATGGGGTTCTTGGCAGGTTTCCTGCCGGCTTGATACCCAATTTTTGGGTGCGCTTTACTTTCGCTGTAACAAAGCACGGACCGCTACGTCTATTGTATGTACCCTTAGTATCAGGAGGCCCAGATGGACCACACAACGACCCAAACCGATAAAGCCCAAGTTGAAACTACCAAAAACGGCGGATGCTGCGGTGGACATAAAACCAGCACAGATTCTGAGGTTCAGCCTATATCTCAGCCATCAGCCCAAAAAGCACCTGTCGCCAAATCAGGCGGCTGCTGTTGTAGTAAGTAGAACTGAGAACGATTGGTGATAGTTACGTTTCCAAAACCGAAGGCGAGCGGCAGAAGTGTGTCGTGATGCATCTGCCGCTCATGTCTCCGCCGGACGCGTCGAAGTTTCTCACTCTTGCTCGTCGATAGAGACTGATTAGCGGGTTACTTTTCGATAGGGAGGCATCCAAATGGCTTTGCTTCCATATGGGTTTTCGGCGGCAGAGAGCGTAATTCAGACCGGACGCTTACCATATTCCTGTGCCACATCTTGAGCCAAACCTTCACCTCAAAGTCACTTATCTATATGATAGCCACGTGAGAGGCTTGACGCGGACCACCTGCCTTCAAGGCCCTTACACCCGAAATCATGGGACTGGACCGATGGGTGTTAAGGTCTGTTACACACCTGAAACGCATTGAAAATGAAAGCATTATAGATGGATCACCAACACAGCGACGACACCGAGAACAAAGGCTCTATCAGCCTGAGCGGCGGCGTGGCGATGGGCACCGGAGTGATGATCGGTGCCGGAATCTTTGCGCTTACGGGTCAGATCGCGCAACTGGCTGGGCCACTCTTTCCGTTATCGTTTGTTGCCGGTGCAATTGTCACCAGTTTCAGCGCCTATAGTTATGTCAAAATGTCGAACGCGTTTCCATCTTCGGGTGGCATCGCGATGATCCTGCAAAAAGCGTACGGACCGGGCGCAATTGCCGCGGCTGCGGCGCTTCTAATGGCGCTGTCGATGGTGATTTCCGAAAGCCTCGTTGCGCGGACCTTCGCTACCTATGTGCTGCGTCCGTTCGACATTACCGGCGGCCCGCTGGTGCCCATACTCGCTGTTGGGGTTATCCTGTTTGCCTTTCTCGTCAATATCGCAGGCAGTCGCTCGGTTGGGTTGTTGTCGCTTATCATGGCGGTGGTCAAGATTGGCGGCATCGCACTTTTTGGTATTGCAGCACTTTGGGCCAGCGGGTTTCAGTTCGCAGCAGCAAGCGAGGCATCTCCCGGGTTTGATATCACCGGATTCATTGCGTCCGTCGCACTTGCCATTCTGGCGTTCAAGGGCTTCACCACGATCACCAACAGCGGCGGAGAGATCACTGATCCGCACCGCAATGTTGGCCGCACGATCATGATCTCCATCGCGATCTGTGTTGTTGTCTATTTGATTGTGGCCTTTGCGGTTGGATCTAGCCTGACGATAGACCAGATCGTTGCCGCCAAGGACTATTCTCTTGCTGAGGCCGCAGCACCCGCACTTGGTAACGCGGGCTTCTACTTCACTGTCGTGCTGGCAGCTGTAGCGACAGCCTCGGGGGTTCTTGCCAGCGTCTTCGCGGTCTCGCGGATGTTGGCCATGCTTACAGATATGAAAATGATCCCGCATCGGCATTTTGGCATGTCGGGGCCGATCCGCAGTCACACGCTGGTCTACACGGTCGTTATCGCCTCCATCCTCGCGGTCTTTTTCGATCTGACAAGGATCGCGTCATTGGGCGCTTTCTTTTATCTGGTGATGGACATGATCGTGCATTGGGGGGTTCTGCGGTTTATGCGCAAAGAGGTGAACGCAAATGCTTCGATCATCATCCTGGCGCTAGTGTTTGACGCTATCGTGCTTGTTGCCTTCACGTCTATGAAGCTACAGTCCGACCCTCTTATTGTCCTGTATGCAGCCGTCGCGATCACGGCAGTCTTCGCGTTCCAGCGGATATATCTGTCGCGCTGGACTGCGCCACAACCAAGCGAAGAACACTAGCACTCCCCAAACAACAGGCGCGTCCGGCGAGCAGGTGCCGGGTGTGCCCTTTTTCACTTTTCTGGGTCATCAGGCTCGGCACAGGGGGGCCAATCCCAAAGCCGGTTCATCATCGCGAAAAGATATGCCCCTGACCACGCGATCAGCAGCAGCCCGGTCAATGCCTCGACCCCCGTGATAAAGCGAAGATGTTCTGTTGGGAAGATGTCGCCTAGTCCAAGAGAAGTATAGCTGACGACGGAGAAATAGAAGTAATCCAGCACCGTATCAACGCCATCACCGGAGAACCCGCCGATGTTAAAAAGCTGGTGACCGATGCCAAACATGCCTGCAAAGATAACTATTCCGGCGAAATGCGCGACAAACAGGATCAGCACGGCCAGCATAACACGATTGAACGGCTCCAAAGGTATCCTTGCCATGCCTACCGATACCCACCGCATGACAGACAGATGTATCCAACTACTTGAAATAACTGCGATAACAGCCAGAGTTAGTGAAAAAAACAAAGAGCTGCTCCTGATTGGGTGAATTTGCTCGAACGTATATCAGGCAAACAGCATTGGGCATTCGCGCGCACATTTATTGCGCAGGATGATGTAGATCAAGTGCAGTGTACCAAGACCCGCCAAGAGGCAGAAGAACGAAATATAGGCATAGCGCAGCAACAGAATATCCACCACCACAACGGCGATGATGGTGCCGCCGAAATACCGCATGTGCAGATAGCGTGACAGCAACGGTGGCGCGATGATCAGGGTCAGATAGATGAGATAGGTCACCCAGCGCGGCATCATATAATCCAGTAGCATCATGCCCTCATAGGCCAGCGAGTCCTGATTGACAGTGACCCTGACCCATTCAGGATTAATCAGATGGGGGATGTAAAGCAGCAGGCCGAACGCAATCCCGATTGCCGCGAATGCCAAGAAAAGCTTTTTGCGTGGGCTGTCGGACGGTTCCAGTACATACACAGAGATGGGTATCCAGATCGGCCACATGAACCATGTAAAGAAAATGAACCCCAAGGCCCCCCAGAGGACCATATCGGGATTACCTGTGTTCATACCGACCCAGACGTGGCCTTCCATGAATTGCTGAATGCCCGCGAACAGCGGCATCAAGGCGACCGGAATATACCGCCAATTGATCTGCCTTGCTTTCCAGGTGGCGAATGTACCACCTGCCACAAGAAGGACACTGGCAGTAAAGCTGACTTCTGCTGAAAGGCACATATTGGGCTCTCTTTGTGGTTTTTAATCAATTCAGGCGCAAAGTGTGCGCCTGAATCTTGGAATACTGTATGCCCTAATCTTGGAGGCGCCTCAACTCAGGCGCTAAATTCCCCAAGCATAGTTCGGAATCCGTCCAAGATTGACAGTGACTTCACCCAATCCATCAATATTATCAAGCGCCACGCGTGCTGCCTTTTCCTCGGCATCCGAGTCGGCAAGTCCCCAAACATCAACGCGATCACCCTCGACCACAACGTTCAGATGCGCAGGGTTGAGCCCCGGAACTTGTGCCAGTGCTCCCATTACAATTTCGCGCTTTTCGCGGTTGGACGTCGATGGATCAACCGCCACCCTTGGTGTACTTGCAAGCGCCTGCATCAGATTTCCCCGACTGACGATGCCAACAACCTTGCCCTTGCTGACGACCGGAACGCGTTTGATTCGCTTTTGCTCCAGCAACCGTGCAATGTCGGCGACAGGAGTATCAGGTGCCACGACCTCAACCTTTTTGGTCATGATATCCTTGGCCCGCCGACCGCGCATGGCGATGAAATCCTGCGCTGTATTGTCGGACCCTGAAAACAGGGAGAGCCACCAAGATTTATGGTCTTTGCCCGCTCCTTCAACCCGTCGCATCAGATCGCCTTCGCTGACTAGACCGATGACCGTCCCGTCCCCATCAAGGATGGGTACCGCGCTGATATGGTTCTTCATCATAAGCGCTGTGATTTGTTCCACAGTCGTATCAACGGCCGCGGATATGACGTTTTTCGTCATGATGTCTTGAGCTTGCATTCTGAACTCCTTTTTTGCGATGATAGTCGGCAGAAGACCTGCCAGATCTGGGGGCTACGCTCAGTCGTGGGGCACACCGAGCTCTTCTGCTTCGAGATGATCCATCAATTCCTGAATGTCTTCGGGAACATCTGTGATCGAGAACCTTGCCTGTTCCTCACGGTCGTGAACAAAAGCTGTGATATCGGCCAGTTCCTGTCCTGATATCTCGATCACATTGCCCAGCTCCTCGCGCTGCATTATCACCATGACCTCAGCACCGCGCCACATTTTCGCGGCGAAATCGAACGGGTTCATTGGCTGGTTCATGAATTCGGCGTCCAGCATCGGTGCATCTTCACCGCCGATACCGTTCACTGAATGACAGACGACGCAGGCCTTGGAGCCGAATAAAAACCGGCCGTTGGTGGCGTTCATTTCCGGGAGGGTTAAGCTGCTTTCCACGGTGGTTTCAAAGGTTTGTGTCACGTGGGATGCGGCTGTTGCAAAAGTCCCGAAAGTCGACAGGGCAACTGCGATGGCCCCCGCGCTGATTGTGGCCGTATTGTGTCCAATAGCGTTCATTGTGCATTCCCTCCGATTTCGTTTGATACTTGCGTTCCGGCATTTCCGTTCATGATCTCAATTGCGTCCTGCAATTGTCCGATCCCCGCCAAACCACCCGCCGCGGCAAAGGCCGCTGCGGCCTCCAATTTTGGGGCCATCGAGCCAGCAGGTGCATCGAAATGCAGGGCGTCTTTGGGTGAGAGCCATGGGCGTTTCATGGCGGTGTCGGACCCGAAATCCTGATAAACACCATCAACGTCGGTCAGCAACAAAAGCACATCCGCACCCAGCGACTGGGCCAGCAGGGCGCTTGACGCGTCTTTGTCTACCACCGCCTCAATCCCGATCAAACTGCCATCGTGCTGTCGGATCACCGGGATGCCGCCACCACCTGTGCAAATGACAACAACGCCCGCATCCAGCAACAGTTGGATGACGCGGGTATCGGGGATTTCCATCGGGGCGGGCGAGGCTACTACACGGCGCCACTTTGCGCCATCTTGCGCGATGTGCCATCCATTTGCGCTGGCGATGGCTTGTGCCTGTTCGTGGTCATAGACCGGCCCTACAAACTTGGTCGGATCCCCAAACGCCGGATCATTGCGGTCAACCACGACCTGTGTCAGCAGCGTGGCGACGGGGCGATCATGGTCCAGGACATTTTCAAGCTCCTGTTCGATCAGATAGCCGATCATTCCCGCCGTTTCCGCACCCAGTACATCCAGTGGATAACCATCTTCCGCGGGATTCTGAAGCGCCAGAAGGCCAACTTGCGGCCCGTTGCCATGTGTAATTACCAACCGATGCCCCGCGCGCAGGACATCGGCCAGGGCCCGTGCCGCAACCAGCGCATTCTTACGTTGGTTCTCTGCGGTCATGGGCTGCCCGCGTTGCAACAGAGCATTGCCCCCCAGGGCTGCGACCACCAACATGCCTAGGCCCCCAACGTAGCGACAAGAACGGCCTTGATGGTGTGCAACCGGTTTTCGGCCTGATCAAATACGATAGAGGCGGGGCTTTCGAACACCTCTTCGGTGACCTCCATCGCTGTGATGCCAAATTTTGCTTCAATATCGGCACCCACCTCGGTGTCGGCATTATGGAAGGCGGGCAGGCAGTGCATGAATTTCGTCCTCGGATTGCCTGTTCGTGCCATAACGTCGGCATTCACTTGATAGGGCGTTAGCAACTCGATCCGTTCTGCCCATTTTTCCTTCGGCTCACCCATCGAAACCCAGACATCGGTGTAGATGAAATCGACGCCTTCTACGGCGGCATCCACGTCTTCAGTCAGCGTGATCCGTGCGCCGGTCTCGGTGGCGATGGCATCGGCCTCGTCGCGGATCGCTTGCTCGGGCCACAGACTTTCAGGCGCACACAGGCGCACATCCATGCCCATCTTGGCCCCACCGATCAACAAACTGTCACCCATATTGTTGCCTGCGTCCCCCAGAAATGCATAGGCAATCTGGCTCAGGGGCTTGTCCGAATGTTCGCTCATGGTGAGAAAGTCTGCGAGAATTTGGGTCGGATGGAATTCATCCGTTAAACCGTTATAGACGGGTACCCCGGCAAACTGCGCCAGCGTTTCGACAATTGGATGACCAAATCCGCGATATTCAATTGCGTCATAGACTCGGCCCAGAACACGCGCAGTGTCCTTGACGGTTTCCTTCTTGCCCATGTGCGAACCTGATGGTCCGAGGTAGGTGACATGCGCGCCTTGATCGTGCGCGGCCACTTCAAAGCCTACGCGCGTGCGGGTACTGTCCTTTTCAAAGATCAGCGCAATTTCTTTTCCGGTCAGGCGCGGCACTTCATAGCCGCCATATTTGGCGGCCTTGAGGTCGGCAGACAGTTTCAGCAGGAAGCCTATTTCCTGTGGGCTGAAATCACGCAGGGCCAAAAAGTGGCGGTTTCTCAGATTGTAAGACATTTGAAATTTCCTTTTTCAGATTGCGTCGCGGATGGTTGGGCAGCTCATGCAATGGCTGCCACCACGTCCACGGCCAAGTTCGGCACCGGGTATGGCCCGCACGTCGATACCGGCGTCCTTCAGGGCCGCGTTTGTGTCGTCGTTTCGGTCATAGCCGATGACGACACCGGGTCGCAGCGCCAGCACGTTGTTGCCGTCATTCCACTGTTCGCGGGATTGCTCTGCAGCGTCCGAACCGCCGGTGGGGACCAGATGCAGCTTCTTGTGGCCCAGAATCTCTGCGGTGATTTCAAACAGGTGACGTGCGTCACGGCGAATATCGAGCGGTGCCTTGCCCGCACCGGGACGCAGGTCGTAACATGTGATTGCGTCGGCCACTTCCTGATAGGTGGTCACGACATCGCCGCCGCAGTGGGTGAATACGGTATCGAGATGCATCGCGGCCCGTGAACTGGGCATCTGACAGGCAATGATGCGGTGTACATCGCCTCCAGCGAACAGGGCTTCAGCCAGCTGTCCGACCGCCTGGGGCGTTGATCTCTCGCCCATTCCTACCATGACCACACCGTGGCCGATTGGCATGATGTCGCCACCCTCTAGCGTTGCAGCGCCAAATTCCTGCGTCGGATCCCCAAACAACACCCGTGCCTTGCCGGCGAATTGTGGGTGGAAGCGATAGACTGCACCCAGGAGTAGCGTTTCGGGACGCCGCGCAGCAAAATGCATCGGGTTAAGGGTCACACCTCCATAAACCCAAGCGGAGTTATCCCGCGTAAAAATAAAATTAGGCAACGGCGGCAGAACAAAGCCGTGGTGGCCAAGGTAGCTGCCAAACATGCCGGATGGGGTGAAAGGGAGATCGCCAACTGTAACCCCGCCAACGAGGAACTGCGCCAAATTGCTGCCCGGCAATTCCTCCATCCATGCGCGCAGATCATCGCGCATCCCGACACCCACATCGTTGCGGGTGATGCGATGGTCCAAAACCCAGGCGCGCGCATCGGGCAAGTCCAGCGTTTCGGCCAGCAAGGTCATTGCGTCCAGCACCTCGATCCCTTCGCCGCGCATGATGTCTGCGAAGACGCCGTGATCCTTAATAGCCTGCTTGACCCAGAACACATCGTCAAACAGCAGCTCCTCGCGGTTGTCCGGTGTGAGGCGTCTGTGGGCGAGACCCGGTGGCGAGACAATCACTTGCCGCAGTTCACCAGTTTCAGAATGTACGCCAAGAGCGTGGTCAGTCATTGTAATTCTCCGTTGATTTACAGGATCACGGCAACGCTGAGCGCCGCCATGACAAAAAGGGTCAGGATCAGCAGAAGCGGCCAGATGAACATTAGCCAGCGATCGAACGAAACGCGCCCGATGGCCAGACCACCAATCACAACGGCCGAGGTCGGTGTGATCAGGTTCACCAGCCCGCTTGCGGATTGGTAGGCAGTCACGACCAGATCGCGGCTGACGCTGGCGAAATCCCCCAATGGGGCCAGGATCGGCATCGACAAAACTGCAAGCCCAGATGAGGACGGTACAAGAAAGCTCATCCCGATCTCGATCCAGAGCATCAGGTTGATGAAGGCGATCTCAGACAGGCCGCCCAACGTGTCGGCGGCACTGTTGAGAATAGTGTCCGCGATCAGGCCCTGTTCCATGATCACGACAATGCCGCGGGCCAGCCCGATCACCAGCGCCACGCCAAGAAGATCCTTGGCTCCCTCGACAAAGGCTGAAGTCAGTTTTTTTTCGCCCATCCGCGCGACAAGGCCAACGACGATAGCCATGCCAAAGAAAAGCGCGCCCATCCGCGCCATCCACCAGCCTTGACTGGACACACCCCAGATCATTACGGCGAAGGTCGCAAAGAACAGCAGCAGTACCAGTTTTTGCGTGCCGGTCAGCTTTGGCTCTAAGAATTCGGCATCCGCATCGCCCAGAAATATTTGGCGGTGTGCCTCACGCTGCGTTGCCACGACAGACCGGGTCGGATCTGCCTTGACCCGTGATGCATAGCGCATCACATAGGCGATGCTGATCGCCAAACCACCGATCAGAATGAACAGACGCAGCGCCAAACCTTCCGTAAACGGAATTCCTGCGGCGTTAGATGCGATGACTGTTGCGAACGGATTTATGGTTGACCCAAGCGTGCCAATTCCCGCACCGATCAGGATGATCGCAATACCGGTGAGCGCGTCAAAGCCCGCAGCGATGACAACCGGTATCAACAGCGCATAGAAGGCCAGCGTTTCTTCGGCCATGCCGTAGGTCGTGCCGCCCAACGCAAAGAGCGACATCAGAATTGGGATTATCCATATCTCCCGCCCCTTCATACGCCCCATCGCGGTTTGAATGCCGGTGTCGATGGATTTTGTGGCGTTGACCACGCCCAAAAACCCACCCAGCAACAAAACAAACAGCGCCACGTCAATGGCATTGGCCGCATAGCTGTCAGGATTGTAAAATCCCGCTACAGGTGCCAGCATGACCTCGATAAATCCCTGCGGATTGGCATCGACCGTCTGATAAGTTCCGGGCACGGCGATCTCGCGCCCCACCTCATCGTTCATCGCCCTGTCATATTGCCCCGCTGGAATGATCCATGTCAGAGCAGCGACAATTATGATCAGTGCAAACAGGATCGTGTAGGCGGTCGGAAACCATGATGCCATGCCATCGGCGCTCGGTTCAGAGTTATCGGACTGGTTGGCCATAGTGTCACTCCCTTCTAGTTATTGCGTTACTTTTGGCGTTTCGCTCAGCGACGGGATGAAGGCCGGTACGCGGGCCGCACACGCATCAAACTGCGCGCCAAAAGTTTCACGGGTTTCGCGTTCTTCAGCGCGGGCAAGTCGCACGTACATCCAGAGCAGCACTGGATACATTGCCAGTGTCAGCAGGGTCGGCCACTGAAACAGGAAGCCCGTCAGAACCAGAACAAAGCCCACATACTGGGGATGACGCACGCGCGCATAGGGACCGGTGGTCGCTAAAGTGCCACTACGTTGGGCTTGATAGAGAACCTGCCACGCCGTGGAGATCATCCAGAATCCAAGACCAATCAGAATAAAGCTGATCATGTGGAAAGGACCAAAATGGGGATTTGTTTTCCAGCCGAACATCATTTCCGGCAAGTGGCCCGCGTCGTGCGAGAACCAATCGATGCCCGGATAGGTCGTTTGCAACCAGCCGGACAACAGGTAGATCGTAAGCGGAAACCCATACATTTCGGCGAAAAGCGCAACCAGAAAAGCACTGAAGGCACCGAAGCTGCGCCAGTCGCGCGGTGTCTTTGGTTTGAAAAAACTAAACGCAAACATGATAAAGATTGCTGCGTTCAACAGGGCGAAGAACCAGAGGCCATAGCCGGATGCATCAGTCATGACTTGTCACCACCCCCATGCCCGCCGTGACCACCGTGCATGAAAAAGTGCATCACAACGCATGCCAACAGCAGCAGGCCCAGAAACCCATTACCCGCAAAGATATGAACCCGGTGCTCGAACCCCAGTAGCAGGGCGGCAATTCCTAGCGAAATAATCAAGCTTATTCCGAAGCGAGACTTCCAGAAGGAAGGTGCTGTAGATGGTTCTGATGGTTGATCTGAATGGTCGTTTTTATCTAAATCCATGGAAGCGTCCTCTGTGTTTTTTTGTGCGAAGTTCTTGCAGTCCTATTGCGCCGACCGCATTCAGCTAGCGGACGCAAATCAATTTCAGCGCTACCCGTCCGAAGCAGGTGGCTCGTCAAGTGAGGTGAATATGTCGGGGGCTTCATCGCCCTCTACAAAAAGATATCCGGCAAGACCGCGTTCAGCCCGTGACAGTGCGTGATCGACAAGCACAAAACGGCCGGGTACCTCGCACTTGAATTCAACGATTCCTGATCCTCCCGGTGCCACCAGAATAGTCTGGACGCTTTCGAGCGGGGGACTGACAAGGGAGCCGTGCAAGTATGCTTTGTCGAAAATCTCGCCGATTACGTGGAATGCGGACGTGTAGTTCGGCCCACCTACGCCAAAGTAGATGCGCACTGTCTCACCGACTTTGGCCTGCAACGGATAGTGGTCGGTCAAAGCGCCAACGTGTCCGTTAAATACTAGATATTCTGCACGTTCATCGATCAGTTTGTCATAGCTTTCGTTCAGCAGACCACTGGTGCCGAACCGTTCCTCAGTGTAGATTTCGCCCTGCATGACATAGAATTCACGATCGACAGGAGTCATCCCTTCTTCAGGTTCGACAAGGATCATCCCGTACATGCCGTTGCTGATATGCTGGGCGACGGGCGAGACTGCGCAGTGGTAGACATAAAGACCTGAATTCAGTGCCTTGAACTTGAAGCTGTAGCTTTCTCCAGGCCCGGGCGCACCCAGTGACGCGCCGCCACCAGGGCCAGTGACCGCGTGAAAATCGACATTGTGGGCGTACCAGCTGTCTTCATTGTTCTTAAGATACACTTCGACCGTGTCGCCGACGCGAACGCGCTGAAACGGTCCGGGAACGGTGCCATTATACGTCCAGAACCGGTAGCGTGTGTCACCGTCCAGATGAGCCTCGACCTCGATAGTCTCTAGATCAATGCGCACAGTTGTTGGTTCGGTGCGGGTGATCGCGGACGGCACGTTCGCAGGGTTTTCGCTAACGTCTGCCAAGCCGGGATGATCCGGGTTTGCGCTGTAGATACGATTGCCTAGGCTGGCGGAAGGGCGACCATGTGAGGCGGTGCCTGCTGGATCTGTTTGCGCGATGGCAGCCGATGTTCCAATCACGGTTCCGACTGTCACGCCTGCCGTGCCGACAAGCAGGTTCCGGCGGCTTAGTGCAGAACCCGGATGTTGGTGTACGGCTTGATTTGTTCCGTTTTCAGTAAGCTTCTTATCTTCAGTTTCTTTGTGTGACATGCGAATGTCTCCCTTCACTGCTTGTGTTGCCTTTGCGAGGTCCTCCTGATCGGCTCTCAAAAGTTTGCACCTGATCAGGAGGAAGCAATTTTACATGACTTTCTCGAGGTAATTTCAGACCCTTTTCAGAACTTCAGCCGTTTCAATCGCAATGCGTTTAAAACCACCGACAAGGACGAGGCGCTCATCGCGAAGGCAGCAAAAATTGGTCCGATCAGGATGCCGAGGAACGGATAAAGAATACCCGCCGCAATCGGCACTCCGGCGGAGTTGTAGATCAGTGCAAAGAACAGGTTTTGGCGAATATTTCGCATCGTCGCGTGGCTCAGCTTGCGCGCGCGGACGATGCCGTCGAGGTTGCCTTTGACCAGAGTAAAACCGGCGCTTTCGATCGCCACATCCGCACCTGTACCCATCGCAATGCCCACGTCCGCTTGTGCAAGGGCGGGGGCGTCGTTCACGCCATCTCCGGCCATAGCCACCTTTTTGCCCTCTGCTTGCAATTCACGAATGATGCGGGCCTTGTCTTCGGGCAAGACGTCAGCGCGGATTTCGTCGATGCCCAGACGACTGGCAACAGCCTGCGCTGTACGCTCATTGTCTCCGGTTGCCATGATGATGCGAAACCCCAGCTCGTGCAGCGCTTTGAGCGCAGCTGGCGTGGTTTCCTTGATTGGATCGGCAACGCTGACCAGCCCAGCGATGGCACCGTCCAGCACGATGAACATCACCGTCTCACCCTCATCGCGTCGCGCATTGGCGGTGTCGACCAGCGGTCCACTGTCTAGCCCCAAGTCTTTGATCAGAGCCGCATTGCCCAACGCAACGGATTTTCCATCGACGATGCCTTTGACGCCCTTGCCCGTCACCGCTTCGAAATCTTCCGCCTTGGCAAACTCGATGCCGCGTTCTTCGGCACCGCGCACGATGGCTTCGGCCAGCGGATGCTCTGATCCGCGCTCCAGCGAGGCGGCAAGGCGCAGGACTTCGGCTTCGTCGTGACCGTCTTCTGGCATAACCGCGACCAGCTTTGGCTTGCCTTCTGTCAAGGTGCCGGTTTTGTCGACGATAAGTGTGTCGACCTTCTCAAACCGTTCCAATGACTCCGCGTTCTTGATCAAAACGCCCATTTGCGCTCCGGTGCCGGTCGCGGTCATGATCGACATGGGCGTGGCAAGACCAAGCGCGCAGGGACAAGCGATGATCAGGACGGCAACAGCCGACACAAGCCCGTAGGCCATGGCAGGGTCTGGTCCCCAGATCGACCAGATGATGAACGACGCAATAGCTATGGCGATGACCACAGGCACGAACATGCCCGCAACCTGATCAGCGTACTTCTGGATCGGCGCACGGCTGCGCTGCGCGTTCGCAACCATCTGCACAATCTGGCTGAGCATCGTGTCAGCCCCAATGCGGGTCGCCTCGATCACAAGACTTCCGGTGCCGTTAATCGTGGCCCCGGTGACAGGTTCACCCGCCACTTTTTCGACCGGCACAGGTTCGCCCGAAATCATGGATTCATCTACCGAAGAGCGGCCTTCCAAGACCACTCCGTCAACGGGAACTTTATCACCCGGACGCACACGAACGTGATCTCCCAATTGCACTTGATCCAGCTCGATTTCTTCTTCGGTGCCATCGGGGCGGATCACCAGCGCGGTTTTGGCGGCCATGTCCAGCAATGCACGGATCGCTTTACCGGTCCCTTCCCGAGCACGCAATTCCATCACTTGCCCCAATAGGACCAGAGTGACGATGACCGCTGCAGCCTCGAAATAGACGCCGACGTTGCCGTTCTCATCCCGAAACCCATCGGGAAATATCTGCGGCGCAATCACCGCAACGATACTGAAAACATAGGCGGCACCCACACCCATCGAGATGAGGCTGAACATGTTCAGGTTCATTGTTCGGAAAGACTCCAGGCCCCGTACGAAGAACGGCCAACCCGACCAAAGGATCACCGGTGTTGCGAGCGCGAGCTCAAACCAGAGCGACGTGCGTTCTCCCAACAACTCCATAAAATACGTAAAGCCGACGAATGGTCCCATCGCCAAAACAAGTAGGGGCACCGTCAGAACGGCTCCGACCCAGAACCGATGCGTAAAGTCGACTAGCTCGGGGTTTGGGCCCTCGTCTTCAAGGCTGATTGTTTCTGGCTCCAACCCCATGCCGCAGATTGGGCAGGAACCAGGACCGGGGTGGCGCACTTTCGCGTGCATCGGGCAGGTATAGATCGTACCGCCAAAGTCTGCTGGCACGGTGTCGTATTCGTGGCCCTTTTCAGCGACAGTCGCACTGGCGTGGTCGTGCCCGTGGTTGTGACCGGAATGGTCATGATCGTGACCTTCGCTTTCTGGTGTCAAAAACATCCCACATTTCGGGCAGGACCCTTCTTCGGTGCTGCGGACCTCGGGGTGCATCGAACAGGTGTAGACCGTGCCCGAGAACCCTTCGGGCACGGTATCGAAGTTTTCACTATCACCTGTTGCTTTTCTAATTCCATCTTTAGTAACATTCATCTTGTGTTCCTTTTCGTGTCGGCCTTGCGCACCGTAGTGCTGGGCGAAATTCAGTGAAAAACCATGCCATCGATATGAAACCCGGCATCGACATGCAGGATTTCACCAGTGATGGCAGTTGTGTGGTCGCTGGCCAGCAACAGAGCAGCGCGCCCCACCTCGTCAGCGGTGACCGTGCGGCGCAGCGGTGATTTGGTTTCAGTCTCGTGGATCAGTTCGTCGAAATGTTCGTTTCCAGAAGCCGCGCGCGTCTTGATTGCGCCCGCAGAGATCGCGTTGACACGGATGCCTATCGGGCCAAGCTCATGGGCCAGATAGCGCACGGTAGTCTCAAGTGCTGCCTTAACCGGACCCATCAGACTGTAGTGATCCACAACTCTTTCCGCGCCAATAAAGGTAAGCGTCGTCAGGCTGCCGCCCTGATGCATCAACGGTTCGGCCAGTTTTGCCATCCGGATGAAAGAATGGCATGACACCTGCATCGCCTGTGCAAAGCCTTCGGCGGAACAATCCGTCAATCTCCCGTGCAGATCAGCCGCTGGTGCCCAAGCAATGGCATGCACCAGAAAATCGAGCTTGCCCCAAGTCTCGTTGATTTTGGCAAAGACCGTTTCCAACTCCCCTTCACGCGCCACATCGCAGGGCATTAAGAGAGGCGCGGAAATTGACTGTGCCAACGGTTCAACGAAAGGCCGCGCCTTGTCACTGAGATAGGTCAGCGCAAGATCAGCGCCTGCTGCATCACAATTGCGTGCGGCGGCCCAGGCCAGACTATGTTCATTGGCAACACCAACAATCAGGCCTTTCTTGTCAGTCATGTCCAGCAACCGAACCGGATCAAGGGTAGGACTGTTCATTCTGTTACCTCCGCAAGAGCTAATGTCGATTGCGGCGCGCAGCAGGCATGCTCAGGTTGCGGTGCGGCGGCTAGGCTTGCCTCGGCATTAGGGACCTCGGTATTCTGTTTTTTGCTGTGGTCCAGCATCAACGCCGCCACGGCCAGTGAGGCCAGTCGTGCAACTGCGGGATCGGCGCGTGATTTCAGAACAACCGGGGCCGACAGCCCTAGTGCCACTCCTGCGGCAACTGCACCACCAAGATACTCCAATGCCTTTGCGAGGATGTTCCCCGACACCAGATCGGGCACCAATAGGATATCCGCCACTCCGGCGACCTCTGACAGGATGCCTTTTTCTCGCGCGGCTCCGACCGAAACTGCGTTGTCAAAGGCCAGCGGGCCATCCACCTGCGCGCCCGTAATCTGACCGCGCCGCGCCATCAGTGTCAGTGCAGCGGCGTCAAGTGTTGACGGGATCGCATCTGTGACGGTCTCGAAAGCAGATAGAACGGCAACACGTGGTGCGTGAACACCAAGCTTATGAAACAGATCAATCGCATTTTGACAAATCTCGCCCTTTGCGACCAGGTCAGGTGTAATGTTGATGGCAGCGTCAGTGATACCGATCAATCGATCATGGCTGGGTACATCGAGCAGA
Source organism: uncultured Sulfitobacter sp. (assembly GCA_947501805.1). Classification (GTDB taxonomy): domain Bacteria; phylum Pseudomonadota; class Alphaproteobacteria; order Rhodobacterales; family Rhodobacteraceae; genus Sulfitobacter. The sequence goes on along the minus strand of CANMXJ010000019.1, from coordinate 26,663 downwards.
AAAATATGGCTGCACCTGTGATGAGCCAAGCGCAGTCCGGTTTCACTGTCCAATATGGCACGCATTAGAGCATCCGTGTGCAGATTGCCCTTCATCAGGACCTCAACCTCGCCCCGGCGCACCATCGTTACGGCAAGGGACGCGGCCTCGCTGTCGGTTGTGGCGGGGATGATCCAATCCGGATCGATCTGCCAATCAAGATCGCGGCCGAGGCTGAGGATTGCGTCTGGGTCACCTACAAGTCGCGGCGCGACTAGACCGAGCAACGTCGCATCACGCACTGTTTCCAGAACCACCAATTGCGCGGCACAGGCGACAGCGACGCGCACCGGTGGCAGATCGTGTGCGCGGTCAATCAGGGCTTGCAGCTTTTCAGGGGGCTGAATCACAGCTCATGCCTCCACTTCTGATGCTTGCGGCATCGGTTTAGCCAGAAATTTTACAGCCACATGACGCGCGATCATCTTTTCTTCATCTGTAGCGCGTGCCTCAACAATCACCCTGCTGTCTGGCTTTGATATCTTGGTCCAGCCCGACTTGTTGGCCACACTGTCGATGTTGACCCCCAGATAGCCGAGACCGACGCAAATCCTGCTGCGGATCTCATCGGAATTCTCGCCAATCCCGCCAGTGAAAACAACGCGGTCCAGCCCGCCTAAAGCACCGGTCAGACGCGCCAGATGTAGCCTCGCCTGATAGCAGAAATATGCGACGGTTTCTGCAGCAGCTTCTTTGTGACTGTCCAGTAGATCTTCCATGTTCCGGCTGAGGCCCGACATTCCCAGCAGCCCGCTTTGTTCATAAAGCAGAGTGGCTATTTCATCAGATGACATGCCTTTTTCCTGCATCAGGAACAGCAAGATTCCGGGGTCAATATCACCGGTACGCGTGCCCATCGGAAGACCGGCAATTGTCGAAAAGCCCATGCTTGTCTCAACCGGGTTGCCGTTGCGGATGGCAGCCATCGAAGCGCCATTCCCCAGATGCGCAACGATGATCCGCTCGGCATCCACATCGACGCCATCATCGCGCAACGCTTCCATGATGTATTCGTAAGATAAGCCATGAAATCCGTACCTACGGATGCCATCCTTGGCGTAGGCTCGGGGCAGGGCGGTCATCCGCGCCAGGCTGGGCAAATCATGGTGAAACGACGTATCGAAACAGGCCACTTGCGGTACTTCGGGCCGTGTTGCCAACACCGCGTCAATCCCTGCAAGATTGGGCGGCATATGCAATGGTGCAAGATGAGCGAGCCGACGCAGCCTTGCCAACAGGGCCGGCGTGACGTCCTTGGGGCAGTCACATTCAGGCCCTCCATGAACCACTCGGTGTCCGACAGCAACGAGGTCGAGCGATCCCGGCAGGCTTGCGATGGCCATGAGCAGGCGAGTGAGTGCCGCCTCGTGACTGTCGAGCCTTCCAGATTCGTCAACGACAACGGTGCTACGGGCATCGCTCAGCTGAAAATGCCCGCCGGTAAGTCCGATGCGGTCAATCTCCCCTGACCACAGCCGCTTTGGCTGAAGGGATGCAGTAAAAAGCGCAAACTTGAGCGAGGAAGACCCAGAGTTGAGTGTAAGGATAACCCGTTCAGGCATCGGTAGCTTCCTCGGATTGATCTTTGTCCTTTTTGCCCTGCTTGTCTGAATGGTCGTGAGAGCCATGATCGTGGCCCCGTTTGCCGCCATGGCGATGTCCGAACAGGTGCATGCCGATCATGCCCACCCCGAACAGCAGGATCAGCCAGTTTTCAATTATCCATTGCATTTCGTTATCCTTTTCAGTTCAGACTGGCATGCGAGGGTTGCTGTCGGCATCCAGTTTCTCGTTTCCGTAAAGCGTCCTGAACGTGCGTTCGTATGTCGCATCGCGTGCGATACGAGCCCGTTCAATTGCGTCTCCAACTGTAGAGATCGCAGTTCTCTCGCGCTGGATCATTGAATTGTCAGGTTCCAACGGTGCCCTTGTTTCGGCAATGCTGCTCGCTGCCTGCCGGACAAGCCGCATCCATGGATTATAACGTTCAGAGAACATCAGACGGCTGGTGCGCATGGGATGCATCAATCTCAGCATCTCGGCGCTGGCTGGCGTTGTCATCAAACGTACCCAGGGACTGACAAAGGTGCTGTAGAAGGCCTCGTTAATTTTGGACACGCGCTCCACCTTTTCGAAGGCCTGTTCGGGCACCTTATGTTCCAGATCGCTTACCTCGCGGGCCTCGAACCTGACTTTGTATTCGGGGGAGTGGCAATCGGGGTCACCTGATGGATTTTCGATCTTCATCTCGTACAGACCGGGTTTCAGCTTTTCGATCTTGTCCAGACTTTCCAAAATCGCGCGGTGCTCAAGCTTTGCCACCGAGGCTGATACGAAGATGCCCAAATGCCCAACATGTGTGTTGGTCAGGTAAACAATCCGCTGGCCAGCCGCCTTGAGATCCGCTGTGTCTTTGTAGACTTCTGGAATCCAACCAAGAGCCTGTGCAGGCGGCGTGATATTGTCGCCGTAGGACGCAAAGACGATCATCGGGCTATTGATCTTGCGCAAGTCGGCGACGCAGTGATCGCCAATCGGCATTTCGCCATTTTCGAGTTGGTTGCCGATGAACAGATTCTGGGTAATTGACAGAATTTCAGAGCGGCTGAGGGTGTAAAAACCATTCCACCAGCGTTCAAAGTCGAGAAAACGGTCGCGTTCTGTGTCCACATTGGTCAGCAGGTTGGCGTATTTTTCCCAGATCGCCTTTTCCGGCTTCAGGCTCTCGAAATTCTGCGCCAACCATGCACCGTCGAACCTCCCATCGCCCAGATCAGCAGTCAGATGGGCCAGCCACGCGCCACCAAGCAGTCCGCCGGTGACACGCATCGGGTTCACGCCTTCCTCGCCCGCCCAATAAGACAGTGGCGATCCGTTCAGAACCACCGGTCCCGCAAGACCTTCGCAATGTGCGGCCAACAGCGTAACGGCCCAACCAGCCTGACAATTTCCATAAAGGACGGGGGCGGCCCCATCGTGGCGCGCCGAGACATCTTCGACAAAGCGGCGCAGGGCGAACAGAACATCCTCGAGAGTCTGTTCCGGGACTGGTTCAGGAAAGAAGACAACGAAATATACTGGGTGGCCCTCGGACATCGCCATGCCGACTTCGCTCTCGCGCTTGAACCCGCCAATGCCGGGACCGTGGCCCGCACGTGGGTCCACCACGATGACTGGTGGTTTTGCGATATCTACGCAATCATCCCAGCAATTGCCATCCACTTCGGTGATCCTGAGCAGCGCATAATTGGCCGGACGGCCAAACTGCCGCGCGTCCAGCAACGTCTCATATTTAAAATCCAGAAGGGGCGGCATCCCGGCCCGCTCATGGGCGATCATGTTGTCAGCGCGTTCGCGCAGCGTATCCATAAACAGCACTGAACGTTCCCAAAGATCACGGCCATATGCAGCCGGATCGGGCAGGGGTGGTGGTGTATCAGATGATGTAGTGGCTTCATCCGCATGAGCGGGAAGGAGAGGTTTGATCGAAGTTACGGTGTTCATGCTGACGTCCTCCGCGAAAAGAAGTTCCACGCGGGCACAAAGATCACAGCAATATACCAGCCGTAGGCATAGCTTTCGACCAGACCCAATAGGGCGCTCTGCCAACTGATCCAGCTCACACCCGGCAGCAGCGGCAACCACACCTGATACATCGTGGCCCCAGCGAAGATCAGACCGAACACGACGCACAGGGCAAAACTGAGCGCCAGCAAAATTCCGACTGACATTCCAACAGTATAGATGCTTATAGGGTTTGAATCTGACATATGGGTCACTCCTCAAATGTGAAGTTGCGAAAAAATGGAGTTGTCCCATGTTTTCGCGGGTTCACTACTAAGACGCTCTCGGTGAGAGACCGTTACATGCTCGGACAAGAAATCCTGCGCGAAGGCCAATCATCGCCGCAAAAAGCGTCAACTTCGCGTGGTAGAGGTCTACCTGACAATCAGATGGCGTCCCTTTGGCGTCATGATATGCGCTCTTCGTGCTTGCCTTGCGCAAACCGCAAGACAGCAAGTCCGACCACGGCAGACAGGGTTGAGCCAATCAGTATCGCCAGACGCGCGATAGCGGCCAAAGCAGCCACGTCAAACGCAAGTGCCGTGACAAATAGGCCCATGGTAAAGCCCACGCCTGCAAGAAGTCCGGCACCGTAGATGTGTCGGAACCCGACACCCGGCGGCAGCACACCGATGCGCAGTTTCACAGCACACCATGTCGCGCCCAGTACGCCAATCTGCTTGCCCAGAAACAGTCCAAAGAAAACGCCCAAAGACACGCCGCCCGTTACATTTTGCAAAGTCTCGATTTCGATTGTGACACCGGCATTGAAGAACCCAAAGATCGGAACGATCAGCAGGCTTGCCCAAGGGTGCAAAAGTTGCTGGATTCTGAGCAGCGGCGGATTGCTGTCATCATGTTTGGCCTCATTGGGGACGACGGCTGCGATCAGGACGCCTGCAAGTGCTGCTTCGATCCCTGATTGGAATAATGCCAACCAAAGTATTGCGCCGAGCATAGCCAGCGGCAGCGGCTTTGCCTGTCCAACACGGTTCAGGCCGACCATGGCCGCACAGGTCAGAGCGGCCAGCATCAATGGCAAGGAATGAACTTCCTCGCCGTAAAAGAACGCGATGATTGCAACCGCCCCGAGGTCATCAAAAATTGCCAAGGACATCAGAAATACTTTTAGACCAACAGGAACGCGATTTCCCAGCAAGGAGAGTAGCGCAAGGGCAAGTGCTATATCGGTTGCCATGGGGATCGCCCAGCCACGCACCGCGTCGCCCTCGAACGCCGTAAACGCGATATAGATGAGGGCAGGGACAATCATGCCGCCTAACGCCGCAATTGCGGGCAACGCCGCCTTCCGCAAAGTCGACAGGTGGCCTGCCACCAACTCTTGCTTGATTTCGACTCCGACAAGCACAAAGAAAAAAGTCATCAAACCCTGATTGACCCAAACAATCAGCGGCGCGTCTATCTGGTAAGGGGCCAAGCCAATCCGGATTGGCGCATGGTGAACCTTTGCATAGATTTCTGCCAGCGGAGAGTTGGCCGCAATCAATGCAAGAACAATGGCGCTGAGGATCAAAACGCCGGAAATTCTGTTGAGCGTCAGAGGTTCAATAGCCAATTTGGGTCCAGTTCACCCAGCGGGCCTGAAATCACGCTGATAAGCGGTCTTGAGCGACATGAACAATGTTTGGTCTGCGCAGCTATTCTCGAAAGCCAAAGAGCTACGTATCATCCTGTACAGTTTGAATGACGCGGACCAACTCAGGGTTAGCGATCATCGAAGCTTGCATCAAAAAAATACGACAAATCAGCGTCAAGAAAAGCCCGGTTCCTATAATCAACAACATAACGTGTTCCTTTCATTTCTCATTCAGCGCTGTGGCCAAGCCACAGGGCGGCGTCACTTGGTCACCTAAACAATAGGACGTTGAAGTCCGCTTTTCGTTACAGATGCCGCTCAGCCTCATGACCCCAAAGATATAATTTTTCCAGTGTATCAACGAATTCCGTAACGCAGAGGTCTGCCAACCGTCTTTCATCAAAAGGTTCGCAGCAATGAGGAGCGCTAAAGATGAGGCCATGCCGTTTGGATCGCGCGGAGCAAGACCAACGAAAAGCACGAAAGTGCAATTGTGGCTTGGCAGAGTCTGAAGATCTGGAAGATGCTGACCTAATTCGATTATTCCAAGACCTAGCACTGACTCTTTTAGATCTGATGGACCCCGATGATGCCGATATTCTTGCGCGATTTGAACTGCGTGGCGAAACCTTTTCTGAGGTTGCGATCCAATTAAGATGTTCCAAAGCTCAAGCGAGCTGCCGACTCGCGCACGCGCAAGGCCATTTTTGCCAATTGGTCGTGTTAGCTCTCGCTCCGGCAAAGCCCGAATGACGATTTCTATATGCTTGCCTTGGTTCATCTAGGTTGAAAGGTTGCCTCTCACATGAGCATTTTATCAATTTCTAAAATAGTTACGGTGATGCTGCTCTGGGCGGCCTGCTATCCATTGCTGACAATCGGAATCCAGTTGGCACCGCATCTTAGCTTTGCAACTTTACGCGCAACAATCGCAGGTTTAGTCTTGGTCGGGCTGGCGTGTGCGCTGCGCCGACCTTTTCCACGCAAAGTCCGTGTCTGGGCGACTTTGTCGGTTATGGGGTTTGGAGCCACAAGTCTGGGTTTTCTCGGTATGTTTCATGCGGCAGAGTTTGTCTCGCCCGGAATCGCGACGGTCATCGCCAACACGCAACCCTTGCTCGCGGCAGGTCTTGGCGGGCTCGTGTTAGGCGAGCGCTTGCAGCCTGCAGGAAGATTCGGCCTGTTTATTGGGTTTCTCGGCATCCTCGTTATCGCAGCACCGCAACTGCTCTACGGCGCTCAGGATAGCTATCTTCTCGGCGTCGCCTACATTGTGCTTGCCGCTTTAGGGGTCACAGTAAGCAACGTCATGATAAAAATGATCGCTGGGCAAGTTGACCTTCTCATGGCGATGGGACTGCAATTTTTGATCGGAAGCATCCCTCTGGCCATCATCGCGGGCATGACGGAGGATCCTTCCCTCATCCAATGGTCATTTACATTTATCACAATCCTGTTGACGTTGGCAGTCTTTGGATCGGCTTTGGTTTATGTGCTTTGGATGTCAGTGCTTACCGAGGTAGCACTCAATCAGGCCAATGCATTCAGCTTTCTAGTGCCTATCTTTGGACTGACGATGGGTGTGCTATTTTACGATGAATCGTTGGGGATTTTAAAGCTAATCGGCGTTGTACTAGCGATCATCGGTGTTATGCTGGTGGTACGCAAAGGCGTTGTGCAAGAGCAAAGTGCGCCACTGCCACAGAGTTCTGTGAACAACTGATCAATTTAATGGTGGTCTTAACGAGTGAAAGCCATGCTTTGCGGACGCATTTTCACCCGAGAGGCTTGTAATGTCTGATCTAACCCAAAAGTCATCTCATTTGCCAGACCCTCAAGAAGACCAGCGCGCGGGTTCGCCCGTCTTGGAACTTGCACTAAAAGCACATTATCTCGATTTTCAGCGCTATTTGATGCGCCGTGTCGGAGACAAAGCCACGGCTGAAGATGTCTTGCAGAGTTTTTGCATCCGCGTGATGCAAAGCAAAACTCAGTTGCGCGATGAAGCCAGCGCTCTTGGTTGGCTCTATACCGTTCTGAAGTCTGTGTTGATGGACCACTTTCGAAAGGAAACCGTTCGGAAACGTGGCGATGCTCGGTACTCACAAGAGCAACTGGTCTTGGACGGTGATCATCTCGCACAAGAGTCGGATGACGCAATTTGCAAATGCCTTCGCGGATTGCTTCCCGAACTACGGCCTGAGTACGCCGAGATACTGAGGCGGGTCGACTTTTTGGAAGAGACGCGCAAGAACGTCGCGGATGATATGGGTGTCTCGCAGCAAAACTTGCGCGTACGTCTACACCGCGCAAGAGGCGCAATCGGCGTCGCATTAAAACAGCATTGTGGTGCGTGCTGTGAAACTGAATACAGAGATTGCTTTTGCGAGAACAGTTGCACAGATGACAGTTCTCACGGGAACGGAGCGTCCTAGAACCTTCGATCTTACGCTATTGGAGATAGGGATAGAGCCAGAATTTGCAGCCATCCTTCAACCGATCTTCAGAACAAGATCCTCTGATAACTCCATCTCTGGGATATGAAGGTTTTCGGGGGCAGGGCCCTTTCTGATCCGTCCAGCAGTATCATAGTGCGATCCGTGACAGGGGCAGAACCATCCGCCAAAGTCCCCAGCACCGTCACCTATCGGGACACAGCCCAAGTGTGTACATACGCCTATCATAACGAGGAATTGTTCTTGTCCAGCAACCGCACGATTGTCGTCTGTCGCCAACGAACCTTCTTTTAAATTCGGATTTCTTGCGATCTGGTCGGGCAAATCTTCAAAGATATCTGCTTTTGCGGCTTCAATTTCTTCTGGGGTTCTATATCGAATAAATACTGGTTTGCCCTGCCACTTTACTGTTAACTGACTGCCTTCCTCCAAAGAAGATATATCCACCCGGATCGTTGAAAGCGCTACAACGTCTGCAGAGGGGTTCATTTGGTCTATCAGCGGCCAAATCGCCGCGCCGACTGCTACCGCCCCTGTGCCCGCAGTGGCAAAATATAGAAAGTCTCGACGCTCTTTGGGAATTGTTTCGGTCAAAAGTTTTTCTCCATATAGCTTAGAGACTGGGTACTGCGGCTCAGTGATCTCTCGCGAACAGCTACTTCACGAAAATCAAATGACCTGTGCCTCATAGCCACCTGCATTAATGGATGAAATCAAGATGCCAGCCTCTACGTCGCTGCTGACGGTGACTTCCCGCTTGGCCATATCGAAGTCCATATGGGCACCGCCATCCGCTGCTTTGATCGCATTCTCGATCGCAGATTTACAGTGGCCACAGCTCATCTTCGGTACTGAGAACTTTGTCATGTCGATTCCTTTCTGACTATACGTATACGCTAGCTGGTTCCTGCACTGGAACGTCAACAGCTGATTTCAGAAAGACAACGGGGTGATCATTGCTGAACCTTTGCACCTCGAATATTTAAATGCGATGATAATTTCAGGAACTTAGCGAGGCGGGTTGATGCTCTTGGTGAACAGACTGGCAAGACTGATTTCAAAGAGCTTTCTTGCTGTGAGCATATTGCCTTTCCTTGGCGTGCAGATTGCCACCGCTGAAGGGGCGCTTTTCTCATCGATTATGGAACTCGCTGCTCCCGTGGCCGACGGTGCGTGCGAACCATCGCTTTCAACCACGAGAGACGGTCGCGTCTTGATGAGTTGGACCGAACCAGAAGGAAATGGGTTCGCGGTAAGGACTGCAATCGGCGATGCGTCCGGGTGGTCTGCGCCGCAGACTGTCGTCCATAGCAATGAATTATTCGTCAACTGGGCCGATTTCCCCTCTGTCGTCGCATTGGCAGACGGGACGCTTGCCGCTCATTGGCTGCAAATCAACGGTGACGCTGCGTATCAGTACGACGTCAAGATCGCGTTGTCGGATGATGAAGGAAAAACTTGGGGCGCTCCGTTTGTCCCGCATGAAGACCGATCACAGCGTGAGCATGGATTTGTGACCTTGCTGCCGGGGCAGGGAGGTGATTTTACTGCAATCTGGCTCGATGGCCGAGACTATGACACCTATGGATCTCAGGATGATTCCGCCAATGTGATGCAGTTGCGCGCGCGCTCAATCGCAAGTGATGGCCTGATGACTGATGATACACTGCTCGATGAGCGGACCTGCACCTGTTGCCAAACGTCCGCCGTCCTAACGGATGCTGGAACCATTCTTGCCGTCTATCGGGACAGATCACCTAGTGAAATCCACGACATCTCAATCGTTCGCAAAAACAAGGAGGGATGGTCAACCCCAACTTCAGTTGCTGTTGACGGCTGGCATATCGAAGGGTGCCCCGTTAACGGGCCTGCAATCGACAGTAGTGACGGCCAGACGGTGGTTGCTTGGTTTACAGCCGCCGACGACGTGCCAAAAGTGAAGGTGGCTTTTTCAGACGATGACGGCGTGAGCTTTGGAACGGCCATAGAGATCGACAATGGCGCTCCTTCCGGGCGGGTTGATGTCCTTCAGCAACCAAAAGGACCGGCTCTAGTCACATGGGTAGAACAGACTTCACAAGGCGAGGCCGTGTTGATCTGCGCGGTTGATGCAAAATTTGGATGCACAAACCCCAGTGTAATCGTTGTAAGCCCAACCGGGAGAACGGTTGGTTTCCCTCGCATGGCTCTTGGCAACGACGGTGTTTTCATTGCGTGGACCCAGCCTTCAGGAAAAGCTAGGATACATCCCGAGGGTGGGACGATTATTCGCACGATATTTGCGCGGCTAGGAGACGGACAATGAATGGATGGATGCGCCGATACACTCTTTTTACCGCCCTTTTCGTGCTTCTCACTGGAACAGCTTTCGCCCAGGGTGGAAAGTTCCTTTTCGGCATACACTCCACACCCAAACCTGTCCCAGCCATTGCGTTCAGTGATGCGTCTGGAAATCCACTCACTCTCGACGATTTTAAGGGGAAGTACGTTCTTCTGAACGTCTGGGCGACTTGGTGTCCACCTTGCCGCAAAGAATTGCCGGACTTGCAAGGCCTCCAGCAGGAGCTTGGCGGGGATCAGTTTCTGGTGGTTGCCTTGTCGACTGATGCAGGTCGACTGGCGAACGTTCGTGGCCTATACCAAGAGCTCGGCTTGGATGAGACCCAAATTTTTATCGATGAAACAGGATCGGCAACGCGTAAACTTGGTATATTAGCAATGCCCACAACTCTCTTGATCGACCCGCAGGGGCAGGAAATTGGGCGCAAACCGGGACCTGCGGATTGGGACAGCGCTGAGGCATTGGCCTTCTTTGAAACGCAGATGGGCGGCAAGAAATACATCGATGAGTGAATGTATGGGCTTTCTTGTGACTTCGAGCCATGCAACCGGTTGAGACACGCATTCTTGATTAGCCATTCAGCCGAGAATACCGGTTTCTGATCTTGAGCCTGTGCAATGCTAATAAATGAGGACGGCAAGCCTATGCTAACGAGACGTCACTTTGTAATCACTACAGCCGCCTTATTTTCGGCTCCGATAGCAAATTCTGCTATGGCCGCAGCCACTTCTGATAGATCAAAATGGGACGCGTGGGATGCACAGGTGACGCCGCCCAACTACGATCCGGCGACATCAAATCCTTGGGGTTTCCATCGGCGGTTCTTGCCGCAGATTGTTGAGGCCAACTATGGGCTCACGCCCGGTGATATCCATGTGGATGCAGTGGCACGCTATCTCTATCATATCCGTACAGATGGTACTGCAATGCGCTACGGAGTCGCTATCGCGCGCGGGAACCTTTATGAACCGGGTACATACTTGATACAGCGGAAGGCCAAATGGCCGATTTGGACGCCCACAGCGTCTATGATTGAACGTGATCCTGAACTCTATCAACAGCATGCCGACGGCATGGATGCAGGCCCGACAAATCCGCTGGGATCGCGCGCATTCTATCTATTTGTCGGTAATCGCGACACGTATTTACGCATCCATGGAACGCCAAGCCCGAGTTCGATTGGGGGCCGCGCCAGTTCGGGATGCGTTCGTATGGTAATGGCCCACATAAATGGCCTTTTTGAACAGGTAACAAGTGGATCGACGGCGTTCTTGTATCCTCCAGAAGATGGCGTAACGGCGCAAAGCTAACGGAGCCGCCGCTGCTCTCATATATTTATCCCTAAAGATTCAGGTTACCATTGGCACGTCGGCAGGGCGCGTGCAGATTGGACGACCATTTACGGACCGTAGTGGCAGAAAGGTCGTCTCAACCGGCCCATTGTGACGATAGATAAAACACCCATCCACTGGGTCGATCCGGACAGCGTTCAAATCTTGGTAGGGTGCAACGATGGCAAGCACACCCTCGGGTAGTTCCTTTATGAACCCATCCGACGGAGCGCTGTCCGAGCTTTGGACACTGCCACACGCCGCCAACAGAGTTAAAGCGCCTACACTAAGGAAGAACTGCATTTTCATGGGTATGATCTCTTAAATTTGTTAAATGGGTAGGACCAACGTTAGCGTAGAACTGTGCAGTTTGGCAGGCATTGGTTGATCTAATGGCGGAAAGGTTACACGCGCTCTTTGTTTTTCACCACTTTGAAGAGTCAGGGGATCAGGGTTGGCCGTATCTGATGCGTTCATGTCTGTTTCGCCTTTTGCGCTTTAAGTTCTGACCGCCGAAAAGTCCGATGCATATCAGCGGCTCTTGAACTTAAGACGCTCCTTGCTCCGAAACATTACAGCCGCCGGCTTCAACACAAGCGCTATACGCCAAATACATTGGCTCAGATTTGCGCGGTCTTACTGGAATGTTTCCGAAATCCTTGGCATCAATCGGCGCATGTACCAAAGTACCAACATAGGAACAAACACCCATTGCAAGATCGGGGACAAGCCGGTGGCCACAAATGGTAGGCGTGGCATAACCCCGTCATAGGCCCAACGGCCCGTCACTTCTGTATGAAGGTATTCAAGTCCAACGGTCACCAGCAGCCCAATTGCAAAAATGGCAGCGACGGCAACAGGACCTGTCCTCGCAAACCAGTCTCGGCCTTTGCCTACGAAAGCAGCGCCCCAGAATGCAGCAAGCGCGATGGCCAGATCGCCAAATGTTGCCTGTAGACAGATGGCAATACCAACAAAATGATCAGTTTTTCCAAGGCTAGCGTATAAGGGTGCCTGCAGTATTTCCCATGTGAAATGCCCCAAGAATGACAATACAAGCAGATCGACCTCTGGAGGCAAACGACGCGGGACTGTGACGGATAATGACATGTCAAACCTGATGTTTTTATGGAACTCAAGACGGGTAGCAAATTCGTCTTACGGTGAAACCGCTACCATGAACAGACAAGCAACGAATAAGGTTACCATGCGTATTGTCTCCAAGCAGGGACGACATCGAAGATTGATCCAAATCAAGTCGTTCTTTCGCATCTGGTGCTAAATCTCGAAGTGTTAGAAAACAAGAGTCAGGATGTATGTTTAGATCAATGCAGAGAAATTGGGTTATATGGATGCGCACAGTAACAGTTACTGCTGCGATCTTGGCCATTCTTTTCTCAGCTTTGGCGCACTCTTCAAAACTTGATCATCGCGTTCTGCCCACACAGGTTTCCATCACCTCAGATACAGTTTTGGGTTTGGGGGATGACGGCCATGCCGTCTCTACTGCAGAAACAGGCTGCCATGCTGGACACAGTTGCATGTTCGTTATTCTCCCGAGTAACAACTTGGCTTTGACGCGCTTTCATTTTGCGCTGCAGCTCTTCCATCTAGCCAGTTACCTGCCATCCCAGGCAGGAAATCTGCCCTTCCAACCACCTCGAACACTTTCACAGGTCTGATCGCCTGCATCGATTTTGTCGATGCTGCACAAACCATGTGAAAGGAGCGAAACATGTTCGCTGAACCAAAACACCCAACAAAAGAGGTCTCGCGTCGTGAGGCCGAGGCAAAACTCATCGAATGCCGTAAAAAATTTCTGGGCTTTCTTCGTAAACGCCTGAACTCTCCGCAGGACGCAGAGGATGTCTTTCAGGACTTCTGCATCAAGGTTCTACGCAATCACAGGTCGATCAATAGCGGCGAGCGACTGGATGCTTGGCTGGGCACCACGTTGCGGCACACGCTGATTGATCACTATCGGCGTCGGGCGACCCGAAGTAGGGGCGCTCAAGCCTATGCCATCGAGGTCAAGGTTCTTGAGCCTGCGGCAGAAAATCTTGGTGAACCGGCCTGCAGTTGCATTGCTGCAGCCATGCAGAAACTGGAGCCCGCGCAAGCCGAATTATTGTCACGGCTTGAATTGCATGACGAGCCACGTATCGCGATTGCGGCTGACCTAGGCATTAACCTAAACACCTTACGTGTGCGCGCACACCGCAGCCGAACTGCGTTGAAGAAAAAGATCGCAGAGATTTGTCCAGTCTGCGGCGACGGCCAGTTTATGCAATGCGACTGTGATCATTCTCGCGATGTATCGCCCTTTCCGATCCCGAACCGGACTAAATTGGTAGCAAAGGCATAAGGATTGGTGAGGGCATGCGACTTCTTCTCAAAAAACGTTTTTCTTAGGGGGCATTAATGGCTGGAAGACGTGAAAACCATCGTAAGGCCAGAACCTTCGATCCACCGCCGCGACGCTCCTTTAGGGACACGGGCTCGAAGAACTTGGAAACCGCGTGGCGAATGATCTGTTGTAAAGTAATCTGAGGAATGCTCTCGTGAAACTTCCAGGCAAGCCAGATCTAGTACATGACGATGAACTAGAGGCATTGATATGCGACTGCGTCGACTTGCTCTTGCCGACGCTCCCACCGGAACAAGCGATGGTAGTTCATGCCATTGATGTGGAAGGTGCATCGGCGCAACTAGTTGCAGAAAAACTGGGACTTAGTATGCGCGATGTAACCGCGTGTCTTGCCGCTGGGCGACAGAGTCTAAAGAAACGATTTGGCGAGATGCAAATGATCTGCCCCCAGCATGGCTTTGCAGGTTGTGATTGCCTTCTAAGGAGTAACCCAGACTCCTGAATTTGCTGCGGGCTGTAATGTCACCAAGTCCAACACGTCTACGTATCTTAGAAGCCAGTAATTAATGTAGGATATGGCGATGTGCGCGAAGCCGATCATGGCTCTACGGAGAACGACGATGCTTGTGTTCAATCCAAGGGCTGCCGTGGTGAGCATTGATCGGGCCAAAGAAGGTAGTGCGGAAACTATGCACTTGGTCGATGCGGCTACAGGCGAAACTGAAACAGCGCAACTGTGAGGAAACCATTGCCTTGACCAGCCTGACCGAATTCGTCTGTGATGGAGGTGATGATCATGGGCAGTGAACGAACTGAGAAACGCCGGTTGGGGGTGGTCTTGTCTGGTGGCGGCGCACGTGGCTTTGCCCATGTTGGTGCGCTGCGTGCGCTCAATCACATTGGAATCTATCCAGATTTCATTGTTGGCGTGTCGATGGGGGCCGCTGTCGGCGCGACCTATGCCCTGAATGACGATTGGTACGATACGCTGATCAATATGGACATTTCTGGCTTTCCGCCGTTACCGGATTTTTCGACCCCCGGCATGATGAATTACGTCAAGAACCTGAGAGTTGCGCAGAAAGCAATTACAGGAATGTACTTTGGCTGGGGCGTCGGGCAGCCGACTGCCGATTGGGGCCGCGCGGTCCTATCCGACCTAACCCTGAACAAACCCCTCGAAGCGGGCCGCATACCCATCTTTGCGACAGCGACAGATATAGTGAGTGGCGAGCGGGTTACTTTTGGGTCAGGGCCAGCGACCGACGCGCTGTATGCGAGCGCTGCCTTGGCCGGAATTCTGCCCCCGGCCGAAATCGACGGCCGCATTCTGGTGGATGGCGGTTACTGCGATCTAGCCCCAGTTGATGTGGTGCGTGATGCCGGGGCAGATCTGGTCATCGTTATCGATGCTGCAACGAACCTTGTTCAACAGAGGCCTTCTAACGGGGTGCAAGCCATGATCCGCGCGCTGGAGATTTGCCAGAATGAACACACGCAACTTCGTTTCAAGTCTGCAGACTTGGTCATTCGTCCAGTCATTGATCCACCGGTCGGAGTCCTAGAATTCAGGCACAAACGCCGATGTGCCGCGGCTGGCACACGCGCGATATTGCAGTCCCGATCAGCGCTGACGGCCCTGGTTCGGCACAGCAATCTAGAGATCGACCGATTATCAGACCAAAGGCCTTGAGGCAGAACGGAACGTAAGATGACGCGACTGTTCTCTGATATGGTCGAGCGATTAACATCAGCATGTTTGCAAATAATTTAACATAAGTATGATTATCAGAAGTCTATCAAACGGTAAAATTTTAATAGCACATTTGCTTCTTAGCCAACTCGCTTCAATAGAGCTGCCGGCGGATTCACATTGATTTATTCGCGATGAAAGCTCCCTGCCCCATCTAGAGTTACTGTAAATTTGGTTTTCGGGCCGCAAGCAGAGTACAAGACGCCGTACGTTGATCGTTTGCTCCGCGCCGTTGCCGATGCTGCAGAGAGACAGAGGAAGGAAAGCCCGGGTTGCCGGGCTTTGTAGGGAGAGAGAGGCTCTCCCGGTCCGGCTCTTAAAGGAGCTCTCCGATGACCAACCCTAAATCCAAATCCGCAGCAAAGTCCAAGGCGGCTGGCGCTGCCTGCTTACCAGAACTGGAACCGCAAATGATCCCACTCAACAAGCTTGTGATCAGCCCTAAGAACGTCCGCAAGACACCGGTGAACGATGACCAGGACGCCGAACTCTACGCCAGTATTAAAGAGACCGGCCTCAAACAGAACCTGCTCGTTCACAAGGTTGGCACGAAATTCCATGTGCATGCCGGCGGGCGACGGTTGGCGGCCCTGAACAAGCTGGCCAAAGATAAGATCATCAAACCCGACCATCCAATTTCTTGTTCGATCGAAGACCCGGATCAAGCCGAAGACACATCCGCTGCAGAAAACATGATCCGCGCGGCGATGCATGCCGCCGACCAGTTCGAGGCCTTTGCTGCATTGCGCAAGAAGGGTCGCTCTGAGGACGAAATTGCAAAACGGTTCGGGATTACCAACGATCTCGTGCGCCGGCGTCTCAAGCTCGCCTCGGTGTCACCCGACTTGATGCAGGTCTTTCGGGACGGTGAAATGTCTCTCGATTGCGTCATGGCCTTCACATTGACCGACGATCATGCCCGCCAGAATGAAGCGTGGGAGGTGGTTAAGCAACACTACAACCCGTCCCCCCATTCGATCCGGAATCATCTCACCCAGAAATCCTATTCCGGCTGCTCCAAACTGGCTCTGTTCGTCGGTATCGACGCATACAAGCAGGCCGGCGGATCTGTCATCGAGGACCTCTTCGCTGAACGCGACGCGATGCATCTGGAGGATCCGGACCTGCTCGAGAAACTTGCGATGGATAAATTGCAGGGTTTGGCCAAAGACGCGACTAAGACGTGGAAATGGGCGGAGGCCTGTCTGGACGTTGACTACGATAGCTTTCGTCCATACGGCCGGATCTATCCCCAACCGCTCGATCCCGATCCGAAGCTCGCCGCCGAAAAGACCAAACTGGAAAACCGTCACGCCGTCCTGGAAGCGAATTACGATGAGCAGACGTGGACAGAGGAACTTCAGGAAGAAGAAGATCAGATCTGGAAACGCATCCGCGAGATCGAGGCGATCCAGGAAGCAAACGTTGCTTACACCGACGAAGATCATAAAGTCGCCGGATGTATCGTGAGCATTTCCCACAATGGTGAGCCGCGCCTGGAAACCGGTTTGGTCCGTCCAGAGGACCTTCCAGAGCCTGAAGCAACACCGTCAGATCAGCTTGGCGAAGAAAGCGCATCTAATAATGAGGATGCAGTTTCAACAGGGCCAAACATTGAACTGCCCCAAGCAATGCAACGCTCTGAGTTGCCGATAAATGCGACGGAAACTGCGCGAAAGGAACAGGGCATCCCTCGCTCATTGGCTGACGATCTGCGAGCGACGCGGCATCAGATCATTCGGGCGCATTTGGCGGCTGATTATGGCACCGCCTATGACGCGATGCTCTATGCGATGGTCATTTCTGTCCTTGGCAACCACCGCAGCCAGTCACCGCTTGATCTGTCGCTGCGACCTGCGACGACAACAGCCTCACGGGAGACCCTGAAAGACACTGTCGCTGAACGCATGCTTGAGGCGCTCAATGACGGTCTCAACATTGCGTGGCTGGAGGCCAAGGCACCTGGAGATTTCGCCCAAATGTCCGCGCTGCCTGAGCCTGACAAACAGGCGTTGTTCGCGTGGTGTGCGGCTTATGCGCTGAACCAACAGCTCTCCAACGATACCGGCGCAAGCGCCGTGATCGAGGCGATTGGATCCCGTCTCAATGTGGATGTGGCCGCCTGCTGGCGCCCAACGGCCGATGCCTATTGGGGTCGCGTAAAGAAAGACCATGCGCTCGATATGGCAAAGGCGTTGATTGATGATCGTTGGGCTGACGATAAGTCGGGATTGCGCAAAGCCGAGATCGCAAAATCCATGGAGCAAGCATTCTGCGACACGCCGCAAGAGGCGGCTGGTTTGACGGCACAGGCCGCTGCCAAGACATCGCGCTGGTTGCCAGATGGAATGGCTGTTGGCGATGAAAAGGCCGATCAGGCGAAACCCAACTCGGTAGAAGTTGACTCAGTCTCCCCGGCTGACGACGCGGACATCCTGCCCGCGTTCATGAGCGACGCCGCTTAATCGCAAGTCACACGGTTCAGCTCTTGGATCGTTCCCATCCCACCAAGGGATCGGGGGCGGTCCTATCGCACTGTCGGGTAAACAAGTGCCGAATGGGTCGGCCATCCCGACATGGAGAAAGACCATGAACCAGGCAACTCATTCTACCGCACCGCAAGATGAACAGGACGTCAACAATCCCGCGATAGCCGCGATCATTGCGCAACAAAACGATGCGTTCCGCACATCCGTGACCGCATCGGTCAAAGCGCCCGGTGTCCCACCCGGCAAACTTGTCATGACAGCTGGCATCGCCGCACAAGGGGGTGAATTCCGCGCGGCGCTCATCGAGGCGCTGGTCGCCTTCGATGCGTTCGACGCGGATAGCGACCCTTACGGATTGCACGAGATGGGCGTGCTCGAGATCGAAGGCGAACGCGTCTGGTTCAAATTTGATCTTTACGATGAAAACTACGAATACGGTGCGGAAACACCGGCCGATCCCAAGCGAACCCGTCGTGTCCTGACGCTGCTGCTCCCGTCCGAATACTAAATCACCAAGCGCTTTCTGAAATCTGGACCGTTCTCATGATCGAGGACGGTCCTATCCGTCTGACAGGTTTCACAAGGGGCCGGATGAACCGGTCCCGCCCGTCACGGAGACCAGTAAAATGGCTAAACCCTGCGATTACAAAGTCACCCTTTACCCCGCCCACAAAGACGGCGGTTTTGTTGTGACCAAAGCCGACATTTTCGGCGGCACCTATCCCAGCAAAGAGTTTACCGCAGCCGGGATGGACGATCTCGTCGATCAGGTCACGCATTTCGCGATGGAACATGGCGAGGGCTGTAACGCGTCCGTGCGCTGCCTCGCGCCGCGCAAACCGCCCGGCTTCAAAAAGGCCACCGAAAACCTCTATTTCAACCTTTTGAGCAAAGAGCAGTTTGAGGCAGCAGAGGCCAAGAAGGCCGAGAGCGCGGCCGCCTGATCATTTTGCATCACCAATCCAAAGACCAAGGCTCGCCAATCACGGCGGGCCTTTTCGTTTTTTGCGAGAAAGAGGAGAAGACCGATGGAAGCCCCGATCTATGAGGAAACCTACCGCGACCACACCATCAAGATCATTCACGACCCCGATCCCGAAAGCCCACGCAACTATGACAATCTCGGCACGATGAATTGCTGGCACAGTCGCTACAGGCTGGGCGACAAGCATGACCATGGCGATCCCCGCGACCTGCTGATCGACCTCTGTGACCTCGATAGCGATACCGAACTATCGATGAATGCGCTGTTCGAGCGGGCGTCGAGGCGCGCCGTCATCTTGCCGCTCTATCTTTATGATCACAGTGGCATCACCATGAACACCACGGGGTTTCACTGTCCGTGGGATTCCGGCCAGGTCGGCTACATCTATGTGACGCTGGAAGACATTCGCAAAGAATATGGCGTCACCCGCGTTTCGAAAAACCTGCGCACCAAGATCGCGGATCATCTGCGCCAAGAGGTCCAAACCTATGACCATTATCTGACCGGCAATTGTTACGGTTTCGTCGTAGAAAAGGATGACAATGAGGTCGCGTCCTGCTGGGGGTTTCTGGGCGATTATGACGGTTACTGTCTGGCTGAGGCCAAAGCTTCGGTGAACTGACCCCGCCACGCGTCTTCCTTGGCGGCGCGTCTGCCGGAAAGAGGGAGAGGCTGTTTGGGGAAGGGCAAGCCTTCCCCCTCTGAGAGAGAGTTTCCGGGAGGGCGTCACCCCTTTCCAAGGAGCTTTCCGATGAATACCCCAACATCCTTTCACGCCTGTGTCGCTGATGACGCGATTTCAAAGGTATCACGTCTGTTCAACGCCACACTCGACGATATCTTTGCCGATTTATTTCAAAACGCACGCCGCGCCGGAGCGACACAGATCTCAGTGAGCCAGATCGATTATCCCAACATCGGTCCAGTTATCTGCCTGATCGACAACGGTCCCGGTCTTAACGATCCCAGAGACCTGTTCACATTGGGACAAAGCGCGTGGGACAACGACGTCCAATTATTGGAGGATGCTGCGGGCATGGGGTTCTTCTCACTTGCCGGTCGTAGGGTCAGGATTATCGCCCAGAAACACAGCACATCACAGTCCTGGATGATCGATGCTGAGCCGGACAGTTTTGGCGGAACGGTTCCGATCGCTTGCAATGACGGCCCCGCCAACCACGGTGGGACCACTATCTTAGTCGCCACCAAAGCCAACGAAAGCTATGTCGCTGCCGCAAACCATGCAGCGCGATATCTGCCAATTGACGTCATGGTCGACGGCGAGCGCGTCGAGCGCAAAGATTTCCTGTCAGATGCCGAGCACATCGAAGAGTGGAACGGTATTCGCATCGGGATCTATGAGCGCGGCCCGGTCGGCTTCCGCAACAATGAGACCGTCAATTTCCACGGGGTGACCCTGTATGGCCGATTGCCGAGTGTGGGCCAGGAATTCCATCGATCCTACTACGCACGTCTGGATGTCATCCAGTGCACCGATCTCAAGCTGGTTCTGCCCGCCCGTAAGGAAATCGTCGAGAACGCCTTCATGGATGAATTGCGCACCCATATCAGCACGATCTTTTACCAACTGATCAAAGCGGCTGGACCGCATTCGCTCTCCTATGACAATTTCAAACGCGCCGCCGGGCTAGGCATCCATTTGCCACCGGCTGCGATGCAATTGCGTGTCTTCGAGCCGAGCCATGCTGATAGCGACCAAAACGGTTATGGCAAAGTTGAAACAATCAACGCCGATGATGTTGTTTATGTCTCGGACGGCGGTGCGATTGAGGAGCAAAACCTTGCCTGCGCGCTCTCAGCGCAGCGTGCTGAAACCAAGCTTTATGATCCTAAAGTCGGATTTGAAGGCTACGATTGGTATGACCAACTGGCCCGGGTGTCGGTCAAAGGATATCGCATCGTTGGTGATACCGACACAACCTGCGTCGAGCCGGGCAAACGCCACACGATGACCGAGCGGCCAGATCAGTTGGAAATCCATTGCACCTTGTCAGATGCGACCCATACCGAGGAGTGGACCCTGGCGACGGACTGGCTGATCCTAGGAGAAGACGATTGGGGTCTCGATGAGGTTGATATCGCGGTCACCAAGGCGTCCAAGGCGACCAGTGCCGATCTCGTCGATTTCCTCGAACATGCTCTGTTCAATCCATCGGATGATAGCGACGCCGGGTCCTTCGATCAGCAGCAACGTTGGTTCCGTGATGAGGCTGAAGACCTCGCCATCAATATGCTCGAGACCAGCCAGGAGGCGCAAATCAATGCGATCACTCGCGTTATTGATCGTGAGCTTTATTGGCTGCGCCGACAGGATCAGATCATCACAGTCAATATTGGCAAGGGGCGGATTGATGTCAGCGGGTTGGCCACCCAGCAGGTGACAGCAGCTGAGTAAGATCAGCGACGGGATGGCTATCTGCTATCCCGTCTCAGGAACAAGAATTCGACCCTCACACGCTGCGAACCGCCGTCCAGCATGGGTTTTCCGCAAAGAGGGAGAGGAGGGTCTGGTGGGAAGGGCAAGCCCTCCCCGGTGTCAGAGAGAGTTCTGCGGGGATGGGTGGCAACCCTTTGACCTGGAGATTTCCAATGACAGATATGCTTACTGCAGGCGCGCCGTCGCGTGCCGCCGCGCTGCTTCAGGCGGCCCATCAACTGCTTCCCT
The DNA here is from genome assembly GCA_947501805.1 of uncultured Sulfitobacter sp. GTDB lineage: Bacteria > Pseudomonadota > Alphaproteobacteria > Rhodobacterales > Rhodobacteraceae > Sulfitobacter. The sequence continues at coordinate 5,054 of CANMXJ010000019.1, read as the reverse complement.
ATTTCGAACAGGGCAAGGCGCTCGATAAGACTTGCGTTCGCGACGCTATGGAGGCCGCTTTCGGTGGCTCTGACACATCCGGGGCCTGGGTCTGGAAGGATGGATATGAAGCCGGCGAATGCGCACAGATCCTGTTGCTGCTTAAATATGGAGCGCTGATGCGCCGCCAATGTGAGACGCCCGCAAAGTTTTTGACCATGGTCGAAAAGATTGCGGGCTTTGCATTGTCTCAAACCCGCCGCAGTGAGACGTCGCAAAAGCTGCAGCAATTCTCGACGCCGCTGCCACTGTCTTGGATCGTTGCCGAAGCTGCGCAATGTCGGGCTGATGATGTCGTTCTAGAACCCTCCGCCGGCACCGGCCTCTTGGCGATCTACGCGAAGATGGCGGGCGCAAAACTTCATCTTAACGAGATCGATGATGTCCGTGCTGACCTGTTGGGCCAACTGTTCCCTGATGCTTCCGTGAGCCGTCACGATGCCAGTTCAATAGATGATCGGCTGGATGCGTCCGTTTCGCCGAGCCTTATCATCATGAACCCGCCGTTCTCCGCCGCACTCGGTGTTGAAGGTCGCTACAAGGCCGCGATGGGACAGCATGTTCTGTCAGCCTTGGATCGGCTGCAGCCGGATGGCCGGCTGGTCGTAGTCTCCGGTGCCAATTTCTCGCCCTCCAACAACGCATTCCGGTCTGCTTTCAAGCGCATTGGCGAGATCGCTACGATCCGCTTTTCCGCGCCAATCGCGGGCCGGGTCTATGCCCGCCACGGCACCACAACGGAAACCCGGCTGACGGTCATTGATAAGAAGCGCGATCTCTCGCCGGATTTGACCGCTGCCTATCATAATCAGGCGGAAAGCTCTCAAGCGCTTCTGGCCTTGGTGCAAGCCCATTGTCCGCCCCGCTTGATTTCTGGGCCAACTGAGCAGGCAGCAAACGCTTCAAGGTCCCCAGCCGTGCAGCCACCATCAATCCAATCTTTGCGCGACAAGGCCCGCAGCCAGGTGCGGGCGGTAGAGGCGGAGAAAGTACGGCATCCATTTGATCTGATCGAGGCAGAAGAGATCGGCTATTTACCCAAAGTCTGGGTCGAGAAATCAAGCCGTCTGACCGAAGCGCTCTACGAAGGTTATGAGGTGCAATCGATCACCATCGAAGGCGCACATCCGCATCCAACCGCCCTTGTACAGTCAGCCGCTATGGCCTCTGTCGCGCCACCTCTTCCCTCCTACCGGCCTAAACTGCACGCAAACCTGATCACCGACGGCGCGCTATCGGACGCACAGATCGAAAGTATCATCTATGCGGGGGAGGCGCACGAGCAGCATTTGAGCAGCTGGTTCCGCCATGACGAGGAAGACCAACGCCTCGTGGCCTGCGAAGCGGATGCCGAAGACAGGTTTCAATTGCGCAAAGGCTGGTTCCTCGGCGATGGTACGGGCTGCGGCAAGGGCCGACAGGTCGCTGGTGTCATCCTCGACAACTGGGTGCGCGGGCGCAACCGCGCGATCTGGGTTTCTAAATCCGATAAGCTGATCGAGGACGCTGTTCGCGATTGGACGGCCATTGGCGGGCGCGCCTCCGACATCGTGCCGCTGTCCCGGTTCAAACAGGGCTCAGACATCCGCCTCGCGCAAGGCATTCTCTTTGTCACCTATGCGACGTTGCGCACGGCCGAGCGTCAACATGGCGATATCCTCAAAGCCTCGCGGCTCGATCAGGTCACGGCATGGCTTGGCAAAGACTTCGACGGTGTGATCGCCTTTGATGAGGCCCATGCAATGGCCAATGCGGCTGGCGAGAAAGGCAAGGAAGGTGGAAGGGGTGATAAACAGGCCTCGCAACAGGGCTTGGCAGGATTGAAACTGCAAAATCTCGTGCCCGATGCGCGGGTGCTCTATGTATCGGCCACCGGGGCAACGATCGTTGGTAATCTGGCTTATGCCTCCCGTCTCGGTCTTTGGGCCACGGGGGATTCACCTTTTGCAACGCGCGAGCAGTTCATCGCCGACATGGAAGCGGGCGGGATCGCGGCGATGGAGATCATCTCGCGTGATCTCAAAGCGCTCGGTCTCTATCTGGCACGATCATTGTCTTATGAGGGCGTCGCATATGAGATGCTGGTTCATGATCTGACATCTGCACAGCGCGATATCTATGACAGCTACGCCGAAGCGTTTCAGGTGATCCACACCAATCTGGAAGCGGCACTTGAGGCTTCAGGCATTACTGCTGAGGGAGGCACGCTGAACGTGCAGGCCAAGTCCGCGGCGCGATCCGCATTCGAGAGCAACAAGCAGCGGTTTTTCAATCACCTGATCACAGCTATGAAATGCCCGAGTGTGATCAAATCCATCGAACACGATCTGGAGACCGGCGCATCGGCCGTGGTGCAGATTGTCTCGACCAGTGAGGCCTTGATGGAACGCCGGTTGGCACAGATCCCGGCATCGGAATGGCATGATCTGCATGTCGACATCACGCCGCGGGAATACGTACTCGACTATTTGATGCATTCCTTCCCGACACAGCTTTTTGAGCCCTATACCGATGAGGATGGCAATCTTAAATCCCGTCCCGCTCTCGATGCAGACGGGAACCCGATTGAATGCCGCGAGGCCGCCCGCAAACGCGATGCCATGGTCGAACGGCTCGGCGCACTGGCCCCCGTGCAAGGTGCTCTCGATCAGATCCTCTGGCATTTTGGCAAGGGCCAAGTCGCAGAGGTGACTGGTCGCTCCCGGCGCATTGTACGCACGCGCGATCAACGTCTGAAGGTCGAGAACCGGCCGGGGTCATCCAACATCGGGGAGACGCAGGCCTTCATGGATGATGCAAAACGGATCCTGATCTTCTCGGATGCCGGTGGCACGGGACGCTCGTACCATGCCGACCTAGGGGTCAAGAACCAAAGGTTGCGGGTGCATTATTTGCTGGAGCCGGGTTGGCGGGCGGACAACGCGATCCAAGGTCTTGGGCGCACCAACCGGACCAATCAGGCGCAGCCGCCGCTGTTCCGACCCTGCGCCACAAACGTCAAAGGCGAAAAACGGTTCCTGTCGACAATTGCGCGACGGCTCGACACGCTTGGGGCGATCACCAAGGGACAGCGTGAGACCGGCGGCCAAAACATGTTCCGTACTGAGGATAATCTCGAAAGCGCCTATGCCCGCAAGGCCCTGCGCAACTTCTTCTGGGATTTGACAAAGGGGCGGATCAGCGCGTGTTCGCAGACGAGGTTCGAAGAGATGACCGGCCTGTCACTCATGGACAGTGACGGCAAGCTGAAAGAGCAGCTGCCGCCGATCCAGCAATTCCTCAATCGCTGTCTGGCGCTGACCATCGATATGCAGGATGCGATCTTTGAATGCTTTGGTGGATTACTCGAAGCGATTATCGATGACGCGATCGCGGCGGGCACTTATGAGGTTGGTTTGGAAACGCTACGCGCCGAAAAATTCGAGATCATCGACCGCAAGACGATCTTTGAGCACGCGGCGACCGGTGCGAAGGCGACTGCGCTGACAGTTGAACGAACTGACCGCAACCACCCACTGACTTTGGTGAAGGTCAAAGATTTTTGTCTGAGGCAGCCCAATGCCCAACTGATGCTCAACCGCAAATCAGAACGGACAGCGGTTCTCATTCCAACCTCCAGCCTGATGACCGAAGAAGGCGAGCCAATCGCACGAGTTGAATTGATGCGGCCGATGGCGACAGACCGGATGCTGGAGTTTGAGCTGCCCGCGTCCCATTGGGAGGAGGTTAGTGACTTTGAGTTTGAGCGGGCCTGGACCAAAGAAGTCGACGCGGTGCCGGAAACATCCGTCTCCAAACTCACACTGATCTCGGGTCTGTTGCTGCCGATCTGGGACCGTCTTCCAATCGACAACATGCGCATCTACCGCTTGCAAACCGAGGATGGGGAGCGTGCCATCGGGCGTATGGTGACACAGGATCAACTCGCTAACGTCTATGCGGCCCTTGGACTCGAATGCTCGGTCGAGCTCACCGCCGATGAAATATTCGACGCGATCCTGAAACGCGGCCAAAGCCTGCCGCTTTCTGGCGGTCTTACCCTGCGCAGATCGCGGGTGATGAGCGAATATCGGCTCGAACTCACCGGTTACAATGCTGCCACCTTGGAAAGCTATAAAGCGATGGGATGCTTCACCGAGATTATCTCCTGGACCACGCGCCTGTTCATTCCGGTCCATGACACCCATGTCTTGGATCAGCTCATGGCACGCCACAAGATCACAGCAGCCGGATCCGGAGAGAGGAGTGCTGCATGACCAATTATGGCAGCAAGTTTGAAAGACTGGATCCGGGCGCTCTGTCCCGCGGTCTGGCGCGTCATGCCGAAGCGTTCTGTCGTCACTGGTTTCCCGAAGGACACAAAGTCGGCAATTACTGGCAGATGGCGGATGTATCTGGTGCTAAAGGCCGGAGTCTTGCGGTGCGTCTTCGATCCCATGGCAATCGACAGGCTGGGAAATGGACGGACAATGCCACGGGGGAGTATGGTGATTTGCTCGACCTGTTACATTATCGCCTCGAACCGGTGGCCTACCAAGAGCTGTTGCGGCAAGCCGCTAACTATCTCGGCGAGGCGCCCGTGATACCAGTTGACGGGACAAGCGATTATGAACCGGCCGTGACCTCCAATCGTCAGATAGAAGCGGGCCGCAGATTGTTCTCCTATGGCAGGCCGATCAAAAACACTTTGGCTGAAGGCTATCTGCGTGGTCGCGGCATCGCCCGGTTCGGACCGGCCCTGGCGTTCCATCCAAATGTCTATCTCAGAGCCGAGGATGGGACACGTCTTGAAATCCCGGCACTTCTTGCGGCGATCACCGACAATGCGGGCACGGTCAAAGGATGTTCGCGGGTCTTTCTTGATCCGGAGACATGCAGTCTGGCCGACATCGAGGCTCCGAAACGTGTACTAGGTCACCTGCATGGCAACGCGATCCGGTTTGGACCTGTCGCGGTTTGATGCCGCTCCTTTGATAGCATTTACTGCAACAAAGGAGACTGACTATGGGACTGAA
>CANMXJ010000018.1 GCA_947501805.1 uncultured Sulfitobacter sp. | reverse complement strand
TCTGTATGCGCCATCTTTCATTCTCCTTGCTTTCCAGCAAGATAGGGGAAATTTCGCAACCCAGATTAGAATGTGCCTTCACGCAATACGTGACACCTGTAATACTGATTATGTTACGTAATCTTCCTGCATTTTTCTGCCAGATCGTCCCAATTCGGACCCAATTAACATCTAGTCAGTTGGTATGAAAAACATCTCCTCCATCATTCCCGCAGTTATGCTGGCTCTTATCGTTTCTATCGGCCTCCCGCAGAAAAGTGTTGCGCAGCATAGGCAGTTGGAAAAGTACATCGCTGAAAGCCAGATCGCCTCGTTGGAAGCTCATTTTGACGATTTGCATCAACGGCATCAGGACGGGTTAGTCACTGCAAAAACAGTACGGGATGCGTTTGCTATCTTTTCCAGGACCTTACCCGCCACACAAAGTCTGGCGATGGCTTGGGTTGAGGCAGAGCCGAAATCGGCATATGCCCACGCAGCCCTTGGGTGGAGCCTGAACGGACATGCCTGGCGGTTGCGGGGTGGCGATTTTTATCAGTATACATGGCCCGCGGCGGTTGATGCTTTTGACGAAAATACCCTGCTGTCCCAACACCATGCAAAGATTGCCTATTCCCTTGCACCGGATTTAATTGCGGCAAGCGATCTGATGTTGCTTAACGAAGTTGCTGTCGATGAACTCGGGCCTGCGGGCGTGCTGCAAATCGTAGATCACGTCATGGCAAATACGCCAAACCGTGGAACTCTTGTGCGCGCGGCAAATGCGTTCAACCCACGCTGGGGGAACGACATCACCTATGTCGAGGATCTCTGCTTGAAGTACGCAAAGGTTGCGGCACCAGAGGTTTATACAACACCGCTGCTCTGCGCGGCCGACCTCACGCTCGCGACCAAGCCGAGGATTGATTTGAAAAAACGCGCCCTCAAAATTCTGAAGGATGCGGGCTGGCAGGGGTTTGAACAGCACAGGTATGATCTTTATGCAGATCCCCTCAGACGTCATTGGGCCCAGCTTGAGCCGGACCAGATCGCAGAATATCTGGGCAGACATGCAGACGATGATACCGCCATTGTTCAGGCGTTCTACGAAGAGTTGATCTTGAACACGTCACATGACGCGAGTCCACGGCTCAAGGCGCTGGCCGAAAAGTTCCTCGCGGACGCGCAGGCAAAGGCCCTTGAAAGTCTGGCAACCGATCCCGGAAACCGTAAGCTCGTCGAGTTGATCATGTTCCCGCCCTATTCGGAAACGCGTGCCGCCCATATCGCCACGCCAGAAAGCCGGATCGCACTCTGGGGTGATGTGCTACGCGCCGCCCCATATGATGCCAGCCTATGGGACGCAGCCGCGACGTCCGGCAGCGAATTCACCAAAGATATATCACGCGCAGTGGATATCGTACGGCAAATGGCACCCCTACAAATTAACGCCATTGCATATTCAAACCATCAGCCTCGTTTCCTTCGCGCTACTTTGTTTGAGATGGTGCATAGATATGATGGAGTACTAACGCTCCTGCCCCGCGATGATCCCGCAACCGCCCGAAAGCTGCGGGCAAATCTGGACACCGCATTGGCCTGCCCCATCATCCGCACTTCAAGATTGTTTAAGGTCGTTTGCAACGCATCCCCAAACGATCACAGCTGCAACATAAGCGATGGATTTCTTGACGTTGTTGTTGAAAAGGTGACGGCCCATGCCGAGACACTCGGCATTTGCAGTCCGGAGCGCAACGGGGCCATCGCAGAGATTGTATATTATCCTGTCGATGCCAAGGTCGGCTCTTATCACCATCAAACACAACCATTGCCCTCAAACTAAATTGGTGGCTTTTCAGATCCTGATCGCCTCAGCGCGCTTATTGCTGGACCAAGCTGCACCACCAAAAAGACGATCAAGGCAATGACAGCAGTCGGGTAAAGCCACGCCCCCCCTCGCACAGAATGATCAAACGCCCCGTTGCAAAGTGGTACGCAGGATTTTTGCAAAAAGTATGTCGGGACAAGGTAGCAGGCGCTTAGCGCTGCGCCGTATTTGAACACAACCCAAAACGGGTTGGCGGATCGGGTGTCAAGCAGTTCGGGCGCACCAGCAGGAACGAAGCTGCCCGCCTCTATGCTCTGGGCCCAGCTTCGAAATGTTTCGTCGTGCAAAAAGCGGGGCAAGCTGTCAAGGCGCGCTCTTGCAGACGGGAACAGCAGGGCCAATTCACGAAGACCACGCACGTAGGCGGGATCGTACATTTCATTCTGGTAATGCTGCGGATTTTCGATGTCACGCGGCATCACACCGTTGCGCTCTGCCGCGCGTGCGAAAACCATCGCCAGTTCTTCTTCGCAAAGACCCGTTTCAAACAAAGGTGCATCTACGTCGATCTCATCTGCATCAAGACCTGAAATTTCAGACGCAATTTGGATGATGTCTGTCAGTGGCGTCATGGTTTCCCCGTTATTTTCCGGCCATTCTCGAACTAAACGGAAACTCTGGCCAAACTGCGGCGTTTCGCAATCCATGAAACCAGATCAGTCTTAATCCCAACTCTACGCATCCGCCTCCCCCGATCTTCCAAAAATCGGAAACGTCATTGGTCCATGGTGCGCGAAACCCTAAAGCAGCCGTTTCAAAGGCATTATCCGGCGTGTTGCATGATCAATCGGAACACCTAGCGGAATTTCTTCTATCGGTTGAATAATAGCCGCACCATTACAATCATAGGGGTTGGTGGCGGTCGCAGATTGAGGTGGTTTAGAGGCGTTGTACCTTAACCACATCTATGGAGAAAACCTGTGGCAAATACTGCAAATCTGAACCTTATGAAACTATTCGGCATGTGCCTGCACATCCTCGAAGAAAAGGGCATCACCATCGAGGAATCGTCCGATTTCAAAGCCTGTGAAGAACGGATGCGAGATATCGGCAAGCGGTCGATTACGCCGATGATCTCATCTGAACATAATGATCTGTCCAAAGATCACGCGGTCTGGCTTATCCTGCGCAAGGATGGTGCCGACATCGGCGGTGTTGCTGCGCGGCATGACACGTTGGTGTCCGAAACCCTGACGGATTTCTGGGCACGGAGTTACGGACGTCTCTACAAAAACAAGGGCAGTTTGCGACCCACTGCCAGCAACTCGCGCGCCCATGACGAGATTTCAGGGCAGGTCATCTATATGGGCGAGTTTTTCATCGCCAAGCAAATGCGCGGCTCGCGCCACTTGCTGACGCTTTATACGCATCTGTTGTTTACCTACTGTCAGCTACGTTGGAAATCGGACTGGCTCTATGCGTTCATCAGGGCTGATGATGCGAAACTGGGTTATGCGACAGAATACGGATTTACCCGCCAGTATCCGGGGGCGCATCACTGGGACGCCCTGCCAAAAGGGCGGGCCACCGGAGAATATCTGGTCGCCCTACCCGCCAAAGAACTGCGCGATATGGCAGCGTTCTTTAACGCTCATCCATCCAGTTTGCTTGGCTTGGACTCACTCAAAAGAGCCGAGTAATTCAGCACAAAGGGTGTGCCTGCCGTATCTTTGACAGGCAGCATCAGGCGAACGAAACTCACCTCTATGGTTTCGTTCGTCTCTGGCAACTGCACAATTCGGGATTGCGGGGTGATCATCCCGACGCCTGTATGACCAACGGTGCGGATATGTCCGTTAAGTTCTTCAATATCGGACGTGCTGAGGGTCTCAAGAAACTTTTCAAGACGCGCGTTTTCGGCCGCCCCCAAGGTAGTTGCCGATAGTCCAAGCGCACCGACATGATGTATTTTCGGTATCGCGCTCAGGGCATCTGCGGCTCTGACCAGATCAAAATGCGGCGAAATTTGATCGCTGCGGGAGAGATCACCGTCGTTGTCCTTCCACCATGATATGATCGCATCCAGCGTCGGTCTGTCGGTGACGCGGTCAATTGACTGCTCGGTCGCCTCGAACACAGCGCATAAAAAGCGCGCTGCCTGATGGTCGACATCCTGAAGCGACAGGGCTTCGAATGCCGGCTTTGGTGTCCGCGTACTGTCACGTAGCAAGGCGTCGACCGGAACGCCCAAGGCATCCGCGATGCGCATCGGCGTAAGCATATTCGGGAGGGCATCGCCGCGCAGCAGAGCAGAGACCGCATCTTGCCCTTCAAGTCCTGCGCGCCGTGACAGTTCTGCAGGGCTCAGGTTTTGGGCGTGGAGAATGTTTGTTACGTTTGTTTTGAAGGTGTTCAGGACTTCAAGCTCTGTCGTTGCATAAGACACAAAGGAATCCAATCATCGGTTTTAGCGAACTTTGCGATACATGCGTAGCGACCTAAAAGTGGTGTGTATAGAGGGTAACTCTCTTTTGACGTGCAAAACGCCGTGCCACACCGCAGATGTTTTTGCCGAAAAATGGATGCAGCTGCATGCGTTAAACACCCCTTTGTTCATGACAGATCAGCGATGTTTCTTCTGTCGAAAGCGGTTCTGACAGGAGGGTGCAAAAGCCGCCAACATCCGCAGTCTTGAAATGGATACAACTGCTGCAAACACCAAAGGCCCGCCCACCGTTTTGACGTAACAACCCTTTGAGGATGGCGGACAGTGACGCCTGCAGGCCGTGTATCTGATCCGTTTCCAGTTCGGAAATACTGTTCTCCAGCCCCCCTGTTTGCCGCGCAATATCAGCGCCCCTGGATGTCAATTCAAAGCTGATGGTGCGTTTGTCCTGCGCAGAGCGGTATTCGGTTACATAGCCTTTCTGTAGCAAGGATTTGAAGGATTGCGAGACCGTTCCCCGCGTTGTCCCGAGATATTCGGCAACATGGGACGGACTGCGCGAAAAACGGTTTGCCCGCCCAAGATAGCCCAAAACCGCACGCTGGGTGGGATTAAGGTCACCGGCCCAAGCTGACGCTGCATCAAGGCGCGCCAGCCTGTTTATGAGTTCGCGAATATGCAGATGGTCTTCCATGGGTGACTAGTAGCGAGTCGAAATAATCATTGCAATAGTTTCGACTCGCTACTATTAGGAATTCATCAACTCTGAAAGGAAAAGCCATGAAACGATCCAGTCTCTTCATCGCAACAACTCTGGTATTTGCCGGTACAAACATCTGGGCTGAAGGCGATCACGCTCCTGCCATAGAACAAGCGGGCGCGATCCTGTCCGGCGCGGATTCGTCAAAGATCGCAGCCTTTGACATTCTGGGCGCATATGCCCACCGCCAGGGAAATGGCGTGACCTTCCAAATGACAACAAATGGTGCCGCCGGAGAAAATGTGCCCGCCTCGACGGGTGCCTTGGGCGGAGCGGAGGTGCTGTCCTATGTTTGGCCCACCTCGCTTGACCCATCCGCCGTTGCGTTTGAAGGGGGCACCGGCATTCTAGCACTAGCCGCAACCAGCCATCCTGACTTTGACGACACTCCGCTTTATGATGAAAACCACGACGGTGACCCAACAAATGACGGTGTGATCTGGCATAGCCATTGGGTTGTGCTGACCCCAACCGAGGCTTGCGGGCCGGGTGCTTTGGCGGTGCGCGACATACCGGAAGGTAAAACACCGATGATGCCTGCCACATGGCCGGGACTGCCAATTTATCTGGACAGCCCTGGGTTCACGCCCCTTTTTGACGGCCCCGAGATCACCGTCAATGTTGCGTTTCGCAACGATGTTGCACTGGAGGGCGTGGCCTATGACGGTGTCACCTCTGCCTTACGAGTCAATGCGAACATCCATGCACCATTGCTGTGCGTCGTTGATGTCTTTGACATTGCATCGGGTGATCTTAGCCTGCCGGGCAAGCTCGACTGATCCGCAAGAGAGGCTGCATGTTATGCAGTCTCTCAATCGCAATCTACCAAGTTAATATTCACAATGCTCCGAATGGCTTACGCTTTGACGGTTGACTATCAAGCGAGACAGGCCAAACTTATGCGTATAGGCGACTGCAGAGTAGCAGTTGTTTCAAACACAGGATCCGGCGACACGGTATCCTGTTTTTCGCAATTGATTAGGAGGTATCAGAAATGGGCGATCTGAAAGGCGGGATTACATCAAAGGGAACTGGCTTTGATGATGTGGAATGGAACATCCTCGGGCAGCAGTATTTCCCGAAATCTATCTGTGATTCCAGTTTCTCCTTTGAGGCAAATTCCGATCCTGAGCAGTTTGTGCCAGTCCATGTCCACCCGACACAGGATGAATTCATTCTGGTGCAAGAGGGGCAGCTTGAACTCAAGCTCGATGGCAAATGGCAAACCGCCTATGCGGGCGATCTGGTGCGCATGCCGCGCGGCGTTCCGCACGGGTATTTCAACAAATCCGACGTCCCTGCCCGTGCGTTATTTTGGGTTTCACCAGCTGGCAAATTGCCCGACCTGTTCAAAACGTTGCACAATATGACAGACGTGGACGAGGTTGTGAAAGTCTCGGCCGCGCATGAGGTTGATTTTCTGCCACCGGAAGCAAATGACTAAGTACCAGTGCCAAGGGCAGTCGGGATACCTCAACTGCCCGCAGAGCCCCCGCGCGTGAACCAGAAAATGAACCAACACCCATGAACATTCCCCGCCTGTTCCCCAACTTCGCCGAAGCCCCCCCCGCATGAAACCATTGACGAAGCCGCTTTGCGCGCCGAAGTGCGGACCTTTGTGCAAGGTGAAATCACGTCCGGCACGATCCGGCCCGGTCGCCAGACCTGGACTACATGGAGTCGCGAATTTTCCCTGCGCTGTGCGGAGGCGGGATATCTATCCATGACCATGCCAGCGCAATATGGCGGCCATGAACGGTCGGCTTATGAACGCTATGTCGTGCTTGAAGAACTGCTGGCCGCAGGTGCACCGCAAGGGTCACACTGGATCGCGGACCGGCAAAGCGGGCCACAGATCCTGCGCAACGGGTCACAGCGCCTCAAGGATGAGATCCTGCCGCGTATTGCATCGGGCGACTGCACGTTTGGCATTGGCATGAGCGAACCTGACAGCGGATCGGATCTGTCCTCGATCCGCACGCGGGCCGACAAGGTAGAGGGTGGGTACCGCGTTTTCGGTCAGAAGGTCTGGACCACAAATGCGCAACATGCCGATTATATGATTGTTCTCTGCCGCACCTCGCCTCGTGGCGAAGGGCGTTATGACGGCTTGTCGCAATTGGTGGTACCGATGAAAGACGCCGCAATCACAACCCGCCCTATGCGTGATCTGCGCGGCGATGAGGAACTTAACGAGGTTGTCTTTGACGGTGCCTTTGTGCCCGACGATCATCTGCTGGGTCAGGAAGGCGATGGCTGGCGACTGGTCGGCGAAGAACTTGCGTTTGAGCGCAGCGGGCCGGACCGTATCCTGTCGACCTTTGTTCTACTGTCCACCATGGCGCAAATTGTCGGACAAAATCCGGACCGCTTCGCCGCCGCCGAAATCGGACGTCTCACGGGGCGTGTGTCAGCGATCAGACAACTTTCCCTCACCATCAATCGCCGCCTGTCGGCAGGTCAAAGTACCGATGGCCTCGCCCCGATTATGAAAGACATGGGAACGGCACTGGAACAGGACATTCCCGAAGTTGCGCGGCGCATTCTGGACCTTATTCCATCCGAAAACGGCGATCCCGCACAAGCCGCGTTGGCAACGGCAATCCTGAGCGCGCCCTGCTTTAGTCTGCGTGGCGGGACCCGTGAAATCCTGAAAGGCATGATCGCCAGAGAGATGGGCCTGCGATGAGTGACACAACACAAATGCTGGACGATGCGCTCGACCGCCTGCTGACACGGCAATTGGGTGATGCAATGGCACGCAATGCAGCCGACCTGCCAGAGACCCTTATGGCCGAAGTGCTGGAGGCTGGTTTTGCGCTTGTCCTCGCCGGCGAAGAAAACGGCGGTTTCGATGGTACGCTCACGGACGCTGCAAACATCGCGTGGCGTTGTGGTTGGCATGCGGCACCGGTTCCGATTGTTGAGATGCTGTTGCTGGCGCATCTTTACCCCGATGCCGATCTCGCAACTGTCACGCTGGCCCATGGAAATCCGGCAATCGCACCTACCCTGAAAAACACCCAGTCCATCACAACGGGTGATACTGTTGTTGCAGCGAACACGGCCAAACCCTTTGACCATATCTCCCGCGCACTCTGGCTGCGGCTGGACGGCGTGGATGCCAATCTGGACAACACAACTAAAGCCATGGGCGCTTTGCTGACCACTGCCGCGATGACCGGCGCAATGGCGCGGGTTCTCGAAATTGTCACCGATCACGCCACAACCCGCACCCAGTTTGGCCGCCCGCTCAGCAAATTCCAGGCGATCCAACACCAGTTGGCCGAAGCAACCAGCGAGCTGACCATCACCGAAGCTGCCCTTGCCAACGCACTCGAGGCCCATGATGCAGATGCCGGGCGCGCCCTGCTATGGAACTCTGCCAAAGCGCAGGCAGGGGTTGCGGCAACCAAAGTGGCCGCAACGGCACATCAGGTCATGGGCGCTATTGGTTTTACCGAAGAACACGAATTACACCACTTCACAAAACTGCTTTGGCAATGGCGCGACAGCTGGGGACGTCAGGTCGATTGCGAATTGGCAATCGGACAAGCAGCCTGCGCCGCACCAGACGGGCTTTGGGCCTATATCACTGAAAAAAGTAAGGAACCCGCATGAACGACGCAGTACTCATTGAACGCAAAGGGCCAATTGCGCTTGTCACCCTGAATCGCCCCGACAGCCGCAATGCGCTGTCAGCCGACATCATCGACGGGCTGGTCACTTTCCTGTCGGGCGCAAATGCGGACGCCTCGCTTGGCTGCATAATCCTGACGGGCGGTGGCAAATCATTCAGCTCTGGCGGCAACGTCAAGGAAATGCGCGACGGCACGCACCCGATGTTCACCGGCACACCGCTGGACATGCAGGAGGGCTACCGCAACGGCATCCAGCAATTGCCTCGCCTGTTTCATCAATTGGACGTGCCGGCGATTGCAGCCGTTAACGGCCACGCAATCGGTGCAGGCATGGATCTGGCCACCATGTGCGACATTCGCGTGGCCTCAACCAAAGCCACATTTGCCGAAAGCTTCCTGCGCGTTGGTCTCGTGTCGGGCGATGGTGGCGCATGGTACCTGCCCCGTGTGATCGGTCATGCAAAGGCGCGGGAAATGGCGCTGACCTGCTGTGTTCTGGATGCTGAACAGGCAAAAGACTGGGGTCTTGTCACCCATGTCGTTGATCCGGATACCCTGCTGGACAAAGCATGGGAACTGGCCGAGCAGATCACTGCCTTCCCGCCCAAAAGTATCCGGCTGAACAAACGCCTGTTGCGTCAGTCGGCGGATGTGTCCCTTGATACAGCTCTGGACCTTGCGGCCAGCTTTCAATCCATCGTGCAAAACACCGAGGATCAAGCAGAGGCTGTTGTTGCGCTGCTGGAAGGCAGACCGCCAGTCTATAAGGGATCATAAGCCCCCCGCTTGCCCGTTTTATTCTGCGCCAGGCGCCGAGGGCTGACAGCCTGAGACGAAAACACCTTGAACACAGCCCGCATCCTGTGAATACCCGTACCTAATCGCTGTCCCGTTGTCGGGGTGGCCCCATCCGGCATAAAAGGACATCATATGATCGAACGTATCGACACCGGCGCCCGCTCTTCCAAAATCGTCAAACACAACGGCGTTGCCTACATCACCGGTCAGGTCGGCGAAGGTGCCACCATTCAGGACCAGACCCGCGAATGCCTCTCGCGTGTTGATGCTCTGCTGACCCAAGCAGGATCATCCCGCAAACAGATGTTGCGCGCGACGATCTGGCTAGCAGACATGAGCGATTTTGACGGGCTGAACGAAGTTTGGAACGCATGGGTTCCCGAAGGCCACGCCCCTGCCCGCGCCTGCGGCGAAGCCAAACTGGCCCGCAAAGAGTTGAAGGTCGAAGTGATTGTGGATGCAGCTTACGAGTGAGGACAGTGGGGCTGAAGGCCTGCCTTGAGCCCCGCTATATTGTTTTGCTGTGACGCTTTGAAAGTCCGGTTTTAAGACATAAACTGAAGTGACCTGATATTTCTAATCTGTATCCTTTTCAATTCTCTGCTTGAGGTCGCTACATTGGGTTTCGATCAAAAACACAACGAATTCCCGTCTTAAAAAATCCACATTGGGCAACAACTATGTTGGAGCAAAACACATAGAGAGCTTCACAATGTTAGATGGCGGTGCACAATCATCCCCAAGCCGAACGGGCTTACTTCTTAAACCACTGCCTGATCGCGTAGAGCCTACAAACGCGGCCTACCGCATTGGCGGCGCGCCGAATTTGCCGGAGGGGATGAACTGGCCGGTGCAACACGGCACGCCTTTCCACTTCTTTGCTCAGGTCGATCTGGCGCTTTTGCACCAAAGCTGTCCTGCGGGAACCGAGCTGCCGGAAATGCCCACGAAGGGCACCTTGTTCATCTTCTTGTGTCTTGAGCATTGGGTAGACGATCCTCAACCTGTCATTCTGTATACCCAAGAACCTTTGGACGGTGTTCCCGAACGCGCGCCACCAGAAAATCTTGCGCATCTTTTGGACAACGAAACAGCACTCGCCGGGCTGTTGCATAACGATGGCGTGTCCGAGGATGGGAAACTGCTGCGGCGTCAGAATGTGGACATTCTGCCTTACACGTCATTTCCGGACGGCTGGATGAGAGATGATGAGCTTGCACAGCGGCAAATGGATGAGTTGGAAACCCTGTTGGGTCGTCTTGGACCGCTGCCTGATCCCCACGCGCCCCCGCCGGGCGTGGAGGCACCGTGGTTGTCCGAACTGCCAGTGCGGTTTCGTCAGGATACCAAACTGGCAAAGGCACATCTGGACTGGGAAATGCTTTTTGACTGGTCCAAAAAAATCTACATGGGCCTGCTGGACCTGATCCGCGACAAGCTGCGCGACAATGGGCCGCAAAATGTGCGGCCGACATCGCGACCGGGCATGGAAGAGATCGACGAACTCTGGGAACGGACAAATTGGGAGCATCACAAATACCAGTTTTGGCTCTTTTACTTGCAGGTCTTCTTGAACCCGGATTCTGACTATTCGTTTGACTACCGGTTGCGGCATTTCATGGAAATTTCGCAAATGTGCCGTGGCAAGGTGCCTGCCCGCGTGCGGCGTAATTTTTGTGCTCTGATTGCCGATATCGAACAGGCCGCCAATGATGGGGCCATGGTGCATCTGGAACCGGTTCCCGTTCCTGAATACGCGGCCATTTCTGCGCAAGACCTTGCCGAAGTTGCAAGAAAGGCGCTTTCGGTGCTCAAGCCCGATAGAACCGGACCCGCGCCACGACGTCCCGCACCCGCGAATTGGGACGAATACGTCATTCGGGAAACCACTTTACCAGAGCTGGGCGGAAACAATTACCGAGTGGCAGGACCGGGGATCATTCCGTTGCAGATGTTCGGCTTTGGCTATCTGTTGCAAAATGCCGCCTTTCTCAATCAGGACGACGAGCTACTGCTGCAAATCGGAGATCCGTTTGGCACACCACTCAGTTTTGCAAACCATGGCGTAGTGATGCAGATTTGGATGACACCTCACGATCTGGCAACCGGCCAATTTAATCGCGCTAGAGCTACTTGGGAGTACACATAAAAAATTTGTTTCGGTTTGATTAACCTGACACTTGAGCAACCGCAGCGAATCCAAATTTTTGACCGACCTCATAGCTCCACAGCAATCAGCCCCACAAAATCACCCAGCTTGATCAACCCCGGCACGTGTCGCGCGGCCAAGATACCGGAGCGTGAAGCGCGGCACTCAATTGGCTGCACCCCCATTCGATCACTGGGCCAGACCCGCGCAATCGGTTCGCCTTCACCCACGTGCTCGCCAAGTTCCACCAGATACTCCACCAACCCCGCCACTTCGCAAAACACAAAACAGCGCGCGTCGGGCATGTCCAACTGGACCGTTTCCGCGACTTCCATCTCACCCGCAAGGATACCCGCATGGATCAGCAGATTGCGGATGCCTTTGCGCGCAATCGAAACTGTGCGAGGCGATGACGTCCCTGCCCCGCCCAATTCGGTTGTGACAAAAACCTTGCCCTGCGCTTCGACCTCCGTGTCGAACATGCCGACGTTATCAATCTCCAACATGCGCACGGAATAAGGCGCATTGAACGCCTGCATCGCCGCGAAACAAGCCGCTTCCTGCGTCTTGTCTTCCAGCACATGCGCAGCGGCAAAAGGCAGGAAATCGAGCGTCTTTCCACCGGAATGAAAGTCCAGCACAATATCGGCCTGTGGCACCAATACGCTTGCAATAAAATGACAGATCTTTTGCGTCACGGTGCCGTCCGCGCGCCCCGGGAAGCTGCGGTTCATGTTTGCCCCGTCAATCGGGGAACAGCGCGTCCCCGCTGCAAAGGCAGGCAGGTTCATCATCGGCAAGATGATCACGCGGCCCTTAATCTCCGCTGGCTTCAACGACATGGCCAGCTCTTGCAACGCAATCGGCCCCTCGTATTCGTCACCGTGATTTGCGCCCGTCAGCAAAGCCGTAGGCCCCTCCCCATTCGCAATCACCGTGATCGGAATCATCACCGCCCCCCACGCACTGTCATCACGGCTATGAGGCAGTTTCAGGAACCCGTGATGCACGCCTTGGGCATCGAGTGGAATGGTCGGCACAATCGGGCTCTCAGTCATGCCTTGACCCACAATTCACGTGGCGTATTGCACAGACATTCATGGCCCGTTTCCGTGATCAGGATCGGTTCGGTAATCTCCAGCCCGCCATCATCCAGCCAGAGCGCCGGCATGAAATGAAACGTCATCCCCGCCTGCAACACAGTCGTATCACCACGCCGGAAAGAGATCGTGCGCTCGCCCCAATCGGGCGGATAACTGATGCCGATCGCATAGCCGCAGCGCCCGTCTTTTTCAAAACCCGATTTGTTCAGCGTCGCGTTAAACGCATTGGCAATATCTTGCGCCTGATTGCCGGGCTTGGCCTGTGCTAACCCTGCATCAATTGCGTCCAACACGGCTGCTTCGGCATCACGGTACTTCTTTGGCACATCACCCAAAAACAACGTACGCGACTGCGGGCATTGATAGCGCCGATGCGCCCCCGCAATCTCGAAAAACGTCGCCTCGCCCGTTTGCATCGGCCGCCCGTCCCACGTCAGATGCGGTGCAGTTGCGTCCAGACCAGACGGGGCCATCGGGACAATCGCCGGATAATCGCCCCAGTGCCCATCAGCGCCCTTGATCCCCGTCGCATAAATCTCGGCGATCAGGTCATTCTTGCGCAGCCCCGGTTCGGCCAGTTCAAAGATACGGGCATGCATCGTTTCAACAATCCGCGCGGCACGTCGCATGTATTCTATCTCGCGCTCGGACTTGACCGCACGTTGCCAGTTCACCAACCCTGTTGCATCGTGAAAGGTCGCCTTGGTCAAGCCACTGACCAGCGACATATGCGCCTTCGCAGAGTAATAGTAATTGTCCATCTCAACGCCGACCTGTGCGGTCTCCAACCCCAATTCGACCAGCAAACCTGCCAGATCGGACATCGGGTGTTTCTCGGGGTTCTGCACAAATGTATCGTCGTACCCACGGATACTGTCATCATCTGCCATGAAAACGGTTCGCCCCGCGCCAATTGCATCCATCGCCCTGCCCCACCATACCGGATCACCCTCATGGGTCAGGATCACGGCCTGAAAGACATAGAATGACCACCCGTCATATCCGGTCAGCCACGACATATTCGACGGATCACAAACGACAATCGCCTCCAAACCCGCCGTTGACATCGCACGACGCGTCTTGGCAATCCGGCGCTGATACTCCTCAGTGGTGAAGTTCTTTTCATATGTGGTCATGTGAAAACCTCTGAAGGGATGATTGCGTCCGAAGCTAAGGAAGAATACCAAATTAGGAAACAACTTCCGCGACCGCGTTTGCGCCCCCTGCGACACAAGGAAAAGCCATGAACAAGCAACTGACCAACGACCAACTGACGCAATGGGACCACGATCATTTCA
Organism: uncultured Sulfitobacter sp.; assembly: GCA_947501805.1. Taxonomy (GTDB): domain Bacteria; phylum Pseudomonadota; class Alphaproteobacteria; order Rhodobacterales; family Rhodobacteraceae; genus Sulfitobacter. The sequence goes on along the minus strand of CANMXJ010000018.1, from coordinate 65,621 downwards.
TTCACCCCTCGACGCATCTGGGCCAGTTTGCACGGCGCGAAATGGGCAACCGGATCATCAAAACCGCAAATGGTGTACATATCACGGATCGCGAGGGACGCACATCGCTGGATGCTTTTGCAGGTCTCTATTGTGTGAATGTAGGCTATGGCCGTACCGAAATTGCCGATGCCATCGCTGCCCAAGCGCATGAGCTGGCCTATTATCATTCTTACGTTGGCCACGGCACCGAAGCGTCAATCACCCTGTCCCGCATGATCGCAGAGCGCGCGCCCGAGGGTCTGAACCACGTCTATTACGGGATGAGCGGGTCGGACGCGAACGAAACCAACATCAAGTTGGTCTGGTATTACAACAACATTCTGGGTCGCCCACAAAAGAAGAAAATCATCTCGCGCTGGCGCGGTTATCACGGGTCGGGCCTTGTCACCGGATCGCTCACGGGACTTGAGCTGTTTCACAAGAAATTCGATCTGCCGCTGTCGCAGGTCGTCCATACCGAAGCGCCGTATTATTTCCGCCGCGAAGATCGCTCCATGAGCGAGGAGGAATTCTCTGCTGATTGCGCACAGAAATTAGAAACCCTGATCGAACGCGAAGGGGCCGACACCGTCGCGGCCTTCATCGGGGAACCGGTCCTTGGCACAGGCGGCATTGTGCCCCCGCCCGCCGGTTACTGGGAAGCCATTCAAGCGGTCCTTGCCAAACATGATATCCTGCTGATCGCGGATGAAGTTGTCACCGGATTTGGCCGCCTTGGCACCATGATGGGCTCTGCTCATTACAACATGAAGCCGGACCTCATTACCATCGCTAAAGGTCTAACTTCGGCATATGCGCCTTTGTCAGGGTCTATTGTGTCGAACCATATGTGGGAGGTGCTGGAACGCGGCACGGATGAATTTGGCCCCATCGGTCACGGCTGGACGTACTCCGCCCATCCAATTGGCGCGGCGGCAGGTGTGGCGAACCTCAAGCTGCTCGATGACCTTGATCTGGTGACAAATGCTGGAAGTGTTGGCACGTATCTGACCAAGGCAATGACGCACGCCTTGGGCGATCATACCCTGGTTGGTGACATTCGCGGCGAAGGCATGCTCTGCGCCGTTGAATTGGTGAAAGACCGCGATGACCACGTCTTCTATGACGCTGCTGACAAAGTCGGTCCGCGTATCGTAGCCGCCATGCTTGATCGCGGCGTGATTGCCCGCGCCATGCCACAAGGCGATATCATCGGCTTTGCCCCGCCGTTTTCATTGACCCGTGAACAGGCGGATGAAATCGTCGAGGTTACAAAGACCTCTGTCAAAGCTGTGTTGGGGTAGCGGCGCGGCCTTCATACTTTTAGAATTGGCCCTTCGTAGGCAGCCAGCTTTTTGTCGGCTGTGACCAGTTGCATCCCTTCCCCGATCGCCTGGGCCAGCAGCATGCGGTCAAACGGATCACTATGGATGGGTGGCAGTGATGCAAGTGCAAGGCAATGCCGCCCCTCGATAGGCAATTCGCGGTAATCATTGCTGAGTAGCCCCGCCCGCAACACGGTCGCATCAGTCTGAAAATCGACTCTATTAAGGGACTTTTTGATAGAAACTTCCCACAAGCTCGCAACGCTGAACCAAAGCGTGTTTTTCATGTCCTTGACCAAAGCATCGCCACGCGCCGACATCAGATCATCGCGCCCCGCCGCCCAAAGCAGAATGTGCGTGTCTAGCAACAGGTTCAAACGTCCTGCCCTTCGAACATGGTCCGAATGTCATCGGCAAACATGTTGTCAAAGTCTTCCGGTGCGTCCACTTGCCCCTTCAGAAACCCGGTGCGTTTGACCGGTTCACTTTCAATCATCACAACCTTGACCAAAGGCTTGCCAGCCTTGGCAATCACAAACGGCTCGCCATTTGTGGCCGCTTCGACCAGTTTTGACAAATGCGTCTTGGCTTCATGCATGTTTACGGTTTTCACAGATATCTCCAACTTAGTCTATATAACTTAGTCTACTTAAGTCGATTTGTCAATTTCATGGCGATTCTGTTTTGCAACAGTCTCTAACGCAGATCAGCGTTGAACCCTTGGATTGTACCTGTCAGGAAAACGCACAAGCGTTTTGGGCATTATATACATAAATATCAATATCTTAACAAAAAGGTTGAGGTAATGAGAGGTCTCCACACAATATCTTGCGCATGGCCCAAAAGCAGCGCACTCTTGAAATATGTTGCGCAATACGGCTCTCTTGGCGTAAGAAACGGTAAACAAGGCGCTACCGAATAAAAGCGTTACTAAAAGAGAGAGCAGCAGTGGCCGATTATGTGACCATAAACGAACGCATCCGTGCGAACGCAGATATTTTGTCCTCTGCGCTAGAGCATCACATGCTCAAGGTGTTTGCCCCGGACGCGCGCAAGGAACTCCGCCTGTTTTCCGCAGGCGAAGCCGCCGAACTGCTCGGAATCTCAACTAGCTTTTTACGCAAACTGCATTTTGACGACAAAATAGCCGATGTCCACATGACACCGGGCGGACGTAGACACTATTCCGCGCAAAACCTGCTGGAAATCCGCAAAACACTCGAAGCAACAGCCAAGACAAAAGGTGCCTATCAAAGGGGGCGGCGGGAGGGCGACAAACTTCAGGTGCTGTCCTTTCTGAACTTCAAAGGTGGGTCAGGCAAAACAACCAGTGCCGTACATGCAGCACAGCGGCTTGCCCTCAAGGGGTACCGCGTGTTGTGCATTGATGTGGACCCGCAAGCGTCTCTAACAACGCTGTTTGGCTATCGTCCCGAATACGACTTTCTGGAATCAGGCACCGTCTATGATGCGATCCGCTATGATGATCCCCTGCCCTTTTCCCAAATCATCCAGAACACCTATTTCACCGGCATTGATCTCGCCCCCGGTGGATTGATGTTGCAGGAATTCGAACACGAGACTCCCCAAGCACTGATCAACAACGTACCACCCCCGTTTTTTGCGCGCCTCGCCACTGCCATTCAGGAAGTTGAAGACCGATATGACGTGGTCATCTTTGACTGTCCGCCACAGCTTGGTTATCTGACGATGTCCGCGCTCTGTGCCTCCACTGGCATCCTGATCACGGTGGTGCCGAACATGCTTGATGTCGCGTCAATGTCGCAGTTCCTCCAGATGAGTGCCGACCTGCTTGATGTTGTCTCTAATGCAGGGGCATCGATGGATTTTGACTTCCTGCGGTTCCTGATCAATCGCTATGAACCCAATGATGGCCCACAACAGCAAGTGCTCGCATTTCTGCGACAATTGTTTGGCGAAGAAGTCATGGTGGCCTCTATGCTGAAATCAACCGCCATTTCGGATGCCGGATTGACGCACCAGACAATTTACGAAGTGGAGCGGTCGCAGTTTCACCGCAACACCTATGACCGCGCGGTCGATTCACTCAACCTTGTGAATGACGAAATAGAGACCCTGATCCAGAACGCATGGGGGCGCTAATGGCACGCAAAGGCATTCTTTCAACCGGACCAACCGCGGCAGCAACCCCTGCCCGGCCCAAACCTGTCGCGCCGCGAGGAGCGGTTGGGGCATTACAGTCCTCACTGAACAAGCTGCAGGAAAATGCAGTACAGGACATTGATGCAGGTCTGATCGACGATGCGGGTTTTGAGGACCGGCTGGGCTTTGATAGCGCCGCACAACGCCAGCTTGAGCAAAGCCTCAGCACCTATGGCCAACAGGTACCCGTTTTGTTGCGGCCCCACCCGCAAAAGCCCGGACGGTTTGAAATTGTTTATGGCAGGCGGCGTCTTGCGGCGCTGAAATCCCTCGGGCAACCCGTCAAGGCAATGGTGCGTCAACTGGACGATCATGCGCTGGTTATGGCGCAGGGGCAGGAAAACACCTCGCGTCAGGATTTGTCATTTATTGAAAAGGCCAGTTTTGCCGCGCAGCTCAAAGAGGCCGGATATGAACGGCAGACAATTGCGGATGCGCTGTCGATAGACCTGCCGATGCTCAGCCGGATGTTGAAGGTTGGCGAAGCCTTTGACATGGGCTTTTTGCGGCAAATCGGATCAGCCCCCGGAATCGGGCGGGACCGGTGGATGGCTCTGGTAAAACTCACAACAGACCCAGCTGCCAAAAGCCGTGCGGCAAATTTCATGCGCACCCCTGATTTCCTGACACTGGACTCGGACGGACGGTTCGATGCGGTCTACGCACGTGCGGCTGGCAAGTCCGCCAAGACGGCAACCGCCCCTGCCCCACCAAAACCCCGCACCTTGCGCGACACCACTGGCAAGGCGTTGGCAGACATCAAGACAACCACGAAAGGTGTCACGTTGAACATCAGCGCAAAAGCTGCGGACGGTTTTGACATCTGGTTAAACGACAACGCAGAGCTGCTGCTGCAAGAGATCCACGATCGCTGGAAAAAAGAACGGTCGTGAGGTGAGGAAATAATACAAACAGGAGGCACGACAGCAGGATAACAAAAGAAAAGCCCCCCAGGACAAATCCCGGAAGGCCCATCTTAGACTTTGCACTTTGAGATAGCCCCAATGATTCGTCTGTGTCAACTCCGCCCTTAGGGCCGGGGGCAGGATATTGTTGTCTTTCGTGAAATTTAGATGAAACACGCGTCCCAAATTCAATTTGGGCGGCCAAAAGTGGCTGTTCAACAAAAACCAGAGACTGCAGAAGGCCCGGATAAATGGGAACTTCTCGACATGCTTACGGTGGCGTCAGAAAGCTATGGACTTTCCCATCGCACACTTGGCGTCCTAAAAGCACTTCTCACCTTTCTGCCAACACGCAACATTCCGTTAGATACGGTTGTCTTTCCCTCGAACCGTCGATTGTCTGAACGGCTTTCTGGCATGCCGGAAAGCACGCTGCGCCGTCACCTTGCCCAATTGGCCCACAAGGGCATTGTCAGACGTCGTGACAGTCCCAACAGGAAACGTTATGCCCGTCGGATCAATGGCGGTCTGGCGCTGGCCTATGGCTTCGACCTGACGCCCCTTGTGCTGCTGCAGCCGGAACTAGCCCATGCGGCCAAACATGCGCGCGAACAGGCAGAGCGCATTGTTGTCCTGCGTGACAATATCATGCTGTTGAAATCACGATTGATCGCAACGAACGGACCCGAGGAACTTATCCACGAAACCGCAAAATTGTTGCGGCGCAAGGCGGACTATGACGCATTTCAAGATGCATTAGAGAGGCTGGAAAACGCTCTGGATGACCAATGCTCACAGGCAGTTGTGACACAACAAACGAGCGGCACTGTCAGTCAGAATGAGCGGCACATACAGGATTCATTTAAATATGATTTAGACACTGAAAACATCCCACGACAGAAACACACGTCCATCAAAGAAGATGCTAAGAAGAGCAGAAGCATTACCATTGGCCTGCTGACAAATATCTGCAGAGCCTTTCAAACCTATTTTCCTGACCGTATCAGAGGTTGGCATGACATCGAACGGATTGGAGACAAGTTGGCGCCGATGCTTGGTATTGATCAACCGGTGATGCATCAGGCACAAGCTGTTATGGGGCACCGAACCGCGTCTGTCGTTGTGATCTGTATGCTAGAAAACATCAACAAGATACGCAGTCCCGGTGCATACCTGCGCCATTTGATAAAACTGGCAGGGCAGGGGGCGTTTTCCGTGCTACCTATGCTGAACGCATTGAAATCCCGGGAATTGTCAGCTGACAATGTAAATTATGCATAAAAATCAATGGGTAGTGACATGAATGCCGTGCAAATATGACATTTGACCAGATACGAACCTTTCTCTGGGTGGCCCGATTGGGTGGTTTTCGCAAGGCAGCGGAACGCTTGCATCTGTCGCAGCCGGCAGTCTCGACCCGTATTGCCAATCTGGAGAACCAGCTGCGTGTCCCTCTGTTTGAACGTGGGCCGGGAGCTTTGGTCTTGACCAAGCACGGCACACTCCTTCTGTCTTATGCCGAGCAGATGTTATTTGTCGAAGAAGAGATTAAGCAACGGGTCGCAAACCCTTCCGAAGCGGAAGGCCTGTTTCGTGTCGGGGCTTCCGAGACCATTGCGCAGTCATGGCTGCCTGATTTCCTCAAGGCCTTTAGCGAACAATATCCCCGAGTGAATGTTGATCTGACAGTTGATATTTCATTAAACCTGCGCAGTGCGCTGTTGGAACGCAGGCTTGATCTGGCGTTCCTCATGGGACCGATCTCGGAGTTTTCGGTCGAGAATATCGCGTTACCGCCTTTTGATCTGCATTGGTTCAGGGCCCGCGCAAATGAACAGACGGACCTCGCAAAAATCCCTGTCATCTCCTATGCCAGCCAGACGCGGCCTTACCGCGAGTTGATGTCTGAACTGTCGCGCAAAGTTGGACCCAAGGTGCGTGTTTACACCTCAGCCTCTTTGTCTGCGAGCCTCAAGATGATTGCGGCTGGCATTGCGGTCGGTCCATATCCGCGCGCGTTGGCAGAGGACTTTTTGCGTTCGGGAGAGATTGTAGAATTCGATCCCGGTATTACGGCACGGCCCTTGGAATTCACTGCATCCTATCTGTCGGAACCCCGCAGCTTTCTGATCGAGACAAGCGCCGGCATTGCGCGCGATGTTGCGGTTGAGTGGGATCAAACCCATCCGGCGTAGATTTCAAGAAATCTATCACTTCTGATACAGAATGATAATTTGATTGGATGCTCGTCTCTATGAGATGCTTTCCCCAAGCATTTGGGTGGGGACATGACACAGCTGCAACAGACCTATTCCGATCTGAAGACCGCATCCGCTTCTGATGTGCGCGCTGCAATTCGCACGGGTGCCTATGGCGGGCATACAGCCGGATTGGCAGCGGGCAAGTTGCAATGCAACCTTGCCATTCTGCCTGACCGATATGCGCTGGATTTCCTGCGTTTCTGCCAACGCAACCCCAAACCCTGTCCCGTTGTAGGGGTGAGCGATACGGGTAACCCGATGCTGCCAACCCTTGGCCGTGACATTGATATCCGCACTGATGTGTCGCGATACCGGGTGTTTGTTGATGGTGTGCTTGTGGATGAGGTGGCGGATATTTCGGACATTTGGGAAAACGATCTGGTCACCGTTGCGCTTGGCTGTTCGTTTACCTTCGAAAACGCGTTGATGCGCAGTGGCATTCCCGTGCGCCATATTGAGGACGGGCGGAACGTGCCGATGTACCGCAGCAACATCGCGCTTGTGCCGGCAGGCCCTTTTGCCGGAGACATGGTTGTCACGATGCGACCCATCCCAGAAACGCAGGTCGAAAAGGCGCACAGGATCAGTGCACAGTTCCCGCAAGCGCATGGCGCACCGATAGCGGTCGGTGATCCGGCAGCCCTTGGCATTGCGGACCTAAGCCAGCCTGACTGGGGCGAGGCGGTGACGATCAAGGCGGGCGAGGTGCCGGTGTACTGGGCCTGTGGCGTGACACCGCAAAACGTGCTGCTGCGCGCGAAACTGCCGCTGTGTATTACCCATTCGCCCGGTCACATGCTGATCTCGGATGTGGCCGAAGATGCTGAAACAACAATTCTGCAAATATAAAATCAACTGGGAGAGAAAGAATGAAAAAGACATGCGCGATCCTCGCCGCAACCACGATGACGGTAGCACCTGCTTGGGCCGAAAACCTGTCCGTCGTCGGCAGCTGGTCCAGCCTGCCATTGCACCAGCAATACGAGGCACCCTTCTGGAGCGAAACTCTGCCCGTTGCATCGGATGGCAAGCTGACGGTGGAGTTGACTACCCATAACCAGATGAGCCTTGGTTTGGGCGATATTTATCCGCTGCTAGGGCAGGGGGTCTATGACGTCGCTATGACGGTCGCGGATTACGCAGTAGCCGACGCGCCTGAGCTTGAAGGCCTTGATGTGCCACTGCTGGCGCTGACAGCGGACGAAGCCCGCGCAATGGTTGATGCGGCGCGTCCGATGATCTCGGATATTTACCGCGATCGATTCAATTCACATGTGCTGGCGATTGCGCCCTACCCGCCACAGGTGGTTTTTTGCAATCATGCTGTCTCTAACCTTGATGATTTGAAAGGTCTCAAGATCCGCGCCTCTGGCCGCATGACCGCAAAGCTGCTTGAGGCATTGGGGGCGGAAGGGGTGAATGTGTCCTTTTCCGAAGTGCCGGGCGCGTTGCAGAACGGCGTCGTGGATTGCGCTGTCACAGGTGCAGGTTCCGGATATTCTGCTGGGTGGTGGGAAGTGTCGACACATCTGTTGCCGATCCCGCTGGGTGGATGGGATTCAGTTGTGACCGCAATGAACATGGACAAATGGAACAGTCTCGATTCAGCTACACAGAGCCTGATTTCGACCCAGATCAAGGCAGAATTCGAGGATGCCGCATGGGCTGATGCGCAGGGTGCTTTGGTCAGCGATATCGCTTGCCTGACCGGCAATGGCGACTGTGCGGGGGAAACACGTTCAATGACATTGGTCGAAGTTAGCGATGCAGATTTCAAAACCGCGCGTGATATCCTGACCAGCGAAGTGTTGCCTGATTGGGCAGAGCGGGCAGGCGGCGACTGGGCGCGGCGCTGGAATGACAGCGTGGGAAAAGTTGTCGGTGTGACGATCAATTAAACGCCACCAACCTCCGAAAGGGGTGCCGATATGGAATTGCGGATGATAGCGCTGCTGCGGCGGATCAACAAAGGTGTGGCCTTTGCCGTCGGGATCGGATTGCTGGCCTGTGCCGGATTTGTCTTACTCGATATCATCATGCGCCGTTTCGGCACCTCACTGGGAGGGACAGAAGAGATCGCGGGTTACGCCATGGCGCTCGCGACGTCATGGGGGATGTCCTACACGTTGCTCGAATTAGGGCATGTGCGGATTGATCTGATGCGTTCGCGGTTTGGCGATTTCAAACGGGCGTTGTTTGATGTGTTTTCGATGATCGTCATGTCCGGCGTGGTGGTGATGATCGCGATCAAGGCATGGCCTGTGGTCGAACGCTCCATCACCAACGGATCACGCGCCAATACGCCGCTTGAAACACCGCTGGCATGGGTGCAACTGCCGTGGTTCGCAGGTTGGGTTTGGTTTGCGCTGATGTCCTGTCTTGTGACACTGGCAGCCCTCAGTTTGCTGATCAAAGGACGTCATTCCGAGACCGAAAATTTCGCCGGCGCCTTTGCCGAACAGGAGACATTGCAATGATCGGTTTTGTCTCTGTCAGCTTGTTGGGGCTACTGGCGTTGTCGATTCCCGTGGGCATCGTTCTGTTCCTGCTGGGGTTTGGCGTTGATACGTTTTTCTCCAGCTTTCCGCTGACGCGCGGCTTGGGGAATATGGTGTGGTCGTCGTCCAATTCCGCGACTTTGATCGCCATTCCGTTCTTTGTCTTGCTGGGGGAAATCCTTGTGCGCAGTGGTGTCGCCACGCGGACCTATGCGGCACTGGATCGTTGGGTGTCATGGCTGCCCGGTGGCTTGGTACATGCCAATATCGCTACGGCCACGATGTTTTCCGCGACCTCCGGCTCCTCTGTTGCAACGGCCGCCACGGTCGCAACAGTTGCCATGCCGCAAGCCGAGAAACTGGGCTATGATCCCAAGCTGTTCTCTGGTGCGATTGCCGCCGGTGGCACGCTGGGCATTATGATCCCGCCGTCGATTAACCTGATCGTCTATGGCTTCCTCACGCAGTCCTCCATTCCACAGCTGTTCCTTGCAGGGCTTGTACCGGGAATCGCGCTGGCGCTTTGTTTTATGTTGGTCACAGTGCTGATCTGTCTTGTGCGCCCTGACCTTGGCGGTATCCGGCGCACCTTTCCGTTTTCGCAGATGTTGCGGGCGCTGATTGATCTGGTGCCGATCCTTATTCTGTTCGGTCTGATCGTTGGCTCAATCTATCGCGGCTGGGCCACGCCGACCGAAGCGGCGGCAGTAGGTGTCGCGGGTGCCTTGGTGATTGCGTTTTTCTTTGGCGGTGTGTCTTGGGACATGATGGCACAAAGCCTGACAGGGACGGTCAAGATTACCTCGATGATCATGCTGATCGTGATTGGCGCGTCCTTCCTCAACTTCACGCTGGCTTCTGCGGGTTTGGGGCGTGAATTGACCGGGTTCATGACTGGTCTGGGCCTGACACCGCTCAAAACCATCCTTGTGGTTGTGGTTTTGTATATCGTGCTGGGTTTCTTTATCGAGACCCTATCCCTAATGGTAGTGACGATTCCGATCATTGTGCCGCTGGTGCTGGCACAGGGCTATGACGTGATCTGGTTCGGCATCCTGATGATCGTGCTGATCGAAATGGCGCTGATCACACCACCTGTCGGTCTCAATCTCTATGTGGTGCAAGGTGCGCGCAAATCGGGGAGTTTGAACGAAGTGATGCTGGGCGCGTTGCCCTATTGCCTGACTATGCTGGCGATGGCGTTTCTGTTGATTGCTTTCCCTGACATCGCGCTTTGGCTGCCAAATGCGTTGCAATAGGGCAGAAATAATGCCGCCCTATTGCGTTCTACCACAAGCGTGGTTGATTTCGAACTGGCCGAGTAAAGCCGTTGTCAGAACAGGATACTTGGTAACCACAAGGCAATCTGCGGGAACAGGAACACCAGCGCCAAGCCGAGGATTTGCAATCCGACAAACGGGATCGCGCCCCAGTAAATGTCGACAATCGAGACCTCCTTGGGAGCCACGGACCGCATATAGAACAGGTTGTATCCAAAGGGTGGCGTCAGATAGGCAGACTGCATGCTGAGGATGAACAGCACCGCGAACCACGTGGTGTCAAAGCCCAAATCGCGCACGATCGGGACAAACAGCGGCACGGTGATGAACACAATCGCAAAGTCATCCAGAAACATACCAAGGACAAAGTAAGCCACCAGCATCGCGATGATCACGAGGTTCGGGGACAGTTCATAATCCTCGATCAGCTCGCCCACAACGGCACCGGCACCCACGCCGACATAGATCTTGGAAAAGAACACCGCCGCGATGGTGATCCACATCAGCATGCCCATCAGCTTGGTTGTGGACAGCATGACATAACGCATCATGTCCCAGCTGAGGCGGCGTTGCACTCCGGCGATCACCAGCGACCCGAACGCGCCAATGGCGGAGGCTTCGGAAGGTGATGTGATGCCGCCGATGATACAGCCCAGAACGGTAAAGATCAGCAGGCCCGGCGCGATCAGAAAGCGCAGGGATTTGAACTTTTCGGCCGCTGTGAACTGTTCTTCGGCAGGGGGGCCAAGCGTCGGGTTAATGCGGCAACGGATCAGGATGTAAAAGATATAGATCGTGGCCAGCATCAGGCCCGGCATCAATCCGGCGGCAAACAGTTTACCCACGGAATCGCGGCTGAGAAAGGCGTAGATGATCATCAGAACGCTGGGCGGGATCAGAAAACCAAGCGCGCCGCCGGCCATGATTGTGCCCGTGACCAGCCGTTTGTCATAACCACGGTTCAACATGGCGGGCAGGGCGATGATACCAAGGCTAACGGTTGCCGCACCCGACACACCGGCCATCGCAGCAATCAGCGCGCAGATGATAACGGTACCGATGCCAAGACCGCCGGGCAGACGGCCCATCAGTTTGTGAATCATCTCGAACAGATCATCGGTGATGCCCGAGCGTTGCAGGACCAGTCCCATGAAAATAAACAGCGGCAGGGCCACCAGCAGGAAGTTGTCCATCGCGCTGAAGGTGGAAGAGATCAACAGATCAAGCCCGCCATCGCCGTAAATCGCATAGGCGCTGCCAATGCCGCAAATTGTCAGTGCCCAAGCCAGCGGCGCACCAAGGGCCATCAGCAGCAGCATCGACGAGAACATGATTGCCGTTATGACAAGCGGGTCCAGATTTTCCATCAATATATCCTTAGGCAGGCAGCAGCGTTCTGCGCCCGAAAATCAGCGTTTGTCGGAAGGTGTGGCAACGTCGGCTTTGGTTGCAACAGCGAGCAATTCGGGGTCGATATCAATATCCAGCTCCCGTTCGCGGGGATCATCATAGTCGATGTTCAATACCGTCAGAACGGCCCGCAGCAACTCGGCAATATTTTGCAACAGGACCAGGCCAACAGCGACGGGAATAACCGTCTTGATCGGATACAGGGGCGGTTGCCACATGCTTTTGTTGGAATACTCCAGCACGGCCCAGCTTTCGGCTGCAAAACCGATTGCCAGCTTTAGAAAAATCGAGAGCACCACAAAACCGGCAGAGAAAATCAGTACGTCACAAAACGCCTGTGCCCGCTTGGGTAAGACGCCCCAGATGACTTCGCTGCGCACATGTCCCCGGTGGCGCAATGTATAGCACCCGGCCAACATACAAAAAGCACCATAGAGCATGGTGCTGGTTTCATGAGCCCAAAGGGTCGGGGCGTTGAGGAAGTAGCGAGAGACAATCTCGATCATCAACACCCCGATCATTCCCAGCGTTAGCCAGGAAATGGCCCGTCCGACAAATTCGGACAGGCCATCCTGCGCGACAAGATATCTTGTCACTATGCTCATCACAGACGCCCTTGCGCCTTGGCGTTTTCAACCAACAGGTCGATCAGCTTTTTGTTGCGCTCGGAACGTCCGGCTTCTTCCTGCCAGACTTCCTGTGCTGCCACTGTCAGCTCTTTGGAGTCTGCTTCGGGCAGGATCGCAAATTCGAACACGTCACCCTTGTCGACAACAGACTGGTTTCCTTCGGCAAGCCAGTCGTTGATGTCTTGGGCAAACTGCGCGGTTGCTTCTTGCATGATGGCCTTGTGCTCGTCGGACAGGGCATTCCACTTTTCAGGGTTGGCAAGGAACGTCTCGGTCCAGCCGGGCATCAGCATGTTCAAACGGGTGTAGTGTGTTGCCGTCTCGTTCAGCTTGAGCTGTTCGTATTCAATCGGGCCGCCATAGATTGCGCCGTCGATGACGCCTGTGGACATACCGATGTAGAGTTCACCAGCTGGCAGGTATACCGTCGGAATTTCAAAGTATTCCAGTACCTTGGCAACGTTGGACGTGGCACGGATTTTGCGTGTTTTCAAATCGGCAAGCGATGTAACCGGCTCTTTTGTCAGCAAGTCGTAGTCGTGACCGTAGCCTTTGCCCAGATACACAACACCGGCTTCGTCGTAGGCTTCGGTCAGCAGGGAATCGACAGGTGCGCTGTCAAAAAATGCTTTTGCCTCATCAAGGCTGGTCCAGCCACCGGGCAATCCGGCTTCGATATTGCCGATGTCTACCTGACCCGACCAATAGCCGCCGTGGCCGTGTGCGATGTCAATGGAGCCTTTTTTTGCAGCGTCCAACAGCTGATCACTCGCGACCAGTTCGCCGCCATGGAAAACGGTAAGGCGCAGATCACCGCCTGATTTCTCTTTGACCGTGTCTTTGAATTTCTTCAAGATCGGGTCAATTTCGGTGCCGTAAAACGTGTGGAACCGAAGACGTGTCGTGTCAGCTGCTGCTGCCGAGGCATATGCGGACAGGGCGACGATACCAGATATCGCAACCACCGCTGCGCGGCGTGTGAACAGGTTCATGTTCATTAAGTAGATCCTCCAGATCAAGCGCTTTTGCGCTACTTTATTACGTTGGCTTGGCCGGATTGTGCGGCTGCCATTTTTTCCACCCCGAAAAACGTGGCTTGTCGGGCAGGCTACATCATGGACTATACTGTCGGCAATCATAATGTTAATAATGGGCCACTATCGCACTTGAAACATTGCTAAGGCTCGGATTCTAGCAATAATTGCAAAGAGATCATACTTTTGAATTTCAAGAGCCTTCAGGCCAGATTGCGCAACCCGCGCAAATTTTTGGCAGAGACAGCGCGGCGAATCCCGTTAGGGTTGCTTCGACGCGATAGCGCAAAAGAACAACCGCACGAAAACGATTGTACCAACGGGAGAGAGCCGAAAATGGCCGAAGAAAAAGAAAAACTGGTCGGACTGACAGAAATCTACCGCTATCTGCGGCGCAACAAGACACCGATTTATGTGGTGATGCCGACTCCGTTCAACCTGATGGGGTTGGACCAATGGGTCGGCGGGCTGGAGTTCGTCAACTATTTTGATGTCTTTGACGGCCAACATCCGCGTGTCTTCAAGCCTACGCAGATCGGTGCACCGGTGTTTCAGTCTATGGAAGATGTGGGCAACTATCTGGTCGATCACCCCGAATTCCGCGCCCGCGTGGCGGAACGTGAGCCGGGGCTGGCGATCTTTGTGATGTTCGACGAAAAGACCGAAGAGCTGTGCGAGGAAGTCGGCGTCAAGATTGCGCTGCCCTCCAACGAGTTGCGTCACCGGTTGGACAGCAAGATCGAAACCACCCGCATCGGCAACGAAGCAGGTGTTGAAAGCGCACCCAACACCATGGGTCGGGCGGATAACTACAGCCAGCTGAACAAGCTCGCGGCGAGTGCCAAGCTGGGCAAGGATCTGGTGGTTCAAACGCCTTATGGCGACAGCGGACGCACGACGTTCTTTATCAAGACCAAGAAAGATTGGGACAAGTTTTCCAGCAAGATCATTGGCGAAGAGTTGAAGGTGATGAAGCGCATCAACCACCTGCCCGGTACGATTGAAGGTTGCGCCACACGGCACGGCACGCTGGTTGGGCCGGTCATGACCGACATTACCGGTTTTGAAGAAATCACGCCTTACAAAGGTGGCTGGTGCGGCAACGATATTTCGCCTGCGATCCTGCCGGACGATGTGCCCGACAAGGTGCGCGAAATGGCCCGCAAGCTGGGCGATCAGTTGTATAAGGAAGGCTACAAAGGTGTTTTCTGTTGCGACTTCCTGCTCGATACCGACACCAACGAAGTTTATCTGGGCGAGATCAACCCACGGGTTTCCGGTGCATCGCCACCCACCAACCTGATCACCTCGACCTATGGCGGGTGTCCGATGTTCCTGTTCCATCTGCTTGAGTTTATGGATGTCGACTACGAGATTGATATCGACGAAGTGCAAAGCCGCTGGAATCACTACGATTACTGGACGCAGCTTATTCTCAAGCAGACAGAGGATAAGGTCGAGTTGATCACACAGGCACCGCGTTCCGGAATCTGGCGTATGGATGACAACGGCGCGATCGAGTTCAAACGCGCGGGTCACAACATCAACGCGCTGGGTGACGAGCAGGAAGCATTCTATCTGCGCGTTTATGGTGCGGGGGAGTATTGCTATCACGGTGCCGATCTGGGCTGTGTGCTGGCGCGGGGCCGTATGCAATCAGACGACCGCGAGTTGCTGGAACGTGCAAAGCAGTGGAACAGCGCGATCAAGGCAGAGTTCAAGTCTGTGCCGCTGACTACAAATACCGAAGTGGCGATGCCTGCGGACATGACCGCTGGCAAGTGGTTCTAGAGTTACAGAGCGGGGGGCAGATCCTGTTCCCCGTTCGGCTCTCCGACCGCGTCGATATCATTGCGGACCCAGAAAAACGCAAACCCCATGCTTCGCAGCCAGATTTCGAGTTTGTCGAGGCTGCCCCATTCGCGGGGCATGCCGCGTGCGCTTTCCAGTGACATCCAGCGATCATCCACCAAAAAGAACACCGTCCAGGTGTAGGGATTGCGGTCCTGATCTCCGTACCCGCCGCCCTGAATCGTGCGACGTACCCGAACAACCGTTGGATATTGCGTAATCCGGTAGGTTTCGATCAGGTTGGGAATGTCGTTTTGACGAATTGTGCCGTTAGGTACTGGTGACTGAAGCATGCGCTGTTCTTGACAATTCGGGCTCAAAAGTCAATAAAGCGACACCATGCTCAATGGTGTTCTCCGCCACATGACGGAATTGGGGAGCTTCGCGCAAAGCGTACTCGATTGCTTTTCCAAGAACCGACGGACACATCATGCACCTCAATTTCAGAAGCCTGACAGAAGAACGCCCTTCTGACGCATTGCGTCAGGTGTTCACGCACGGTTGGCCGGGATGGTCCGGATGGATGCGCAAACGCCATAGCAGCAGCGCAACAGACCTGCGCGATGCGCGTCTGGCATTGCGTCGCCATATGCCTGAATTTGAAGGACTTTGGGACACTTGGGTCGATGTCTGCGGCGATGATGATGACGCCGCTCTGTTCCTCAGCTTCTGGTCACCGCCGCGCTATCTTGTGCATTGTTCACAAGCGGTGTTGGTTGATGATGACGGCCCGCTGTTGATCCGCAACTATGATCTTGATCCCAAGCTGAACGAATCCACGCTGCTGTCGACCAACTGGCGCGGGCGGCGTGTGATGGGGATGGTTGAGGGAATCGTTGGTCTGGCGGACGGCATGAACGATGCTGGTCTTGCCGCGTCTCTGACGTTTGGCGGGCGTACAATAAGTGCCGACGGTTTCGGGATTCCGCTGATCATCCGCTATGTTCTGGAAATGTGCGCCGACGTGCAGCAGGCAGTTGAAGCGTTGCGCGCTGTCCCGTCGCATATGTCGTACAATGTTACGGTTGCAGATGAAGATGGCGATTGGGCAACTGTCTTTATGGCACCGGACCGGCCAGCCATCGTGACCCGCGCCCCATATACAACAAACCATCAGTTAGGTGTCGAATGGCCGCGCCACGGCAGGTTTTCCAACACCTTGGGGCGGCTGGATCATCTTGGCAAGTTGTTCGAGGACCGCCATTTGACGACCGAGCACCTGAGCAGTGCATTCCTGACTGCGCCGCTTGCCAGTACCGGATATGACAAGGGTTTTGGCACCATCTACACCGCTGCCTATCGTCCGCAAGCGCGCACCATGTCGTTGCGCTGGATGGACGGGTCGCGTGATGATCATGCCTTGGAAAGCGTCATGCCACGGGAACGTCTGGTCCGCTACACAGCAACTGGATCGCACAGCGTTTCTCATGGGGTAAGCACGCAGGCCAGTCCTGCGGATGACACTGCCTCTCACTCACAATGGAATGGTGGTGCCTTTGACGGGTCGATCATTCCCATACCAACTTAGATCCGCACAGCGGATCATTTGACACACACAGGAGAACACATGTCCCGTTTTTCAATAGCCGGCATCCAGATGCACATCGCGATGCACAACAACATCAGAGAAATGCGCAAGCGCATGGAAATCCTGTTCCACCTGTATCCTTGGGTGGAAATGGTTGTGTTCAGCGAACTTGCACCCCACGGCCCGAACAAGGCAGTGGCCGAACCGATTGGTGGCAAAATCGAAGAGGATCTTGCGGAGCTTGCCCGGCGTTTCAATTGCTGGCTTGTTCCGGGCAGCTATTTCGAAAAAGACGGCGACAAGATTTACAACACCACGCCCGTGATCAATCCCGAGGGGGAGGTTGTGACGCGCTATCGCAAGATGTTCCCCTTCACCCCTTACGAGGAAGGCGTGACGCAGGGCGAGGAATTCTGCGTCTTTGATGTGCCGGGTGCTGGGCGTTTTGGCGTGTCGATCTGTTATGATCTGTGGTTCCCCGAAGTAACACGCACGCTGACCTCTATGGGTGCTGAAGTGATCATCAATCCGGTACTGGCCAGCTTTGTGGACCGTCCCGCCGACCTGGCCATAGCGCAGGGATCAGCCGCGATGTTCCAAAGCTATATCTTCCACATCAACGGACTGATGGCGGGTGGCAACGGATATTCCATGGTGATCGACCCCGCCGGACAAATCCTGCACCGCGGCAATGTTCAGGAAGAGATGATCCCGATTGAAGTGGATTTTGAATTGGTGCGTCGTTCGCGCCGCGAGGGCGTATTGCGCATGGGTCAGCCACACAAGAGTTTCCGGGACAACAAGGTGACGTTCCCTGTTTACGAGCAGGGGTTTGACCAGAGCTATCTCGACAGCCTTGGTCCCTTGGTCAAGCCGGGGCGTCCAGTCAGGTAATACCTGATGCGGCGGCGCTACCCGTCAGGGGCGCATTTGGCGAAATAGGCCGCGCCGTTTCTTTCTAAAAAACGTCACAGCCCGGAAACCTTTGTGTTTCCGGGCTGTTTGCGTTGCGCGGCGTGTCGCGCGTGAGTGGCGGAGAAGAGTCTTGCAAGATCCGTATTACATCCATATACCATCCATATGGATGGAGAAATGAAAATGAGTAATGTGCGCCAAATTCGGGACAAGTTTCCCGAGAACGAAAAAATTACAATAAACCTTGGCTATGTTGATCTGGGGCGCGTCGATCTGTTGGTGCAGGAAGGGTTCTATTCCAACCGCAGCGATTTTATCCGCACGGCCATTCGCAACCAGCTGGATGCCCAGTCCGATACCGTTTCAAAAACCATTGAACGTCACACGATGGAGTTGGGGCTGCGCGACTACTCTGTCGCTGATCTTGAGGCGGTGCGGGCGGCAAACGAGGTTTTGCACATCAAGGTTGTCGGGCTTGCCCGCATTGCCGGTGATGTGACCCCGGAGCTGGCGCTGGCGACCATCGGTTCCATCGACGTGCTCGGTGCGCTTCAAGCCAGTGCAGAGGTGAAAGCCGCCCTTGCCGAACGCATCAAGTGACGCAGCCCCCAAGAAAACGTTCTAAAGAAGAGACAGATGATATGACACATTCCCTTACCTTTGATGCCGTTTGCGAAGCGCGGCCCGGCCCGAAATGGCAGGCCCGTTGGGCGCGTTCTTGGCCCGCCTATGAAGCATGGTTTGTTGCGAACGATGGTGACACGGGGCCGGATCGCGCAGCTTGCGAGGCGACGCTGGAAAAATATATGCCCGAGTTGGTGCCGGTTCACGCAGAACTGGTGACACTGGCCGGAGGTTCGGACCGTGCGGCACGCTTTCTGTCGACATGGTGTCCGCCGACGTATCTGGGGGGATGTTCGCTTGCTTGTGCGGTATCGCGCGATGATATCAGGCTGGTGCGTAACTATGATTTGTCCCCCGAACTGAACGAAGGCTTGCTGTTGCGCAGTGAATGGTGCGGACGTGGTGTGATGGGCATGGTTGAGTTTCTTTGGGGGCTTTCCGACGGGATCAACGCGGCTGGATTAAGTGTCGTGCTGGCATATGGTGGCAGACAGGAAACCGCACGCGGCTTTGGGATCACAACGATTTTGCGCTATGTGCTTGAGACCTGTGACACTGTGCAAGAGGCGCTGCGTGTGTTGCAACGGGTGCCATCGCATATGCCGTACAATATTATTCTCGCGGATGCCTCGGGGGCGGCGGCCAGTGTTGAAGTTTATGCCGGTGGCGGGGCAAAGGTGCAGCCGAGGTTGATCGCAACAAACCATCAGAATGATGGCAGCACGCCGGATCGCAGTGTGTTCACCAAGACCTTTGAGCGCTCGGATCATCTGGTTGGGATGTTACCCGAGGTTATTACCCCTGCGCAATTGGTTGGCAAGTTTCAGGACAAACCTCTGAAACAGGATCGCTACGCTGAGGGCTTCGGGACGTTGTTCACCGCCGAATACGAACCGTTGCAGACCCGAATGACCCTTCACTGGGACGGAGACATCTGGGTGCAATCCCTTGATCAATTCGAAGAAGGGCAAAAGCAGATCACCTACGGCGCACAAGCGGACCCATGGCAGGGGCCCCACGATGATATTGATTGGGTCAAGATCGGTATGGACTACGCCGCCGCATATCAAACGGATTGGAAGAAGTACGTCACGCTTTGGAAAGACATCGCCTGATCTGGTAACCGCGGCGCGACGGCTGCGTTTTCAAGTACAGGCTCTTGTTATAGACAGGTAAGGGGTGTCCCGTTCTTGCGCAGTTGTGGGGGCGCTGTTTCACCGAATCCTGTCAAACTTGGCGAATCTGTGTCGGACAGGTGCATCCTTGAGCCTTGGATATGTCGCCTGTCCGGCACCAAAACCGTCAACCCTTGCGGATTGTTTCCGATTTCAAATTCTCTGGTTAATCCTTTGGAGATTACATTATAACCGTAACTTTCCAGGTGTTCGGGCTCGTTTGAGGCGATCCATCTGACATCCATGTATCCAGCGCCTCTAAGGTGGCGGCCTGATAACATGCTGTTATGCCCCAGTAAAAACAACATTCAATCATGGTGCCGCCGGATTCCGCCAATAGCGTGATCTGGCAGTTCGAGTTGGGTTTGAAGGGCGATGATAGTTTCCTCGTATTCGCAAGACCACAGCTCAAAATCAAAATATTTCTGAACAACGTTCATTATTTTCTTGAACAACGTTCAAAACTTTGCATATTGGACATATGAACGATGTTCAAAAATTAGGAGACGATAATGCTAAGACACCTTCTCACTCTGTTTCGTGGCCAAACGGCTGATGCTTCTCAGGCGTTTCTGGATGCCAATGCAATTTCACTGCTGCGCCAGCAACTGCGCGAGGCAGCAAGCGGCGTTCAGAAAACGCGTAAAGCAGTTGCTGTTGTGATGGCGTACGCGGAACGTGAAAAAAACGCCTTGGCAGCTATTGAAGAACAGATTGCCGATCTGGAAAACCGCACCCGTGATGCGATGGAAAAGGGCGAAGATGCCATAGCCCTTGAGGCCGCAACAGCGATTGCCAATCTGGAAGCAGAGCGTGACGCGACCCAGCGTGCGATCACAACTTATACGTCGGAAATCGTGCAGCTTCGCCAGACGCTTGCCCAGAACGAAGCCTTGCTGAGCGAGTTGAAGCGCGGTCAGCGAATTGCAGAGGCTACCAGCAAGACCCAGCAATTGCGCGGCGATGCACCGTCCTGGACGCAAAGCGATTTGGCCGATGCGTCAGAGACCCTTAAACGGCTTCAGGAGCGCCAGCAGCACAATGATGCGACCATGGAAGCCATGGCAGAATTGTCGGCTTCAACCTCGGCTGATGCCCTAAGCGACCGCATGGCCGCCGCCGGATTTGGCGCACCGAAAAAGACTGCCGCCAGCGATGTGCTGGAGCGGTTGAAGAAAAAGGCCGCTTGATTGCGGCACCCCTGAAACAAGTCAAACACACTAACATAGTACAAATCGAAAGGCCGATCCCATGAACGCATATATTGATAAACCTTCACATGCTTGGAACATGTTCACCTACGCGCAGTTTGCCATTGCCGGTTCGATGATGGCAGGCGGTATCTTCTTTCTCGAAGCCAGTTTTGCTGCGAAAGGCTTTTATGCCATGGCCGCAATCATGCTGGTCAGCTCGACCGCAGGTATCACCAAAGCGGTTCGCGACACCGAAGAAAGCAAGCGCCTTCACAATAAACTGGAAGACGCCCGTACAGAACGGATGCTGGCGGAAGTCAGCGGCGTGGACAACGACTAAGACCTGCTGGGCGGTCCATTGAGTTGGACCGCCTCTACCGTTTCACTCCGATAGGAGACTCCCCGTGACCTTTCCTGCACTTACCCTCGCGTCTTTTGGGCGCTTCTGCGGACACGTGTTGTTCTTTGTCCTTGCCCTTGCGGGCGTGTTCTGGACTTGGGGTGCGATGTCTGTCCATCTGGCAGGCGTTGTTTTGAATACTGCTGTTGTCGCCCTTGTCGGTGCCACGATTGTGGCCACGGTTTTGCGCTTTCGCGCGCGACGGTTGGGATGGATGGGTTTGGTTGTTACCGCCGCCGCTGTCGGAATTTGGTATCAGGGCATTACCCCTTCGCAAGATCGCGACTGGGCGTTTGATGTAGCACATGGTGTTGGGGCCGACGTGGACGGCGATCTGGTCACCCTGTCAAATGTGCGCAACTTTACATGGCATGATGCTGCGCAAGCGGATCAGTCATGGGAGGCTCGCACCGTAGATCTGGATCAGTTGGATTCTGTGGATATGTTGACCTCTGTCTGGGATAATCCGGACATTGCGCATCTGATGGTCAGCTTTGGTTTTGCTGACGGGCAAAGAGTTGTCTTTTCGGTCGAAACCCGCAAGGAAAGCCATGAGAGCTTTAACGTAAAAGGCGGGTTTTTCCGCCAGTTCGAGCTGGTTCTTGTTGCGGCAACCGAAGAAGATATCATCAAGTTGCGCACCAACCACCGTCAGGAAGATGTGCGCCTTTACCCTGTTAAGCTGAACGCGCAACAGCGCCGCGATCTGTTTATGTCCTATGTGGATCTGGCGCAGGATTTGCAGGCCAAGCCAGCTTTCTACAACACGCTGACCGCAAATTGCACAACAACTGTGTATGGATTGGCGCAGGTGATCAAACCCGACATGAGCCCCGACTGGCGGCTGGTTCTGTCAGGGCACTTGCCCGGCTACGTGGACGCTTTGGGCGGGTTCGACGGGGACATTCCGATTGAAAAACGTATCAAGCTTGCCGGGATCACACAGAAGTCGCTGGCATTGAACAATGTTGCGTTTTCTACAGCTATTCGCAGCAATCTGGAGCAGCCGTGACGCAATGAATGACGGCCAGCCATTGTGATCCGGTCAATGAGCTATGGAGGGGCAAACCTGCCTATCACGGTGTCACCGGATATCAGCTTAGGGATCGTCCCAGAAGTCAGGCGGAAAATCATGGAGTTGTTGTGCAGCTGTGTCGTCAATCCAGTCTTGTTGCTCGTCTTTGGGCCATGTGGCAAATCCGGGCTCGTCCCGTGCCAGACGTCGGGCACGTTTGACAGCCTGATGGTATTTCAGTTGTTCAATCGGGGCATCGGGAATGATAGCATAGACAAACGTGCCACCCATCGCAGCGGCCAGTTTTTCCATTTGCTTGAGCGAAACCGCGCCTTCTTGTTCGCTGCGCTCCGCTTGGTAGACCGCGTTGCGCGTGACGCCTTTGCGCAGGGCAACCTGTTCGGCGGACATGCCCAACGCATGCCGCATCGTCGCAATCCAGCCTTTTTCGGGGATTTGATGATCCGCAAAACGCTCCGCGTTACGGTCCAGAAGTCGTGCCAGGCGTCTGCGTTGCAAAAAGTCCGGCATGGTGTTCCCTGATCGTTGCTGCAGCGTTGAGCTATAAAAATAGGAAGTCGCAGTGCAAAAATCAATGAAATTTGTAAATAATTCCAGAATATGTATATATATACCTGTAATTATGTTGATCTGATCCTATGTATAAGACGAAAGGATTTATATGCTAGATACATTTTTGTCCCCTGCGGCCTTCCCGTTTGCGATTGCATTATCGGTTACGGCAGGTCTCTTTTTGCTTGAGATCTTAAGCTCATTCATGGGTGCCACCATTCTTGGACTGGGTGGCGAAACGCCTGATATCGACGTTGATGCAGATTTTGATCTGTCCGCTGATATCGATATGGCTGATCTTGATGCTCCTGTTGACGGTCTGGATGGCCCAACCGGTCCTTCTGCTGTTCTTGGATGGATCGGGGCGCGCGATGTGCCCTTCCTGATCTGGCTGGTGTCATTCCTGACAATGTTTGGCCTGTTTGGCCTGATGATCCAATCGCTTGCGCTCACGCTGATCGGAACGCCGCTTTATACGCTGCTTGCTGTGGTGATCGCTGTTGTGCCGGCCATCGGGATCACCCGGATCATTGCAAACTGGGTCGCGCTGATCATGCCCAAGACAGAAACCAGCGCCATGCGCACAAGGTATCTGGGTGGGCACAACGGGACAATCACCCAAGGCACCGCAATGCGCGGCAAGCCTGCAGAGGCCAAAATCAAAGACCGGTATGGCAATATGCACTACCTCAGGGTCGAACCGCTGGATGATGATGGTGTTTTTCCACAAGGCAGCGATGTGACGCTGATCCGGAAACGCGGTGACCGGTTTTTCGTCATCTAAGCGCCTCAATCACCCTTTAATCGAAAACGCGAAGTAACGGAGATTCCTATGGAAATCATGTCAATTCTTACCATCGCGGGCATTATCGTTGGCCTGCTTATCTTTATCGGGCTGATCATGGCGCGGCTTTATAAAAGGGCAACGCGTGAAACCAGCCTTGTCAAAACCGGTTCCGGTGGCAAGAAAGTTATCATGGACGGGGGCACGATTGTTGTGCCGTTCCTGCATGAAATCGCCAAGGTCAACATGAAGACACTGCGCCTTGAAGTGGCGCGGGTGAATGAACAATCGCTGATCACCAAGGACCGGATGCGTGTTGACGTTGGTGTGGAATTCTATGTTTCGGTGAACGCCACTGATGACGGAATTTCGCGGGCGGCCCAAACGCTTGGGGATCGCACGTTCCATGTGGATCAGCTGCGCGAGATGATCGAGGGCAAGCTTATTGACGGTTTGCGTGCGGTGGCGGCGCAAATGACAATGGATGAGTTGCACGAGAACCGTGCCAGCTTTGTGCAGGAAGTACAGAATGCGATTTCCGAAGACCTGTTGAAGAACGGTTTGGAGCTGGAGGCCGTTTCCTTGACCGCTCTTGACCAGACCCCGTTTGATTCACTGGACGAAAACAACGCGTTTAACGCTGTTGGTATGCAAAAACTGGCTGCCGTGATTGCGACATCGCGCAAGGAGCGGGCTGAGATTACCGCAGAGGCAGACGTGTCCGTTGCACGTTCCGAGATGGAAGCCGAAAAGCTGAAATATCAGATTGACCGTGAACAGCAGGAAGCGTCGATTACGCAAATCCGTGAAATCCAGACCTTGCAGGCCAGTCAGGAAGCCGAGATTGCGCGCAATCAGGAAGCATCCGATCAGGCGAAAGAACAGGCGCGGATCGAACGCGAACGTGCGGTGCGTGCTTCCGAGATCGAGCGCGAACGGACCATTCGCGAAGCTGAGATTGCAAAAGAGCGCGAGCTGGAAGTTGCGGATCAGGAACGCCAGATCATCGTTGCGCGCAAGTCCGAAGAAGAAAGCCAGGCGCGTGCCTCGGCTGATAATGCGCGCGCAGAAGCCAAGAAGGCGTCAGAAGCAATTGAAACAGCCCGCGCTGTTGCCGAAGCCGAGCGTCAAAAGCAGATCGCTTTGATCGAAGCGCAGAAAGAAGCCGAGCGTCAAGCGACCGGCATCCGCCTTGCTGCTGCTGCCGAAAAAGATGCGGCAAGTGACCGCGCCGCGGCAAAGCTGGAAGAAGCGCAGGCAGACGCCAATGCAATGACTGTCCGCGCCGACGCCAAGAAAACGGACATGCTGGCAACGGCTGAAGGCCAGACTGCGATTGCAAACTCCGAAAACGAGTTGAGCGCCGAAATCATCGCGATGAAAATCCGTTTGGCGAGCCTTGAGGCGATGCCAGCGATCATTGCCGAAATGGTCCGACCGGCCGAGAAGATCGACTCTATCAAGATCCATCAGGTGACCGGCATGGGCGGTGGTGCCTCCGGCGACCTGTCCGGTGGCGGTGGTGGAACCCCTGTTAATCAGGCCCTTGATTCCGTGCTGGGTATGGCGCTTCAAATGCCGGCGATGCAGGCCCTTGGCAAAGAACTGGGGATCAGCCTTGAGAATGGTGTGGCAAATGTAGCCAACGGCGCGTTGGATGTGAAGGAACGTCCAAAAACGCTGGAAACGCCGGAAGCTGTGACCGTGGCGGAGCCTGAAGTGGCGGCACAACCTCGCGAAGCCGCAAAATCATAGGAAAATGGGGCGGTTGATTGGTTTCAACCGCCCTTTTTCTATTCTCCATAGGGTTTCGAAATGCGTCAGGTAATGATGTCTGTTGACATGGTATCGGTAATACCTGATATTTCTGTTATGACAGAAATTGATAAAAAATTAGAATCAGCCGCAAAATCCCAGTTCATCCTTTATTGGGGTGACATGGGGGGGCAGTGGGGCGTGAACCGCTCTGTGGCGCAGATTCAGGCGCTTTTGTTCCTGAGTGTTTCGCCCCTTAATGCAGAGCAGATTGCCGAAGAATTGGGTATAGCCCGTTCGAATGTATCCAACTCTCTGAAAGAACTTGTCGGTTGGAAACTGATCCGGCGCGTCCCAGTGCCGGGGGACCGGCGCGAACATTTTGAGGCGGTTACAGATGTCTGGGAAATTGCGACCCGCGTTGCACAAGGGCGCAAAGAGCGCGAGATTGATCCGGCAATGCGCGTCATTGCCGACTGCGTAGAGGCCGCCGAGGCGGAAGCGGGGCTCAACCCTGTTGTGTTGCAGCGTATGCAAGACATGCAGGAGTTTCTGAACACCGTTGATACATGGTCAACCCAGATGCTTGCCGTGCCCAAGGCGAAACTGAACATGCTGATGAAAATGGGCAGCAAGGTTGTATCGATCCTCACGTTGACAGGCAAAAAATCGGAATAGCTTTGCGCGTTTTTTTGCAAACTAATTTCTGTCTATACAGAAATATCCGACACGACCGACAAGGTGACCACCATGAAAATGAATCCGATTTCACATCCTGATCACACCCGCAAGGACACCCGCTTTAGCGATCTTGTGGGGCAAGACAACTGGCTGGGCCTGCCACGCGCCATACGTCAACGGTTTGGAAAACGCGTCAAAGGTGGCGACAGTATCGCCTATCAGGGTGTTGTAACTGACATGCATATGAACGGACCAGGGCGTCTTTTGGCACAGGTCATGCGGCTTGTGGGGGCACCTTTGCCCTATGATATGACCTGCGTCGGCCAGCCTGCCGTGGTGGTCGTCACCGAAGATATTGCGGGGAACGGTCAATTCTGGATACGTCAATATGGCCGTCAGTCCGGCTTTCCCCAAATGGTTCACAGTTCCAAACGCTTTGCAGGGCCAACCGGTCTGGAAGAATACATCGGTTTTGGCATTGGCATGGCCCTGCGGGTTGAGGCGCAACCGGATGCGTTGATTTTCAAAAGCGACCATTATTTCCTGTCCGTCTTTGGCCGACGTATCCCGATCCCGAGGATTTTTGGCCCCGGCGCATTGGTCATTGGCCATCACGATCTGGGCAATGGCGCGTTTCGGTTTTCCATGTGCCTGAAGTCCCGTCTGTTCGGGCAGTTACTCAGCCAGAATGCTGTTTTTAAGGATGCCAAATCATGACACAGCCGCAAGAATGGGCCGTTTGGGTTTTCGACAGCTGTTGTGTGCTGTGTGATGGTGGGGTGCAATATACCCTCAAACACGAGAAGGCCGCGCGCATCAAATTTGTGTCGATCCAGTCGGAGACGGGGCGCAATCTGGCCGTCACACATGGTATTGATCCCGACGATCCTGATAGTTTCCTGTTTATTGAAAATGGCGTGGCACTGGAAAAATCCGATGCGCTGATTGCGCTGTCCCGCCATTTGAACGGACCTGCGCGGATGGTGGCATGGGCTGAACCTTTGCCAAAAGGGCTGCGCGATTTTGTCTATGGTATGATTGCGCGGCATCGTTACCGTCTGTTTGGTAGAAAGGACAGCTGCATCGTGCCACGTCCTGAACACGCGCATCGGTTTATCCTGTGATGGTCCGGCGTATCCTGATCATCGGCGGCACAGGTGTATTTGGCAAACGGTTGGTGCGTCATTTGGCAGGCTGGGCAGGCATTGAATTGTTGGTTTCCTCGCGCAGCGCGGCAAAGGCTGAGCGGTTTGTACAGGTTTTACGTGAAGAAACGCCCCGACTGAATGCGCAGGGTATTGCTCTGGATCATAGCCGGAACTTTGGTGCGCAATTGGACGCGATCAAACCCTTTGCCGTGATCGACTGTTCCGGTCCTTTTCAGACCGCAAGCTATGATGTCGCGCGCAGCATTCTCAGGGCCGGGGCACATCTCATTGATCTGGCGGATGCGCGTGATTACCTCGCAAATTTCCATGACGAACTGGACGGCCTTGCAAAAGGCCGTTGTGTCTCGGCGTTGACAGGCGCCAGTTCAACGCCAACCCTGTCGACCTGCGTCGTGGATCACATGACCCGAGGTTGGCAACGTGTGGACAGTATCGACATCTGCATCACGCCGGGCGGCAAAAGCGAGGTAGGGCGGTCTGTGATCGAAGCCATTCTGAGTTACGCAGGCAAGGAAATACCTGTCTGGCAAAATGGTAAACTGGCCAGAACAACAGGATGGACAAATGCGCAACGGGTTCACATTCCCAAACTGGGTGCGCGCCGTGTGGCACCGGTAGAGACGTTCGATGCGGAATATCTGGGGCCGCGATACAATGTGCAATCGCGGGTGTCATTCTCGGCGGGGCTGGAATCCTTGATTGAACAGCGCGGCATCGAAACCATTGCCACCTTGCGCAAACACAGGATGTTTCCTGATCCCGCACTGTTGATCCCGTTGCTTTTGCAGGCGCGGCGGATCACACGCATTCCGACTTCTGATAAAGGTGGCATGCTGGTAGATATGCGCGGGCTGGATGCGCAGGGGCATGGCGCGCATGTCAGATGGTCCTTGGTTGCTGAAAATGATCACGGTCCGTTTGTTCCGATCCTGCCCGCAGCGGCGGCGTTGCAAAAGCTGCTCAAGGATACAGTTGAACCGCGCGCAGGGTTTGCACATGAGCAAATCGCGTTGGCGGACATACTGGCGCAGATGGTGCCTTATGACATAGCGACAGAAACCGACGTTCCGACGGGCGCTTGAAAGCGCAACAAAAAGGCGGCTCCGGTTTCGCTGGGGGCGATGGCAATATCGCCGCCGTGTGCGCGAAGCGTATTGCGTGCGATTGCCAATCCCATACCGGTGCCGCCGTCCTCCCGCATTGTAGTGAAAAACGGATCGAAGATACGTGTCTGGTTACCCTTTGAAATGCCGGTTCCGTTGTCTTTGACCAAAACTGTGATCTGCCCGTCTGCCTTATCCGCCGCGATGTGCACATCGGTTGCGGCGTGGCGCTGTGAATTGCTCAAGAGATGCCCGAAGACAATGCGCGCGCCTGCCTGCGCAAGGGGAATACCAACATCATCCCCTTCGATCTCAAGCTTGAGGTCCGCAAAGTCGCTCTGCAAATCGCGTGCCATTTCCGCAAGTGTTGTGGTTCCGGTATGCTGGACCTCGCGGGCTTTTACGACACGCTGCATCGCGTCCAGATGACGTTCCATCTGATCGCTTGCGCCGGTGATCTGCGCAATCAGGTGCTGGTCCTCGTCGCTCAGGGTTCCGCCGTCCACAAGTAATTCGCTTGCAGCTTTGATCACGGCTACAGGGGCTTTTAGCTCGTGGGTGACGTGGTCTGCAAAACTTCGGATGCTCATTTCGCGGTTTTGCAAGGTCTGCGCCATTTCGATGACGCCCAGTGCTGTTGTGTGCAATTCCTGCGTGCCGAAATGCGCAGGGGGCGCGATCTGGTGTTGCGGTGATGCGCTGACTTGGGTTGCAAAGCGTTGCAATTCGGTAATCGGGCGCAGCAGCAACCGGACCAGCAAATATCCCAGAACACAGGTGGCGGCGGCAATAACGGTTGCCAGAATGATAGCGGCATTCTTGAAACCGATTGCGGGGCCAAGGTAGCGGTACACAATCAATCCGGCAAAGGACAGCGCAAGCGTGCCACAGAGCGCACCGCCCAGAACGAAAGCAAGTCGCGGGCGCCACCTGCGGTTCATGCTGGATCACTTTTCATACGGACACCCACGCCATGCACGGTTTCAATCACATCTTCACCACCCGCTTTTGCCAGCTTTGAGCGCAGGTTGCGCAAATGACTGTCCAGCGTCCTATCCGAAACTTGCGAATTCACGCCCCAAATCGCATGAATAAGCTGCACACGGGTTTGGACCGTGGCAGGTGTCCTCACAAGTGCTGCAAGCAAGGCAAACTCTGTCGATGTGAGGGGGACAACCATGTCGTTCACGTGGCAGATATGCGCGGAAATGTGCAGGGTGACCGGACCATGTGACAGATGTGACTTATGACTTGGGCCGGTGCTGCGTTTCAGAATGGCACGCACGCGCGCCACCAGTTCACGTGGGCTGAAGGGTTTGGTGACATAATCATCCGCCCCCAACTCCAGCCCGAGCACTTTGTCGATTTCATCGTCCCGTGCGGTCAGAAAGAGGATTGGCACATCAGAGGTGGCGCGGATACGGCGGCAAACGTCAAACCCGTCCAACTCTGGCATGCCGATGTCCAAGACGATCAGATCAGGGGTTTCACGCGCGGCATGGGTCAGTGCCGATTGCCCGTTGGTTGCGGTGACAACCTGAAAATCCGCACGCTCAAGCGCAAGGCTGACCAGATCGCGCAAACGTGGGTCATCATCAAC
This sequence comes from uncultured Sulfitobacter sp., assembly GCA_947501805.1. Classification (GTDB taxonomy): domain Bacteria; phylum Pseudomonadota; class Alphaproteobacteria; order Rhodobacterales; family Rhodobacteraceae; genus Sulfitobacter. Next base: position 35,708 of record CANMXJ010000018.1, on the reverse strand, counting down.
GATTAGAATTTTCACGAAACGGCCTTTGTGTAACTGACATGTTCAACTTAACTGGCGGTGCGCAGGGTGCGAAAGTCCCATTCCCGCCAATTTGTGATTGGATCGTGGGTGCGCAGACATGTTTTGACCCCTGAAGGCAAGGAAAGCGCGGGCAAGTCGCCCAGTTTGCGCGCGACTGCACGGTTTGCAGTTGGACCAAGTGCGCAAAAATAGGACCAATCCGTCCGATGTGTGGCGCTGCGCTCAAGCGTATGTGTGGCAATCAGGGCAGCAAAATTGATAAACGCGCAGACATAGAGGGTGCCAAAACCAAGGCTGGCAGAGCAGACAACAAGCCAGAGTGAAGAACGCGCCCGCAAGATTTGCCACCCCACCAAGATCAAACCAACAGCGACAAGTCCCATCCAGATCAGTGCGTGGATGCGCAGATAGGTCAGGCCGAATTCCGCGATATAAAGATCAAGGCGCAGCACGGCAGAGAGGGTCAGCAAGACGTTTTGCAGCAACCAGATCAGCAACAAGGGCTTGATGGCGTGGTGGCTGGTCAGAAAAGGGCGCGCGGCTAGCGCAAAAGCACCTGCAAGCATTGCTGTGACAAGAAGGGGATAGGCCCCGCGATGGGCATAGGTTGCATAGCTCATCCCGTCTGGAAGTGCGGCACCGCCAAGAAGGATTGAAAAGTCCAACACGCTTTGGACTCCGAGAAACAGATTGAACACCAAAAGGGCGCGCAACACCGATCCCGCATTCAAGCCAAGGGCGGGCCCCCATTTCGGGGCTGCAAACGCCAAAGGCTCAGGGTTTGGCGATACCGTCAGCAAGGGCCAGAGCAACAACCCTGTCCCACCCCAGAAAAGGGCACGCCGCATCGCTTCCACGAGATCAAGATCGAAGGCCAGTAGCTGCTGTAGCGATTGTTCGATGACCGGATTCGCGCCAATCAAAAGCGCACTCAGGACACAGGCCCCGCCAACCGGAAACGCCCAATTGCGCAGGGCGGCCCTGAGGTTGCCATCCTCCAGTAACACCCGTCCCGGCGCGTGTGCCTGCAAGTTGCGCAGCCCTGTCAGCAAGGCCAGTGGTCCCGTCCAAGGCATCGCATTGGCAAGACGCAGCAGGGACGCCGCAAACCTGTCGATGCGATTTATGCCGGAGCCGTTTAGCAGAACCAGGGCGCTGAGCAGGCCAATCACAAGAATGCCGACTGACAGGGTCTGGAGGTATTCCAGAACAGGCAATGTGGCCAATGCCAATAGGATTGCGGGTTTCAAAGCACCTCTACTCAATCCCCGCCCTAATGCCACTGTCCCAAAGATACACCATGCAAAAAGCGCCAAAGCAAATGCAGGTTTGTATCCCCAAAGCAGAAAATCAGCCAGCAGGATCAGCAGGATAAGGCCAAGTGGACCGTTGTTCCAAATGCTTTCGCCCAGCGTCGATGGTGGTCTGCGCGGCGGATCGTTCTTGGCTGTTTCCGGCATGGCATCACTGGCAAGCCACCACCCGTCAAGGGCAATTGATCGCGGTACACCGCGCACTGTAAATCCGTCCGACATTTTATTCTCCTCTAGAATTATGTCGAAACATGTACCCGCGCCCTTTGCAGACGCTGCGCAGGAGATGTGCAGATTTTGTGCACGCGTGATGATTGATAAAAACGTCTTAGAAAGATCATACGCCCCAAGATGGAACGCGATCCTATTGCAGGGTGTCTGACACGATCCGCCCGTCTTCCAAAGTAATGATCCGGTCCGCCATTTCGAGGATGCGGGGGTCGTGGGTCACAATCACCGTTGTTGTTCCGCGCGCTTGTCCAAGTGATTTGAGCATCTGGACAACCGTATGACCGGAGTCCTTGTCGAGTGCCGCTGTCGGTTCGTCCGCCAGAACAATTTCGGGGTTGGACACCAAGGCGCGGGCGACCGCGACCCGCTGTTTCTGACCGCCAGACAGATTGCCGGGCAGATAGTCCCGTCGATCCGCAAGGCCAAGAAGGCCCAGAATGTGATGTGCAGCAGCGCGTTGTCTGGCCGCGTCGCCAGTGCCATGGACCTGCAGTCCCATCAGCACGTTCTGGGTTGCTGTCAGGCTTTCATGCAAGTTATGCGCCTGAAAGATGAACCCAAGACGTCGGCGCAGGCTGACAAACATCGCCTCATCAGCACCGAACAATTCCTGGCCCAAAAGTGTCACGCTGCCTTCCTGTATTTCGCGCAGGCAGCCAATGAGGGTGAGGAGCGTTGTTTTGCCTGAACCGGACGGCCCCATCAGGATGGTGAGACTGCCGCGGGTTATCTCAAGATTGATATCAAAGATCGCCTGAATGCGGGCATCGCCACTGCCGAAATAGTGGTTTAGTCCGTTGGCTTTGATGGGGGACTTTTGCATCAGAACAGGTCCGCCGGATCGGCATTGGCAAGCCTTCGGGTCGCGACTGCGCCAGACAGGCTACAGGCGGTCAGGGTGCCCAGAAAGACAAGCACGGCGCGGCTTGCCTCCATCGCGACAGGCAGGCCCGTGACAGCAACCAACGCGTTGTAAAGTCCGACGGAGACCAGAAAGCCGGGAATGAAACCGAATACCGCAAGAATGATGGCTTCTTCGAACACAATACCCAGAAAGAACGGTTGCCCGAACCCCATGGCCTTGAATGTCGCGTATTCGCGCAGGTGGTCGGCCACGTCTGTGGACAAGACCTGATAGACAATGACCAGCCCGACAAGGATGCCCATGAACACGCCAAAGCCAAAGATGATGCCGGTTGGGCGTTCGGTGGACATATAAGCTTTGTCGCTTTGCGCTGAACCCGCCATGGTTTGTATTCTGAGGTTGCCCGCAGGCAGCGCGGCCTCCAAGCGGGAAATCACGGATGTAACGGAAACACCGTCATCAGTCCGGATCAGAATGTGGTTCGGTGCGCCGCTGCTGCGTTTCGGGAACACACGCAAAAAGGTCTGGTCCGACATCATCATCATTCCATCCGCCAGAAATCCGCCACCCACTTTCATGGTGCCGATGGCCGTCAGAGTATTGCCGCCGGTTTCAAAACTGTACTGGCCGCCAGCCTGTAGATCCGCAATGACGGAGGCCGGCATACCGCGGGTGTCTTCGTCCAGCAGCGCGGTGCTCTCAAGGCTCAACCGGTCCAGATGCGCAGCAATGCCGGGGTTCGTGAACGCGGGTTTGGCGACGTTCAGACCGAAGCTGAGCAGGGAGACAGACGTGCCATCCTCTAGGGTGAAAGGCAGGTTGCCGATGAACAGGGGTGTCGCGTCCCTTACGCCCGCAACCCCCAACGCCTGAAACATCCGCACCCGTGGAATGTGCCCCCCGTCCGTCAGCGTATTTCCATCCTCAGATGACAGGATAATGTCGGCATTCAACATCGCATAGGGTGCCACGGTTGAGGTGTTCAGCGCGCCCATAATGCCAAGCTGCATGAACACCAGAAGGTTGGCAAAAGCCACGCCCGCGACAGCGGCAACAAACCGTCCACGGCTGTGGGTCAGTTGCAGCCAGCCTATCGGCAGCCGTCCGAACAGAAAGGTCAGCAGCCTGCTCATTCCACGCGGCCAGCGTCAATGCGCACAACCGCTTCGAGGTTGGTGAAGGGGGAGGCGATTTTGGAAGATTCCGGATCAAGGGTCACAATCACATCGACAACACGTGCATCTGTATTTGCCGCTGGATCATTGGACGTGATCGACTGGCGCCCGATTTCAAGCCCGATTGCGGAGACCACACCGCTCAGGTCTTCGCGCAAGGCTTCGGCACTGATCACAACCGGATCGCCAATTGTGACGCGCCCGATCATCGTCTGGTAAACTTCCGCCTCGACAGTCATCTGCGAGGTGTCCCCAAGGTCGATGATCCCCGCCGTGCCCGGGCGCTCACCCGTGCGTACATTGATGTCCAGTACCGTGCCGCGTTCGGGGGCACGTACATAGGCGCGTTCAAGGTCCTGCTGGCTGCGCGCCAATTCTGCCTGCGCGGCACCCAGATTGGCCTCTGCCACGGCGATATCGGCCTGCACGGTCTCCGATCCGGTGGCATAGCGCGACAGGGTGGCAAGAGCGCGTTCCACATCGCGGCCCGCTTCGTTTGCGCGGGCGATCACCTGATCCAGTTCTGCGCGTGTTGTCACGCCACGCTCGAACAGGGCCGTAACACGCGCCAGTTCGGATTGGGCGACTTTTTCGGTGGCCTCGGCACGATCAACGGATGCCTGCGCTTCGGCAAGGCTGGCCGTGTTGGAAGCGCGGGTCTGTGCAAGGCTGGCCTCGCGCACCCGCAGTGCTGCTTGGGCGGAGGCAACGGCGCTTTGCAATTGGGGCAGATTATCAAGAACGGCAAGAATATCGCCAAGTGCGACCTGATCACCAACCGACACGCGCAGTTCTGCAATACGCGCATCCCCTGCGCCGGAGGGGGTGGCAACGCTGATCACATCTCCGCGCGGGATGATCCGCCCCAGCGCCACAACATCGCCCTCGCTGATCACGGCAACTTGTTCCTGTGTCGTGACTTGCTGAATGGCGACAGCAATCGGCGTGCTGGTGCCTGCACCCGGCTGCAAACCGGTGGCACTAAAGAACGCCTTGAGGCCGGGAGGCTGGAAATACATGCCGATGACCGCGCCTGTGAAAAGGGTGGCCATAAAAAGCGGGATCAGAAACAGACGCGAGCGCCCCGACGCTTTGGGGGCAATTGCCGGATTGGTTTTGCTCACTCCGGTTTCTGCAAGGGGCAGACCGTTCGGCATATCGGGATTTTCAGACGTCATTCGATTTCTTTCAAAGGCACCCCCGGAACGGTGCGACAGTCGTAGTGTTTGCATAGCAGACTATCTCTGAAGGCTTCCCTCGAACTTGTCCGAAGTCAAACAACCACAAATTTTTATTGATCAGTGTCTCGCGTGGTCACTCCGGTCCTTTTTGCGAAACCGCGTGCCCGATGTCCTGCGGGTTCTTGCAGGCATGCACAGAGCATTCCAATTCAAGTGTGACGTGAAATATGCCAAAGCGCTCCTGCAAGGCCGCTTTGACCTCGGTCTTGACTTGATCGGCATCGCTCCAGCGGCCTTTCTGGATGACCAGATGTCCGTCCAGTGCCGGTTCGTGCTCCTGCATTTGCCACAAATGCAAATGATGCAGACCTGCCACGCCCGGCATCGCGCGAATTGCCGTCAGAATAGCGCGGGTATCCAGATCAGGTGGGCTGCCCAGCATCAGGATACGTATCGCGCCGCCGATTTCGGTCGCGGATTGCCACAGGATATACCCCGCGATGAGAAGTGTTATCAGCGGGTCAATCAGCCGCCAGTCATAGAGAATAATCGCCGTACCGGCGACGATGACAGCAATAGAGCCAAGCGCGTCCGCGACATTGTGCAAGAATGCCGCACGAATGTTCATGCTTTCTTTTGACAGCGCGTAGGTCAGCAACGCCGTTATCGCATCTACCGCAAGCGCAAAAATTGCAATGAAGACAACGAGCCATCCGTCAACCTCGGAGGGATTGAAAAGCCGCAGGACAGCTTCGTAAGTCAGGTACAGGCCAAGCAGGATCAGGGTCGTGTAATTGATCAAGGCAGCCACAATCTCGGCGCGACCATACCCGAATGTCATCATGTCGTCGGCGGGCCGTTGCGCGATTTTGCGCGCTGCAAATGCCAGAACAAGCGAAAGCGCATCGGACAGATTGTGGATCGCATCCGCAATCAACGCGAGGCTACCGGACAGAATGCCACCGATGATCTGGACAAGTGTCAGGGAAATGTTGACGGCTATCGCCCAGAATATCCGAGCATTTCCGGCGTTGGGATCAATGTGGTGATGATGTCCGGACAACTTGGCGTTCCTGCTTTTCTGGCGGCTTCAAGACCGGAGAGTATACATGCCTCAGATCATGGCAATGATCGGCGCGACAAGCATGGCGGTAGAGGTCAGCAGTCCAACGACCGGAAAAATGACCGGCGTGACAAATATCCCCTCGGGTGCAGGATTACCGCGCCACTTGATCCGCAATAGTGACAGGTTGACCAGAACGAACACCACCAGCACCAGTTGCGAAGTCCGTTCGGCCAGAGTGCCGATTGGGAAAAACAAAGCGAAAACCAGCGTGGATCCGGAAACGATAATTGTAGCAAGTAAAGGTGTGCGGGTACGTGTGTTCAGCTTGGACAGACGTTCTGGCAGGCGGCCTGATTTCGCCATGCCATACATAATGCGCGAGGCAAGGATGGTCTGAATGACAATCCCGTTCAGGGTGGCACCAATTGCAATAAGCGTGATCGCGATTGGTGAGATCCCCGTCAGGTTTTCAAAAAGCAGGCTGATGGGGGCGGTCGACCTTCCCAATTCGTCAAGCGGAAGCAGCAGGACAGCAACGGCCGCCACACAAAAGTAAAGCAGCGTTGCAATTGCCAGTGTGATAAAAATTCCCAACGGCATATTGCGGGCCGGTTTTTCGGTTTCTTCAATGATATTCACCATGCCGTCAAAGCCGATAAAGGCAAAGAAGGCGAGCAAGCTCGTCATAGCGATGGCACCCAAGGCGGGCGTGTCAGTGGGGGAGGGGAAAACAGAAGGCAGTGCATAGATAATATCCGGCTTGTGCCATAGTCCGGCGATGATAACGACGATCAGTCCAGTGACCTCGACCAAGGTCAGGAACGCTGCAAACCTGACAGATTCCAGAATGCCCCAAGCGGCAATCAGTCCTGCAAATAGAATGGTCGAAACAATGATCAGCTCAAAGGGCAGGTCGATCAACGTTGCGATGTAGCCTGCGCAGCCAACCGCAATGGCCGAAGCGGAAACAGTTCCGGCAAGAAGCAACAGCGCACCCGTAAATATTGTCAAAGAAGGTTTTCTAAAGGCCGCTTCGACATAGGCGGCCTCGCCCGCGCTTTGCGGATAACGGCCGGACAACTCGCTAAAGCTGCTGGCGCTGAAAAGCATAACGAACGCCGCCAACAGGAATGATACCGGCGCATGAACCCCCGCTTGCGCTGCGGTGGCACCGACAAGCACGTAAATGCCGGCACCAATGGTAACCCCCAACCCGTAGAACACCAGAAGCGGCAAGGTAACGGCGCGCCGGAGTGTTGCTGGCGCGGGGACCGGCGCACTGGCATCAGCCGTCATTTGTGTACCCGTTGCTGTCCGGTTTGGGGGTGATCTGGGTGGTGTGCTCCAGTAGGCCTTGGATAGTCGAAGCGCCGAATACGATCACCGGGCAACGCGCGGCTTCAACAAGTGCTTTGAGATCCGACTGGTTTCGAACCGGCCCTTGCCTGAGATCAACAAGAACGGCCTGCGCATTTGTTCTGGCAAGCGCGTTCAGGCTTTCGTCGAATGTATCGAACTGGATGGTGTTGTTTGAGGGTATCGCCTGTGTTGTCCGGTCGCCGTCTTCCCTGATTGAAAACACGATATGATCGGCAGACAATTGCGTTGAGAACTGTCGCGATGCCTCCCTTGTTTCATCTTTTGTGCTGCCCGACCTTTCCAGAAGGACAACCCTTCCCCGAACTTTGTGAAGGTGTCGGTAACCCAGAACCAGAACATCCCAACCAGCGGCCGCACGCAAGGCGGTGCTGACAAGTTCGCCTTTGTCTTGGGCAAAAACCCATTCCTTGCCGCTTTGGTCCGCAGTCTGTGCCAAGGAATGACGGAATGCCCGTGCGTCGGCTTTTAGCAGGGTGCGAACCTGTGAAAGGCTGGGTGCCAGTGTTGTGACGCCACTTAACAGGACAATGCGCCGGTCCGGAATATGACAGGCGCTCAGCATATCCTCGTCTTCGATCAGAACCCCCCCGATGCTCGCGCAAAGGGCTTTTGGCAATCGCCTAATGATATGTAGGGCAGCGGCGGCATCGGCATAGGTGCTTGCCCCGACAAGTATGCGCAGTCCTGCGCTGATGTGCTTGGTCATAGGCCTGCCTCCGTATCGGGGCCTTTGCCGTTGCGGGCCCCGTAACTGCGGCGGGTTTCGGCAAAGGCAAGCAGGCGCGCTTCGACCAGTCCGTTGATACTGGTTTGCGGGAAATGCCCGCTGCGGCCACGCTTTCCGGCGCTCGTGCCGGTCAATGCCTCAATGCCCTGATCTATGGTCTTGATCGGAATGACGCGAAAGTCACCGGATTGGGCAGCCTCCACAACGTCGCGGCGCAGCATGAGGTGGTCCACATTCGATGCCGGGATAAGCACGCCTTGTTCGCCTGTCAGGCCTTGCGCCTTGCAGATATCAAAGAACCCTTCGATTTTTTCGTTCACACCACCAATCGCCTGGACTTCACCGTTCTGGTTGACCGATCCGGTCACCGCGAGACCCTGGCGGATCGGTATGCCGGACAGTGCCGAAAGCAGGGCATATAATTCGGCTGATGACGCGCTGTCCCCGTCAATGCCGCCATAGCTTTGTTCAAAGACAAGACTGGCGTGCAGCGACATCGGCACATCCAGCGCAAAATGTGACGCCAGATAACTGCCCAAGATAAGCACGCCCTTGGAATGGAGCGGGCCGCCCAGTTCGACTTCGCGTTCAATATCGACCAATTTGCCCGTGCCCATACGCACGCGCGCTGTGATACGCGATGGACGTCCGAAATAGGAATTGGCGATGCCGACAACAGCCAGCCCGTTGATCTGTCCAACCGCCTGTCCTTTGGTGTCGATCAGAATGGTCTTGCGCGTTACAGCATCTTGCATCCGCTCTTTGATGCGCGATGCTCTGTGCAGGGATTGCTGTACGGCCTTTTCGATATCATCATCCGAAATCACATCATGTTTACGGCCCGCTGCATAATAGTCGGCCTCTCGCATGACATCCGTCAATGCGCCCACTTCAAGCGTGAGTTTTGTACTGTCCCCGGCCAGCCGTGCGGCTTCGTCAAGCAAGGCGGCAACGGCGCTTGCGGTCAGGGGGCGCATTTTTTCCTTGTTGGCGTAACCGGCAACGATCCGCGCCATGGCACGGGTATTTTTGGCACTGCGCGGCAGATCGTCTTCAAAATCGGCCTGCAATTTGAACAACCGCCTGAACTCGGGATCAAGCTGTTGCAACAGCATGTGCAGCCGTCTGTCCCCGACAAGGATGATCCGGACATCTAGCGGAATGGGGTCCGGTTCCAGCGTGACGGTTGATGTCAAACTAAGACGGTCAGCCAAGGATGTGATCGAAATCGACTGGCTTTGCAGACACCGCTTTAACGTGTCCCATGCATAGGGTTCGGACAATAGCCTGCTGGCATCCAAAACCAGATATCCACCATTGGCGCGGTGCAAGGCACCCGGTTTGATCAACGTGAAATTGGTTGTCAGCGTACCCATCTGCGCAATCTGCTCAACGCGACCGGTCAGATGGGTCAGGGAAGGCAGATCTTCTGTGACAATAGGGGCGGTGCCCGGACCCTTTTTGTGCGACACCATGATGTTGACCGCATATCGGTCAAAACGCGGATCTTCGTGGTATTTGCGGCTGACTTCGGGAAACGGGCCATCATCGGGTTTGGCCGCAGACATCAGGAAGAGTTCGGCGTTCGAAATCATATCAAGGCGCACATGTTCCAGATAGGTCTGGATGTTTTCGACACCGGCAAACTGGGTTTCGACGTCCTTCAGTCTAAGCGACACAACCTGTTCGGCCATGGCGGCGTGCAAGTCGTTGACCCGCTGACGGTGTTCCTTTTCCAGTTGCGGTCCCTGTTTGAGGATAGCGGCCAGTTGTTCTTGCAGCTTTTCAATCTTTGCGTCGATTTCCTCGCGTTGTTCTTGCGGCAAGGCCTCATAGACTTCCGGCTTGATCGGTTTGCCATCTACAACCGCCGACAGCATGAATCCCATCGGTGTCCTGAGCAATGCAACATTTTGCGCATGCGCCTGTTCTGAGAATTCGGCAATGGGTTCCTCGTGTTTTTGCCCAAGCTCTTCTTCGATTGCGCGGCGTTGGGTTTGATATTCTTCCGATTCAAATAACGCGGGTATGTCATTGGCCAGATCTTCCACCAGACACTGCATCGCCAGTTTCAGCGTTGCGGCAGTGCCGGGGGACAGCTTCATTGCCTGCGGCTTGTGAGGAGCGTCGAAATTATTGACGTAAACCCAGTCATACGGAGTCGGGCGCGCCTTTGCCGCCTCTGCAAGCAATTGGGCAACAGCCGCATGCCGACCTGTACCCTCGCGGCCCAGAACATAGAGGTTGAAATCCCTGTGGTTGATGTTGGCGGAAAGCTTGATAGCGTCAATGGCACGGTCCTGCCCGACATAGCCGCGCATGGGTTTCAGGGATGCAGTTGTTTCAAAACCGAGCGATTTGGGATCACATTCCGGGCGCAGATGTTTGACGGCCAAGCCATCCGGTATCGCCATCTTTTTGGGTGCTTTTCCGACCATATTACCCGCCTCTCAGGTCGATCCGGCACGGCAATCTGCGTGTTGACTGCAATTGCCGGATTTCGCGGATCATTATGGCAGATATCAAGACGGGAAGGATCATCGGTAAGACATGTTGCATGGGAAGCCCCCTAGAATTTTTCCACCCCCACTCTGGCAGGTTCATCCTCGGGGTTGATTGATAAACCTCAATCTGGAGCAGAAGAATCCAATTCAATGTGACCTTGTCACCGAACTCAATGCGAGTCGGTTGTAGGTTGAAGCAAGAGCGCAGAATGGAGAAAATGATGTCAGAGTATCCAACGAACATGCATGTTCACCCCGAGATCGAGTCCTTTTTTGATCCCCAGACAAACACCATCAGCTATGTCGTGATGGACCCCGAGTCGACATCCTGTGCGGTCATCGATTCCGTTATGGACATTGATTACGCTGCGGGCCGGATCACCTATGAACATGCCGACGAAATCATTGCATATATCGAGAAATACAAACTCAATCTGGAATGGTTGATTGAGACCCACGTCCATGCGGATCATTTGTCTGCGGCACCGTACATTCAATCCAAACTGGGTGGCAAAATCGGCATTGGCGATCAGATCACCTTTGTACAGGACACGTTTGGCAAGGTGTTCAACGAAGGCACCGAATTTCAGCGTGACGGATCGCAGTTTGACCGTTTGTTCAAGGACGGTGACACTTATGACATTGGCCGGATGAGCGCCTTTGTAATCCACACGCCCGGCCATACGCCTGCATGTATGGTGCATGTTATAGGCGACGCCGCCTTTGTTGGTGATACATTGTTCATGCCAGATGGCGGCTCTGCCCGCGCTGATTTCCCCGGAGGGGATGCAGGGCAACTATATGATTCCATTCAAAAGGTTCTGTCCCTACCGGACGAGATGCGCTTGTTTATGTGCCATGACTACGGTCCGGACGGGCGTGACATCATGTGGGAAACAACAGTTGCCGAGGAAAAGGCAGACAACATCCACGTGGGCCAAGGCAAAACCCGTGAAGAATTCATCAAGTTCCGCGAGGCGCGTGATGCAACGCTTGATGTGCCTCGACTGATCTTGCCGTCCCTTCAGGTGAACATGCGGGCTGGCGATCTGCCCAAGACAAAAGACGGCAAGCCGATGCTCAAGGTGCCAATCAACGCCCTTTAGGTGATCTGTGCCCCCGTTTCAGGAGAGAAATAGATGAAGTTTCAAAAGACCCTTGGTTGGTTCCTGGTGGTGCCTGAAGCCGTTAACGCAGGTGTGCGTGTTTGCGTCCGTTGAGGGAGTCACGCCAACAGTTGGCACGTGCTAAACGTGCTTTTGGTGACAGTGTGCAACGCGTTGGCTCAGGTCGGGTAACGGGCTGCGCCAAACCAGTGCGCCCGTCACATCCGCTTGCAGATGAACTCCGCCGATCCGGGGGTTTGATCGCCCTTTTGAAGGGCCGCAAACGGCCTCAGTTCACCAAGAAAATCAGGACGTTTTTAACATGGTAGAAAAGCGTACCAATCGAAGCGTCCATTGGGCGCGGTACCTGCCTATTTTGGGATGGGGTCGGACCTACAGTCGCCAGAATGCAACCAATGATCTGATTGCGGCGGTGATTGTCACAATCATGCTGATCCCGCAATCACTGGCCTATGCGATGTTGGCGGGTCTTCCGCCCGAGGCAGGGCTGTACGCGTCTATTGTTCCGATACTTTTATATAGCGTTTTCGGGACCAGCCGGTCATTGGCCGTTGGGCCGGTTGCGGTTGTGTCGTTAATGACGGCGGCGGCCATAGGGGACGTGACACAGACTCTCGATGTCGGGTACGCCACGGCGGCGCTAAGTCTGGCCGGACTTTCGGGCGCGATATTGTTGATCATGGGGCTGTTGCGGCTTGGATTTGTCGCCAACTTTCTATCACATCCGGTGATCTCGGGCTTTATCACGGCATCAGGCATTCTGATTGCAGTGAGCCAACTGAAACATGTTTTGGGTGTCAAAGCCGAAGGGCATAACCTGATGGAAATTGTTGCGTCTTTGGGCGCGCATCTCGCGGATATCAATTTTCTGACGCTTGCGATCGGGGTTGTGGCGATCGGGTTCCTTTTCTGGGTGCGGACAGGTTTGCGGCCCGCGCTGGTGAGCATCGGCGTGCGTGCAGGGGCCGCGGACTTTGCAGCCAAGGCTGGTCCGGTTCTGGCGGTCGGTGTCACAACAGGTTTTGTCTGGTTCTTTGAGTTGAACGCAACGGGTGTCAAAATCGTCGGCACCGTTCCGCAAAGCTTGCCGCCGCTGACCTTCCCGAATGTGTCGATAGAGTTGATGTCGGCTTTGTTCATGCCTGCGTTGTTGATCTCGATCATCGGATTTGTAGAGTCCATCTCTGTGGCACAAACCCTCGCAACCAAGAAACGGCAACGCATTGATCCGGATCAGGAATTGATCGGTCTGGGCGCTGCCAATATCGGTGCCTCGTTGACGGGTGGCTTTCCCGTTACGGGTGGTTTTTCCCGCTCCGTGGTGAACTTTGACGCGGGGGCGGACACGCCGGCAGCAGGGGCATTCACAGCCATCGGATTGGCAATTGCCGCGCTTTTCCTGACCCCGCTGATCTATTTTTTACCCAAGGCAACACTGGCAGCGACAATCATTGTCGCGGTTTTGTCCTTGGTGGACATCAAGACGTTAAGACACAGCTGGACCTACTCCAAACGCGATTTTGGTGCTGTGGCCGCGACCATGATCCTGACATTGGCCCTTGGGGTCGAAATCGGGGTTACGGCAGGCGTGATCCTGTCGATCCTGCTGTTTCTCTATGACACGTCCCGTCCACATGTGGCCGAAGTGGGATTGGTTGCGGGGACAGAGCACTTTCGCAATATCCACCGCCATAAAGTTCAGACCGATCCTGCCATTCTTAGCCTGCGCATTGATCAAAGCCTCTACTTTGCCAACGCACGGTTTCTGGAGGACTACATCTTTGACCGGGTGATTGATGACAAAGGGTTAAAGCACGTTGTGCTCATGTGTTCGGCGGTGAATGAAATTGACCTGAGTGCGCTTGAGACGCTGGAACTAATCAACATCCGCCTGCACGAGTTGGGGATTGATCTGTCGCTGTCAGAGGTGAAAGGCCCTGTCATGGACCGGCTGGGGCGGAGTCATTTGATGCAACACCTGACGGGGGCCGTTTATCTTTCGCAGTACGACGCTTTTTGTGCCCTTCGCTCGAAGATCAATGCAGATCAGACAGATCAGGGCACCGCACTGGATGCGGTGCCCTGAAACTGGATCAATGCGCGAACAGGACCGGTAGGTCGAGCTGTTCCATCATGGAGCGCGTGGTTCCGCCCAAAACGGTCTGGATCATTCTGGCATGGCCGTAGGCCCCCATGACAACCAGATCAGCGCCGAACTCGGCTGCGTGATCCTGGATGCACTGCGCCACTTCGCGCCCGCCACTGGGGAACTGCGAAACGGTCACGTTGCAGCCATGATGGCTGAGCCATGCCGCAACGTCGCTGCCGGGGTTTTGACCGTCCCGATCCGAGATCATCACCGGATCAATGCAGGCGATCAGGACTTCTTGCGCTTCTTTCAGATAGGGCAGCGCGGCATGCGCGGCACTCGACGCGGCTTCGCTGCTGTCCCAGGCTACAAATACCCGTTTGGGTTTGTGTGACGGAGACCCGTTAAGCCGGAACCCGATTGGAGAATGGAACAAAACGCCGGACGCGGCCTCGCGCATGATGTCGGGAGTATCGCGTAGATTTGCGGCAAAGACGGCTTCGTCACTGACCCGCGCGGCTTGGGCGATGTGATTTTTTACTTCCATCGTGACACACAACGCGGACTCGATGTCGCCTGAAACGTTACTGTTGGCCAAAAGCTTTTCCACTTCCTGGACGCGTTCCTGTTGCTTTTTCTGCGCTTCGGCAACCAGTTCGCCCCAATTGTCAGGAATATTCATGCCGCCATAGGGCGGCACGCCATAAGCATACATCGGCAACGCGGGCGAGGCCCCCAGAATCATGCAGATCAGGTGGTTTTCATCCGCTGCTGCTGCTTCGGCAGCGGCGCTGATCTGATCATCTGGGGTATCCGCGTTCATTACATAAAGAAGCGTCCGTCGGTTCATGTTATTCTCCATTCCCAATATGTGCGCGGCCAAACAGCGGGGCCAGCTTGATACAGTTTACCAATATTTGTCGGCAGCCAACTGACACAGATCAACATACGGAGCAGCTTTTCTGATAAATTGTGATGAAACTGGATAGACGGACAAAATGCAGATGGAATTTAAAGACTACTACAAGGCGCTTGGTGTGTCTCGGGACGCAAGTGCGGACGAGATCAAGAAGGCATTTCGCAAAGCAGCACGAAAATACCATCCGGATGTCAGTCCGGGTGCAGACGCCGTTGCCAAGTTCAAAGAGGTCAACGAAGCCTATGAGGTTCTCAAAGATCCCGAACGCCGCGCCGCCTATGACCAATTGGGCCAAGAACCGCCGCAAGGGCAGGGACGATATCAACCGCCGCCCAATTGGGACAGCGGGTTTTCCTTTTCAGAAGGCGGACCACGGGACGATGAGGCGTTCAGCGATTTCTTCGAGACGCTCTTTCGGCGTGGGGCTGGCCCGACCGGTGGTGCATATGCCTCGCAAGGTGCTGATAGCCATGGCCGCATCGAGATCACGATTGAAGATGCCTACCGCGGTGCAGAGCGAACATTGAGCCTGCGATCACCTGTTATGGCCCCAAACGGGACAGTGACCATGCAGGACCGCAAGATTGCAGTGCGTGTGCCAAAAGGGATCACGCAAGGCCAACACATCCGTCTTGCAGGGCAGGGTGCGCCGGGTGCCGGCGCTCCAGGTGATCTGTTTCTTGAGGTCGCTTTTGCCCCGCATCCGGTTTATCGCCCCGACGGCAAGGATTTGTATCTGGACCTGCCCATAACACCTTGGGAGGCAGCATTGGGTGGGCAAGTGGTGATGCCCACACCGGGCGGCAAGGTTGATCTGCGTATTCCCAAAAACGCACGGTCAGGGCAGAAAATGCGCCTCAAAGGCAAGGGCCTGCCCGGCGCACCCGCTGGCGATATCTATGCAACCCTGAAGATCGTGAACCCGAAGGTCACAACAGACGAAGCGCGGGAATTCTTTGAGAAGATGGCGAAGAAGATGCCGTTTGATCCTCGCGCCCATCTTGGAGGAACTTGAAATGAAAAAGGCCACATCGCGAAGCGATATTGTTGACGCGCTCTCTTTGCATGATCTTTGCCGCTTTTGTCAGGCGGACGAGACATGGGTGATTGAGCTGGTGGAACACGGCGTGTTGGAGCCGATGGGCAGCACCAGTGGCAACTGGAGATTTGTCGGGACCAGTATCGTGCGGGCCAAGAAAGCCCGAAGACTGAACCGCGACCTTGGGATCAATGCGGCAGGTGTCGCGCTGGTGTTAGATTTGCTGGATGAACGTGACGAAATGATGCGCCGCCTAGCGCAGCACGAGGCGGTTTAACACGTCGTTGAACAACTGCCGTGATTGGGGATTTCCTCTGTCCTGTGGATCAGAAGTGATCTGGTACGCCGCATTTGCAGGTGTTCCCAGTCCGGCAGTTAATAAACCCGAAAGCCCTTATTTTTTAAGGCGATGCTTGTATTTTTGGTAAAGCTGGCGGTTCAGGCGGATAAACTGTGACAGGCCCCGGCCAAGAACGCCTGCGGAATTGCGAACAAGATAGACATAGCCGGTCAGGCTTGCGACCAATGCACCAAAAGCATTCAGAATAAGATCGGCCATTGTATCGTTCAGCCCTGATTTTTGCATGTTGAGGCCAAAAGAAACGTCCATCGTAAACTCGAAAATCTCCCAGATTGCACCGACTGTCATGGCCACACAAAAGGTGATGAGCGCGATTGCATAGGGCGGTGCGGCAAACCGGTCTCCATCAAAAAGCATGAAAACAAACAGAAAGCCGGTCAGACCAAAACCGACGGCCGCAGAGGCATGCAGCGCAAGATCCCACCACCAGAGACGTTCATAAAAATCAAAGGCTTCGCCCAAAAATATTGAAGCAAAGAAAAACAATGTGGTGAATATCAGGAAAGGCAGAGGCAGGGTCAAAGACCAGCGTGCGGCCAGCAGCGGGGGAAACAGAGACAAGGCCAGAGTTGCCAGGCTGACAAAAGCAAGGGACCAGCGCGCAAGCCCGAGTGCAACAAGCGCCGCGATCAGAAGCAATGCCCATATCGCAAGTATTGTAGGTGCGCTTTCCTTGATCAGCCGCATATTCTTGTGATCGTCCCGCTATTAAATTCCAACTGATTACTTCCTATATAGGGAGTATGGACAAAAACAGCATCCGTATTGCCAGCTATAACATGCGCAAAGCCCGAGGGCTGGATCAACAGCGACGGCCGGAACGGACCGCGCAGGTGATCAACGGTCTGGGGGCCGATGTTGTTGTCTTGCAAGAAGCGGACAAAAGGCTGGGGCCGCGCCATCCGGCATTGCCACGCAAGATGATCGAGACCGAGACGGACTTTAGGCTTGTCGAGGTCAGTGCCAACAGCATCAGCATCGGCTGGCATGGCAATGCCATACTGGTGCGCAAGGAATTGACTGTGCGTGATATTCACCGGTTGGATTTGCCTGGACTTGAGCCGCGCGGTGCGGTGCGGGTGACAATGGACATCGGGGCGGGTGTGAGTGTGGTAGCAACCCATTTGGGTCTGTTGCGGCGTGACCGGCGGGCGCAGCTAAGTGTTCTTAATGAAGCTACGGCGACAGACGGGCAGGTCGTTATTGCCGGTGATTTCAATGAATGGTCTGCCCACAAAGGGTTCGAACCATTGCAAGAGCGTTTTCAAACACACAGCCCCGGACGATCTTTTCACGCCAGACGGCCCATGGCGGCTCTCGACCGCTTCGCGCTATCTCATGGCATCGAGATGCGGGATGGCGGGGTAGAGCAGAATGCGCTTGCGCGGGTGGCCTCGGACCATTTACCAATCTGGGCCGACATTATCGTACCCTAACTTACTTGCTAAACAGAACAGGTAGCTTTTGATCCCGCAGCAGGGCGTGGGTGGTTGCCCCGATGACAAAATCGTAGGCGCGCGAATGACCAAAAGCACCGCTGACAATAAGGTCCGCACCGATTTCGAAAGCCGTGTCGTTCAGCACTTCCGCGATGCTGTGCCCAAGCGGTTCGCGGTGCTGCAATGTCGGCTTTAGGCCGTGCCGCGCGAACATTTCAACCAAGTCAATTGCATGGCCGTCTTTCAGCGGATCCTGAGTTGGTTTGCCCACACGCAATACTGTCAATTGTGCGCCCTCATCAGCGAGGGCCAGCAAATCATGTGCAGCGCGTGCCGCTTCTCTGGTGTCGCTCCAACCCAGTAGCAGGTTTGCACCAATCTCTGGTCCGTCATATCCCAGCGGAACCACAATGACGGGGCGTCCGCTGTCGCGGATAACCTGCGTTTGCGCATGGCGTTGATCATAGCGGTCGTTTTCCTTGTCCTCATGCGCCATGATCACAAGGTCTGCTGCACGCGCAGATTCAACCATCCGTTCAGCCGCAGAGACTGCCTCGGCGCGCACTAACCTGAATTCGCTGACAAAATCTTCGTTCGCTGTATGTTTGTCAAAAATCGCTTCGATCGCGTCGGATTCCTTTTTCTGGCTGACGTTGAACGTGGCAAAAGCCGGTTCTGGGATATGCATGGCAATGCCGGGATAAACCAGCAAGGCCTCAACCGTATGTAATCCGATCAGATGTGCGTTGTGTTTGCGGGCCAGAGGCACCGCAACTTTCAGCAATGTGTCGGCATTTTCGGACGTGGTCAGGCAGACCAGTATTGTCTTCGGTCCCATGCGTGTGATCCTCCTGATAAGGTCGTTTTACGTCCCCACATCTTTAGCAGGCATGACCCGGCTGTAATTGATCCCCGTCAATTGAGCGGTTGAATGCTCTGTTAGTGTGAACGGTGATCCGCACTTTTTCTGAGGAGCTTTTCCATGGGTATTTTTCCAAAAACTCTGGCTGTTATTGCCGCTCTTGGCCTATCCAGCGCGTCTTTGGCTGACAGTGTGTCGACCAAAAACGGGGATGATACTTTCTTTGCCGGAGCCCAGCTAAGCCAGTCGATAGATACTGTTGGTGACACGTTTATGGCCGGGCGTTCCGTCAAGATCAGTGGGGCCACGCAGGGGGATTTGCATGTTTCCGGACTTGATGTGTCGGTGAACACCGATGCCAACGAGGATGTGTATGCCCTTGGCGCAACCGTGGTGATCCGGGGCGCAATTGCAGAGGATTTAACCGCAGCAGGATTTTCACTGCGCACCGAAAGCAGTTCAATGACCCGCGGCAATGCCCGCCTGATGGGCAATTCCGTCACGATAGAAGGCCCGATTGAGGGCGCATTGTCTGTGATGGGTCGGGATGTGATCTTGAATGCCCCGATCAACGGAGATGCCCGCATTCTGGCGCAAACCCTGTCGTTTGGACCGGAGGCTGTGGTTAGCGGGACTTTAACCTATAGCACGGAAGAAAAGATAACCGTGCCCGGACGTGTTGCGGCCCCTGAACGCGTTGTCTTTGAAAAGATTTCAGGCGGACGGGTCTGGGAAGAATGGCAAGAGGTCGGAAAAGACATGCCTGCCCTGCCCACGTTCATGTCGTTGTTCTTTGGCTTTGTGGTCTCGCTGCTGTTCTTTCTGGTGCTTGGTGCCTTGATGTTGGCATTCATGCCCAAACGCCTGTCAAGAATGCGCCGCAGTATTGCGAAAGCACCGGGTCAAACCTTTCTTCTTGGGGTGATCGGTCTGTCCATGTTGTTCGGAATGGTGCCAATCACGGGACTTACCATTATCGGTCTTCCATTTGTTCCGATTGTCTTGCTGCTTATCGTAGTGGTTTGGACGCTTGGCTATGCTTTGGGTGCCTACAGCATTGCAATGCGTCTTTGGACAGGGCTGGGGGGGTCGGATGACCCGAGCAACATTGCGCGACTGCTGATCCTTGCAGCGGCGATCATCTTTGTCGCCTTGCTGAACTTCATTCCGTTTGTCGGCTGGGTGGCCAATTACACGCTGGTGCTGCTTGGTATCGGTGCGATGACCCGCGCCGTTTTCCAATCGGTTCTCGGCAACCCCGACGTTGCATTGGACGTTGATATGAAACCCCTCGCAGACTGATTAGTAACAGGAGAAAGCCCATGACGGTTCAAGGTTTGGAAGTAATCGACCATAGCGTTCATTTGACTCACGAATGGATCAACGAACTGGCAGCACGCCTTGACTGGTCCTCAAAACGAAGTGCGCTGCGCCTGTTACGGGTGACGTTGCATCGTATTCGGGATCATCTTGTGGTCGACGAGTTGGCGCAATTGTCCGCACAATTGCCATTGTTGATACGTGGTTTCATGTTTGAAGGCTGGGTGCCCAAACATACGCCGATCAAGGAACGTAACGTCGCTGACTTTATCACATTCATTACAAACCAGATGGGCCAGACCAATGAATACAGAGGGCGTGATGACATCAAATGTGTCTTTGATCTGTTGAACAACCGTCTTAGCAGGGGAGAGATCGAAGACGTGCGCGCGACTTTACCCACAAGTATCCGTGATCTGTGGCCAGCCCCCTGAACCCATGAAAAATGCCACGGAGATGGAAATCTCCGTGGCATTTGTGATCTGAAATCTGCTTTGCGTTGCGGTTAGCCGCGATCACCCAGCGACAGACCAAGAAGGGCGGTCGGGCGTTGTATGATGACTGTATGAATGTTCTCGATGGCGATGATCTTGCTTTTGCGCAACTGCGTGAACGTCCGGCTGACCGTTTCTGTGGTCAGTCCCAGAAAATCAGCAATGTCAGAGCGACTCATTGGCAATGTGACATTGCGATAAGTCCCTAGATCTGTGCCGACTCGTTCAGCAAGCACACAAAGGAACGACGCCAGCTTTTCACTGGCAGATTTCCGCCCAAGCATCATGAAGTGGTCCTGCATCGCACTGATTTCACGCAAGGCGGCTTGCAACAGGGCGTTGTGCAGTTCCAGGTCGCCTTCACCATTCTCAAGGGCTGCACGGCGAAAAGGTTGCAAGCGTACATTTGTCAATGCGTCACAATCCGTATGATGAACCCCCGCAGAAGGAAATCCAACAATATCACCGGGATAACCAAAGGCGATCACCTGACGGCGCCCATCCGCTAACAAACGTGTCAGCCGTAAAACACCGCTGGTTACCTGATACAGCCATTCCACGTTGTCGCCTTCGTAATACAGATAGGACCCAGGCTTGAGCCGGGTTTCTGCAACTTGCTGTTGCGGCGACGTGAGGGGCGAAATGGCAGATGGCAGCGGGTTTTCAGTAGGAATCGTGACATACATTGTGATGAACCTCCTGATCAATTCGAGGTCACCTTGAAGCGGAAATGTAATCCGGTTTATTCTGCTGAGGCGGGTTTTTGTATCAATTTGTAACAGTGCTAAGTATGCGGCGGAAACATACCTATATCGTGTTCATATTCTAGTGACCCATTCAGGGTTTAAGGAGACCTTGTGTCGGATCAAACTATCCTTGTCGTTGATGACGATCCCAAGATCAGAACTCTTTTGCGTAACGTGCTTGAGGACGATGGTTTTGTCGTCTCCGAAGCACAAGATGCAGGCGAGGTTCTGGCAGCGATTGAAACCGTGCCTGTCAGTCTGATTACGCTGGACCTCAATCTTGGTTCGGATAACGGTATTGATCTGGCCCGCAAAATCAGGCGCACGACCCAGGTGCCAATCATCATGGTCACCGGCAAAGATGATGTCATTGACCGCGTTGTCGGACTTGAGGTTGGGGCGGATGATTACATCACCAAACCCTTTCACGTCCGCGAAGTAGTTGCCCGGATCAGAAGTGTCTTGCGCCGGAGCCGACCCTCACCGCAGGTGCAGGAAAATCCTGTGGGTCCAACGGATGGTTCAAAGTCTTGCCATGGCAGTTTGCATTTCACCTTTGACGGGATGATCGCGATCCCCGACCAGATGAAGCTGATTGACCGTGACAATACGGAATGCGGCCTGACCAGTGGTGATTTCAAACTGCTGGATGTATTTCTGAACCGGCCCAAACGTGTCCTGTCGCGTGATCAGTTGATGGACCTTACAGGGGGCACGGAATGGAGCCCGCTGGATCGCACCATCGACAACCAGATTGCCCGCCTGCGTAAAAAAATCGAACGTGACACGTCAGATCCCAAACTGATCAAGACCGTGCGCGGTGTTGGCTATACGTTTGCCTGTGACGTGCAAAAGGTTCAGGCGTCCGGTCCTGCCACCATCAGCGCCTGAAGGCGCCGCGCCAATTCCGACTGGCGGTAGGGTTTGTGCAAGATGTCATAAGGCTGTTCATGGGCCATTATGTCTGTAACCACATCGCTGGCATAACCCGACGTGAGCAGCACTTTGATTGCCGGAAACTCGCTGGCGATTTTTGCCGCCAGATCATAACCGTTCAACTCGCCCGGCATCACAAGATCGGAAAACACAATCTCGACCACAGCACCGGCCTTGAGCATCCGATACGCTTCATCGCCACTTTCGGCGCCAAGTGTTTCAAAGCCAAGGTCGCGAATACGCTCGATAGACAGTTTGCGCACCTTCGGATTGTCCTCAACAACCAGAACGGTTTCGCCCCTGCCAGGAAGCTGCTTTGAGGCAAGGCCGTTGCCGTCCTGCTGCGCGCGCTCTTCTGCCCCTCTTGGCAATGCCGGAAAGTAGAGACCAAAACTGCTTCCGAGACCCTGTTCACTATAGAGCGTCACGTGCCCGCCCGATTGACGCACAAAGCCATAGACCATGGCCAGCCCCAGACCGGTGCCACCGCTTTCGGATTTTGTCGTAAAGAACGGCTCGAAAGCGCGGCGCTGCGCTTCCGGGCTCATGCCAATACCATTGTCGTTTACCGAAAGACGCACGTAGTCACCCGCCTCAATGTCGGTTTCCTGTGCCATATAGGTGTCGTCGATGGTGACATTGTCGATGGTGACCAGCAATTCTCCGCCGGACGGCATCGCATCCCGCGCATTCAGTGCAAGGTTCATTAACGCCGATTGCAGTTGCACAGGGTCAATCATCACCATGTCCAGATCATCCGCAAACTCAGTCTTGATCCGGTAGGTCGCTCCCATTGTGCGCTTCAGAAGCGCAAGCGTCTCTGAACAGAAAATCCGCAAATCTGCCTTTTCCGGTTTGAGATTGCTCTTGCGGGCAAAGATCATCAACCGCGATGTCAGATCCGCCCCAAGTTCGGCAGACTCCAGCGCGTCCTTGATCAAGGGCAGTTGGGGCTGATCGACGCCGCGCATTTCCAGCAGTTCGAGATTGCCGATAATCACCGTCAGCAGATTGTTGAAATCATGTGCGATGCCACCCGTCATTTGGCCAATGGCATCCAGTCGCTGCGAACGGGCAAGCGCGTCCTCTGTCGCTTTGCGGTGCGTGAGGTCATGTAGAATGGCAACAAAGATACGTTGCTGTGCAACCTTTGAGTGGCCGACCGAAAGGTGCAAGGGAAACACCGAACCGTCTTTGCGCTGCCCTTCTACGTCGCGCCCTATCCCGATGATCCGTTTCTCTCCGGTAGCGATGTGATGCGCCATAAACCCGTCGTGCAATTCCGCCATGGCTTGGGGCATCAGCATATTCACAGTCTGTCCAACCATTTCGGCGATTTCATAGCGGAACAATCTGGCCGCTGCCGGGTTAGCGCGCAGGATTGTACCGTGTTGATCCGACACGAGTATTGCATCCACCGAAGCCTCAAGAATACCGTCTAGTATGGCGCTGTCTTCTGTGGCGTCGTTCATGTGCGATTTTCCTTTTAACCACCCTGCCAAATGCTGCGACAGAAGGGCAACCCTGAATTGACATGTGTCAAGGCAGTGCGGATTCAAACTGCCTAACTTAGAATGAAAGGACGTAGCGGGGCAGTGATCGACCTGATCACGTTGACCTCCGGCAGCGTATTCTGGCGTATTGATCGCCACCTATGGTCAGGGGGGCTGACCTGCAAATCGGAGAAACCAGATGTTCAAAGAGATAATTGTCGGCCTTGATGGATCAGAGCAATCCAAAAAGGCCGCCCGTGTCGGATTCGACCTTGCACAGCATTATTCGGGCACTGTGACGCTGGTACATGTGCCGCACGCCGAAACAGCGGCCTTTGTTGTGGGTGCTGTTGCGGGGTATCATGCGGCGATCTCCAAACCTTCGTTTGAAGAGATCGAAGAGGCAGGGAAAAAGATCCTTGAAGAGGTGCGCCAGATTGCAACCGACATGCAATTCTCATCGGTAAAAACGCATATGCCGCACGGTGACGGTGCGACCGAAATTCTAAAGCACGCGGACGAGATCGGAGCGGACCTGATTGTCACCGGACGACGCGGGCTTAGCGGGATTTCCAGTCTGGTTCTGGGCAGTACGACGCAACGGATCAACCACATGGCGAAATGCGCATCGCTGTCTGTGATCTGATCCCTTACCGAGCGGCGCTGCCAAGTTCGGCTGCTTTTTCAAGAAAACCTGCCTGTGCCTTGCCGGTTGGGTCTTCGGCATTGCCGAAAATGCTCCAGCGTACCGGGCGAATACCGCAGAATTTCAGGATGTTGCGATCAAGACTGCGCAATGAATGGGCCAGAAAGAAAAACCGGTACGCAAATCCCGGCATGCCCATCGTGACAATCACTCGCGCTGATTTGCCACTAAGCGCGGCTTTCCATCCTTTTTGATCCATCTGAAAAGCAAACCCTTGGCGCAGAACCTGCTCGATCCATGCTTTGACGATCGCGGGAATATCACCCATCCAAAGCGGATAAATCAGCACGATGTGATCCGCCGCGCTGACGGCTGCCTGACCGTCGATTGCGACTTGTGGCAGATCATCGCTTTCCCACTCGACTTTGGAACGCAGGAAAGGAATGTCCTGATCCGCAATGCTGATGACCTGCACATGATGGCCACTTTGCAGGGCGGCGGTGCGGTATTCTCCTGCAATGGCATGGCAGAGATGGGATTTTTCAGGGTCAGGATGCCCTTGCAGGATAAGAATGTTGGTCACGGGATTTGTCCTCTTGTGTGCGGGAGACGGTTCAGGTTGAGGTATCGGGTCAGATCCGCGAGCGTGATTACGCCGTGAAGGTGGTGATCCAAGACCACCATGAATTTGCGTTGACCTGTTTTTGAAATTATTTCGAAAAGCTCGGGAACCGGCAGATCCGGCGCAATCATCAGACCACGGTCCAAACCGACAAACACATCGCCAACTTGCGTATTGGTCCAGTTTTCGCGGTCTATCTTGGACAGCACAGATTGATCGATATGCCCGAGAAGCACGTTGTCTTCGACAACAGGCACAAAGGTTACACCAAGGCCCAGCACGATCCGGTTCACAAATTCCGACAGCGTGACATCAGGGGCCACAGTGACAGGATCATGGGTCATCAACGCGCTCACACGCTTGCCATCAAACACGGTGCGGGCCAGTTGCGAGGTGTAGCTGGACCGCGCTGCAATCAGGACAAATCCTCCGATCATGAGTTGCCAAAGACCGGCGACAAACGCGCCTTGAAACAGGGCCATTACCCCCATCATCATGAGGAAATAGGCAAAGATGGTTCCCGATCTGGCGGCAGCCTGTGTCGCCGCGAGGGCATCACCGCTGCGCTGCCACAAATACGCCCGCAATATGCGCCCGCCATCCAACGGAAAGGCAGGCACCAGATTGAACAGGGCCAGCACCAGATTGATCAGCGCGAGATAAGACAGCACTTCGACCAAAGCGGTTGCATCGGAGGCGACCCAGATCATCTGGGCCAAAATCCAGAACCCGAACGCCAGACTGAACGACATAAGAGGGCCTGCAACCGCAATCCGGAATTCGTCGCGCGCGGATGTCGGTTCAGTTCCCAGTTCCGCCATGCCCCCAAAGATAAACAGGGTGATGCTTTTGATCGGAACGCCCAACTGCCGTGCCACGATGGAATGTGCCAGTTCATGCAACAACAACGATCCAAACAGACCAAGCATCCCGACAACCGCCATGACAAGATAGACCACCTGAGGCGCATCCGGCAGAGCCTCCGGGAAATACTGCTGGGACAGACTCCACGTGATAAGCGCAGCAATGATCAACCAGCTGGGATCAACCTTGATATCAAAACCATTCAGCGAAAAGAGTCGCACCGCATTTGAGAACATCGCTGTCTCCGTTTTTGTCCCCAGACTATCGCAATCGGAATTCTGTGAATTGATATCCCTCAAACCGTCGTGTCAGGGATGGAAAAGCCCGCCGACGCCATAGGCCAGCAGGGCTGCCACACCACCAATCAGCAGCGTTTCAAGACCCGAGCGCCACCATTTGGCAAGCGACCAACGGCTTTTGCCGGCGCCAATCAGAAAGAAGGTGAGCAAGGTCGCAAGAATGGCGATGGTAAATGCGTTTTGCAGACCGAACAGGAACGGTATCAGCGGCACGGCACCGGCAACCAGAAACGCCGTGAATGTTGCAATAGCTGCCCGCATCGGTTCGGGATCGTCCCGCGCAAGCCCGTATTCATCGGTCAACATCATGTCGATCCACTTGTCGCGGCTCTGGGAAATAGCATGGGTGGCTTGATCCAGCACGTCACCGGACAACCCGCGAATCTGCAAGATCTGCCGCAGTTCTTCCAACTCGCCTTCGGGGTGTTCCGCGATGTGGCGTTCTTCGATCTGGATGATGCGTTTGCGATCATCCAGTTCAGCCTTGGTGCCGGAATAATTGCTAGCCGCCATCGAAAAACCGTCCGCGATGATATTGGCAAGGCCAAGCGCCACAATAATGCTATGTGGCAATCCCGCGCCTTCAACCCCGGCGACAATGGCAAAGGTCGTGACCGCCCCGTCGATCCCGCCATAGATCATGTCCTTGAGGTTGCTATGCTGCTGTCCGTTTGAAAGACGGTCGGCAATTTCCTGACGGCTGTGTCCGTGTTCATATGTCATAATCGCATCTTTGCTGAAGTTCGCTGCGCTGCCATTGAGCCATGTCAAGAAACGTGGATGTTGTTTTGCTAAATCATAGAAATGCAGATGCCGGTTACATCCCTGCTGCAAAGCATGGCATTTTTTGCCCTGAGTGCGACTTGCGTCTGGATCGCAGGGGCAAGACTGGCATTTCTTGCGGATGCTTTGGCGGACCGGTTCAGACTGGCAAAGTCACTGGTGGGTCTGTTGCTATTGTCCCTTGCGACCTCGCTGCCAGAGATCGCCACAACCTTGACCGCTGCCGTTCAGCAATCGCAAGATCTGGTGTTGAACAACCTCTTTGGCGGTATCGCGTTACAAACTGCCATTCTTGCGATGGCGGATTTCTGGGCGCGTGGCCCGATTACAAACTACCCCCGCAAAACAAATCACGCGCTTGAGGCAATATTGTTGGTGCTGTTGCTGTCCGTCACGCTGGTCATCATCAATTTGGGTGAAACAATTGTTGTTGCCGGTGTGGGGATTGGCAGCCTTTGCATCGCAATAATCTATGGTGGTGCCATATGGTTGTTGCGCCGGTATAATGACAACAGTGATTGGGTACCTGTTGATCTGCCTGATCCTGATCCGCTTGCTTTCCCCGCGCCGACGGGTCTGGCAGAAGCGCCTGACACCAGTTTGATCTGGCAGGCCATTGCCGCCTGTCTGGCCATCTTGGTTTTTGGCCTGTTGCTTGTCTTGTTCGCTGACCGGATTGCGGATCAATCGGGCCTTGGCACCGGATTCATAGGTGTCACATTGCTGGCCGCTGCCACATCATTACCGGAGCTAAGCACCAGCATCGCAGCCGTGCGCATAGGTGCCTATACTATGGCCATCTCGAACATATTCGGCAGCAACCTGATCATGCTGGTTCTGGTCTTTCCGGCAGATATCCTGTTTCGCGCAGGCCCGATCTTGCAAAACACATCGCATATGGTCAGCCTCGCTTTGGGGTTCGGCCTAACCGTAACCTCGATATATCTCATCGGCCTGATAGTCCGGCGCAAACCCCGTTTTCGCATGTTCGGACTGGATTCGATCCTTGTCTTACTCACCTTTCTGGCCAGTCTTGCGGCATACTATCATGTCCGCTGAAGGCGGGACCGACGCGCCTGTAATTGCAGGGCCAAGCTGAAGCCTCCGGTCAGGCTTTGACAAAAATCAAAGAGCAGGCGGTACACATGAGCTAGAAACGATGAAAAACAGGATGCGAGCGATGCACAACAAATCAATATGGCACAACAGGTTTCCGGGTCTTGGACTGCGGGCTGAGATGGCAACGGAGTGGCTTGACCGCCATATCCACGGTGTTGCGCTAAAACACGAATTCCCCGTTTCCGGTGCGCGCTGTGCGGCAGAAAATCTGTTGTTACTGGTATCCGGCCCCATGCTGGAACATCAGCTGAGCCAGGAGGATCGGGGCCTCTTCCTCTATCGTCTGCATGTCGGCGACACCTGCGTACTGAGCACCGCTGATCCTATGGCTATCAAAGATAACACTACCGGAAATGCCGCGGAAAAGGCGCTGCAGGCAATTGTGGTTCCGCACGATACCCTGGACGAGTTGATGTCGGACTCCAGTGAATTCCGCGCCTTTGTGTTCGAGGCCTGTTCCAAGCGGATCGCTGACTTGTCGATGAAGATCAAGGACTGCGTCTTTCAGCAGATGCGCGATTTCACCGCTCAACCATCCGACAGGCAGGCCAGCGTCACATCGGCACCGACAGGCCAACGCGCAAAACCCATACGATCCAGAATTGATCCAGACAGGAGAATGATATGACTGCCAATGTTGGAAACGCTGACCGGCTCATTCGAGCGGTTCTTGGTCTCATACTCATCTTCGCGCCACTTTTGAACATACCCGCGATCTGGTCCAGTGCCGTTCTGGCCTACGGCAGCATTGCTGTGGGTCTGGTCCTTGTTGCGACTGCGCTTTTCCGGTTTTGCCCGCTCTACCGGATACTGGGGTTGTCCAGCTGCAAGTTAAACTGAGATAGACCGCTACACCATCTTGTGTGGATACGTCTTGCGTTGTTGCCGTTTTCGGTCGTCCACCTAGAACGGGCTGATTGATTGCGTGCTGGCGTATATTGCTTCACATTAAGCGGCGGTCGGGCGCAGATTGTACAGCGCGCGAATAGGCTTAAGAGAGAGACAAAAACAGATGTTCTTTGCCCTGTTTATCGGGTCCATAATGATGGTTGGATCGCTGGTCATCTCCATCATTTTTTTTGGTGTCGCTGCACGGGTGTTGCGCTGGCTTGATGATACAAACGCCTTTGGGTACAGACGGTTTCCACTTGCCTTTGATCTGGGGATTGAGGGACTTTGGATGCTGATTGTCCTAACCAGCACGGTTTGGGGCTGGGCGGCGCTTTACATGGCGCTGGGGCTGTTCGACAACATTGAACCTGCGCTCTATTTTTCGATCGTGTCATTTACCACCGTCGGCTACGGCGATGTTGTTCTGGAGCCGGGCTGGCGGTTGCTGGCTGGCATGACGGCGACGCACGGTCTTCTGACATTCGGCCTGTTTACGGCGTTTCTGGTGGAGGTTTTCAACTTTCCGACACGCATACGCCGCCACTAGCCAACCGGATTTTGATCCGCGTCAATACGCGAGAACGGTTTTCGTATATCCTCTGGTCTAGCAATCAATAAAGGATAAGACATGCTTGATCTGACGCATTATGAAAAATTGATTTCCGCTCGTCTGCAAGAACTTGATGCGCGGATTCACGAGGTCGATCACGAACTTGCAGAACCGAAGTCCGCAGACATGAATGATCAATCCATCGACCTTGAGGACGATGAGGTGCTGGAAAGTCTGGGGATGGCCGCTCAGAAAGAAGTCGCGCTGCTGAACTTGGCGATGGGGCGGATCAAGGACGGCAGCTATGGTATTTGCAAAAAATGCGACGAGCCGATTTCCGAGGCGAGGTTAAACGCTGTTCTTTATGCCCCGCTTTGCAAACGCTGTGCCGCCGCGGCAGGTTAACCACTGCGCCTTACGGCCCAGAGGGTCGCAAAAGGACCAACCAGTTCAAAAAATACCGTTGCCCCGATGGTCAGACCAATAATCTGGTCCTCCCATTGCGGCAACGCTTGCGCCGCAAGCAGGGCCATGCCGATGGCAACACCGGCCTGCGGCAACAGCGCCATACCATACAGGTTTCGCTCATTTGAGGGCACCTGTGCAAAATAGGCACCAACCCAACCTCCCAGCACCCGCGATATGCTCCGCAGAGCAATAAACAAGACCCCGACCAGCCCCAGTTCCTTGAGTGAGCCCAACTCAAGCGACGCGCCCGCAAGGATGAAGAAGACGATCATAAACGGCCATTGAATATGTTCGATTTCGTGAAGAGCGCGGGTATGGTGTTTGGCCAGATTAACGATCAACGCACCTGCAACCATGCCAGCCAAAAGAAACGACACATGAAGCCAGACCGCGAGGCCCGCCGTCAGGAACCCGACGGCAAGCGCCTCTATCTGAAGGGGTTCACCCTGTTCGATGCGGCCCGTCAGAAATGCGGCAGGCAGGCCAATCACAAGGCCCAGCAAAAGGGCACCCCCGATTTCATAAAGGGCGGATAGGGCAACTGGATCAGTTTCACCATTCAAATGGGATGCGATGGCCAGACAGACACTGAACGTCAAAAGCCCCCAGGCATCATCAATGGCGACTATGCCTGTCACAATGCGGGTGAATCTGTTGTGCGCGCCGCTTTGTCGTATCACGTCCATCGTCGCGGCCGGGGCGGTCGCCGCTGCAATGCTTGCCAAAACCAGCGCCAGTCCAAAATCCACTCCCAACAGCGTCAAACCAAGGGTGACACAGATCAAAGTGCACAAGACAATTGCGACAGAAATCACCAGAATCTCGCGGCCATGGGCCTTGAGCGTTCCCAGCTTGAGGGAACCGCCAAGCAGCAGCGCCACCAAGGTCAACGCCATGACAGTAATGTTGTCTGTCAATGTATCGAAGCTCTGGGGTAGCAATCCCATGGCACCAGCGATCAAGCCGCAGATCAGCAAAAGAGTAACACGGGGAATACGGGTGCGCCTGCCTACCTGATCCGCAATCAGGCCAACAGAGAATAAAACGCCCAAAGTGAGAAGCGCAAAAGGGTCTATCATGGCGGATTCTCGCGCTTCAGATCAGTGGCTATTCCTGAATTGCGTCAAGGT
This sequence comes from uncultured Sulfitobacter sp., assembly GCA_947501805.1. Taxonomy (GTDB): domain Bacteria; phylum Pseudomonadota; class Alphaproteobacteria; order Rhodobacterales; family Rhodobacteraceae; genus Sulfitobacter. The sequence continues at coordinate 5,048 of CANMXJ010000018.1, read as the reverse complement.
AATCCAGCAATCCTTCGAAATCCGCCTCCAACACTTCACCGTCGGCACCTCCCTTGGGATAAACATGGCGTAACCCGACAGTCGCAAAGTCGGGCATCGGGGAATAGGGATCATTCTGTTCCAACTGCCCCATTAGATAGCGCCTGACAAATTCTCTTGGGAATGCACCATCGTTGCGCTGCTTCAGGCCGGTCAAACCGGGTGGCACCACACCCAAACCCAATGATGCAGGTCCACCCCCTTCGCCCGCTGCGCCGTGGCACTGGGAACATTCCTTGGCATAGACCAACTGCCCGCGTTTGTCCGCGTCAGAAGCGCCGTAAATGCCCCCGGTGCAGGCGGACAAAAGGACGGCACATATGCTGGCGAAAACAAAAGGATAAGACTGCATGCTTTGAAAGGTCTCCATTCATTGCAGAGTGTCGGGCGTCTGTAGCGGCATCACCTGTCCAATGCCGTTGCTCTTTGGACCACACTCCTACAAAACGGCATCAAACTTATTGATCTGCATCAATGCTGCTGACGGGGCAGCGGATTAACGGTATTCAGGGCCGGTAACTGTTGGGCAGGGGGCAAACATGCAGCGGTTGGGCACCAAATCAAACTGCAGCACCGCATGAACAGGGAAAAAGGCGCTTTGGATAAGGCCGTCAGTGTCTCGATCACGCAAGATAAGCTGACCTTAAGAGGGAACCTGTTGATCGACACATTGATGTCGCTCTACCACGACGGGCAGCCGGCCATTTCCGATGACATTTCATCCATAGACATTTCGTGCTTGTCCCAGATGGATACAGCCGGGGCATGGTTCCTTGTTGAGCAGCGCGCGCAAGCCGCACAGCGCGGGAAACCGCTTGAAATCACAGGTGCAACACCGGCACAGGCACAATTGATCAAAACGGTCGAGCGCAACATGCCACCTGCAGATCAATCGCCGTTGCCGCCGCCAAGCATTGCCGACCGGTTTGAAGCCTTCGGCCGCAAAGTCATTCGCGGGTTCCGCATGACGGTCGAGCTTATCGCGTTTCTGGGTCAGGTGATTGCGACGCTGGGCGGGATCATCCGGCATCCAAGCCGTTTGCGCCTGACATCTGTGGTGCACCACTGTCAGGAAATCGGGGTAAGCGCGGTGCCAATTGTGGCACTCATGGCTTTTCTAATCGGTGTGGTGCTGGCATTTCAGGGCTCTGCACAATTGCGCCAGTTCGGGGCCGAGGTTTTTGTCGTCGACCTGATCGCGATCTCGATTCTGCGTGAACTTGGTATCCTGCTCACCTCGATCATTGTTGCGGGGCGTTCAGGATCGGCTTTCACCGCCGCCATCGGGTCGATGAAAATGCGCGAAGAAATCGACGCGATGCGCACCCTCGGACTTGATCCGGTGACAATTCTTGTTGTGCCACGCGTGCTTGCACTGATGCTGATGCTACCTGCGCTGGGGTTGATCGCCGACATATCCGGACTGATCGGCGGCGCGTTGATGTCGTGGATCGAACTTGGTGTTTCGCCAGCAGTGTTTCAGACCCGACTGGTCAGCAACACAGACGTCTGGCACTTTAGCGTGGGCATGATCAAAGCACCGTTCTTTGCGCTTATTATAGGGATCATCGGGTGTTATCAGGGCATGAAGGTCGGCGGAAACGCTGAATCGCTGGGACGGTTGACGTCGGCGTCCGTGGTGTTGTCGATCTTCATGGTGATCGTGGTAGATGCGATGTTCTCGATCTTTTTTGCCGTGGTGGGAGTGTGAAACACATGACAGATGATCCCATCATTCGGGTGCGCGGACTGGTGACGCGTTTTGGCACCCATACGGTACATGACGGTCTGGATCTGGATGTGAAGCGCGGTGAAATCATTGGCGTGGTCGGGGGGTCAGGTACGGGCAAATCTGTGTTGCTGCGCGCCATCGTCGGCTTGCTGGAACCGCAAGAAGGCCAGATCGAGGTTTTTGGCGAAAGTGTACGTGCGACAACTGACGCACAGTTTCGCGCCCTGCGCCGCCGTTGGGGTGTGATGTTTCAGGACGGCGCGCTTTTTTCCTCGCTGACTGTGCGCCAGAACGTCGAAGCGCCGATGCGTGAGCAATTGCAACTGGACGATACCCTGCGTGAAACTTTGGCAGGCATAAAGGTACGCATGGTCGGTCTTCCGGAAAACGCGATGGCAAAATATCCGTCCGAATTGTCCGGCGGAATGCGCAAAAGAGCAGGATTTGCGCGTGCCATTGCGATGGACCCCGAGATTGTTTTTCTGGATGAACCAACCGCCGGGCTTGACCCCATCGGCGCTGCCGCCTTTGACACATTGATCAAACAATTACAGGCGTCTTTGGGGCTGACGGTGTTTCTGGTCACGCATGATCTGGACAGTCTGCACGCGATCTGTGACCGTATCGCGGTACTGGCAGATCAAAAGGTATTTGCTGTAGGGACCATGGAAGAAATGCTGCAGGTTGATCACCCCTGGATACACGAGTATTTTCACGGCCCCCGCGCGCGTGCCGCTTTGTCGACGGCCACCCAAGAGGGGACACAGTAATGGAAACCCGCGCGAATTATATCCTGATTGGTGTCTTCACGCTGCTCTCCATTCTTGGCACGCTGGCTTTCTTTATCTGGCTGGCAAGCGTGCAGGTGAACAAGCAATACGAAAGCTATGGTATCCTGTTCGAAGATGTTTCGGGCCTTGACCCCTCGGGCGACGTTTCTTTCAACGGCATAACGGTAGGTCGGGTGATCGGCCTGCGCATCGCAGAGGAAGACCCTTCAAAGGTATTCACCACAATCGAGATCGAGGCGGATACGCCGATACGCTCGGACACAGTTGCAAGGCTGCAATCCCAAGGGGTTACAGGTGTTGCCTATATCTCGTTGTCTGGCGGCACCCCTGCAGCGGCCCCTTTGGTGGAAAACGCGCAAGGCTGGAAGATCATCCCGTCGCGCCGGTCCAGTTTGCAAACACTGGTTCAGGATGCGCCCGATCTACTCGAAGAAGCGACCAAGCTGATGGCCCAGTTTCAAGCGTTGACCGGGCCGGAGAACCAAAACTATCTGACAAATATTCTGCGCAATCTGGATTCGTCATCAGGCCGGTTGGATCAGGCATTGAATGATTTCTCAGAAATTTCAGGCACCGTGCGTGATGCAACGGTCCAGATCACCCTGTTTACGGACCGTCTGGACGAAATCGGTGCTTCTGTGACCAGCACGCTTGAGCAGGCCGACAACACAATGGTTGCTGCAACGGAAGCCTTCGAAACCGCAGATACCGCCCTTGCAGGGTCGGTGGACGCGATCAGCAGTGTAGAAGAAACTTTTGATCAGGCAACCCAAATCCTGAAAGAACAGGTGCCCGGTATTCTGGATCAGGTTGCTGAAACAACATCTTTGACCAATGCCGCCATCGCTGATCTGCAAACACGTTCCGGCGCAACACTGGATGGTTTCACCGAAACAGCCGATCTGTTGAATGCACGGTTGATCGAACTTGAAGGCGCGATGAAAGAAGCCAACACTGCCTTCAATGCTGTAACCGAAGCCTCAAACAGCTTTGATCAGCTTGTTGACGGCGACGGCACCTTGCTGGTGAGCGAAGCCCGCGATGTTCTGGCCGATGCAAAAGCGGCTATTGCGACAATAGAAGCTGTGGTGCTGAACGATGTGCCTGCCATTATGGCAGACATCAGAACGGGCGTGGCCAGTGCCAGCAAAGCGATCGATGATGTTGCTGCAAACCTGACAGGATTAACCGACCGTTTTGATCCCATGGCCGAAGAGGCGCAGCAGGCGATCGCGTCAGCCAATGACCTTTTTATCAAAGCACAGAGCAGCCTTGCGACGCTGGACTCCACGCTTGAGGTTGCGACCGGTGCTCTTGGATCAGCACAGACCAGCTTTGACGCTGCGACCAGGGTGCTGGACACCGACCTTGGACCGACAATGACGGACATCCGCACCGCCTCTGCCCAGATCAGCGAGGCCGTCACAAAGGTTGCCAGTGACATACCCGCCATCACATCTGACCTGCGTGCCCTGATTGCGCGAAGCGATACGGTTGTCCGCCAAATCCAGACCGCCGTCGCGCAAACCGCCCCCGGTATTGGCGATTTCGCGAGCAAAGGCCTGCCCGAACTCACACGGCTTGCCACCGAGGCACGGACGCTGGTGAACAGCCTTGGCGATCTGACCCGCCGGATTGAACGCGATCCTGCGCGCTTTATTCTGGATGGTCGCGTTCCCGAATACAGGAGATAGACCCATGTTCCGACTAACCCGCCGTATGGCCCTTTTGGGCGGTGTCTGCTCTCTGAGCGGATGTAGCGCGATTTCATCGCTTAATGCTGCGACCGAACCGCTGGACACATATGATCTGCGCCCCGTGTCGGGGTCGCGGGCAGGGGGGCGGAAAACGCGGACATTGCTGGTGGCAAAACCGCAGGCACCAGCCGCGCTTGCAAGCGACCGGATCCTGATCAAACCCGATCCCGCCTCCATCACGTATCTGCCTGATGCCCGCTGGAGCGATGAGTTACCGGCCGTTGTGCAATCCCTTTTAATCCGCAGCATATCCCAGACAGGCCGGATCGCTTATGTCGGGCGCAGCGACGCGGGGCCGATACCGGACAAGGCGCTGCTGGTGCGCATCGACGCATTCGAAGTTAACATTCTGGAGGATGGCAGCTTTGACGCGCAGGTTGGTCTTGACCTCACAATCATCAACGACCGTGATCAACGCGTAGTCGCGACCCGCCGTTTTTCCCAATCCAGCGCAGTTGCAGACGACAACCCCAAGACCATTGTGGCGGTTTTCCAGACCCTGCTGAACAACCTTTTGCCGGACATGTCAAATTGGGCCATCCGGCAAGTCTGATCACGAGTCCCCCTTGGTTCGGACAAAGAACAGAGCACGTCCACACATCGCTGCACAGGGTGGGAGGATCGAGACGTCGCGCATGGCGAGCCGGATTTTCTGGATTCTCAAGTGTCGTTGCGACGGTTTCCGCTATCTCAGTTTCATTAATTCTTCTCTGAAGGCTTCGGTTGGTG
>CANMXJ010000017.1 GCA_947501805.1 uncultured Sulfitobacter sp. | reverse complement strand
CTGTATGCGCCATCTTTCATTCTCCTTGCTTTCCAGCAAGATAGGGGAAATTTCGCAACCCAGATTAGAATGTGCCCAATCTGTGTGAGTGAAACCTGTAATCCTAATTATGTAATATATGGCTCATTATGTGATTTGGTTGCAACCTGCCGACAGCCACCATTACGGGCGTCGTAGGTGCCGCCTTTCAAACCCCGGCGGGAGTTTGGTTCTGGCCGACAACATACTGAACAGAGTTGGGTCAATAACTACCTGAGCGGGCATTAAAATGCCTCTCGTTAGACCAACCGATTCTGTCTGGAACGCAAAAAATGCCGCAAGAGCGTCGCTTGCAAATAGTTAGCAACATAATCATTCCAGTGTTACGAGGGTTTCCCTTAGGTCACTCAACCCAAGCATGCAAAATTAAAAACTAACTCGCTTTACTGCCCAAACCGCACCCTATTTCCTTTGACTTCAATTTTTGGCCTTGCGTATAAATAGGCCATTCAACCACTGCTATTGGGCGCGCTGCTGCGACATACTGAATGTAGTGGTGCGCAAAGGGGATTAATATGCTGCTCAGACCCGCGTTCGCGGCCACATTTCTTGCACTTTCCGCAACAACAGGCGCTGCTCAGGACGCTGCCGTGCCGGTAGGCGCGCAATTCGTTTTTCAAGGCAAGCATGTCAGCATTGACCGGGACACCACGCAGGTATCACCCCTTGTTGGCCGATTTGCACAAGCCTCCGCAGAATGTGGTGAGGCGTGCCTTGGACCCGTCCAGTTGGCCGATGGCGTGGAAATACTTGGTGAACGCGAGGTGTTGGCGTTTTTGCAAGACCACGTGGCAAACAACACCGGTTTGATGGTTGATGCACGTATGCCTCTGGATCGCGCTGTTGGTTTTGTGCCGGGCAGCGTCAGCCTGCCCCATGCCACGCTTGCCCCCGAGAATGGCTATCGCAATGACATCCTTGTCGCTTTGGGTGCCCAACCGGAAGCCGACGGGCTTTCATTCGCAGACGTTCGCCAGTTACTGATATATGACAACGGGCCCGCTGCGGACGACGCAGGCATATTGGTACGGCATCTGCTGGCCGCTGGCTATCCGGCCGGGCAAATCAGCTATTACCGGGGGGGCATGCTGACGTGGGCGGCTCTTGGCCTTAGCATTGAAGCGGGGTCAGGATCATGAAATCTTTTGGCCCTCCTCCAACCGCGCACAACACACCCTTTGGCCGCAAGGATTTTCAGGAATACCCAACCAAGGTTTCTACCGACGCCGACTCCAAAAAACCGACGGTCATGATGATCATGATTGTGATCCTGACGTTTGCGTTGGGCGTGACTACGACTCTCCTTCTTATGAAACCCCGCACCGTGACAGTTGTCGAACAACCCGTCGCGCCGCCAAAACCCATGAGTCTCGCAGAGGCCGTTGCCGCCAGCCTAGACACCGATGTCGTGACACGTGCAGAGCCAATGGACCTGTTGACCCCTGCCCCGGCAATTGCAGGTGTTATCGCCGGATTGCAGCCCGAAGCCAGCCCGCTAGCGCCCGCACCCCAAGAAACTCAAGCCCCAAGCGCCGAAGCCGCGGTCCTGCAAGCCGAGAAAGACGCGCAGCGCGCCCTTGGTCTGCATATGCGGATGTTGAAAGAAGCGGTGCTTGCCGGTGTCTACACAGTTGAGGCCCGCGAAAATAATGGCAAACGCCAGTTGATGCTGCGCCCGATCAACCTGGAAATCAGCCGCCGGTTCATGAAGAATCTGCTGCGGACCGCCGAAAAACGCGGTGAAATCACCTTTCCCGAAGGGCTTAGCACCGAGAACGGAGAAGTCGATTTGGACACGATGTTGTTCAATCTGGTGCAAAATGCACTGATCAGGGAAGGCACCGTTGAAGGCGCAAAAGCCGCTCGCGAAATGATCCGTCGCGCCTTTGAAGCAACTGGAACAGAAGTTTCGCAGTTGACGGGCACGCAGGAATACATCGTCGAACCCGGCGACAGCCTTGCCTATATCTCACTCAAGTTTTACGGCCGCCCCGGTGCCTACCGCCGCATATTCGAGGCCAACCGCTCTTTGCTGAAGTCCCCTGATAGAATTCAGGTGGGTCAACGGCTGGTCATTCCGGGATGAACCCCAGAAACAACACACAATGACGCCACGCGCAGCCTGATGATCACCCTGGAAACCCCGCGTTTGTTCATCAGGCCGTGGACGCTGCAGCAATCTGATCGTGAGGTGTTTCACAGCATCATGTCCGACCCGGCGATCCGTAAATTTTACGTCACACGCTTGTCCCGCCATGAATCAGATACTCTGCTGGAAGAGGTCGTGCGCAGCTTTCCTGATGACGCTCTTGCATGGCAAGCCGCCTGCCTCAAAAGCAGCGGCGCACCAATTGGCTATACCGGCCTGTCCCGCGTGGCGTATGAGTTGCCAATCACTCCCTGTGTCGAAATCGGTTGGCAGTTTCTACCTGTCTATTGGAACAAGGGTTATGCAACCGAAGCCGCCCGCGCGCTACTTGCCCATGGTTTCCAACATCACAAACTGAACGAAATTGTGGCCTTTGCGGTTCACAATAATCACGCGTCAATTGCTGTTATGGAAAAGATCGGAATGCAACGGGATTGTGACGCCGGATTCGATCATCCCGTTGTACCCGCAGGTTTCGAACATCTGAATCCGCAGGTTGTTTACCGCGCGCGCCCGGAAACGCAATCATCCTGACGTCACCGCCAGTCAAAGAAGCCTTCGCCCGCCTGCGCGAGCAGTTTGGCCGCCATGTCCTGACCCGCTTTGGCACCATCCTCAATCGGACAGCGCACCGCATCATCAATCGAATCCGACCCGTCCGGACGCAAGACTTCTCCACGCAGGTAGAGTGTCCCACCTTCCAACACGGCCAGGCCCGCAATGGGTGTCTCGCAAGATCCGTCCAACGCCGCCAGAAACGCCCGCTCAGCCGCCAGACGGTGCCCTGTGGGCACATCATGTATCGCTTCAAGCATTTCGGCCGCACGCATGTCACCCATACGCCGCTCAACCCCAATTGCGCCTTGCGCCACAGCTGGCAGCACGGTGTCGACCTCGATGGGCGTCTTGGGTACATGGTCCATCTTCAGCCGGTTCAGCCCAGCCATCGCAAGAAAGGTCGCCTCTGCCACGCCTTCATCCAGTTTCTTGAGACGGGTCTGCATATTGCCGCGGAACTCCACCACTTCCAGATCAGGACGGCGCAGTTTCAACTGTGCTTTACGCCGCAAGCTCGACGTACCCACAACAGCTCCCTGCGCCAGATCATTCAGACTTTTCAGGCGCGGAGAGATAAAGGCATCCCGCACATCCTCGCGGGGCAAATACGTGTCTAACACAAGGCCTTCGGGCTGTAGCGTCGGCATATCCTTCATCGAATGCACAGCGATATCAATCTTGGACGCAAGCATGTCGTCCTCGATCTCGCGGGTGAACAAACCCTTGCCGCCGATCTCTTTCAACGGGCGGTCCTGCACCCGGTCACCAGTGGTCTTGATCACCACGATTTCGAAGGCTTCACTGGGCAAATCAAATGCCTTGGACAGCCGGTCGCGTGTCTCATGTGCCTGCGCCAAAGCAAGCAGCGAGCCACGGGTGCCAATATTAAGCGGATTCGTCGGGGTGGGTAAATTCTTGATCATGCCCCTTCGTACATTTGTAAACTTTGCCTGACAACTCTTGTATCGCCCTCTCGCAAAAAGCATGATGCGCAGAACACAAAATCGGAAAGCCCCCATGAGCAAAGATAAAACCATCCTGCGCGCCCTTGCTGGCGAAACCCTGCCCACCCCGCCAATCTGGATGATGCGGCAAGCGGGGCGCTATCTGCCGGAATACAAGGCCACACGTGCGCAGGCAGGGGATTTCCTGTCGCTGTGCTACAATCCCGAACTCGCCGCAGAAGTGACGTTCCAGCCTATCCGCCGCTATGGTTTTGACGCGGCAATCCTGTTTGCCGATATTCTGCTTATTCCTCAAGCCCTTGGTGCAGATTTGTGGTTTGTAACAGGCGAGGGTCCGCGACTCTCTACGATCACTTCTCAGGCTGACTTCGACAAGCTGAAACCGGTAGAGGCGATCCACGATACGCTGAGCCCGATTTATGAAACTGTCAAAATCCTGTCCAACGGTCTACCAGCTGAAACAACGCTCATCGGTTTTGCCGGTGCGCCATGGACGGTTGCCACCTATATGATCGCAGGCCAAGGAACACCCGATCAGGGACCGGCCCATGCGCTCAAGGCTGAAAACCTCCCCGTTTTTGACGCCATCATCGACCGTGTGACTGAAGCGACTGTTCTCTATCTTTCGGAGCAGATCAAAGCAGGGGCCGAGGTGGTAAAGCTTTTCGACAGCTGGGCCGGTTCCTTGCAGGGTGGCGACTTCGAAAATTACTCGCTCAAACCCATGCAGCGGATCACCGCTGAACTAAAAGCCCTGCATCCCGGTATTCCCGTGATCGCCTTCCCCCGAGGAGCCGGGGAACGTTACGTTGGTGCCCATGCAGCAATCGGCGCGGATTGTATTGCCATCGACGATGGTGTGACTGCGGAATGGGCTGCCGAGAATGTCCAGATATCTGGCTCTGTACAGGGGAATCTAAAGTCTTCGCATATGGTCACAGGTGGCGATAACCTCGTGTCCGAAACCAAGCGGATCGTCAAAGCACTTTCAAATGGCCCGCACATATTCAACCTAGGCCACGGCATTACACCAGACGCCGATCCAGAGAATGTGCAGCTGATGATCGACACCGTGCGCGGTGGTTAATCCACGATCTCTACTGCGCTGATGTCAGAATCTACCGATTGACAGGCGCGCAGTAAAACAGACTCTAAATGGGTCTGTACGTAGGCCGCATGAAACCGGCTGGGGGCGCGCAGGGTTAGCCGCCCCCCTGCCCTACCGGCCCGCTGCAGCGCCTGCACCCAGGCCCCGAAACGGCCCGCATCCTCAGCGTAGAGAACCGCGCGCGCAAGCCCCCATTCCGTTGCCGCATCAATTTCAGGAGCTGCAACATTGCCTTTCACAGGAAACGGAACAACCGTTTCGGCCGGAGCACCTTCAAGTCTGATAACAAAATCAGACCCTATTTCGGCCCAGATGCCATTAGTCGCGGCCAGCATGTGATGGGTGTCAAAACCATAAGTCGTCACCCTGCCCCGTGCGCCCTGGCGTTTGACGTTCATCCAGCCAAGCGCACGCAGCTTTGCGATTTCCCGTTTGACAGTGCGTTCATTGCAAGACCACAGTTTCGCGATTTCACGCTGCCCGATCGAGAGTTCATCACGTCCCCAATTGTAACGCGCGGTAAGCAGCGTAATGAGCCTTAAAATCAGTCTCTGATCATGTTTCCCCAATGAAAGCGCATAGGCTCCCAAAGCGGTAATCATATCATACTTGCGCGCAGCAGCCCCCGGCCCTGCCAGCTTTTTCTGGAGCATGTCCCTGCCCGCCTCTCATCGCAACATGATGTTGCTTTACCTCATGGTCCGAAATCTATGTTCCGGTTTTAGGGTCTGGGATCAACTCAACGCTTTTCCCAACCCATGTCTGATTTGCGTCCAAACACCCGATTCTGTCAAGGGGCTGCTTTGCTATGTCCGTTTCTACACCCTAATCCGAAACTAAAATCTTGGTATTATAGGTATAAGGGGACTCTCAGGCTGTCACCTAATGAGGGCATTTTGTCCCCTAATAGGCTCTTGGCCTCCAAATAACGTCCCCCTTTCCGGAGCGGGAATTGCCCTGAAGGACAACATCATCCGATTCGGGTTTGCGCCATGGTACATTGACCTTTCTACACATTATTCAGATTTACATCTTTGGCAAATTAGGCGTAAATCAGAAAAGGATCAGAATTAGCGTCCTGATAGCAGGGAAAACTTGTTAAGCTGATCTTGTCCCCGCGGGGACACATCGTAAAAGATAAATAAAATGAGGCATATAGCAGTATGTTCACACATCAAGACCTTTCCAGACTGCAAGCCCAGTCGCTTAAGATGCAAGGTTTTATCAGGCAACAGACATTCTCGCCCGAGAATGAAAAGACCCTGCGCCGCTTTTCGAGCTGGGAAGTTGCAGAACTTATCTTCAAGGTGAACCAGTCGACGCTGCGCGGGCGTTTGGCGGCTGATCCCTCCTTGCCTCAGGGCCAGACCGAAGAAGAGGGACGCCAGCACTGGTATACGCTTGAGGAAATTAACGAGATGCGGCGCCGCCTCAAGGTGAACCGCAAATCCTTGATGCCAGAACGCCCCGCAGGAAAGCGCGCAATCCGTGCGGCAATTGCAAACTTCAAGGGAGGTGCGGGCAAATCTACGGTCGCACTGCATTTCGCCCATGCTGCTGCCCTTGATGGATACCGCGTGTTGGTCGTTGATTTTGATCCACAAGCCACGCTCAGTCACTCGATGGGGCTGAATGATGTGAACGAAGAATATACTGTCTGGGGTGTGATGGCCCGAGACCTGATCCGTGAAACCGAACGCATGAATGCGGCGACCCAAGGTGCGGAAAGCGGGGCCTCCCTGCCCCAGCGCAAATTGCCATCGCAGATCACCGAGATGGGTCTGAATGAATTGCGTGTCACCGATTTTATCAAGCCAACGAACTGGCCAACCATCGACGCCCTGCCCTCGTGCGCAAATGCAGCCTTCGTTGAATTTGCCTCTGCGCAATACAGACATCTTAATCCCGAATGGTCTTTTTTTGCTGCTGTCTCCCGCTACCTTGATGCGCTTCCCGACGACGCATACGATATGATTATTTTCGATTGTCCGCCTGCTATCGGGTATCAATCGATGAATGCGGTCTTTGCGGCTGACGTTCTTTATATCCCTTCTGGGCCGGGGTATTGGGAATACGATTCCACCACATCGTTTATCGGACAACTCTCCGAGGCGCTGGAGGATCTTGAGCGCTTTGGCGGTTCCGTCCCCGGCGGGACATTCACATTGCCCAAAGTGTTCGCGGATGTGCGGTTTTTGCTGACCCGTTTCGAAAGCAACAACGAGTTGCACCGTGCGATGCAGCAAGCATTCAGCAAGGTTTTTGGCGACAGGCTGGCAGAACATCCCATTGAGATGACTCGCGCGGTTGAGCAATCGGGTCGCTTTCTCAGTTCTATTTACGAGACCGATTACCGCGACATGACGCGCGAAACCTGGCGGCGGGCGCGGGCGTCATTTGATCAGGCCTATGATGAATTCAAAGGACATCTCATCACTGCGTGGGACACGTTGGAGGATAAGACATGAGCAAGAAGAAACGCGTTTTTGATATCAACTTTGATGATGCAGAAGTTGACCCGCAGCCTGTTGCCCCCGAGGGGACAGAAGCGCGACGTGGCCCTATGGCCGCTGCGATTACCGAAAATGCCGAAGCGTTAAGTGCGCGACAGACGGCCGAGGCGGCAATCCGTGCAGAAAATGATGCGCTGGCGCACGAACATGTACGTTTGAAAAAAGCGGGTTTGATCACGGATCTGATACCGCTTGATGCGATCCGGACGGACAAATTGACCCGTGACCGCGCACCGGGACGTGACCCTGAGATCGACGAACTGAAAAGGTCAATTCGCGAGATCGGTCTGAGCAACCCCATCCGGGTTGAGCAGGTTGATGATGTTTTTGAACTGATACAGGGTTTTCGCCGATTTACGGCGTATGTGGAGTTGTTTCAGGAAACCGGCGACGATGCATTTGCGCGTATCCCCGCGGGGATCAATGCCAAAGGTGAAAATCTGCTGCGCTTGTACCGCCGGATGGTTGATGAAAACCTGGTGCGGCGTGGTGTGTCTTTTGGCGAGATGGCGCAACTCGCCATCAATTATCGCAAACAAGCGGGAGAGGTTGAAGGGTATGACCACGCAGTTGAATTGCTGTTTGCATCATCAGGGCGCCAAAAGCGCAGTTACATTAAGCACTTTGTGCGTCTGTTGGCCGCTACTGAGGGACGGTTAACGCATGTTGATGCGATCCCGCGTGCGTTGGGATTGCAAGTTGTGCGCAGGCTTGATGATGATCCTCAGGCGACAGGTGTTCTTAACCGGTTGTTGTCGGCAAAGGAGGGGGCTTCGGCAGAAGATGAGCAGTTGGTGATGCGGGAGTTTGTTACCCAGACACCTGTTGTGGTGCAGAAAAAGGTCAAGCTGGCACCTGCTGCACGGGCGGCCAAGACCACATTCCGCCTGAACCGTCCCGACGGGGACGCAAAGTGTACAGTTGCTGACGGGCGTATCGAGTTGCGACTTGATCGTGATTTCAGTGGGGTCGAGCGTAAGAAGCTTGAAAACGCAGTTGAAGCATTCTTAGCCGCCTTGGAACGTTGAACTGGGGTTGTCCCCGCGGGGACAACTCGCCAAATACAATTAATATCAGTGGCTTAGATGGATTTCGATTGATCAATTCGATTTATTTCCAGTCGCGCTTTGGTGCGATTCTGCGCGATAGCATCTTGCGGAGAGGTGCATACTATTTAGGGACTAAGCAGCCAATTAGACTCTTATCAATCATATCTGGCTCATGGGCGCTCATGACAGGCGTCGCGTTCCGACGATGCTGTGATCATTTCATGTCGATATATTTTGAACTTGAAGCAAATGTTGCGCCAGAGTAGCCTTTCCTGAATAAAGCCATTTCAATTGGCATCGCACAGGCACAAAGTGTCTATGACGGCGCACCAGATTGCGCCCGACCAACTGGGAGAATTGAAAATGATGACAGGAAAAACAATGCACGCGTTCAGGGTTCTTGGAGCGGCAGGGATCATGGCACTTGGATTGGCGTCCGGTGCCGTGGCGGATGGGCATGGTGGTAAAGTTAAGATCGGCCTGATCACTACTTTAACTGGTGGTGGAGCGGCCTTGGGCGTTGATATCCGCGACGGGTTTCTGTTGGGGATCAAGCAATCGGGAAATGACGGGATCGAAGTTGTGGTCGAGGATGACCAGCGAAAACCCGATATCGCGGTGCAGGTCGCTGACAAAATGATCCAGTCCGAAAAAGTCGACATTATGACGGGGATTGTTTTTTCCAACCTCGCACTTGCCGTGGCACCCGCCGCAACAGCGCAGGGAAAGTTCTACATCTCACCGAATGCCGGACCTGCGCAATTGGCAGGTAAGGGGTGTCACGAGAACTATTTCAATGTTGCATGGCAGAACGACGGTCCCCATGAGGCCGCAGGCGCGCATGCTAAAAAGCTTGGTTTCAAGAATGCCTTCATTCTGGCCCCAAACTATCCGGCAGGCAAAGATGCATTGACCGGCTTCAAGCGGACCTATGAGGGGGCGTTGGCCGGCGAGTTGTTCACCAAGCTGGGCCAGACCGATTACGCTGCCGAAATCGCCCAAATCCGTGCATCGGGTGCAGATGGCATTTTCTTCTTTCTGCCCGGCGGCATGGGAATTTCATTTCTCAAGCAATACGCAGGCAGTGGTATTGACCTGCCCGTGGTTGGTCCGGCGTTCAGCTTTGATCAGACCATTCTTGCAGCGGTGGGGGATGCAGCCCTTGGCATTCACAATACTGCCCAATGGAGCCCGGACATCGACAATGCCGCGAATAAGGCTTTTGTAGAGACGTTTAAGGCTGAATACGGACGCATCCCGTCTATCTATGCGTCGCAGGCATTTGATACCGCAAACTTGATAGTTTCGGCAGCGGCGAAGGCCGATGTGAAGGACACGGACGCTTTTCGTGAGGCGCTACGTGAGGCCGATTTTGCCTCGACGCGGGGCGATTTCAGGTTTGGCAACAACCAGCATCCCATCCAGGACTTCTATGTGCGTGAGGTGATCAAGGATGGTGATGTCTTCACCAACAAGATCATCGGTATTGGCCTCGAAGACCGGCAGGACGTCTATGCCGCCGAGTGCAAACTCTAGGACCAAGAACAGAGCATCCGGTGGCTGTGGTCGCCGGATGCTTTCAAGGAAGGGGGCCTGATGACGACACTTCTTTTGATCGAGCAAGTCCTCAACGGTCTGCAATTCGGCGTGATGTTGTTCCTGATGGCCGCCGGATTGACGCTGATCTTTGGCGTGATGGGGTTGATCAACCTCGCGCACGGGTCGCTTTACATGATCGGTGCATTTGCGGCGGCGGCGGTTGCCGGTTGGACCGGAAACTTCTTTCTCGCGCTTGTGGCAAGTCTGATTGCAGCGGCGATCATCGGCGCGCTGATTGAACTGACGGTGATCAGGCGGCTCTATGACAGGGATCATCTTGAGCAGGTCTTGGCGACCTTTGCGCTGATCCTGATTTTTTCAGAAGCCACCCGTTGGGTTTTCGGCTCGTTCCCCTTGTTTCTGAACATTCCTGATGTCCTGAATGGCACAGTGACCTTGCCCGGTGGTATTCAGTATTCGCTCTATCGTCTGACGATCATTCTGATCGGTTTGGCGGTGGCTGCGGGATTGTTCCTGTTAATCTCGAAAACACGCGTTGGCATGCGGATACGTGCGGGTGAAAACGACCGCGAAATGATTGCCGCATTGGGTGTGGATATTTCGGTATTGTACACTATGGTTTTTGCCCTTGGTGCCGCACTTGCAGGGCTGTCCGGTGCGCTTGTCGGGGCGATCCAGTCGGTTGAGGTGGGCATGGGAGAACCCGTGTTGATCCTGGCCTTTGTTGTGATTGTAATTGGCGGAATAGGGTCGATTAAGGGGGCGCTAGCGGGTGCCATTCTGGTTGGCCTGACCGATACTTTGGGGCGCACGATGTTGCCTGTTATTTTTGGCACGTTCATGGAGCCGTCTGCCGCCACGACGGTCGGATCTGCGTTGGCGTCGATGTTGATCTACATCCTGATGGCGGGGGTGTTGCTTTACAAGCCAACCGGCCTGTTCGGGAGCACCTGAGATGATGCGCGAACGCCATATCAACATGATCATTCTGGCCCTGCTGGTGCTGGTGCCGACCTATGCGCATTTCGCGGAGGAACCGTTTACCATTACGCTTGCGACCCGCGCGGTGATTTTCGCGCTGGCCGGGGTAGGTTTGAACCTCGCGCTGGGGCAGGGGGGATTGGTCAGTTTTGGTCATGCCGCTTATTTCGGGATGGGTGGCTATGCGATGGGTATCCTTGCCAGTCATGCACAGAATTACGAACCGATCATGGAAGTTCCGTTCCTGATCGAAGGCACAAATTCGATGCCGGTAATCTGGTTGGTCGCGATTGTGATGTCTGCACTGCTGGCATTGCTGATCGGGGCACTTAGCCTGCGCACAACGGGCGTCTATTTCATCATGGTCACACTCGCGTTTGGGCAGATGTTCTATTATTTCACGATCAGCTGGCCTGCCTATGGCGGCGAGGACGGGCTGTCGATCTATGTGCGCAACCAGTTTCCGGGGATGAACACGTTAGACCCTATTCAGTTCTTTAGTATCTGTTTTGTGCTGCTTTGCGCGGTTCTGTTTCTGGTGAACCGCCTGAACAAATCCCCCTTTGGTTTGGCGCTGAACGGGGCGCATCAGAATGAGGAACGCGCGCTGACAGTTGGCATCAATGTCTACCGGGTGCGGCTTGTTGCTTTTGTCATCTCGGGCGCGATTACCGGACTGGCAGGCGCGTTGTTTGCGGACCTTAACCGCTTTGTCAGTCCGACAATGTTCTCTTGGCAAATCTCCGGTGAAATCATGATTTTCATCATCCTTGGGGGCGTGGCGCGCCTGTTCGGGCCTGTTGCGGGTGCCGCGCTTTATATCATGCTTGAACACTTCCTTGGCGGGTTGTCGGAGTATTGGTTCATCTATCTGGGCGCGATCCTTTTGTTCGTCGTTCTGTTTGCGAAGGGTGGGATCATCGGCAAGCTGTCGCGCAAGGAGATCAGTCATGACGGATAGCATTCTGACGGTCTCTGATATTCACAAGTCCTTTGGTGCGCTTAAGGCCAGCGACGGGATATCGCTGGACCTGAAGCCAGGAGAGATACACGCGTTGATTGGCCCGAACGGGGCCGGAAAATCGACACTTATCAAGCAGATTGCAGGAGGATTGAAACCGGACAGTGGAACTGTCTGGTTTAACGGCAAGGATGTGACAGGTGTATCGACAGCTGAACGTGCCCGCTTGGGTCTGGGCCGCACTTTCCAGATTTCGGCGCTGGCGATGGATTATACGGTGCTTGAAAATGTCGTGTTGGGCGCCGTGGGGCAAAGCGGTTCTGCGTTCAGTTTTTTCAAACCTGCCATGAAAGACGCCGCCTTGCTGAAACGGGCGCGTGCGGCATTGGAGCGGGTCGGGTTGCGCAAGCGTGAAGAAACCATCACGTCAGAGCTGTCACATGGACAGCGCCGCCAGTTGGAGGTTGCGGTTGCCCTGACACTGTCCCCCAAGGCGTTTTTGATGGACGAACCGATGGCAGGCATGGGTGGGGAAGGGTCCAAGGCGTTGACCGGGTTTTTGCAAGAGTTGAAAAAAGAGGCCCCAATCCTGCTTGTCGAGCATGATATGGATGCGGTTTTTGCGCTGGCTGACCGGATCAGTGTTCTTGTGTATGGCAAGATTATTGCAACCGGCAACGTTGATGAGGTCCGCTCCAATCCCGATGTGCGCGTCGCTTATCTGGGTGAAGAGGACGCGGCATGAGTTTGTTGGCCCTGGAACAGATCACTGCAAGCTATGGCGCATCGCAGGCGTTGTTCGGTGTGGACCTTCGTGTGGCTGAGGGCGAGGTAGTCGCACTTATGGGGCGAAATGGGATGGGCAAATCGACCACGATCAAGGTGATCTGCCGCTTGCTCAAGAACTCTGCCGGAAATGTTTCATTTGCAGGTCGTGACATTGGTGGACTGCCTGCACACAAAGCTGCGCAATTGGGTCTGGGGCTGGTGCCTGAAGGGCGCCGGTGCTTCACGAATTTGACAGTCTATGAAAACCTCTATGCTTCAGCGCGCCCCGGACAGTGGGATTTCGCGGCTGTTCACGCGCTTTTCCCCCGTTTGAAAGAACGTGAACACCAGCTTGCAGGATCGCTGTCTGGGGGGGAGCAGCAAATGTTGTCCATTGGGCGTGCTTTGATGACAAACCCGCGCTTGTTGATTCTGGACGAGGCAACAGAGGGTTTGGCACCTGTTGTGCGTCAGGAAATCTGGGCGGCGATTGCGGCGTTGAAAAAATCCGGTGATTTGTCCATCCTCGTGGTGGACAAGACGATCAGCGAACTGCGCCAGATCGCTGACAGCGTGGTCATACTGGAGCGTGGCGTTTCGGTCTGGCATGGTACAATTGATGATCTTGGCCCAGCTGTGCGCGATCAGTACTTGGGGGTGTAGATCATAGCATTTTCCTATCGCCATCTGAAACGGTCTCGCCCGTGTGACCCTGTTGCAGGATATCTCGCAGGGAACTGGTCGTTTTCTTGGCCCGGCTCATGCCCTGCGTTTGGAGTGCGGCAAAAACTTGGTACCCACATAACCAAAGATGAATCCCAACCGTGGACGGATCTGAACCGTGCGCAGTTGTAACAAGATGTAAAAGGAGAAACAGGATGACAAACGAGATTATTCAGCCGGACGGATGGGCCAAAGCCAGAGGGTATGCCAACGGGATCAAGACAGCGGATAACCAATTGTTCATTGGTGGTCAGATCGGTTGGACCGCAGATCAGGTCTTTGAAACGCAAGATTTTATCGGCCAGATGGAACAGGCGCTGCGCAATATTGTTGATGTGATTGAAGCGGCAGGTGGCAAGATTGAAGACCTCGTGCGCCTGACGTGGTATGTTGTCGACAAGCAAGAATATGTCGCGCGCCAGCGTGAAGTTGGCGAGGTCTATCGCCGCGTATTGGGTCGTCACTTTCCGGCCATGACCATGGTTGTCGTCGCGGGTCTGGTCGAAGACGAAGCACTGCTTGAGATCGAAGCGACGGCGGTCTTGCAAGGCAAATAACAGTAGCCAACCGGGCTCGATTTGAAAGAGGGTAGCAAGGTGATCCATCCTGTCGTTGATCTTGGTATTCCCGAAACGGTTGGCGGTCTGATCAACGTACAGACATTGCGTCGTATCTATGCGTTTGATCAGGCGCAGCGGTCGGGGTTCTATCGTGGGAAACTGGACCATATCGACATTGATCAGGTAACCAAGACCGAGGAATGGGTGAAAATCCCGATCCTCGATCAGGGGCAACTGGAGGGTATGGACCAACAGACCTTTCAGGACGTCTTTTGCCTCGCACCGGATAACAAGATCACGGAGTTCTGGCAGGCAGGTGGTTTAGCCGATGCGCCCCTGTTTTATCCACGTACGTCTCGTGATGTTGCCTATGCTGCGGTTGGTTTCAAACGCGCGATGGTGCTTGCCGGTTTCACTCAGGATGATGTGGCGCAGATGTCGATGCCACTGGGGAGTGATCCGATGGGGCATATGATGGCGCGCAGCGGTTCCGAGATGGGTGTCGGGATGATTTGGGCTGGCTCTACCGGTGCTTCGGATATTTCTGGCCAACTTGATCTGTTGCGCAGGCTTCGGCCTACAGCGTGGATTGGATCTGTCAGTGACGGGATCGCATTGGGTGAGTTTGCACAAGCGCAAGGCTTTGATCTGGCTGCGGCTTCCGTGAACAAGATCCTGTGCACAGGTGAACCTTTGCCCGATACCAAGCGGAACAAGCTGACGGCACTTTGGGGTGCCGAGGTGCGTGACTGTTTCGGCATGTCCGAGGTCATGATGACAGGTTGCGAAGATGCGGCGTGTTATGGTTTTCGTTTCTGGTCCGATTTTTGCTTTCCCGAAGTGTTGGACCCGCAAACATTCGAGCTGCTTGACGAAGGCGTGCCGGGAGTTCTGGTTGTCACATCACTGGTGACAAACAACGCGACACCCTTTCTGCGCTACAACACAGGGCAGATTGTAACGATGCGCAGCATGAAACAACTCACGTCGCCTTTTGATATTTTCCCGCTGGTTCAACCCACGGAGTTGCCAAAGATATAGACCCTAATAAGGGGAATATTGGGCGCTTCAGTTCTCTGTCTTCCAAGTGGCATAGTCAGGGCGGTCCAACTGGAACATGTCGCCCGTGCGCGTGTACCAGCCAGCGCCATGCATGCGCCCGACCAGACCAAGGGCAGGGGTGTCGATGTATCCTTTTTGCGCATCCAGCACAAATTGATCCGCGATGTGGATCGCATGCACCTGACCGATGACGATGGCCTGTTGCGGGCCGGTGGTGACCACGGTGTGTGTCTTGCATTCAAAAGATACCGGCGCATTCGCAATGCGCGGTGGTTTGATGTGGGTAGAAGCGGCGGATTGCAAACCTGCGATTTCCAATTCGCTTACGTCATCGGGCGCATTCATACAGGTTGTGTTCATCTCCTTTGCCAATGTCTCGGGCACAAGGTTCACGACAAACTCTCCTGTATCAAGAATATTGCGCGCGGTATCTTTCCAACCTTTATCCGGATCGGCAAGGATACCGATTGCCACGGTTGGCGGTGTGTGACCCATGGCGTTGAAAAAGCTGTACGGGGCCACGTTGATCACACCATTTGTGCCAAAGGACGACACCCACGCAATAGGGCGTGGTGTGACGCAAGCCGTCAGCAGTTTGTAGCTGAATTGCGGCGTATTAGGGTCTAGATCGAAACGCATTTGATTGTCGTCCTTCATCGTTAGCCGCGCCGCGTGCTGCGGCTTGCTCCAAAACCTTTTGGAAGATGTGATGGTGCCAAACGCTGCAGAGTGCAGGTCAGGACGTCACTTGAATTTGGTGGCGTTGATGATCGGATGACGGATTGTTCCGATGCCCTCGACATGGGCTTCCATCACGTCGCCCGGCCACATCCATTCCTGCGGATCACGACCCGCGCCAACTCCTTCGGGGGTGCCGGAGGCGATGATATCACCCGGTTCAAGCGTAATACCTTTGGACAAATCCGAGATGAGTTCATCAACCTTGAAAAGCATCTTGGCGGTGTTGGAGCGTTGCTTTTCGACGCCGTTAACCGTTAGCCATAGGTCAAGTGTTTGCGGATCGGGGATGTCATCTGCAGTTACAATGCAGGGACCAAACGGCGCATATGTGTCCTGACCCTTGGAAAAAATCCACTGACCTGCACGGCGGTTGTCGCGGGCAGAAACGTCGATCATGACGGAGTATCCGAACACATGGCGCAGCGCGTTTTCCCGCAGGATTTGGGTTGCGGTGGTGCCGATGATCACCGCCAGTTCGACTTCCCAATCAAGTTGCTGGGTCATGTCGGCGTCATGGCGCACCGGATCGCCGGGGCCGACAACTGCTGTCGGAGGTTTGGAAAAAACAACGGGCTCTTTTGGCAAGGCATCAGAAGTGTCTAGCGCCTTGCTGCTTTCTGCGATGTGATCGAGATAGTTCAACCCGATGCCAAAGATGTTCTTGCGTGGGCGCGGAATAGGGGCGAGCAGTTTCACCGTTTCGATTGGCAGGGCGAGGGCGTTGCCCCAATCGCCATCTGCGGTCAGCAACGCCTCGCGCAATTGGCGCACGGCCACTGGGCCAAGGTCGATGAAATCCAGCATGCGGTCGGGCAGGTCAAGGCCGGCATATTCGCCAAACCCCGCAACATCCACGACGATGCCATCCTGAATGACGCCCAGACGGGCCTGTGCTTCGATATCGGTTCTGTAGGTGACGAGTTTCATATCGGTCCTGTCTGTTTTATGTGGGTTGGTGGCCGCCGTTGTCGCCAAGCGCCTCTTCGCGGTAAAGGCCAAGGGCGCGGATGACGGGAAGGTCGTTAAGGCAGAAGAGCACGGCATCGTCGCTGTCCGAGGCGTTGCCATGTTCGTGCCATGCCCAAGAGGGGACGCAGAAAATGTCGCGCTCGCTCCAGTCAAAGCGTTGGCCGTTGATGATGGAATAGCCTGACCCTTTGGCGGCTTGATAGAGGTAGCTGCCGGTGTGTCTGTGGGCTTTGGTTTTCTCGCCGGGGGCCAACCGTTGCATGCTTGCGCCAAGGGTTTTCATCACGGGGCCGTTGGTTGTCGGGTTCACGTATTCCATCAGCGTGCCGTCAAAAGGGGAGGGATCAGAAGCTTCTGCATATGCGTTTAGAGCCTCATAAGTGCGGTCCCATTCATATTTGAACATCGGCGAATAGCCTTTGTCCCACGCACCGCCGCCCGGTGTCAGCCCGGCGTTGCCCCATGTCTTTGTCATGTCATCGACGGGATAGGCAACAGGTTCGGACAGGTCGGGATGCACTTCGAAAAAGTTCGCTTCCATCGCGTTGACGAAGGGAATGTCCAGCCCGTCTTGCCAGATGCAGGGCGAACCCGTTTCTTCAACCGCGTGTTCGTGCCATGTGCCGTTGGGTGTCAGGACAAAATCGTTGCGCCCAAGCGTCATTTTGTGGCCATCGACAACCGTATAGGCACCACTGCCTTCCATGATAAAGCGGATCGCGCTGGCGGAGTGGCGGTGTGCCGAGGCTTTTTCACCGGGATGCATGACCTGCAACCCTGCGTATATCCAGCCGACCGCGGCTGAAACATCGGTGCGCCCCGGATTGTTGAAATAGATCACGCGCCGCCCGGCTTTTTCAGGTGTGACCAGATCCACCGAACGCAGGACTTTCTCACGTAGATCGGCGTAGCGCCACAGAACTGGGATTGATTGTGACTGCGGTTCCCAAGGTTCGATCTTGTTGGCGACAGTCCAGAGGGCACCGGTGTTGTGTCCTGCCAGTTCGTCATAATAGGCAAGCAATTCCGGCGTGTCCTCGACATTGGCGCGGCCTGCGACGTCCTCTCGATGGTTTTCACGTGTCATGGTGGTGATCTCCTTTTCCAAGGTGTCAGCAAGTGGTCGCGCGTCCATTGCTTTGAGCTTAAACTAAAATTGATCACGGTCTGGCGCAAGGTGTTTCGCAGAATCCGCGATCTATATCTCCTGGCGGGCTTCGGCGCGGTGTAACAGGTCGCGGATCAGATCAAGATCGGCGTGATCCAGCGTGTCGAAAATATCATTGACCATGGCCTCGTGACCGGTGGCTTGGGCTTCGAATTGTTTCAGGCCGGTTGGCGTGAGGGACACTTTGACCACCCGGCGGTCTTGCTTTTCCTGAACGCGGATCACAAGCCCGTCCTTTTCCAAACGGTTTACAACGGTTGAGGCGTTGCCATTGGAAACCAGCAGTCGTTTGCTCAGCTCCGACATTTTCATCGGTTCTTCATTACTATAAAGTGCTGCCATCACGTCAAAGCGGGGTAGGGTGGTGTCATGTGTCACCCGCAGGAATTCACGCAGTTTGTTTTCGGTGCTGCGGGTGACACGCAACAGGCGCAACCATGTGCGCAAGCGTCTGCGGGCAAGTGGTGTTTCGTGGGTCAAGGCACGTCCTTTGGCAGGGTTTGCTCTGATATAACGTGTTTGGCGTGACGGCGCTACTCAACCAGAACGTCAGGTGCGAAGCCACCGTTGCGCCATGTCTCGAGGGCGGCAACAAAGTTGGGGCCAGACCGCCCGTCGATGGCGCTGGTGTAGTATCCGGCGGCCTTGAGGCGTTCCTGAACAGCAATGATCGTGTCACGCGACCAATCGGACGTTGTTTTGGTAAGCTGGCGAATGCTCTGGCCTGCATCCTCTGCAGCACCGCGCAGCAGCATGTTGGCGGCGGCGTCCGGGTTGCGGTCGGTGATGCGACCCTCATCCAGCAGGATTGCGCTGGCCACATAGGCGCGCGGCTCTCCGGCTTTGATCGCACGTTTGAAATAGCCCAAAGCATCGGATGTTTTGCCCGCTGCGCCATCGCGTGCCAGAACGCCGAGATTATAGGTGGCTATGGCAGAACCCAGATCAGCGGCTTCTTTGAGCAGTTGCACCGCGCGCGCCGCATCTTTTTCGATGCCTTGTCCTTCAAAAAGAGCAACGGCAAGGTTGATCTTGCCATCCGGACTGCCGAGTTCTGCGGCTTTTTCGTAGAGGCGTAGTGCCTCGGTCGTGCTTGCAGGAACTCCGCGGCCCGCTTCAGTGAGCAATCCAAGGCTGATCATGGCGCGCAGATCACCGCGTGTGGCCGCTTCGCGATAAAGACGAATGGCTTCTTCTGTGTCGCCTGCTGCAATTGTCGCGCGGGCCAAAAGGGCGGTGTAGTGTGGCAGCTTGGGATTGGCGGCAATTGCAGCCTGACAGGCCTGGATCGCCGAAAAGACGTTTTCCTGTAGGGTGGCGAATGGCACACCTGCGGTACTGGCAGTCGCATCACGCGGATGGGTGGCAAGACGTTCACACAGGCGACCCGCGCCGCCTTCGCCTTCGGCGGGTAGGGTCGCAATCAGGCGTCTGGCATCAGCGGCGTGTTCGCCTTCGGGATAATTATCAATATAGAATTGGACCACGGGCCGCAAACGGCTGCGTCTTGCAAGTTGCCAAAGGCGCTCTTCCTGCGCATCGCGTTCTTGGGGGGTATAGTCGCGCGACATGGCTACGCCGTCAGAAACAGAAGGGTCCAGAAAAGCCAGCACGTCCTGCACATGCGCACCCTGCGGATAGCGTTCTGCGTATAGCTCCATCAACTGCGGGTCGGCGGCGTTGGCCGCAACCTGCCACAGCAGGGTTTCCGCAGACATTGTATCGGGGCGTGGATCAAAGCGGAACTGGCGGGTCAGCGAGGAGTTTTCCCACGGGATCTGGCGGCCACCTGTAGCGGCCAGCACATCCTTGCGCACAGAGATCATCAGGTCCGAGATATCGAGGCCGGGGGTATAAATGTGGTTCAGTAACGCTTCGGTAAAGAAACTGTTCCTGCCGGTTCCGTCATAGGCGACATTATCAGGCTGGGTTGCGAAAGAGATCATAAAGTCAGCCGCGTTGCCAATCTGGGCCAACCCTTCTTCGACTTCTGAAAGCGTTTCTTCGAACGGGTTGTTGCGACAGGCATCCAGAAAGATGAATTTGCTTCCCGGGGCGGCTTCCATGCGGGTCAGAATATCGTTCAGTTTGATGGTCTGATCCGCAATGTCAGATGCCTTTTGAATTTGCGCATCAGTGGGCACCAGATAGTTTTGCCCGCCCACCTGAAAGCCGTGACCGGCGTAATAGAACAGCGAGACGTCTGCCGTTTCAATTGCCTTGGCAAAGCTGTTGGTCAGACCTGCCATTTCCTGAGCCGTAAGGTTCAGTCCAAGAAACACCTCGAAGCCCAACCCCTCAAGCGCGACGGAAATATCCGTGGCATCATTGCCGGGATTGTCCAGCGGCGTGACCAACTCGTAATCCGAGTTGCCGATAATCATGGCAATGCGCCGTTCACCGGTCTGTGCCATGACTTGCGCGGGCAGCAACACTGCTACCGTTAAAGCGACGCATAACCGGATCAAGAATGCGCGCATGTTCTGGCTCCGTTTACAAGGAAGCGGCGCGTACAAGGGCAGTATCTACAGTGTCGAATGCCTGAATGATCCGGGCACCGGTCTTGCGCTGGACGGTCTCCACTTCGGGGTCGTCAGCACGGATCAAACTGATTGCCTTGCGGATTTCCGTTTTGGCGTTGTTGATGGCACTGCGTGCTTCATTCACTGCATCCCGCTGGATCGCGCGGCGCTGTGCATCGGTTGTCGCGGTGGCCAGACGGCGTGTTGCCCGGGCAGTTGCGGCCTTCACTTCTTCGGCTGCCGTTCGGATGGTAGCAGAGACTGTTTCAAGACCGGATGGCAGATCCGTCGCAATTTGATCCAAGGCATTTGCATAGGTATCAAGCGAGTCGCTCAGGCACGCCATATAGTTGGCAAAGTCCTGATCCGCGGCACCACAAGACTGCACCGCAAGTTCAACCTCGGAAGAAATGGTATCGACAACATCCAATGTCGCTTCGGCGTCCGAGAGGCTTTGCTGCGGGCCGCCAAGGCCGCGTGTGCTATTGTTCTGAGCAGGGTTGCCCTGAGCGCCAGAAAACAGCCCAGTGTATCCGATGTTTATGGTGTCCGTTGGATTGGGCAGCAAGACGTTGCCGGGGCCAATGGGGTTTGGAATTGGCCCTGGAACAACGTTGGTTACTGTCATCACACCAGCGGCCGCTGCAATGGTGTAATTGCCCAATCCGCTGCCGGTCAGGGTACCCACTGCAATTACATACGGACTGTTTGCTGCTGATGCCGTTGCGGCCGCACCGGCGCTGGTCAGGACGGCACTGTCGACGGTATCGCTGTTGAGCAGGCCATTGGTGGTGAATTCGGTTCCGGCAAAGGTGTATACCTGCCCTTGTTGCTTGCTTTGGTCATTTGCCCGAATGCTTAGCGGGGCAGGGACCACGCTAAAGGTGCCGTCAGCGAAGACCAGCGTGTACTTTTCAAGTCCCGTGCCAACAGCGCTGGTTGCGGTAATTGTGAAGGGACCATCAGCGACCTGCGCTGTCGCGGCAGCACCTGCACTGGCAAGTGTTATGCGATCAACGCTGTCACCCGGTGCCAGACCAACAACGCTGAATTCGGTCCCGTCAAAGACGAAATCGTCACCATAGGTCTTGGTCTGGTCATTTGCGGTAATCACCAAATTATCTGGCGCGATAAACATCACGCCGTTCACCCGCGAAATTGTGTAGTTGTCGAGGCCTGCACCAACTGGGTTGGTGATCAGGATGGCTTCGCCAGCTGGACCTGTGAAGGGTGCATTCGCGGCGGCGGCTGCGCTGCTGAGTGTTGCGCTTGTAACGGTGTCCGAGTTCAGCAATCCGGTAGTGGTGAATTCGTTGCCAACAAAAGTGAAGGTCGTGCCGAATGGTTTGCTTTGATCGTCCGCCGTGATCGTCAACGGTGCTGGATTGATTACAAGCTGGCCCGGGATGATGTTCAGGGTGTAATTGCCCAATCCTGTGCCAACGGGGTTTGATCCATTGATAGCAAAAGGACCATTCGCTACTTGAGCGGTGGCGGGGGCACCGTTGCTTGTGATGGTGAGGCTTGTCACCGTGTCGGCGTTGATCAGTCCGGTCACGGTGAATTCGGTCCCGTTAAACACAAGATCTGTGCCGTAGGTTTTGGTTGCATCGTTCACGGTGATGTTCAGCGTTCGGGACACAACACGCAGGTTTCCGGGAACAACGGTGATGGTGTAGTTGCCCGCTCCGACACCGGTGAAATTTGTAAGAGACAGCGGGTAGGGTGTGTTGGACGCCGGTGCGCTGGCCGGTGCGCCGGGGCTGACAACGTCCGCGCCGGTGATTGTATCTGCTCCCAGAAGGGTAAGGGCCGTGAAACTCACATCGGCAAAGGTAAGGACGTCGCCGAATGCTTTTTGGGTATTGTTCACGTTCACCGTCAGGGGGGCCGGTGTGACCGTTGCAGCACTGGGCAAAGAGCGCACATTGTAGACTTGTCCCAAGTCGCTGGTAAAGGTTGTCGGAAACGTAAAGGTGACGGGACCGACGTTCTGATCAGACAACACAATCTGTGAGTTCATGGTTGATGGCAAACCGGTGTCAGCGGGATCATCAAATCTAAAGGCAGCAGGCCCGCCACCAAATGTACCGTTTGCAGTAAATCCGGTTGTTGTGCCGTTGTAGACAAACGAGGGCAGGTTCAGGTCTTCGGCAGAAATCACCGGATCAAGGGAATAGAGCCTTGCGTGATCGACGCCGTCCTGCGGGAAGGCCCATATGTTGACAAAATCCCAACCGGCACCAATCGCGTCAGCCACAAAGCCAACTGCGTCATTCAACTGTGCAGTCGTTTGCGCGCGCGCACCTTGAAACGGGATACCTCCGGTGTCGATTTCACCGTTCTGGCCACTGGCGGGTTGTCCTGTTACGCCGGGGTTGAAGTAGGATGACAGCATGCTTGTGGCAGACGGGATATCTGCACCGGCGATGGCACCGACGTCGCCAGACGTGATAGTTCCGGTAAGGGTAACAGGACCATTTGCCAGAGTGTTTCGGATTACCCCGAAGTTATCACCGACAATTCCGCCCATTTCTACGAAAGAATCCGGCAAAGGACCGTTGGTGGTGTCTGCCGAAACGGACGCAGTTGTATAGGTGTCGCGAACTTCACCGTCGCTTTCGCCAGCAATCCCGCCGATACGGCCCGCAAATTCAACGTTTGCCAACGAGATGCTTCCGCTGGTCTTTACTTGATCAATTTGGCTATTCGTTCGGTTAACGCCTGCGATGCCACCCACAAAGACGTCCTCGCCCAAGCCGGGTGCAACAAGGGACGGGTCAGGCACATCCGTCAGGGTCAGGTTAACAGCGCGGCTGTTGGAAATTGTACCCGAAAGCGAACTGCCATCACCATTGGCTGCGACAATACCGCCACCGACAGAGGTTTCACCACCTTCGACATGAACCTGAACGGTGCCGTTTACCGACACGCCGTCGATCAAGCCAAAGTTATCGGCTGCCACGATCCCGACGATTGATCCGGCAACAGTGGCATTCGAGAAAGTCAGGTTTTGCACGGTGCCGTTGTTCGTATCAAAGAGACCGGCCCTGTTAGAGCCCGCAATGCCGTTGTACCGCAGCACACGCAGGTCCGAGATTTCAAAACCGCGCCCGTCAAAGACACCGCCGTTGCTCAACGGTACCAAGCCGGAATTGCGCTGGCCGTTCACGGGCGGAGCAAGGGATTCCCACGTCTGGGTGGGCGAGGCGTCAATATCGTTTGCCAAAGCAAAGGAAGATGCTGCAAAGCCAAGAGTACCGACGCCCTGAAGACCAAATGCATCCGTCAGCAGGAAAGGATCAGCCAAGGTGCCACTGCCGTCGAGCACACGCTGAAATCCGGAGGCCAACGGGTTATCAATAACAAAGTTGTCGGCGGAGAAGGCCGCCAAACCGCTCCCGAGGCCGTTTTGCGCATAGCTGCCGTTCGACAGTCGGAAAAGACCCGTTTCAATGGCACCAGCAAGTCCGACATTTACCGTTGGGGTGCTAATCGACCCGATGGTGAGTTCACCACCTGGCATCGTTATGGGCGCACCGACGTTGATCGGGCCATTGGAGTTCAAAGACAGTATGCCAAATGCAGGGATGGTAATGTCGGCACCGATGTTCAGGGTTGTATCGCCCCGCAGGGAGATGTCACCGCCGTTGCCGGACGTCATTGCGTTCATGTTGACCGTATCTGCCCCAACCGTCAGGTTTGCACCGGTCACGTCATACGCGCTGTTGAGGGAAAAATCGTTTGTCGCGAGGAAAAGGGCGTCAGCACCGGGCGCAATGACATCTCCGTTGATGATGATATCGGCCGCGTTGGCATTGATAATGCCGTTGGTCGCGTTGATCTCGCCCGAACCTGCAACTGTGAAATCTGCGGCTGCATTTACGTTGATAGTGCCGCTGGGTGCGTCAACGTCGCCATTCACAACAACCCTGTTCGCAGCAGTGAGATCCAGTGTGCCTGCGTTTGGCGTGACAGGGCCGTTCAGAATAATATCGCCGTCCGCGATCATTTGCAGCGTGGTGCCGGAATTCCATTCAACAGATGCAGTTGAAACCACGGTGATGGTGCCCAGATCGCCCGGTTGTTCGCCGAATCCTAAGGTGGAGCTTGGGAATTGGCCTATGGTGGGCAGGTTTGGCGCACTCGTTTCAATCGTTACGTTCACAAAGGCCAGTTGGGCCTCAAGATCGGTGTCTAAAATTTGATTGAAGACAGGCGTGCCGGAAACAATTTCGATGTCAGCCGGGTCAAGCAGCAACTCGCCCGCGGACCCGTTTGGTGCCAGTGCATTGGTGAAACCGGCGTAATTCAGATCAATCTTGCCAGAGACCTCGGCAAATCCGCCGTTGCCGCCTGCGTTACCGCCACGAATATAGATGTCCCCTGAAAAATCGGTGCTGAGATCAGACCATGCAATCACCCGCCCGCCGTCGCCGTTGACCGTTGCATCGGCTGAAATCACGCTGTTGCTGTCTACATGCAGCGTATCGGCCGTCATCAGACCCGGCGCACCGCGCATGTTGCCGCCGATGCGGACATTGCCGCCGCCATTTGTGCCGCTTGCGTCAATATTTGCGCCTGCGAGGCTGATGTCGCGGCCCGTGATCGTGATGTCGCCGCCGCGCTCGGGGCGCAGGGCAGGGCGTGCGGATTGTGTGACCTGTATTGCAGGGCGGCGATAGGTATTCGTGCGCACTTTGCCACTGACTTTGACCTTGCCGCCGAGGCCACCGCCAAGTGTGACGCGTCCGTTGCGGCCCGAAACGGTGCGGGCTTCTACAACGCCGCTCATGTTGATGGCTTGGCGTGCTGCATTTCGCGCGGTTGCTGCTGAAATCTGGACAGTGCCGCCGTTGGCTTGAATCGTGCCGGAGTTTTCGATCAGGGCTTCGAGGCCTTCGTCATCGGAATTTGTCGGGACTGCAACTTGCAAGAAACCGTCACCGGCCAGATCAAGCGTGATCCGTTCACCCGAGCCGAGCCCGACAAAGCCCAATGGTGCCTGAATGGTGCCTGAGTTTTTGACCTTGCCGCCGATCAGGGCTGCATAACCACCTGTGACAACCTGAATGTTGCCCGCGTTGCTGACAGTTGCAGAAGACCCGTTGCCTTCGAACACAATTTTGCCCGTTACAAAGTCGTCGGTCCGGATGCCCAGTGTCGAAGCAACAAAGCCGCCCGCATTCACGCTGCCTGTCGGGCCGATAAAGATGCCGTTGGGGTTAACCACAAACACCCGACCGTTGGCGTTTAACTGACCGTGGATTTGGCTGGTGGTGTCACCGGTCACGCGGTTCAGGATTGCAGAGTTTACGTTTGGTTGGTTGATGTTGACGCTTTTGCCGGTGCCAATCGAAAACCCGTCCCAGTTCACCACAGCGCGGTCGCTGCCCTGATTGATGGTCATTGTGTTGGCGTTTGGCGTTGTGATTTGCGCGTTGCCGTGCACCACTGATCCACCCGTCGGCAAATCCTGACCTAAGACAGCGACAGGGCTCAACGCGCCAGCAAGCGCGACGGAAAGTCCTGTCAGGGACCGCTTCAGGCTAGAAACGGAAAGAGCCCTGAACAGAGAAGCGGTTGGTGTCCGGTTGATCATCATCACGGGTTCCTCTTGCGTATTCGATCCGCACGGTTGCGGACGAGAAATTGGATTTGGTTAAAGTATTGAATTCGACACCGATGCCTATGGACGTTGCGGACACATCCGCGCGCTCCTGAGCTGTCGGTTGTTCAAGTGTCACATCGCCGTAAGCGGCAAAAACATAAGGACTCATTAATAGTGGCGTGTTTGCAAATGTGGTCTGTTGCGGCATTGAAATTTCCGCACGTGCGACATAGCCGCTGTCGCCTTTGATGCTGCCTGCGTCGAAGGCCGACAATTCCTGCCCGCCTGCGATGCCCATCTGTTCCGCAGTCAACATCGGATCGCCAAAGGACGTCTGTGCGCGACCGGACAGGGAAAAGCTGAATGTTTCGTTGATGGGGCGACGAATACGTCCTGACACGAGCAGTTTGGTGAATTTTGCATCTGCACCTTGCCGCGACAACGGCGTGCCGGTGCCAACTTGATCTGCGGTGCGCGCGCCCAATGCGTCTATGCCTTTGGACAGCACAGCACCCGCTTCGATGGCCGAACCACCTTCGGTCAGCCAGAATCCGTCAACCGCGGCCCGCAGGACTGTGGCTTTGTCGAGGTAGACAGGTGTGCGTCCACCGCCGGGTGTTACCAGAAATTGTTTGTCGGTCTGCCGATCAAGCGTGAACTGTCCGGAGATGTTCCGGTTGCGCGATCGTACAAACGGATAGAACAGACGTGCAGAGGCGCGGTTGAACTGGCTTGTGGTTGGCACATCCAGCGGATCAGGCGCCGTGCGGCTGTCGGTTGCTTCGATGTTGAGGGTCAGACCGTCAAAGCCCAAAGGCACCACGCCACCAACTGACAAGGTGCGCACGCGCGGATCGCTGCCAAAGAAAGAACCAAGGCCATTGTCATTGTCGCTGGCCGGAGAGCCGGACAGGCGGGCGTAAAGGGTTTCGCCCAGATTGAACAGGGAGTTGAATTCGACACCAGCGCTCAGGACAACGGGACCCAAAGCATCCGCATTGTAGTTGTCAAAAGCAAAGAAGCCAGTGTAGGGGCGGAATTCGGGCTGCAGGATCAGGGATGTGCCCCCCGGCGTTGCACCCGCCGCCAAGGCAGAGCCAAGGGCCACGCCATAGGTATCACCCGCAAGCAACAACTGACGTTCAATTTCGGGCAGGCGCAAACTGCGCTTGCCGACAAGCGGTTCGGTTAGCCGTGTGATCCGGTCGCGCACGGGAACAGGCAGGTTGGACGTATCCACCGTTTCAACAAAGCCGTCGATCACCACAATCTTGAGGCGCCCGCCATCGCGCAATTCCTGCGCAGGCAGAACCACACGCGCCAGCACATAACCAGCCTGAGCATAAGCGGTTTCAAGATCGGATGCGGCGTTGAAAATCTCTGCTACGGTGATTGTCTTGCCGGACAGGCGCGCCTGTGTGGCTGCGTTTATCTCGGCCATCTGGGGCAATCCACCGTCCAGATTTACGCCGGACAGATTGATCAGCAGCTTTTCAGCACCAGCGGGCGGTTTTGTGCCGCGCTCGCCGGAAAAGACCACTGCGCCTTTCAGGCGTTGCGCATCAGGGGCAAAGGTTGGCGGTGTGATATCACTGGCCGTTTGTGCCGACGCCGGCGCGCCAAGGCCCGACAGACCCAATGCGCAACTGATCACGACAACATTCAACAGGGGAAGGCCACGCCACATGGGCTGGAACAAGGTGAAACGGGGTCTTGCAAAGACGGGTTCCGACACGACAGAACTCCTGCTGAAAAAGATTTTTACATATGGTTTGGGCTGGTTGCCCTAAAGTCAGCAATGCTGCACGGAAATAAAGCCTGTGGCAAGATTCTTGCGCGATTTTTTTCATCTTTTTCTTTCTTGTGTGTCACGTGAAGCATCGCAAAATCCTTGCAATGCGTTTCAGGCTGGTTTTCACTTGGTTCAGGGACTGCCAGCTTTATTTTTAGAATGACCCTTTTTCCGGCGGCCCATGTGAAAGTTCTCTTGGAGGAACGTGCAATGGCAATCGCAGGATTGACCCGGCAACAAAGTGATTTTGTAGAGCGCTTTTTGAAGGTGCCAAGGGACGTTGGCCGCAAGGATACTAAACAGCCGTCCCGTGATGCCGCTGAGAAACTCCGTTTATTTCATGCAGAACACGCGCTGCTCAAACAGCAGATCGCAGCCGTCCAGGACGTTGAAACGCAATCTCTGTTCCTGTCACAATTGCGAGAAGCCAAAGCTGTGATTGAACGCAACCCAGAGGCACTGGATTTGGAGGGCGGGCACAAGCAACTGGCGGACATTCAGGACGCGCTGGCGCTGCATTTGCGGCGCAAAGATGCAGATGAGGCCTACGCGCGGATTGCAGCGGTTATGTCGCAGATAGACGCCGACAAACCAGAGATCGCCAAGAACGGTTTGACGGATGTGCACAATGATATCGCACTGACATGGGCCTATGTGAACGAAAAATACGCCAACGGATCAGGCACAAAGGACGCCAAAAATCTGGAAGACGCGCTTAAGACGATGCAGCTGCTGGAGCTGATGTTGCGCGACGCTGAGACGGCGGAGAGAAATCCGT
This sequence comes from uncultured Sulfitobacter sp., assembly GCA_947501805.1. Taxonomy (GTDB): domain Bacteria; phylum Pseudomonadota; class Alphaproteobacteria; order Rhodobacterales; family Rhodobacteraceae; genus Sulfitobacter. The sequence continues at coordinate 55,274 of CANMXJ010000017.1, read as the reverse complement.
TCGAAGCGCAACTGGGACCTTCCAAACGTGCGAAAGAAGTCGCGCTTGCCGGACTTGAGAAGAACGTATTGGCAGCGCGGCAGACCTTGCTTGAGACATTTAACCAACTGGCAGGCGTACGTGCAAAACTGGATGTACAATTTGGGGCGGAAAAAGTCCCGCTTGCCTTGCGCATGGCCTGCCAAAGCGCACAAAAACATCTGGATGATGCGGTCGATGCCGCCCCCGCCGAGGTGCCGGATCTTGCTGATGATGCAGAAGCAGCCTTTGTCCTTGTTAACAGGAATGCGACCCGTTTGATCAGCGAAGCCCTCGCATGGGAGCAGGATCATGCAGCATTTCTGGTGCGCTATGAGGTAATGCTAGGTCACGCTGCAGGCAAAGAAACGAATTTAATTAAGCCGAGGTTTGATGAAATCACTGCGCTTTATTCGGCGGCGAAAAAGGCGGCGGAACAACATGAGTATGAAATCGCGCGAACAAAGATCGCAACAGCCCGAAATGATCTGAAAGACGTGCTGGATTTCGCAGATGATTATGCGAATTTCAGGATGGTATATCGTGAACGCCGGGCGTTGCTTGCCACTTTGCCACTACCCGCAAGTTATCCGCTTGAGCAACTGAGAGAGAACCACACAGAGGCTTTGGCGCTGCTGACAAAAGCAAAGGATGCTTTTGACATTGGCCAGATGACAACGGCACTGGGCCATCTGAATCGTATTCCGAAAGCGGTTGACGATATCTTGAAATTGAACAAATTCGCGACCCTGTTCAAGGCAAAAGAAGCTGAATGGCAGGATCGGCAGAATGCATTAACGGGGCTGGATACAAAAGTTCAGGGGTTCATCGCAGATCAGATTGCCCATAGCGCCAAGGCGGGGAAGGCCGCGCAAGATGATGCTGCGCAGGGGGCCTATCGCCGCGCATTCCGTACCATGTCTGAACTGGTTCAAGATCAAGACAGGCTGTGGATCAACGCGCAGGTGATTGCGGATTACCTCGTCGAAAAAGCAGCTTTTGCAGCGCGACTGAAAGAGACACAGGAACGGGACGGGCCTAACGGGCGTATTGCCATTGAAGGGTATTATCAGGCGTTGCTCGGGGATGGTGCCAAGGCCGACACTGCGCAGGGCAGAGGCGATTTCAGACTTGCCCATGCGATGTGTGTCCGGTTGAAGAACGATCACGCCGATATGATGCAAACAGCAGATGAAGCGGCGCAGTATCTGGTGCAGAAAGCACGTTTTGACAGTGAACTGGCCAAGCTATCGGGTGTTGCTTCTGCTGATGCCAAAGAGGCGAGGGAAGCAGCAGGGCAGATGCTTGTCCATGCTGTTGCGGCCACGGTGAGAGGCAATTGGTTTGCAGCAACGAACCTGTTGGAAAGCGCCGTTCTGGACGTTCAACGTGCGGTCAGTGATGCGCAAACGGCTGCTTTGATAGACGGGATGCAGGGCGGTGCACGTGGTCTTGTGCTGACGTCTGATACGGAATTTGAAATAGTTTATGCTGTCTTTAAACAGATCAAGGACCATGTCGCCGGTCTTGACAGGAATGGCCTTTTTTCTGGCGCGCTCAAGCTGGCAGACGACAAGGCGGTTTCTGTCAAGGCGATCCTGACCTCTGATCTTGAAAAGGCCGAAGCAACGCTGAATGAAGCCATCGCCGCGTGTAATAACGTCGCGTTCAAACTGTCCGCGGCTGCGTGTTATGAGGCGCAACGCAACACTACTGTGGCCATGATGCTTGAAGTCGAAACCGCAAACATTGATGGGGTTGCGGACGCCGAAATCGCATTGGCGGATGATGTGCTGGATGCCGCGATAAATGCGGCCAAAGCGCCGCTTAACGACTTTGCCGCAGCGATTGAAATGCTTGGAAAAGCGCAGGCCATTGCGGGTCAGGGGCTGGATGCGCTGGCAGTCTACACGGAAACGATCAAGGAAGCGCTTGATAAAGGTTCTGAGGCTATCGCGGCTTTCAATGACCCCGATGTTGTCGGGTTTCTGGGGAAAGAAGCGGCAGCGTTGCAGTTGAACCTGGATGAGATGAACACGGATTTTGAGGCACGTGATTTGGCGCAAGCCGTCTCTAAAGCGGCCAAAGTGGTTGATCTGGCAGGGTCTTGTGTTGATCAATGTCTGTCCTGTAAGCGCGCGGCAGACAGTCTTGCGCGGGCCAATGACCTGAAGGTTATCGAACAGACACATCCGGTTGTGGCCGTCGAAATGGCACAGGCAAAGGTGCTGATGGATGCAGCCAGCGCAGCGCTTGCCAGCGGTGATTTCCCTGTCGCTTTTGATACCGCAAGCCGCGCCAATTGGATGATCTTGGCAGCACGTAAAAAGGCGGAGGCCTTTGATATTTATCAACCGGTCAAGATCGCCTGTGAAAAGGAATTGACTGCACTTGAAGTGCGCAATGTAGCTGCTGCTGGACCGGGTCACAGTGCTGTATTGGCCTTGCGAGAGACCTATGACGCGGCTGTGGCAAAGGACACGCTGCACAATTATGCAGGGGCTGCAAAGTCGCTGGATGGTTTTGTCGCGTCCTGTCACTCTGCGGCCGCGATGTTGGATGCCTATGACCTGTATTTGCTGCAAAAATCGCGTGCTCAAAAGGCGCTGGAGCAGGTCAGGGAGCTTGGCGATCCAGCGATAGAGACACTTTTGGTGCGACTTGAAGGCAAGGACCGCACGGCACAACGTCTGGCCCAAAGCTTTGATTTCGAGACCGCAACAGAGATGTATATCGAGTTGCAACGCGAATGTACCAATGCGCAGGACACCTCTGATGCGATCGAGGATTTCGCCGCGCTTGTGATTGTCACCAAGACAATATCGGATGGAGATACAGGCGAGTTGAACCTTGCTATCGGCAAGGCGCGATCAACCCTCAAGGATATGGTGAAACGGCCTTCAGCGATCTATGTGCATCAGGAAATTCTGCAATGTGATGCGCAACTGGACCGCGCCGAAGAGACCCTGAATGACGATTTCATCGCCGCCCGTAGGGATGTGCGTGAAGTAACCGACACCTGTGTTCAAATGGCATTGATCATGGCGCAATACGATCAGTTGAACGAAACTGCAGCAATGGCACGTGGCTTGGCGGCCAGCCAGTTGAGCAAAGGCAAAGCGGCTGATTTTGTACGTGACGAAATTGGTGCAAAGGTTGCAGCATTAGAAGTATCGATGACAACGGCACGGCGCTCCAGATCATATCGCGCCCAGACCCAAGTTGATCTTGAGGACACAATTTCATCCTTGCGTGACCTGCGCAAAGTAATTGATGCGCACCGCGATTACCTCAAGAAACTTGGACCAATTGAAAAAACCCTGACCCGTCTGGAAAAACACAAATTGCGCCATCTGATGCGCAATGAGTTGACGGAAGCACGAAAATTATTGGCGACGGCGGCAGCCCGCGCGGGCGACCGCAAACATGCGGCTGCATTGGCAGAGTTGGAGCAGGCCCAACGCCAGCTTGATCTGGCCAAGATGCGCGCGACCTTGATGATCAACAAGAAACCGACAGTCAAACAACTGGAAGCCATTCTTGAGACGGCAGAAGGTATGGAAATGTTTGACGATATGGTCGCTGCACTTGATGTATCGGTCCAGCGCGAGATCATGGCCGTGGCGTTCGAGGCGCGCTTTGGTTGTAAGCTTGAACTGCAAAATTCTGGCAGTGGCGCGGGGGACAATCCTGTTGGCGATGACGCTATACACTTACCTGCGCCCAACATCGGGCGGTTCTACAAAGAGATAGCCAAGCTGCCGCCAAGCAAAACGTTGGACGACGACAGCATACTCGGCTTTCAGCAACCCGTCGGGGAACAAACAGAATCCACATTCGATCCAGAGGGCAAGAATGTCATCAGGCGAGAGGGGGAGGACGTTTCACCCGGCATCGATGCAGATGCACTTGAGCATGAAATCGGTGTTGTGGACCCCAATGCGATTCCGAAAGACGGTGAGTCCCGCACCGTCATTAGCTGGAACGCATTACGTGAAGTCGCGCATGCGGTGGATGACAAACTGGGCTTTATGAAAAAGAACGGCGAGCGGCTGGCAGGGTGGAAGGTTTACGGCACTAATGTGCAAGAACCGGCGGCGAACATTGCCAGAGAATTTGAATTTGATGCGGATTATGTCGCCGAGTATATGCGGGCCAGACCGGGCAGCAAATTACCTGTGCCACAACCGGTGAACTGTGGCCCGGATGAATGGGCGCGCCGGATGGAAGCATGTCGCATGTTCGTGGACCGTGCGCGCAGCAGTAACACGCCGTGGTTGTCGGCGAGCATTGCGGACGCCTGTACGATCGGCAAATACACATACGTGGAGAGTTATAAAAATGACTGGTGCAGGTATCTGACCAGTGCGCGTAAACTTGCGGTTTCGGGCTACCAGTTCCGCGGGCCCGCTGAGTGGTTTTCGGAGTTGTTCGCCGCGATGAGCAGTGGCCGGCTCAATGACAACCATCCTCACCGCGACGAGATCAAGGCGCTTTGCATGAAAGAGGACGCGTAATGTCACGTTTTGAAATGACGATGCTCACATGTCCGGCTTGCGGGACAACAACGGATTTTCAAGTGGCAAGCAGCGTGAATGCGGATCGCCGTCCTGATCTGCGCGACGAGATATTGGCGGACACCTTCCAGAAGGTGAATTGCCCGTCTTGCGGCAAAGGACTGCGGCTTGAGCCGATGCTGAATTATCTGGATGTAGAGTCGGGGCTCTGGTTGGCTGTTTATCCATCGCGACAGATCGCTCGTTTTCTGACACTTGAGGATGAAGCCTATGCGCTGTTTGTACAGAGTTACGGTGCATCCGACGCAACCCGCGCGATTGGCGGCTTGTTGCAACCAAGAGTGGTATTTGGTTGGCCCGGACTGCGCGAGAAACTGTTGTTACGGCAAAACAAGCTGGATGACCTTTTGGTCGAGATGCTCAAACTCGATCTGATGCGGCGTTTGCCACAAGCCCCGATGCGTCCCGGTGTCGAGTTACGGGTTGTTGATCTGGATGAACGGGCATTGGTATTCGCGTGGATTGAGACAACAAGTGAAACCGTCTTGCAGCAATTCCAAGCGGATCGGGCCCTGTTGACGGAGATTTGCAATAACATGGACGGCTGGACCGGAATCGGCGAACGTCTGACAAATGGTTTGTTTGTGGATGCGCAAAAGCTGTATCTGGGTGAAGGCCGCGACGCGGCCTGACCTGATTAACCGGCGCTGGTTGTCACAAAGAAATAGACCCATTCGCCTTTAAAATCCTCGTGAGTGGCACGCGCTTCGGCGACACGGGACCTGAGCCAGACAAGATAGGGTTCAGCAGGCTCTATCAAAGGGCGATTGCCATCATAGAGCGGCACGGAAGATGCAAATGCAGCTGCTATTTCCTGACCAAAGGGCGGACCGATGGTGACAAACAGACCTGGTTGGCCAGCGGCGCGCGCACCGATTTGCAACGGCGCCTTGGCGTCGATTTTTTGCAAAGGTGTACTGCTGTTTGGAGCCAGATGGATCACGTTCCCGTCTGCATCAAAGTAATCGACATAGACAAAAGCAGGATAATCGGGCGCGGTGAGTTCGATCACAAGTGAATCGCCTGCGGTATAGTGGAAGGCACGGGCATGGGTGTTTTCGCCAACAATCATGGGATTGGTGATCTGGTCCGTGGATTGGGGCAGACCGGTGTTGGCGATCCCGGATAAGGCTGCACATTGTGGGGCGGGAAGGATCAACAGGTTGTCAGCGACGTCAATATCGGTGCCCATTTGCGATTGAAGGACAGCAAGGACACGGGTCCGCTGGCTTGTGTCCGGCACATGGCCGGTCAATTGCAGGGTGGTGGTTTCAGGATTAAACGTCACCTGCATGCGCGCACAGGGAACAGAAAGCGCCGCAGACAGGCTGTCCCTGATATCGGTACTGCTTGTGTCCTCAGATTGCATAAAGCCCTGGAAAGCCGCGAGCGATACCGGATCTATTTTGCCTTCGGTAGGAAATGCAAGAACGGCTTTGGACGATGTGCCCTTGGGTACTTGTGCGGATGTTTCGTGCTTTTGCGGCACTTGAGAAAGTGCAACGGTACTCTCCGGGTTGGTCTTTGGCAGTTTGTCAGGTCGGGGGATTTGCAGGTCTGCCGTAACGGGAGCAAGCAGGGAGGCTGTTTGAACCGTTTGTTGCGGATCGGTTTGCACTGTCTTGGCAGCAGGCGTCACCGTGACGGGAACAACGGCGGCGGGCAGGGCTGTGGATGGTGTTGGTTTTGACAGGGTTTGCGGGTCTTGCGCGGGCGTGCGGCGCAGGGGAACCGCAAGAGAGGCCGCAGCAGATTGTGCAATCGCACCTGCATTCAGGGCGACATCCGAGGGTGCCTGAGACGCGGTGTTTTCGCTTTGTGGTGCCTGTTCTTTTGCCGCGCTGCGCCTGACGTCTTGTGCCTCGACGGTAAGGCGGGTTTTCGGAACGGGTTGATCAGGCGTTGGTTGCGGTTGCAAGGCGGCCAACAATCCGGCACCTGCACCGAGATGTATCACGGCTGATATGACCAGTCCTATGACCCATATGCCCGGTGTTGTTTTCATGGTGACGCGGGTGTCACGACAAGGGCCACATCCCCCGCCCCTGCGGCTTCAAGGACAGCAATCAAAGGCAGGATATGGCGCAATTCGGCAGCGTGATGCGCGTTGATGCGGATCAGCGTGTCGGGGGCGACTTTGACCTGTTCTAAAAGGGCGGTCTGCGGATCGCTGGAGGGAACGCCATCTATTGCCATAGCGCCCGTCGCGCTGACGGACAGGGTGATGCCGCCAGCGGGCATATCCGATCCTGTTGTGGCGACAGGAGGTGATACCGCAAAGGGGGCAGTTGCATCCATGCGTCCGATCAACATGAAAAAGACCAGAAGAAAGAACACAACGTCAATCAGTGCGATGATCGTTTCGGGGGCTTGGCGCGCAGGAGGACGGGTAAGCCTCATGGTCGTGCCTCAAGTCGGATCACACGTACCTGACGCGCGCCAGCCCGCGTGGCCGTATCCATGACGCTTACAAGCGCTTGGGTTCGGGCCACGCCCGTGGGCAGGATCATCACAGGAAGTGTTGGTTCTGATGCCAAACGATTGCGCAGGAGCACCTCAAGATCTGACAGGGCAAGCGTTTGACCAAGGATCACCGGCGCACCCTCCGCGCCGATGCGGATCAGCAGCGGTGTGGATGCTGTCTGTGACGTGCCTTGCGCGCGCGCGGTGTTGTTCTGCGAAACGGCGGGGATCATATCGAGGTTAAGGTACGTGGACGTCACCATAAAGAACACCAGCAGGATCAACAGGACGTCGATCATCGCCACCAAGGAGATCAGCGCGCGCGGTGGGCGCGGGCGTCTCAGGATCAGGGCGGGTGTGTCTGGCATGGCAGGATTTCCGCGTTTCAGGGTGGTGTCAGGCGGCGTTCGGGTTTTCTTCGACAAGCATCAGGCGGCCAACGGCGTTTTCAATCATCTGCGCACCACTTTCAGCACGGGCAGATAGCAATGTCGCGGCAACAGCCGCAGGAATAGCGACCAGCAAGCCGACAGCAGTTGTAAGCAAAGCCTGCCAGATGCCGCCCGCAAGCACCGATGCGTTTGCGGCCCCCTGCGCCATTTCGAGTGCCTGAAACGAGACAATCATACCAAGAACAGTGCCAAGCAAGCCCAGAAGCGGACTGATCATGGCGATCAATTCAAGAACGCGGATCAGGCTGTTCATCTTTGCGAACTCTTCATTCCCGCGGCGCAGCAGTTCAGTGTGCAATGCCGGGCCTGTGAAACCGTCTATCAGGGACTTCATTGCGTAGGACATGACGCGATCGGCCGGGCTTTTCCCCACAGCCACGGTTGCGCGGGCTTGGTCCTTGTTGCCCGCCGCCCATTCTTTTAGCGCGTTCTCGCGCCGTGCCGTACCGGAGCGCGCTGGCATCAATTGCACGGTCTTGACCACAATCAAGGCGATGGAGAGCGCGGATAACGTCAGCAGGACAATGATGATTATGCCGCCCGGACCCATAGACGTGAGATCAAATGACATTTCTATTTGACCAGCGCGACTGGCGCGCGGCTTTGCAGGGTCAGGATCGGAAAGCAGTCCATTTCTTGGGCGTTTTGCGGTTTGCATGAGGTGAGATCATGCAGCAGGATTTCCGAAATATCGGCGCAGGCGATTTCTGGAACTTCGAACAGTTTCAGGGTTGTGCGGCTGACGGGCAGGGGGGCTGCGTCGATGGACAGGAGGCGGTCAATCACTCCGTTGGTGTCCAGAATGGCAAGGGACATTTCAAAACCGTCAAAGCTATTTTTGGTCCCGTTGCGAAACAGGAAAAACGCGCTGCATCCGCCATTGTCGGAGGGCTCGACCTTGTTAAGTTCAACGGTGAGGCCGCCGGTGGTCTGGGCGGTGGTCGCGATTGGGGTTATGGCACAGATAATCAACGCCAAGGTCGCTATAGGTTTTCGAAAATTCATAAGTGATCCGTTCAAATGTCTAAGCAGAAAGTGCCGTTTCAACAGTGTTCAATGCGTCAATGGCGGTGCTGCGGATTGTTGTCTTGGTAAAGCCGTTGTCATCGACAGCCTTAAAAAAATCGGTATCGAGAGTTGTGCGATAGGTACCGATCACCTTTATGGCGTCGTCTTTGAGTTTCTCGCGAATGGTCCCGTCCGGCGTTTCACTCAGCGCTTCAAGCGTGGTTTCAAGTGAGGTATCCAATTCATCGAGGTAGTCAAACAGGACCGATGTATTCTGTGCGATGTCCTCCAGTCCTTCGACACCTTCGGTCTGGAGCTTAATGGCCATGCGCAGTTTGTCCAGTTGGGCCTGCAAGCGATGGCGGGTCTCAACCCAGTTTAAAAGGGATTTGGCATAAGAGACTGTGTTTAGTTGAGCCTCAGTGGGCATTTCTGTGGGTATGCTGGCGGCCGTCTTGAGCAGCCTGACAGCTGTTTTGGCAGTAGCGACTGCGCTGTCAAAATCGCCCGCATCGGCCTGCGATTTTGCCAGATCAAACGCGCGGGCTATTGCTTTTGGATCACCTGCTGCGGAGTGCTGTGCCGCTTCGACGCGGGCCTGTAGCGGCGCAATGACTGCGGCCCATTTCTTTTGTGAATGGGGCGGGGTTCGATCTGGCTGGATCACGGGCTTGTTTGGCAACCCTTTCAATGTCTTTTCAGCGGTTGTTAGCGCCGTCTGCGCAGAGGCAAAGTCGCGCGCCTTGAGTGCGGTAAGGGCTTGTACCAAATGAACTTTGACGTGATGTGTCTCTGCGTCGTTTCGATCTTTCAGGACCGCTTGCAAGGAACCTGCACGGGCGACGAAAGAACGGGTGTCAAACCCTGACGCTGGGTGATCCGCTTTGGTGGAAATACTGTCTTCGATCTTGGCAAGTGCTATGTCGGCTTCAGCCAGCTTTCCGGCCTTGAGCAGTTTCACAACGTCGGCAATGGCTTTCATTTGCGGCGCACCCTCAGCACTGAGTTTGACAATGGGGCTTTGCAGTGCACGCAATCTGCCGGTCAGTGTCTGAACCTGCGTGGCGGTGGCAGTATCTTCTTCGCTAACCGGAACATCAGCCTGATTTGCCGCAGGTTGTCGACCATCCTGCAATGTGTCGTCGCTCAGCTCGAGTTGCACTAGGGCACCGTCTTGATCAATCACTTCGACAGTAAAGGAGAAGTCCAGCGTCTTGAGATATTTGCGGAATTTGCGGGCCAGATCCGGAATTTCTGCGCTGACGGTTAATGTGATTTCCTTGCGCTTGAGAACAAAAGTGCCCATCGCGATTTTTTTGCCTGCGCCGTGTTTCTTGGCCAGCCGCCCCAACACTTCGGGTGCTTTCAGGCGGTCGATGATCAGCAGATCCGCACCTCTGGGACCGGGGTTATAGGCGAAATTCATGGTGCGTTTCTTGCCCATCAACACCATATTTTTCAGATCATCACTGTCCATCGGTGCATAGGCCAAACTGTATTCCTTGCTGTTTTTGAAAGAAAACCATTGACATAAAAAAGACGATAAGGCTGTCTATTGGTCAAGCCTGCATTTACTTTCGCGCAATTATGGTGGAAGGTTATTCTTGTTTTATTGTTTTTTTTGAACTGTTTGCGATATTTTGTGATACATAAATTTGAAATGATACGCTGCCTGCGATCATCATGTGCGCGACCTATGGGGGACCCAGATGGACGTTTCTAAGCTACTCGAATCCCATGGAGACGATGCTCCAAGCGGTGAGAACCTTGAGTATGATCCCGCTTTCATGGAGATGGAGCTTGCCGCGCAGCCCGGTGAGGAACGTCAGGAAGGCGACAAGATACTTGAGGCCGAAGATCCTGACTATGCAGATGTGGTCAGCAAGGCCGAGGCGGTTCTGGCAGAGAGCCACGACATCCGCGCAGCGGTATTTTATGCAGAAGCAGTCCTGCACACGCGGGGGTTGGCGGGTTTCGCCGAAGCGACAGCATTTGTACGCGGATGTCTCGAAACCTACTGGGACAGCTGCCATCCGGAGCTGGATGCAGATGATGACAATGATCCGACCATGCGCATCAATGCGGTTCAGGGATTTAACGGGGCGGATACAGTGATCCGCGCATTGCGCCACGCCCCCCTCACGGACAGCCGGACGTTCGGCAAGATGAGCTTGCGGATGATCGAGATTGCCGACGGGACAATCCCCACGCCGGCAAACATGACCGACATTCCCGACAGCACCTCTGTACACGCCGCGTTCCAAGACAGCGACACCGAGAAACTGCAAGAGTTCTTGGCGGCAACAAATGCAGCGCAGGAAGACCTCAAGGCGATAGATGCTCTCTTTGTTGAAAAGACGCCCGGACAGGGGCCTGACCTTGAAGAAGTCCAGAAGACGCTTCAGCAGTTGACCAGGCGGCTGTCGGACCAAATGGGGGTGGATGTTGGTGACAGTGCTCAGGAGGAAGAGGGCGAGACAGAAGGCGCAGACGGTGCGCCTGCCAAAGCAGGCAGTGGCGCGGGCGCAATCAATTCAGCAAACGATGTGTCCAACACGCTGGACCGGATCATCAGCTATTACCAGCGCAACGAACCTTCCAGCCCTGTGCCCATCCTGCTGGAACGGGCCAAGAAACTGGTAAACGCTGATTTCATGACGATCATGGAAGATATGGCACCGATGGGTGTTGATCAGATCAATTTGATTGGAGGCATCAAGAATGAGAGCCGTTACTGATCATCCGAATAGAGCAGATTATTTAGCCGCAAAGCCCGCTTTGCATATTGTTTTCAAAGACCAAGGAGCCCTTCATGGCCGGTAGTTCCCAAAAATTCATTGCCCGTAACCGGGCGCCACGTGTCCAGATCGAATATGATGTGGAGTTGTATGGTGCCGAAAAGAAAGTCCAACTGCCCTTTGTGATGGGTGTGATGAGCGATCTGGCCGGTAAATCGGAGGTGGAACAGCCTGCGGTTGCGGATCGTAAGTTCCTCGAAATTGACGTCGACAATTTTGACGACCGGATGAAGTCGATTGCGCCGCGTGCGGCCTTTACGGTGCCGAACACGCTCACGGGTGAAGGCAACATGGCCGTCGATATCACGTTCAACAGCATGGATGATTTCAGCCCGGCTGCCATTGCCGCCAAGGTCGAACCGCTGGCGGAACTGCTGGATGCGCGCACGCAGCTCAGCAACCTGATGACATATATGGACGGCAAGACCGGGGCAGAGGATTTGATCAGCAAGATCATCCAGGATCCCGCCTTGCTCAAGACGCTTGCGGCCCAGCCCAAGCCTGCCGCCACAGAGGAGGAGTAATTCATGGCTGAAGAAGAAGTACAGGCAGAAGCCGGTGGTGGTGAAACAGCATTTGGCTCCTCGGAGTTCGAGAATCTGCTGCAGAAAGAATTCCGGCCCACAACAGATCAGGCCAAAACGGCTGTTGAGTCTGCGGTTAAGACACTTGCGGAACAGGCGCTGAGTAACACGGCGCTGATTTCGGATGATGCGCTGCGCTCCATCGAGAGTATTGTCGCCGAGATCGACAAGAAGCTGACTGAGCAGGTTAACCTTATCCTGCACCACGAAGAATTCCAGCAGATGGAAAGCGCCTGGCGCGGTCTGCATTATCTCGTGAACAACACCGAGTCAGACGAGACGCTGAAAATCCGCGTGATGAGCATCTCCAAGAAGGAAATGCACAAGACCCTGCGCCGGTTCAAAGGAACTGCTTGGGATCAGTCGCCGATCTTTAAAAAGCTCTATACCGAAGAGTTCAGCCAGTTGGGTGGCGAGCCTTACGGCACATTGATCGCGGATTATCACTTTGACCACGGCCCACAGGATGTCGAATTGCTGGGCGAAATGGCCAAGATCGCGGCGGCAGGTCACGCGCCATTGATCACGGGTGCCAAGCCTTCGCTGTTCCAGATGGAGAGTTGGTCAGAGTTGAGCAATCCACGCGATTTGACACGGATTTTCCAGACATCGGAATACGCCTCGTGGAAATCCCTGCGGGAGTCCGAGGATTCCAAATATGTGGGTCTGGCAATGCCACGTTTCCTTGGACGACTGCCTTATGGTTCCAAGACCGAACCGGTTGAAGCCTTTGCATTCGAGGAAGACACAGACGGCACGGATGCAAGCAAATATGGCTGGATCAACGCGGCCTATGGCATGGCTGTCAATATCAACCGTTCCTTCAAGGAATACGGCTGGTGTTCACGTATCCGAGGCGTGGAGTCCGGTGGTACGCTGGAAAACCTGCCGTCCCATACATTCCCGACAACAGATGGTGGCGTGGATCAGAAATGCCCTACCGAAATTGCCATTGACGATCGGCGCGAAGCGGAGCTTGCCAAGAATGGCATGATGCCGCTGATCCACCGGAAAAACACAGATGTAGCCACGTTCATGGGTGCGCAATCCCTGCACAAGCCAGCAGAGTACAACGACCCGGACGCGACGGCCAACGCAAATCTCGCAGCACGGTTGCCCTATCTGTTCGCAACCTGTCGCTTTGCCCATTACCTCAAATGTATGGTGCGCGACAAAATCGGCTCCTTCAAGAGTCGGCAGAACATGGAAACCTGGCTGCAAGAGTGGATCAACAATTATGTTGATTTCAATGCCGACATTTCGTCGGAAAGCGAGAAGGCGCGGAAACCTCTGGCGGCGGCAGAAGTCGTTGTTGAAGAGGTGGAAGGCAATCCCGGATATTACCAGTCAAAGTTCTTCCTGCGACCACATTACCAGTTGGAAGGTCTTTCGGTCTCATTGCGGCTTGTATCCAAGCTCCCTTCTGAAAAAGGGGCCTGATCCCTCGAATTAGCCTGGGGTTGGCCCATACGACCATAACGTAACAAATCATTTGAAAGGATAGCCCAATGGCTGCAAATCAGTTCGTACACATCTCGGATATTCCGGGAGACGCAACAGAAGTTAATCACAAAGACTGGATTGTTATTCAGAGTGTGACCTTCGAACTGGAACGCGCCGTCGACATGACGGACCTCGGTTCAAACCAGCGTGCACACGCAAACACCAACTTTCAGAAAATGGAAGTGACCAGTCAGATCGGCAAAGCCTCAAACGAGATTGCGAAATCTGTGGCCAACGGTACTGTGCGTCCTGAAATCAAGATCGAAATGTGCCGGTCAGGTGAAAGTGCCGGTGAAGGCCTCAAGGCGTTCTCGGTCTGGACCCTCAAGCATGTGATTATCGACAAATACTCAATTTCCTATTCCGAGGATGGTATCCCGGAAGAGACATGGGCACTGGCCTATATCGGGATCGAGCATGAGTACAAGGAGACAGATCAGACAAGCGGTCAACTGACCACAAAGAACGTCTTCAAGTGGAACCTGCGCGAAGGCAACGTAGGTTAACTTTTGTGATAGCGCCGTGCAGGGAGGTCTTTGCACGGCGTATTTGACTAACCCTAATTCTTTTTCTCGTACCCTGATTTGAGCGGAGGCGGTTTGATGACGCCCGAAGACCATCTGAAATCCGGTGACCTGACTGCAACGCTGACAACGCTGCAAGATAAGGTTCGCAGTGATCCCGCCGATGCCAAACTCAGGATTTTTCTGTTCCAGTTGCTGTGTGTTCTGGGGGATTGGAAGCGGGCGATTGCGCAGCTCAAGCTGAGCGCCGAGCTGGATCCGCTCGCATTGATGATGGCGCAAACCTACCGCGAGGGGATCATCTGCGAAGTTTACCGCGAAAAGGTATTCAAGGGTGAAAAAGCCCCGATGGTTTTTGGCGAACCCGAACCTTGGCTTGCCCTGCTGATTGAAGCACAAAAGCTGTTGGCGACCGGTAAAACCGCCGAGGCCGCACAGTTGCGCGCTCAGGCATTTGACCAGGCACCCGCGACATCCGGCACAGTGAATGGCGACTCTTTCGAGTGGGTTGCGGATGCCGACATGCGCCTTGGTCCGGTTCTCGAAGTTATCGTAAACGGGCGATATTTCTGGCTGCCGTTTTCACAGATATCCAAGCTACAGATCGAGCCACCCGAAGACCTGCGCGATGCGGTCTGGATCGCGTCCACCTTGACCCTCAGCAACGGCGGGGAAGTTGTGGCCTTGATCCCGACCCGCTATGCCAACACCCCTGCAAATGGTGATGATGCGGAGAAGTTATCCCGCGCAACCAGCTGGCAAGATGCGGGTGATGAAACCTATCTTGGTGTGGGTCAACGGCTGTTTGCGACCGATCAACAAGATATTGCCCTGCTGGACATCCGCGAGTTGGTGTTGAACTCCGAGCCGGGCGAAGGTGCCCCTGATGGCTGAGCTGCTTTTTGAACGCTTGCAGCCCTCGCTGTTGGATAGGTTAACCGATGACGCACCGAGGGAGCAACAAGAAGGCCGTTCCCACCGCGCTATCGATATCAGCCGTCTGCGCGAAATAATCAAACGCGATCTGTCATGGTTGCTGAACACAAACAGCATCGAGAACATGATCGACACCGAACGCTATCCCAATGTTGCGCGCTCTGTTTTGAACTATGGCGTGCGCGAAGTCGCTGGTGAATATTCTACGTCCGCCCGCGCGGAAATGATCCGCAAGTCCGTGCTGCAAGCGATCACACTGCATGAACCGCGCATCATCCGCGGTTCAACCGTTGTCGAACTGCGTACAGAGAACAAAAAAGGCGAAACCCAGATCGCCTTTGATATTCATGCAGATATGTGGGCGCAGCCCGTGCCGCTGGAGCTGTTTTTACGCAGTAAGGTTGATATCACCACAGGCGAAGTCACGCTGGACAGAGTGAGCTGACGCGATGGACACACGCTTGCTCAGACACTACGAAAACGAACTGGCTTTCATGCGCGACATGGGCGCGGAGTTTGCACAAGCCTATCCCAAGATCGCCTCGCGTCTGGGTATGGAGGGCGTCGAAGTCCTTGACCCCTATGTCGAGCGATTGCTGGAAGGAGTCGCGTTTTTATCAGCGCGTGTGCAATTGGAACTGGAAATGCAGTTTCCGGTGTTCACGTCCCACCTGCTTGAAATTGTCTATCCACATTATCTGGCCCCCACGCCGTCGATGATGATCGCGCAATTTGCGCCTGATCTGGCCAATGCCGGTATGAAAAAGGGCTATGTGATACCGCGTCACACAACCTTGCGCAGCCGTTTGCTGGACGGAGAGCAGACCGCCTGCGAATTCCGCACGGCCCATGACGTTACGATGTGGCCAATCGAGATATCCGAGGCAGAATATATCGAAAGTCGGGGGGGATTGGTTGCGGCGGGTGTCGGGTCGGACACACCGGCCCGTGCGGGAATCCGGCTGCGGCTCAAGCGGATGGACGGCGACCCGATTTCCGAACTGAGCATGGACGAGTTGACGCTTTATCTTGATCGCCAGTCAGGGCGCAGTTGGCAACTACATGAGCTTCTCAGCACTCAAACCGTGGGCTTGTCAGGGCGGTCAGCAAATCGGCGGGAAGATTGGACGTTATCTTTGCCTCAAGGGAGTCTGAGCCCCGTTGGACTGACAGCCGAAGAAGCGCTGTTGCCCACGCCGAAGCAATCCTTTGACGGGTATCGTTTGTTGCAAGAATATTTTGCAATGCCCGAGCGTTTTCTGTTTGTGAAACTTGAAGGATTACAGCCTGCCCTGAAAGCTGCCAAAGGGAACGAAGTCGACATCTATATTTTGCTGGGGGACGGCAACAAGGATTTGACCGCCGCCGTCACACCAGAGGCTTTCGGTTTGAACGCAGTTCCGGCCGTAAACCTGTTTCGCAAACGCTGTGACCGTGTACAGGTCAATTCGCGTGATGTGGAACAGCACGTTGTGCCGAACCGGACCGCCGGTCTGGATTATGAGATTTACAGTATTGAATCGGTAACAGGGATCAGTGGCGACGGTGCGGATGATGTGACCTTTCGTGCGTTTTATTCCGCCACTGACTTCACCGCAGCCGGAGAAGTACACACCGCCTATTTTACGCAAAGCCGCAAGATGCGCCAGCGCAGCGAAAAGGAGCGGTTGCGCGGCGTGCGCACTTCCTATTTGGGTGCCGAAGTTTACCTGACTTTGGTGGATCGCGATCAGGCACCATATTCACACAAGCTGGATCAGCTGGCCGTGACCGCAATGTGTACAAACCGCGATTTGCCGATGCTGCTGTCAACCGGAGATGCTGATATCTTTCACCTACCGGACGGCGGCCCGGTGAAATCCATTCGCACACCCATCTCGCCGACCCGACCCAATCCGACATTGGCACAAGGGGACACCGCATGGCGCCTGATCAGTCATCTGTCCCTGAACTACCTGTCGATTGCGCAGTCCGGTGACGGCGATTCCGCAGCTGCTTTGCGCGAGTTGATCGGCATTTACGCACCCTTGGGCAACCGCGTCACCGAAAAACAGTTGGAGGGGATCACCGCCGTTTCCAGCCGCCCCATTGTGCGCCGCATGAGCGATGAAATTCTATCAACTGCCGTGCGTGGCCTCGAGATTACAATTGAATTTGACGAGACATTTTTCGAAGGCACCAGCGTCTATGTGCTGGGGGCCGTGATGGAGCGGTTTTTCCGCAAATATGCCACCATCAATAGTTTTACAGAAACCGTTCTCAAGACAGAACGACGGGGAGAAATTGCCAGATGGCGACCAAAAAGCGGGTTGGGCCAGATTCTTTAGACCATTTCGCCAGATTGGTGGAAGAGCCTGAAAAACATCATGTCTTTCAGGCCATGCGTGTGATTGATGCAGCCTATCCCGACTCCCCGCGTCTCGGAGAAAGCCGCCGACCCCGTGAAGACCGCGTCCGACTGGGACAAGAAGCAGAGCTGGCGTTTCCACCGTCGACCATCTCCTCCTTCACCCCGGGAACAGATAAAACACCGGGCACGCTAACCAACCGCTTCTTTGGCCTGTTCGGCCCTCAAGGTCCGCTGCCTTTGCACCTGACGGAATATGCCCGCGACAGGAAGCGCAACCACCGCGACAACACGATTATCGCCTTTGCCAACATGCTGACACACCGCATGACAAGCCTGTTTTATCGGGCGTGGCGCAGTGGTCAGCCAGCGGCGAGCTTTGATCGCCCGGATGATGAATTCGAACGGCGCGTTGCGGCCCTTGCCGGGTTTCGCGGTGAAGGCATGCAAAACCGTGATGCCATGCCCGATCTTTCACGCCGCCATTTTGCGGCCTACATGGCGCAGGGTTCAAAAAACCCGGACGGGCTAACGGCCTTTCTATCTGCGTTCTTTGACGTCAATGTGGAGATCGAACAATTTGTCGGATGCTGGCTGCATCTGGAACCCGATGATTGCTGGGAGTCCGGTGCCATGGTCCGCCTCGGTCAGACGTCCAGCATCGGATCAAAAGTCTGGAGCCGGACCGCCAAATTTCGATTGCGCATCGGACCTCTGGACCGTGAACGCTATGAGCGGTTCCTGCCCGGAAATGACGGGTTCGAACGGCTTGAAGCGATTGTGCGCAGCTATGTTGGTGACAGCCTTGATTGGGACGTACAACTGATCCTGAAGGGGGATCAGGTGCCAAGGTCGTCACTGGGCGGCACAACACGACTGGGGCAAAATTCGTGGGTGGAAGCCCCGAAAACCGATGACACGCCACGCGCCGATGCCGGGGATCTTTTCCTTGCGCCAAGCACCAATTTAAGCACGCCAGCATGAACTTTATGGAGAAACGGATATGAGCGAGATCAGCAGGGTAGCATTGTTCGGCAAGCTGAACAGTCTGGGCTACAAGGCCGTCGAAGGTGCCACCGTTTTTTGCAAGATGCGGGGCAATCCGTATGTCGAGGTGGTGCATTGGCTGCACCAGATTTTGCAAGGGCAGGGCAGCGACCTGCACCGCATCGTTGATCACTATGATCTGGACGTGGGCAAGATCGCCGCCGAGATGACCCGCAATCTGGACGGTCTGCCGCGCGGGGCCACAGCGATTTCCGATCTGTCCGATCACTTGATGGATGCGATGGAGCGCGGCTGGGTATTTGGCTCTTTGCTGTTCAGTTCAAGCAACGTGCGCACGGGGCATTTGTTGCTGGGCATGCTGAAAACACCTGCATTGCGCAACATCCTGTCAAGTATTTCACCTGAACTGGCCAAGATTAAACATGATGATCTGGCCGAAAATTTTCACGAGGCGACAGCCGGATCACCCGAAGATCACATGGGCGCGCAGGACGGATCGAACACAGGCGGTGGTGCGAACCCCGGTGAAGCATCTGATGCGATATCACCCGCGCAAATGGGCAAGGGTGAGGCGCTGGAGCAGTTTTGTACTGATCTTACGCAACAGGCCCGCGACGGCGAGATCGACCCGATTGTGGGCCGCGATGAGGAAATCCGCCAAATCATTGATGTGTTGATGCGCAGGCGGCAGAACAACCCGATCCTGACGGGAGAAGCGGGCGTTGGCAAAACTGCCGTTGTCGAAGGGTTTGCCCTGCGCATTGCACGCGGCGATGTACCACCGGCGTTGCAGGATGTGCGGTTGCTGGTGTTGGACGTGGGCCTGCTGCAGGCGGGTGCGTCGATGAAAGGCGAATTTGAAAACCGCCTGCGCTCTGTCATTGATGAAGTGCAATCCAGCCCGACACCGATCATCATGTTTGTCGATGAAACTCATACGCTTGTGGGTGCGGGTGGTGCGGCAGGCACGGGTGATGCGGCGAACCTGCTGAAACCTGCGCTGGCACGCGGCACGCTGAGGACCATTGGTGCGACCACATGGGCCGAGTACAAGAAATACATTGAAAAAGACCCAGCACTCACACGGCGTTTTCAGGTGGTACAGGTTGATGAACCCGATGTGCCCAAAGCGGTGATGATGATGCGTGGCATCGCGTCGATGCTGGAAAAGCACCACAAGGTTCAGGTGTTGGATGAAGGCATCGAAGCGGCGGTGGCGCTGTCTGCCCGCTATATTCCAGCCCGACAACTGCCGGACAAATCCGTGAGCGTGCTTGATACCGCCTGCGCCCGCGTAGCCGTCAGCCAGCATGCGGTGCCTGCACAGGTAGACGATGCACAGCGCCGGATCGAGGCGTTGGAGACAGAACTCGAGATCATCGGACGAGACGAAAGCGCCGGTTTTGACGTAGACGAACGCCGCGCCAAAGTAGAAGCGGAGAAAGCCGAAGTCGCGGAACGTCTGGAAGGGTTGCAAGCCTGCTGGGATGTCGAGAAAGAAATCGTGGCCGAAATACTTGATCTGCGCGCGCAACTGCGAGCAGGCGGCGCGCCGGTTGAAGACGGCGCTGAAATTGCGCCGGAAGGTGGCGAGGATGCGCTGGACGATGCCGCCCGTGCGGAGGTTATGACAAAGCTAAAAGCCGCGAACGCGAAACTGTCAGAGGCACAGGGGGAAAACCCGCTGATCCTGCCGATCGTGGATGAACAGGCGGTTGCCTCCGTTGTGGGTGACTGGACGGGCATCCCTGTGGGACGCATGGTCAGTGACGAGCTGGCAACAGTTCTCAATCTGGAAGAACATCTTGGCAAGCGGGTTATCGGGCAGGATCACGCGATGTCGATGATTGCCAAGCGCATCCAGACCAGCCGCGCAGGCCTTGATAACCCCAACAAACCTATCGGGGTTTTCATGCTGGCGGGCACGTCTGGCGTCGGCAAAACTGAAACCGCACTGGCGCTGGCCGAAGTGCTTTATGGGGGCGAGCAAAACGTCATCACCATCAACATGTCGGAGTATCAGGAGGCCCATAGTGTCTCCAGCCTCAAGGGTGCCCCTCCGGGGTATGTCGGCTATGGCGAAGGTGGTGTACTGACCGAAGCGGTGCGGCGCAAACCCTATTCCGTGGTTTTGCTGGACGAAGTGGAAAAGGCACATCCCGACGTGCACGAGATTTTCTTTCAGGTGTTTGACAAGGGCGTCATGGAAGACGGCGAAGGACGGACGATTGATTTCAAGAATACGCTGATCCTGCTGACCTCCAACGCAGGCTCCGACCTGATCATGGACCTGTGCAGCGATCCGGACCTGTTGCCCGAACCCGAAGGCATCGCCAAGGCGCTGCGTGATCCGCTGTTGAAAATCTTTCCTGCTGCCCTGTTGGGGCGCTTGGTCACGATCCCATACTACCCGCTTAGCCCGCATATGATTGCAGAAATCACCAAATTGCAACTTGGCCGGATCAAGAAACGCGTCGAGGAAACACATGATGTGCCCTTTACCTATTCAGATGCAGTTGTTGATCTGATCGTTGACCGCTGTCAGGAATTGGAAAGCGGCGGACGCATGATCGACGCCATCGTCACCAATACAATGCTTCCGGATATCTCGGCGGAATTTCTACGCCGGATGATGGAAGGCAAACCCGTAAAGGCAGTCAATATTGATGTGACCGACAGCGCCTTTACCTACAATTTTGATTGAAAGGACCTCCAGAAAGAAAGGTTGTGGGCATCCGCCCATGATCACGCATTTTAAAGAAATTTGATTTCTTAGACACAGGAAGGCTGTTTTTATGTTTGCCTACAAAAAGAAAATGGACGTCAAAGTCCCCGGTCTCAAGATGGTCAAGCCACCGGCATTGAACATGAGTGTCAAAGTCACGCTTGACAAAAAGATCGCAAAAGAAGCGGAGAAAGACCCGCTTTTGATACAGGAATTCAGCAATGCCTGTCTGGAAATCTACGAGCAGACAAACGACACAATCCGCAAGAAATGTGTGGTCTTTGACAAAGTGTTTCTGACCATGGTCGAAAAAGGGGCCGATCAAAAGGTCATGGACAAGCAGTTGAGCGGTCTGAACAATGCTATCAAGAACGATGTGAAAATTGCGGAAAAAGCCTGTGAACTGGCCGTGAAAGCCGCCTGGAAAGACCTTCAGTCCAAACGCAAGGAATGGAAGAATTTCAAGATCAAGATTGTCTCGACCATCGGAGCAACCCTTGCTGGACTGGCTGTTTCAATTGCGGCCACGGTGACATCACCCTTTTCAGGGGGGGCTGGTGCGGTGATCGGGATTGCCGGATTTATCAAGTCGGCAGCCACTCTTGTGACCGAAGTTGGCAAGATCGCCATCACAATTGAGCAGTCAAAAGTTGTACTGGAGACCAATCTGGCGGTTGTTGAAAAGGCCGCAAAGAACAGCGGCGTCTTTGCCGCAAACGAGATCAGCGCCGCCGTGCTGAACGAATTTGTCGGTATTTCGCAACCCTCGATCAAGACCTGCGACTCTGCAATGTCGACCCTGAGCGCGAAGTACGCGCAGATTGTTGTGAAGGTTCACGACGTTTCCAGAAAGCTGAACAAGGTGCTCAAGGATCAGGACAAGATGCGCAAGGATTTCCTGAAAGATGTCGATAAGCGACTTAAGGGCCATCCGACTCCTTCACCCAAAGCAGTCAAGAAAATCATTGAAAAGCAATTAGATGACGCACTGGCCAAAAGCTATACGGAGGTTCAGGCGCTGATCGACAAGATTCCGCTAATGTATAACGATGTGGTAAAATGGAAAAAGCCCATCGAAAACCTGAGCAAACGCATGAAGAAGCTTGAACTGAAGGACAGCAAAGGGCTGAAAGTTCTGCGTGAAATCCTCAAGCTGGCTGGTGTCGGACTAGCGGTGATCGACGGTAACAAGATCGCAAAAGGGGCGCAGGATCTTGGCATGGGTTTGGGCGCGGCAGCGGCAAGCTACACCTATGATAAGATTTTCAGCAAGGCGGTTGACGGGACAATCTTTGATGCTGCGTGATCATGGGCAGATGCGAACAACAGACCCCGCAAGGCCGCGGTTCCCGCGCCGTCGGGATCAGGAAAAAAGGACAGTTTAGACATGGCAGTCATGGACACAGCGAACATGAGTCCCAGCCGCGCCTGGGCCTATCATCTTGTCGAAGCGGAATGGTTCAAGAATGCTATTCTGGGCGTGATCATCTTTAACGCGGTTGCTTTGGGCCTTTCCACATCAGCCATTATGATGGAGCGCATCGGGGGTATATTACGTCTTCTCGACAACATCGTCCTGACCATCTTTGTCGCCGAGTTGATGATCAAATTCTATGCCTACCGGATGTCATTCTTCCGAAGCGCATGGAATATCTTTGACCTTGCGGTGGTCAGCTTGGGTCTGTTGCCAACTCAGGAAGGTCTGTCTGCGCTGCGTGGTCTGCGGGTAATCCGCGCCATGCGCCTTTTGTCGGTGGTGCCGCAAATGCGGGCCGTTGTGCAGGCATTGCTCGACGCCTTGCCGGGGATGGGTGCCGTGATCGTGATGATCTCGATCGTGTTCTACGTCTTTGGTGTGATGGCAACCCTGATGTACGGCGCATCCTTTCCCCAGTGGTTCGGCACCTTGGGCAAATCGCTTTATTCCTTGTTCCAGATCATGACTCTGGAAAGTTGGTCCATGGGGATCGTGCGTCCGGTGATGGAGGACTACCCTTCTGCCTGGGCCTTCTTTGTTCCCTTTATTGTCGTGACCGCGTTTTCGGTTTTGAACCTTTTCATCGGCCTGTTGGTCAACACGATGCAGGGTGCCGTGGAAGAAGAAACCGAGGCCGAATTCGAAAACCTCCGGGCCTTAGTGCGCAATGAAACGGATATCGTGGATCGCAACGTGTTGGCGTTGATGGAAGAGGTCAAAGCCCTGCGCGCCGAGATCGCCGAAAGCAATCGCAAAGGGGGCACCTAAGACACGATGGCTGGCAACTCTAAAAAATCCAAAGCGGGCAAAGACGCGCCAACAACCGATGACAAATCAGACGGCGCAAACGGCGCATCCGCCCTCGACAGCCTGCGCGCCGTCGAACTGCCGGAGGCACCGCAAGACAATACAAATAGCGCATTGGACGCACTTCGATCCATCGCACCGGTTGAGGAAGAAGTCGACGATGGGACCGAACGTGCATTGAACGCCTTGCGCACCAGCGAAGTTGTGCAACAGCAGGTGGATGATGGCAGTTCAGCATTGGATGGGTTGCGCGCGATCGAGATTGCCGAGGAAGAGGACAACGGATCGCAGGAAGCATTGGACGCCTTAAAGACGGTTGAGATCGATCAACCCGACGAGGACACCCCAGATGAAGCATTAGACGCGTTGCGGGTGGTCACGCCAGATACCCCGATGCAGGATGACCGCACCAAGGCATTGGACGAGTTGAGAGCCACAGAGCGAGTTGAACTAACAGAAGTCGACACATCACAGCATGCGCTAGAGACCCTGAGCAGCCAAGCGCCAGAACCGAAAGCACCGGAAGCAGACAACACCGCTGCGTTGGACGCGCTGCGCCATGTCGAAACACCCCAAGAGGGTGAAGAAGATCGAAGCGCCGATGTGCTTGCCGCTTTGGAAGCGCCGGTCGAAGTGGTGAAGGGAAATGATGCCGCTGTGGTTCTGGCCAGATTGGACACCCCTGATTTTGTGGAGGAAGTGGATCGTTCTGACG
Source organism: uncultured Sulfitobacter sp. (assembly GCA_947501805.1). GTDB lineage: Bacteria > Pseudomonadota > Alphaproteobacteria > Rhodobacterales > Rhodobacteraceae > Sulfitobacter. The sequence continues at coordinate 31,332 of CANMXJ010000017.1, read as the reverse complement.
AAATTCTTGCGGGGCTGGACAGCGTTGAAGACCCCGCAGGCAACGAGGATATCACCACAACCCTTGCAGGTCTGGAAGCACCAGCAGAGATTGAACAGATCGACGAAACAGCCGTTGCCCTCGCCGGACTGGACCCTGTTGAGGAGGTGAGCGAAGAAGACACGTCCGCCGCAATACTGGCTGATCTGGATGCTCCTGACGTCCCGCAGGATGAGGACAAGACAGATGCAACTCTTGCAAGTCTAGAACCTCCTGCCGTTGCAGAGAGCGTCGAAACGCCAGAAGAGGTTCTGGCCGGATTGGAAGCACCGAAACCGGCACCTCAGGAACCCACCGCAGCGGATGCCCTCGCGGATCTGGAATTGCCGCCCGCCCTGACCAATGCCGAAGAAACACTTGCTGTGAGCGCCGTCATCGCAAGCATTGGACAAACACCTGTGGAGGAACAGTCCGATAACACAGAAGACGTTCTGGCAGGACTGGATAGTATCGAGGAGCAACGCGAAACGGATGATCATGCGACAGCGCTTGCCAATCTCGAACCCGCCAAGGACATCGAGGAAGAGAGTGCTGCTGACGACATTCTGGCAGGACTTGAGCCTGCGGTTGCAGATGTCGAAGAAGAGACACCAGACGTGGCCTTGGCAACCCTGCAGACGTCCCCCGATTTGGAAAAGGACGAACATACCGGTGATGCCCTTGCCGAACTTGATGCGGTCGACACCTCAGAAGTCGACACACATGCCGGATTAGAGACAAATGATCCCGAGCCTTCCCCGGTTGCAGGGGTTGAAGTAACAAAGAGCGATGCAGGCAATGACGTCGCGCACACGCACTCGGCGGATCACGCGGAGAACGAAAGCATTGCGGACGCCAGCTTGACGCAAGCAGAAGCAGACCCTGTACCGAAAGACATCACGCCAGATAAAGCCGCAGAGGATGATATTGAAAACCTGCTGCCTGATCTCGAAGGCCAAGACGATGACGAAGACCTCGACAGTCTGCTTGCCAGTCTCGAAGAAGATCCGTCAGAGGTGACAAGCGACAGCGAGGGGCTTGCGCAGCACGACACGGCGGCCCCCCTCGAACCGCAGGCCAGTGATGATCTGGATGCGATACTGGCCACGCTTGATGCTGACGTCGGGGACATGCCAGAAGATGATGCAATCGAACCGGACACGGACGCGGATGATCTGGATGTGCTATTGGGTGAATTGATGGGTGATGCAGAGCTTTTGGCAGCAGGCGAGGGCGAGGATGTTCCAGAGATGGTAGAGACAAACAGCACAACCGAAGCGCCTCGTTCTGCGGAACCGGAACTGGCCTTTGGCCAGATGACTGCCGACCGTCCCGCACCCCAAAAACTGGAGCGCAAACGGTTTCGTCTTGCGATTTTGGGTGATTTCACGGGGCGGTCTGCGCGCGGTGTTCTCGAAGTTGGTGATGATCTGGCAATCCGTCCTGCAATCATGCTTGATCTTGATACTGTTGAAGAGGTGATCGAAAGCTTTGCGACCACACTTGTTCTGCCCGTTGGCAAAGACGGTGCGGGCGTAGAGGTCAAGTTAACCGGACTGGATGACCTGCATCCCGACGAATTGTTTGAAAATGTCGAAATTTTCTCGGCCTTGCGTGATCTCAAGGCGCAATTGGCGCATGGTGGCACCGCTGAAAGTGCGGCTAAATCGTTAATGGAATGGGGCAAAGCCCACGGGCGACCGGTCAAACCTGCAAAAGCCACATCTAGTGGGAACACCCTGCACGCCGGTCACAAGCTGAGCGATTTTCAAAAGCTGATCGGGGATACAGGCGCTACACTTGCTCAAGCCTCTCCACTGGATGAAATGCTGGCGCGGATCGTGGGACCGCATATCCGCAAAATACCTGATGCAGATGCAACCGCGATGGCGCAAGCCGTGGATGATGCCCTTTCGGATGCGATGCGTTTGATCTTGCACCATCCGGAATTTCAATCGGTGGAGTCACAATGGCGGGCAATCGACCTGATCGTGCGCAGCATTGAAACCGATGAAAACCTTGATGTGATGCTCTATGATGTCTCAGCCGAGGAAATCGCGGCGGACCTTACTCAATCCGATGATCTTGCGCAAAGCGGATTGATGCGAATGCTAACAGACACCCCGATGGACGCGGAAACAGGGCGCGGTGCCTATTCTGCCTTGATCGGCATGTATAACTTTGAGGAAACGCCGCCGCATGCGCAGCTTTTGGGCCGCATTGCACGTGTCGCTGCACATGTGCATGCCCCGTTTTTTGCCGCGATTTCAACGACCTTCATGGACACTCCCCAAAAGAACCGCCACCCCCTTGTTGCTGCGGAATGGGACGCCCTGCGCGCCATGCCAGAAGCGAAGCATCTGGCACTTGTCACGCCGCGTTTTCTGCTTCGTCGTCCTTATGGCGCGAAGTCGGAACCGATATATGAATTCGAATTTGAGGAATTCACCCAACGCGGCGGACTTTCTGGTATGTTATGGGCAAACCCTGTGGTGTTGGTGTCAATATTGCTGGCAAAGTCGTTTAAGGAAAACGGTACCGCACTGGAGCTTGGGCAGATCATGTCATTGGGAGACATGCCCTATCATTTTGTGAAGGACCGTTACGGCGATATTGTTGCGCTACCCTGCACAGAACGCAATTTGACAACGGACAAGGTCGAAACCGTGTTGGGTCGCGGATATCTGCCAGTGATTTCCGCCAAAGGGCGGGATGAGATACGGCTGGGATCGTTCCAGTCGCTTGGGGGCGGAGAAATTTTGGGACCATGGTCCGGGGATGCCCCGCCGCCATCCTCGCAGGTCACGCAATCGGCCGCCACGACACAGGACGCAGAGGATGAACTAGATGCTTTGCTTGCTGAATTTGATCAGGATGCAGATGAAGATGACGAAAACGATATGACAGACGAAATTGAAGCCGAACTGGCTGCGCTGCTTGCCGACCTATGATGCGGGGAAATTACGCCCCGTTCCGGCCGCGCCACTTTAGAGGGATATTTGGATGACCATTAGTAAGCCAAGAGAAGATGCAACCACTTGGATGTCAGGCGAATACAGCAATGCGAACCTGCGCCTGAGACAAGCCGTTGTCAAAGAACAGATGAGCACGCTCACCGAAATTACGATCGAATTTCTGGCCCGCAAAACTGATGTGGATCTGGAGGATTTTCTCGGAAAGTTGATGAGCGTGCATGTCGAGTTGATGACCGTCGATGACCAACCACCACCCGGTTATCCCGAGGGGCGGGTGTTTACGGGCACCTGTATTTCTGTCGAAGCCATGGGGATGCGTGGCGGCGATGATCACTTTGTGGCGCAGGTCCGTCCATGGTTCTGGATGCTGACACAGTCCCGCAATACTCGGGTATTTCAGGAAAAAACGGTGCCCCAGATTATCGAGGAAGTTTTGGGCGATCACGGGTTTTCAGAGTATGAAATCAAGAGTTCCGAAACTTACGAAGTGCGCGAATATTGTGTTCAGTACCGCGAAACCGATTTCGACTTTCTGTCCCGTTTGATGGAAGAAGAAGGGCTGTACTACTTTTTCGACCACACAGACGCGTTACGCAAACAGGAAAAACTGATCATCTGTGATGGTCTGACCGCGCATAAAGTGATCAAGGGGGTGCCGCCCCCGCAGCCCCCCGCCAGAGCAAAACCCGCCGGCACCCTGACGTTCAAACCACGCGACGGGGCGGATTCGAAAACAGGTCAGACCATTGGTGAATGGGCGGCGGCACGCTCCGTGACACGTGGCAAGGTAAGTCTGGCCGATTACGATTTTGAAAAGCCTTCTGTGCGACAGTTGGAAATTTCGGCCATAGAATCCGGACGGCACAATCATCGAAAATACGAAAACTACGATCATCCGGGGCATTACCGCGGGGAAAAGGAACTGGGCGGAAAACGGGCACGGGTGCGCATGGAAGCGGATGCAATCCGTTTCTTCATGCACCGCGGTGCAGGTGACGTCCGCCATTTCGGGACCGGTTTTCTGTTCACTTTGTCGGATCATCCGGAAGAGACCAACAATGCCGAATATCTGATCACTGAGGCAATGCACTACGTCCGGGACTCCGAGGAGATGTCGGATAATGAAAACTGGTTTGCGTTGAAACCAAAAGGTGACGAAATCCCCGAAGAAGTCAAAAGTGACTATTCATTTACCTTTGGTGTGGTGCCAAAGAACAAACCGTTTCGCGCACCGCTGACAACACCTTGGCCCGAGATCCCTGGCATCCAGATTGGCGAGGTGGTCGGCCCCGCCGGTAAGGAAATCCATACTGACGAATATGGCCGGGTTAAGGTACGCTTTCGCTGGGACCGCGTCAGTCCCGACGACGATACAGCATCCTGTTGGATCAGGGTGGCAACGCAGTGGTCCGGTAACAATTGGGGCCTGTTGTCAATCCCGCGCATCGGTCAGGAGGTCGTTGTCCAATTCGAGGATGGCGATCCCGACAGACCGATTGTCACGGGCATGATGTACAACAAGGACAAAATGCCACCCTATGTTGACCCGCAACAGCCGACACGTACCGGAATCATGACGCGATCTTCGCCAGATGGTAAGGAAACCGACTATAATGCACTGGTGATGGAGGATGAAGCGGGCAGTGAATACGTCCATATGCAGGCGCAAAAAGACTATCAATTGGTTGTCAAGGATTCCGCTCATATCACCATTGGCCATGACGAGGTAAACGTTGATGAAGCGCGACAGGAGGTCGATTCAGGCAGCATGAAACAAACGGTCAAACAAAACCTGACCGAGTTGGTGGAGGAGGGTGACAAGTCCGAGACCATTGATCAGGGCAAGCTGGATTTGACGGTCGAGGGCAACATGACCGAACTTGTGCGCACCGGAAACATGACCCTTGATGTGGAAAGAGGCCATATCGCGATGACTGCCGCGCAAAAGATCACGCTGACCGTTGGCGGCAGTTCGATCGAGATCACACAGTCCGGTGTGACGGTCAAAGGCACCGGAACCGCCAAGATGGAAGCGCCTTTGGTGACTGCTCAGGCTTCAGGGTTATTGACCCTGAAGGGCTCAATGACGAAAATAAACTAGGGCGGTATGATGGGAAAACGATTCACAGGGATGTCGAAAGTGCCGAAAGAGCCGGTAGCAAAGCTGCTATCGATGGCAAACACGCGCCTTGAAACACCTATCACTGCGCCGGTTGCGGCCCTGGCCGAAGATGTGCTGGCCGAACTCGATGAAAAGGGCGCGCTGATTGATATCTTGCGCCTGTTGTCTATCATCTTGCCACCCCGCGAGCGGGTCTGGTGGGCGTGTATGGCCGCACGGGACTACATCGGGCCAAAGTCCGACAACGATCCCAAATCACTGATCGCGGCAGAAGACTGGGTGTTCAAACCCACCGAAGAAAACCGCGCACGGGCACGTGATGCCATGGACGACGCCTATATCGATGATGACACGGTCAACGTTGCCTTGGCTGTACTCTATGCCGATGGCACATTGGGCCCCGCAGATTTGGCCGAATACCCTGCTCCGGCGGGGGCTGCCGAAACCTCTGCTTTTGCTATGAATGTCGTGGCGTTGGACAAAAACTCTGATAGGTTTGAGGAATATGGCCAGTTACTGATTGACCGGGCGGTTGATATCGCGCGCGGTGGCAATGGCAAAATGGAAAACCGCGACAAGATGAAGGAGGCGACACAATGACATTACCCGCCGCCCGCATGACCGACATGCACTTGTGCGCCGTGCCCGCACCGCCCCCGGCACCCCCTCTACCGGTGCCGGTGCCCAATCCGATCATGACCCCTTGCTGCCCGTCCGTACTGATCAGCTTTCTGCCCGCAGCACGCCTGTCGGATATGGCCCCTGTCGGCGTCCCGCACCCGATTGTAAAAGGGTCGGCCACCGTCTTGATCCAGAATTTGCCCGCGGCACGTGTGACTGACAATGTCGCATGCGGCGGGATCATGATACCACCGTGCTGCCCTACAGTGCTGATCGGAGGCTAAGGCGGCAATGTCGGTCAAGCTATCCTTTCAATCCTCAGGGACAATGCCCGGCGATGTGGGCAACATGCAGATGCCTGCCGGTGGCTCGCTCAGCCTTGGGCGTGGGCCTGCCAATGATATCGTACTGCCGGACCCCGAACGTCAATTGTCCAAGAGCCATTGTGTCATCGAAGATCACAATGGCAGCATCGTGGTTGTCGATTTGTCGACCAATGGCACGTTCCTGAATTACTCCAAACTGCCCTTGGGCCGCACACCAACGCCGATCAACAACGGTGATATCCTGTCCGTTGGCTCTTACGAAATTATGGTCGAGATCGCGGACGCTTTGCCGCCGCCGATCCCCGAGCCACTGGGCCACTCACAGGTTTCGCACGGTTCTGCCGACAACGCTCCTGATCCGATGGCGCTGCTGGATGATGTGGGGCCGGGGGGTGATTTTCTCGATGATCTGCTCGGCGCACCGGAAGGGCCAAAAGGGCCGGGACAGATCACAATTTCTGACCCGATCAACGATCTTCCCCCGCCTCTGGGCGAGGAAGAAGACCCGTTTTTTGCCCGTCCCGAAGACATCATCGGTGACGATCTGGGGCCAAGTCAGGCCATGCACAACACAAGCACGTCCGACAGCTTCCGTTCGGCGCAATCAACCGGTCCATCTTTGATACCCGATGATTGGGATGATGATCTGCTTTCACCCTCAACGCCGGAGCCGACGCCAACGGCCACGCCACCCGAGGACATCCCGCCCGTTGCCGAACCCCAACTGCCTGCGGAAACCGTTGCGCCAAAACCACCCGCGCCAAAAGAACCCGAACCCAAAACAGCAGCCGAACCACAAACCGTTCCGCCCGCGCTGGAAGAGAAAGTCGTTGTCAGCGGGGATCAGGCCGCCGCAAAAGCGTTTCTCGACGCGCTGGACGTCGAAGACCTCAAGATCGACGACGAGGATCTGCACACCTCAATGGCACGGATGGGCCGTGTCATGCGCACGATGATCACCGGTTTGCGCGAAATCCTGATGACCCGAACCTCGATCAAGTCGGAGTTCCGCATCGAACAGACCAAGATCAGCGCAGGCAGCAACAATCCCCTGAAATTCTCGATCAGCGCCGAACAGGCGATCGAGGCGTTGGTCAAACCCAAATCACGCGGCTACCTTGGGGCTGAAACGGCTACCGAACAGGCGCTGGACGATATCAAGGCCCATGAGGTCGCGATGGTCACTGGTATGGAGGCCGCTTTGAAGGGTATCCTTGCCAAGCTGGACCCCGAAGTGCTGGGCGCACAGATTGAAACCAGCGGTGGCATCGGTGGTCTCCTGAAAGGCAAGAAAGCCCGTTATTGGGAAGTGTACGAAAAGATGTATGGCCAGATATCCGATCAGGCCGAGAATGATTTTCACGAGTTGTTCAGCCGCGAATTTGCGCGGGCCTACAAAGAGCAACTCGACAAGTTAAAATAGGCCGTATCCACTAAGGAACGGCACACAGGGGAGAATTATGTGTCCTGGGACAGTAAAGTGCTTTGGACGGAGGGGTTGTTCTTACAACCGCACCATTTCCAACAATCGGACCGCCACAAAGAGGCGCTGATTGCCGGGTTGGCCCGTCGCATCCGGCCCTATGCCTGGGGTGTGAACGCGCTTGAGATTGACGAAGAGGTGTTGAAGGTCGGGCAATTCGCGCTCAAGGGCTGCGCGGGGCTGACCCATGACGGCATGGTGTTTCGTGTACCACAAACCGAAGACCATCCGCCCGCGTTGGAAATACCCGAAGGTATCAAGGATTGTATCGTTTACCTGACCGTGCCGCAGCGCCGACAAGGGGCCGTCGAGGTTGATTTGACCGGTGCCGAACAATCCGTCAGCCGTCTGCGCCCTGCAGAGCTTGAGATCACGGATACAATGGGACGTGATCAGAAACCTGTTACGGTTGGTGTGGGCAAGATGCGTCTGCGCTTTGCGCTGGCTGTGGATGATCTGGCCGATATGCTGTCGATCCCGATTGCGCGGATCATCGAAGTGCGCCCCGATAAGGAAGTTATCCTTGACCGCAGCTTCATTCCCAGCTGCATTGATGTGCGTGCTGCAGCACCGCTCGAAGGATTTGTCCGCGAGATCGAAGGGCTGCTGTCACACCGCATGACCGCTTTGGCGGGGCGTCTCTCCGAGGGCGGCGCGGCCAAAGCCGTTGCCGAAGTTTCAGACTTCCTTTTGCTGACTGTGATCAACCGGATGATCCCGGTATTCCGCCATCTGAGCACTGTAGAAAATCTACATCCAGAGGATGCCTATCGCCACTGCATCTCGCTGGCTGGTGAGCTTTCGGTCTTTATGACCACAACCAAACAGCCGCCGGAGTTTCCGCCCTATCAGCATGACAACCTGTCGATTACCTTTGCACCCGTCATCCGCACCCTGCGCCAGTACCTTAGCTCGGTTCTGGAACAGACCGCGATTTCCATTCCACTGGAGGCGCGAAAATACGGTGTCAGCGTTGGCGTGATTGCGGATCGCAAACTGATTTCTACCGCTGGCTTTGTCCTGGCCGTACAGGCCGACATTCCAGCCGAGGACGTGCGCCGGCATTTTGCAGGGCAAGCCAAGATCGGACCGGTCGAGGAAATCCGCCAGCTGGTGAACTCTGCCTTGCCGGGCATTACCTTGCGGCCGATGCCAGTCGCCCCGCGCCAGATCCCGTATCATGCGGGTGTTGTCTATTTTGAACTCGCTTCCGACAGCCCATATTGGGGCAAGATGACCACGTCGGGTGGCATCGCTGTGCATGTATCAGGTCAATATCCGGGGCTAAACATGGAACTATGGGCGATCCGCAACAACTAGATTTGAGAAAAGGGGCAAGCCATGTCAGGTGACGATCCGTTTGCAGAACCCGATGATACAGACAAGACGGTAATCCGCCCCAATCCGGGCGGACGTCGCACGGCTGCTGCTGCCCCTACAGCCCCTGCTGCCGCGATCCCCGATGAACCGATGGCTGCCCCCGCCGCCGATACCATGGGCATTCCCGCTCCCGCTGCCGCCCCACGCGCTGCCAAACGGGACGGTCCGCAAGAAGTCGAAATGGTTCTGACCGGCATGAACCAGTTGACCGCCTGCGCCGCGCCACTGTTTTCCCTGATCAGCCGCATACGCAACCGCGCACAACACATGGATCCTGACAAGCTGCGATCCTCTGTAGTCGCCGAAGTCCGCGCCTTTGAAAACCGCGCCTTGCAGGCTGGTGTGCCTGCACAAACCGTCAAGATTGCACGCTACGCGCTCTGTGCCACGCTGGACGATGTGGTACTGAACACCCCATGGGGCGGACAATCCAGCTGGGGATTGCAGTCCATGGTCGGCACATTCCACCGCGAAACGGTGGGGGGCGACCGCTTTTATGACCTGCTGGCACGGTTGGAAAAAGAGCCGGGCACGAACCTTGATGTGCTTGAATTTATTTACATGTGTCTGTCGCTCGGCTTTGAGGGACGCCTGCGGATCGAACAGGGCGGCCCCGATAAACATCTGCAAATCCGTCAAGGTCTGGCGCGTATTATCCGTGGCCAGCGCGGCGATGTGGAGCGTGACCTGTCGCCCCATTGGGAGGGTGTGGACAAACCGTTTCGCGCTCTTTCCGCTTGGCGTCTGGTGTGGGCCGCGCTTGCAGTTACGGCGGCGCTACTCGCGATCCAATTCACAGGGCTATCCTATTTTCTCAGCACCCAAACCGAGCGCCTGATTGGCCAGCTGTCCGTGATCGACAGCGGCCCAATTGCAGAACTACAGCGCCGCGCACCGCCGCCGCCGCCCACACCACCCGCATCTACCGAAGAAATCCGTCTGAAAAAGGTCGTGACATTCCTGCAAAAGGAAATCGACGACGGCATCGTGAACGTCTTTCAAAAGGGCAACACATTGGTCATTCGCATCGTAGGTTCCAATATGTTCCGGCCTGCCTCCGACAGTCTAACGGACGCCTTTGTGGACCCCATCGCACGCGTTGCCAATGCCCTGAACGATGAGCCCGGTCCGGTGATCATCACAGGCCATTCCGATAATATCCCGATCAAATCCTCGCGCTTTCCCTCCAACATGCACCTCAGCCTTGCACGGGCAAAATCGGTCATGGCGTCGATGAGCAAAACCCTCAAAGACCCCAGCCGCCTGTCTGCCGAAGGACGCGCCGAAAACGAACCTATTGCGGATAACAGCACACGCGAAGGGCGGGCCCAGAACCGCCGCATCGAAGTGTTGCTGGTGCAGGAGAACACCTAATGTACGGACGCCGAGTACTCCGATTTTTCTTCCGCTCGATCTATACGATCTTCCTGCTTGCCGCGATCTGTCTGTCCGCTGCGGTCTGGTTCCTTGCTCCTTTTATCGGCAGCGACACATGGCATCCGTTCGATAGCATCCTGTCGCGTGCGCTCTTTATCGGAGGCATCTGGTTCTTTTTCTTGATGCTTATGTTGTTCGTTTTCTTGCGTCGTCGTCGCAAGGAAAAGGCAATGACAGAGGAAATTGCCGAACAGATCGACACGACAGAGGATGACGTTACGGCCGAAGAACTCGGCGAACTGCGCGACAAGCTCAAGCTGGCGATGGTCGAATTGCGCAAATCCAAGAACGGGCGCAAACACCTGCAAGACCTGCCATGGTATGTGATGATCGGCCCGCCCGGTGCGGGCAAAACAACGGCGATTGTCAATTCCGGCCTGCAATTTCCGCTGGCCGAAAGCATGGGCAAAACTGCCATCGGCGGTGTTGGTGGCACCCGCAATTGCGATTGGTGGTTTACCAACAATGCGGTGCTGATTGATACGGCGGGCCGCTACACCACACAGGAAAGCGATGCGGAGATCGACAATGCGGGCTGGCTCGGATTTTTGGGCCTGCTCAAGAAGTATCGCAAGCGCCAGCCGATCAACGGCGCGATGGTGGCCATTTCCCTCAGCGACCTGCTGATGCAGGATGAGGTCACACAGGCCAGTCACGCCATGGCCGTGCGCCGGCGCCTCAATGAATTGCGTGAGAAGCTGGGTGTGCGCTTTCCTGTCTATGTGCTGTTCACCAAAGCTGATCTGATTGCGGGCTTTAGCGAATTTTATGACAATCTGGGCAAGGAAGACCGCGAGCAGGTTTGGGGCTTTACCCTGCCGCTGGACACGTCCAAAGGGGAGGCGTCTCCCGTTGCCGCCTTTGATTCCGAATTCGCGCTGCTGCTGGGGCAACTCAACGCGCAATCGCTTGAACGCATGCAAACAGAGATTGACCCGCAACGCCGCTCGCTGATTGCAGGTTTTCCCAGCCAAACGGCGGCCATGCGCTCTGTCGCGCGCAATTTTCTGGCCGAAGTGTTTCAGGACAACCGCTATGAGCAACGCCACATGTTGCGCGGCATCTACTTTACCTCCGGCACACAAGAAGGCACGCCGATCGACCGCCTGATGCTAGGCATGGCGCGCACCTTTGGCATCGGCCGTCAGGCGATTGGCACGGGGCAGGGGCAGGGTCGTTCGTATTTCCTAACACGTCTTTTTGAGGGCGTGATCTTTCCCGAGGCAGGGCTTGTGTCTGCTGACGACAAGGTCGAACGCCGCTATCGCTGGACCAAACGCGCTGCGATTGCTGCCACCATAATCGTTGCCCTCACAACCGGCACGCTGTTCACCCGCAGTTATCTGGGCAACCGCGATTTGCTGGAACAGGTGGCCACCTATGTCGACAGCTACCAGCAGCTGAGTTCAACATTGCCCGGCAGTCCCATTGGCGACACCGATCTGCCGCCTGTCATTGACGCCCTGAACGTCTTGCGCGACATGCCCACAAACCCCGCCATGGGCGACCCCGATCCCGAACGCCGGCTGACCTATGGCCTGTACCAAGGCGAAGTCGTTGGCACGCAAGCCGCACAAACCTACCGCGCCGCCTTGAACCAGCGGCTTTTGCCACGTCTGCTGCTGCGGCTTGAAGAACAAATCACCGGCAATGTGAACAACCCCGATCTGCTCTATGAGGCGCTCAAGATTTACCTCATGCTCGGCCTTGAAGGACCGATGAATGCGGAACTCGTCAAGGAATGGATGGCCATCGACTGGTCTATCACCTTCGCCGGACCCGGCCGCCAGCCTTTGCGCGAAGACCTGTCCTTGCACCTCAACGCGCTGTTGTCGCAGCCCATGGAAAAGATCGCTCTGAACGGCCCCCTGGTGGAGCAGGTGCAAGGTATCCTGTCAGAAATGCCGCTGGCGCAGCGGGTCTATAACGGCATCATCAATTCCGCCTCTGTTACCAGCCTGCCGGAATGGCGCATCACCGAAGCGGGTGGACCCGCCGTAACACGGGTATTGGTCCGGTCCTCCGGCAAACCCCTGAACGACGGGGTTCCGGGGATTTTCACCTATGACGGTTTCAACAACGTCTTTTTGGGCGAAGCACTAGGTGTTGCAAAACGGATCGCCAGCGAAAGCTGGGTTTTGGGGCCGCGCGGCGAAGCGGAACAGACAGAGGGCGCATTGACGGCCCTCAGCCGCGATGTGCTGAACCTGTATTACAACGATTTTATCGCGAAATATGACGGTATTCTGGGTGACATTGACGTGATCCCGCTGGAATCCCTGTCCCATGCGGTAGAGGTCACAAATGTTCTGTCCGGGCCAACATCACCTTTGGTCAATCTCCTCAATGAAATTGCCCAGCAGACCAAACTGACCGAGAACCGCTCTCTTCTGGGCGGAGAGGAAGTGACCGGAAGCCTGAACCGGATCGCCACCATCGAGGCACGATCCGCGTTGAGCATTCAGGGTGAAATCCTGCTTGAAGCGCTGCAACGCTCTGCTGCCTCCGAAACCGGTTCTCCGGCAAAGCCACCCGGCTCTTATGTCGAAGAACGCTTTGCCTGGCTGCACACCTTGGTTGACCGTCCCGAAGGGCAGGATTCACAACTGGATTTGCTGGTGACTGTCTTGCAGGAAGTGTATCAGGAATTGAACAAAATGTCGTTCAGCGGTGTTGCGGCCACGGCGGCCGAAGGTGGCACCGCGACGCAACGCTTCAAACAAATGGCAAGTCGTATTCCCGGCCCACTGGAACGCTGGGCCAGCCAGATTACCAGTTCGTCCACCGGCATCACGGCGGACGGCACACGTTCTTCGATCAATGCGAACTGGCAGGCTAACGTGTTGCCGTTCTGCACACAGGCGCTGGAAAACCGCTATCCGTTCAACCGCCGTGCGCGGGCCGATGTGGCGATGGCGGATTTTCAGAAGCTCTTTGCGCCCGGCGGTCTAATTGATGCCTTCTTTGCGCAAAACCTGACCAAATATGTGGACACACGATCGCGACCGTGGACCTGGAAAAAGGTCAATGACGTCGACCTGGGCATTTCACCGGCTGTGCTGCAACAATTGCAATATGCCGCTGAAATCCGCGATGCGTTCTTTGCAGGGGCTGCATCCCCTTCGGTTCAGTTCCAGATCACACCAGAGGCACTGGACCCGAAAGCGCAATCCGTGCAGCTGACGGTCGGGTCACAAAACGTGCTGTTCGAAACCAAACGCCCCAACAATACACCCGTTGCGATTACATGGCCCGGCTCTGTGGGTTTGGCCGGTGTGGTGTTTACACCTGCCTTGCAAAACGGCGAAAGCCAACTGGCCAAAGATGGACCTTGGGCGTGGTTCCGGCTGCTGGATGCAGCGGAAATCAGACGCACAAATGTATCGGACCGCAAACGCGTGATTTTTAACGTCTCGGGCCGTATTGCCATTTTTCAACTGCAATCAGGATCTGTCATCAACCCCTTTGCACTGCCCGCCCTGTCCAAATTCAACTGCCCCAAGTCATTCTGATGGGGCAAGGGTAATGGAACAGAGATTTGGCGCTTTTGGCAAAATGCCCAGTCTGGGTGATTTCTTTCGCCTAGATACCCCGAACGGGTTTGTGCGGGTTTGGGACACATGGTTGCAAAGCGCCATGATGATCGCTGCCGAGGCTGGCGGCGACGCATGGGACGATCAATATATGTCCGCTCCGATCTGGCGATTTACCCTGTCACCGGGGCTCGCGGGGGCGCAAAAGGTGACAGGCGTGCTCATGCCATCGGTTGATCGTGTCGGTCGGCGGTTTCCTTTGGCCCTTATGGCCGTTGTCCCGAACGAAGGCCCAGCCGCATTGGACCATCTGACCCAGACCGCCATGTTTGAGAAACTCGAAGACGTGGCACTATCCGTGCTGGAGGACGGAGTAGATCGAGACCATTTGGCAGCTTCCCTCGCCGACGTCATCCTGCCTGAAACCCGTCATTCCCCACCTCTCCGCCGCAGCGGAACAGCACTTGTGCTTAGCCACAGCGAGCAGAAGTGCATCGCACCAGAACTGGCGTCAGGTTTGATGGAGACCACAGGCATGTCTGCCCCAAGTCTGTGGAGTACAATATTGGAAGACAGCAGCCGTGCCATGGTCTGCGACGGATTGCCCGACAGCAGGCAGGCATGTGCCCTATTTGATTTAAATGCCCCGTTGTGGGGTGACGCGAGGCCCCAGACATGACCCTTCATACCCGATATTCGGTGAAAACCCACGTGGGCCACAAACGCAAAGTCAACGAAGATGCCGTACTGGCGTTGCCGGAACTCGACATATGGCTGGTCTCTGACGGGATGGGTGGACATGCAGCGGGCGACTTTGCCAGCGCTCTGATCGCCGATGTAGCAGCAAGCATTCCACCCGATTTGCCGCCTGGTGACCGTATGCAGGCTTTGCGCGACAAAATTCAGGAAGCGCATCGCGCCATCCGGATCGAGGCCGAGGCGCGCGGGTTCGAAGTCATGGGTGCCACCGTGGTCGGGTTGCTGTTGGCTGATGGTCATTTCGCAGCCCTCTGGGCAGGCGACAGCCGCCTTTACCGCTTTCGCGATGGCGAAATCGAGATGCTGACCACCGATCATTCGGTTGTTGCCGCCCTTGTCGAGAGCGGACAGATGACATGGGACGAAGCCGAAAATCATCCACAATCGAATGCCATCACCCGTGCTGTTGGTGTGGGCGATGAACTGGAGCTAGACAAAATCCGCGGCGAGATCCTGCCCGGTGACCGGTTCCTGATCTGCTCTGACGGGCTGACCAAATACGCGACCTTTGATATGCTGCGCAAGGCGCTCAGCACGCAGCCGATCGAAATGATCTGCGAACATCTGATCCAGATCGCCCTCGCTGGCGGCGGGGCGGACAATATCACAACAGCAGTTGTTGACGTTCTCTAACTGCGTGCTCTTAGGGCTGTGACGTTGTCAGAATGCGGCTGTTGAGAGACCGGATCAGCCCTTCACCGGCTTGGGCCTGTTCACTCAGCGCCTCAGCATAGGCAACTGCAGATTCCGTGCGCGGACGCATCTGGCGAAACAGTGGGGCTTCCGAATGGATCACCAGCACCTTACTTTTGCCAAGGGATGAATCATCCACCCTGAATGCGATGCTTCCCGGAGGGCTGTCTTCGCTTACGGAATAGGCCGCGCGCACGGGCACAACGCCGTTTTCGCCCGCGCGCAGGGTATTGACCGAATTGTCCGCACGCCCGTTGTTGGGCAGCATGTGATGCACATTGCCGGAAACATCGACCACAGAAACCGACAGGAAACCGGTAAAGATATCATCGGGAATGATCACGTCGATCACCGGGTTCTGCCCCACGGTGAACACACCACCAGAGACCTCTTGTCCGGTATCACCGTTCGAAAACAGGATTTCGATGTTGCTCTCGGGCGCTTTGGGCAGATAATTCTCAACCAGACACAAATCAGCGTTCAGCAGTTCCGCGTCCACAACAACATTGCGCCCGTCAGCCAGATCATCAAGGGCATCCTGAAGGGCCTCTTTGCTGTCCGCACCAGCAAGCGTGCCTTGCACAAGAACAGGATCGTCCGGACCATAACCCGTTGGACCCGGTTCATTGATCTGAACCAGCGGACCGCAATCCGCATATTGGTTCAACAGATCATCCACCAAAGCGGGATCAAGAAACAGCGACGTCAGCGCCACATCAATGGTACCACTCAACCCGCCGGGCCAGTTTGCAGGGTACTTGGCCGTCAGAGCAGACAAGACCGCCGGATCAGATGTCGCGCCTGTAATGTCCGCGACATTTCCGGTCAACGCCAACTCCCAGTTGTCCAGTGCTGCGATGTCATCAAGGACGGTCAAAACATCATCCTCCCAACTTGGCGCGATGTCACCGGAGGCAAGTGTCAAATCAGTGGTGCCACCCAGATCATTCATCCGGCCGACCAGTGCGTTCTGCAAATCCGTGCTCGGAACATGGCCGCTTGCCGACACCGGCAGGTTTTCCGTGTTTTCAATCACCAGCGAGAAAGGGCTAACGGGCGGGAATTCTGGCCCGCCGCCACCAAGCAAACCGCCAAACCACGCCGCCGCACCACCACCAATTAGCACAACAACCGCTGCGGCTGCGATCAAACCGCCAGAGCCACTTCCGGTTTTCTCGACTTTTTTGGCAGGTGCTTTTGCCGGTTTCTGTTTCTGCACAGGCGGCGGGACTGGTTTGTCTTCTTTCGGGGTCACCATCTTGGGCGGGGCGACAACAACCGTTTCATCCGACAGTGCCTCTTGGGCATCATCCCCATGATCCAGAAACGCCAGTACGTCTTTCATTGACTGGAAACGCGCGGACGGGTCGGGCGCGGTCATCCGGTCCAGCAATGTCTTGAGCGGTTCAGGCACGCCGGACGTGTCCAGCGGTTCACCCTTTTTCTGGACAACCTCCATCGGGTTGGCACCCACATCGGGCGATTTACCGCGATAGTTTGCGAGCAATAGCGCGCCCAATGAATAGATATCCGAACGCGCATCCGTATTACCGCTAAGCTGCTCGGGCGCGGCATAGGCATATTTGCCGGCAAACTCGTTGCCGACAATCGTCTCAGCACCTTCATTGGTGTCTTTGGCAATACCAAAATCAATCACCACAGCTTGCGTCGGATCATCGTCACGCAGAATGATATTGTCGGGCGAAAGATCACGGTGCACGATGTTGCGGTCATGCGCCGCCTTGAGGCCTTCCCCCACGCGCTTGCAAACCGCCAGAATGTCATCGACGGGCATTGGTCCTTCCTTGAGCTTGCGATCAAGGCCGGGGCCGTCAATGTAATCCATCAGCAGGTAGACCAAACCATCCGACGTGCGGTGGTTTTCGGAATAGCGCACAATCGCATCATGGCGAATTTCGCGCACTTCTTCCTCGCGGGTCATCAGCACAAGGTAGTCGTCGTTGCCGGAAAACTCGGCTTTCAAAACCTTGATCGCAACCAGACGGCCCGAAATTTCGCTTCGGGCACGATAGACATCCGATGTACCACCACGGCCCAGCAGCGCCTCGATCCGGTAGGTGTTGTTCAGCACGTCACCGGGATGAAACGCGTCACCGGGGCGGGGTTCTGTCATAGGGTCATTCCAGTCTGCAAAGACGTCATGCGCATACCGCGCTTAGCCAAGCGCCTGAAACTCGACCCGACGGTTGGCATCACTGCGCGGATCAGCAGCATCATAAGGCGCGCTTTCACCCAGACCGATGGCACGCAGGCGGTCTTCGCTGATGCCACAGCTGGACACCATATGCCGTTTGACTTCCTGTGCGCGCAGCAAGGACAGGTTTTCATTGTAACTGGCCGAACCCGAACTGTCCGTGTGCCCGATGATCTGGAACACAGCAACGTCCACTGCTTTCATCGCTTCACACAGGCTGGCCAGTTTCGGCTTCTGATCCTCACGCAACGCAGAGCTGTCGAAATCGAAACTGATCTTGACGTTGACCTGATCTGCCTTGTCAACGGCGACGTATTCTTCGGCCGCGGCCAACTCCGTTTGGCTTGTATCGGCTGAGGCCGCAGTGTCGGTCGCATCCTGACCTGTCGGGACAATGACCAGTCCACGGGTCTTTTGCTTGTTGAATGCATCCTTGATCTCGTCAGCGGTCAGATCATTTTGGGCGGATGCCGCATGGCCGATAAATGCCAGCAGTGTCGCAGCCGAAGCTACGGTGAGGGTACGCAGGAAAAACATATCTCCTCCTTTCAAAAATGTGGTTCGTTAAATCAGGTGAGCACAGGGTATACGAGGCACGCTCAGGCCACAACGGTTTTGACGCATACCCCTGCTATCGCCTAAGCTGTCAACATAGACATTTTGCGTCATTTTAGAAAGTTCCCGTTCATGCGGTTGATTATTCCAGCCTTGATCCTTGCCTTTGCCATTATTCTGGCACCAATCCTGTGGTTCGTAATCCCGATGATGACAGGGCAGAGCAGCAGCGGAACCGGCCCCGCCATCGATTCGCAAGCCCGGATCGAAATCGAAATTCTGAACCAGCAGGTCGAAGACATCCGCCTGCGTCTGGAAGATATCCGTGAAGGCATGACAGCACTTGGACAGGAAGTGCGCGAACGGCCAGCGTTTCAGGCGCAGCGGCCACTCTTGCAACAACAGCCCCAGTCCGATGGATCAGAAGTATTCGAGCAAAACGGCACAAACAGCATCATCGATTCATATGCGCAAGTCGTGTTGATTGCCGACCGGCGGAACGTGAACAAAGGGCTCAAGACTGCCGGACCATCATATCTTGCGAAAAAATTGGGCAGGCCGCGTGAGGTGCTCAGCGACAAATGCGAACCCATGACCAATCCGCGCCTCAAACCCAAACTGAAAACCCAGCGCGTCGGACCAATCCGCGTGACCATGTTGCAACCCGCACTGGATTCCCTGACCCGTGTGTTTGAGAACGTTCGCATCACTGATCCCGACCTTTACGCCCGCATCAACACCGCTGGCGCACTTTGCGTTCGCCGGATCAGGGGCACCAAGGATCGCATTTCGACCCATGCTTTCGGCTTGGCTGTGGATTTGAACATCGACGGCAAACTCGACACTCTCGGTGACGGACGTACACAATTGGGTCTGACCATCCTCGCCGACTTCTTTCGCACCGAAGGGTGGGTCTGGGGTGCCTCTTGGCGGCGCGAAGACAGCATGCACTTTGAAATCAGCCGCAAGCAGCTGGATCAATGGCTGGCCGAGGGCAAGCTGTAAGCCCTGTAAGTCTCATTATGCCAATCTGGGAAGTGTTCCTCATTAGGGCAGGGAGCGGTGACTTCTGATAACGGATTGGCAAGTATCTGGTTGACGCCATACATGAACCTATCGCGCCCCGCGCCTCATCAAAATGCCAACAATGGCGCTTACGTGACCGGAGCAAGTTGTGTGGTTCTGGCACCTCTGAAAGCCGGGCTAAACCGTGCATCACCCACTTGCCGATGGGGCAAACAAAAAAAGGCATGGAAGAACTGAAACCAGCAAAAAATTTGAGTGTCTTAGTGTTAAACTAAGTCAATAATTCAAGAAATCCCAAAATATATGATTTAATACCAATATGTTGAGTGATTTCAGGCTGATCTTTCTTTCTCCTAACATCCACCTAATTTAGCGCAAAATTGAGCCACTATTCAATCGTATGTTTGACTTAACACTCGCTGGAAAAGGGCTTCGATCGTGAATGTGATGTTGAATAATGCGCTTGTGGCACACGAAGTCCAAGAAGCAAAAACGCCAATTCGTTTCGTGTTGGACAATGTTAAGAAAAAAGCGACGTTTGAGAACATTGCAGTTGTCGGACTTGGCTATGTAGGCCTACCTCTTGCTGTCTGTCTGGCGGAAAAGTTCAAGAAAGTGGCCGGTTTCGACATTTCTAAACAGCGCGTCGCTCAGATCAACCATGGTTATGACGCAACAAACGAGCTCAGCAAGAATGTGGTGGAAGGCTCCGGCCTGATCGCAAGTACCGACGCATCAAGCCTCGCTGACGCGTCCTTCTATATCGTGACGGTTCCGACACCAATCAATGATGCACATCACCCTGATTTGTCACCGTTGCAATCGGCATGTGACATGATCGGCCCTCATCTGAAGGCTGGCGATGTGGTGGTCTTCGAGTCCACAGTTTATCCGGGTGTCACAGAAGATTTTTGTGCACCCATCCTCGAAAAACTGTCTGGCTTAACTGCTTGCGAAGATTTTGGTCTGGGGTATAGCCCCGAGCGGATCAATCCCGGCGACAAAGTCAACACTGTCGAGAACACCATCAAGGTCGTATCTGGCGACAGTCCCGAAACCCTTGAGCGTGTCAAAGCGGTCTATAACACTGTCATTAAAGCTGGCCTACATGTAGCGCCGACAATCAAAGTGGCTGAGGCGTCGAAAGTTCTGGAAAATACACAGCGCGATATGAACATCGCTCTGATGAACGAAATGTCCCAGATTTGCAGCAAAGTCGGTATCAACACAAATGATGTGATTGAGGCCGCTGGAACAAAGTGGAATTTCCTGAAGTTCACCCCCGGTTTGGTTGGCGGTCACTGCATTGGTGTCGATCCATATTACCTCGCCACGCTGGCCGAAAAGGTTGGCCACCACCCACAGGTTATTTTGGCCGGACGTCGGACAAATGATAGTATGGCCCGCCACGTCGCAGACACAACACTACGGATGCTGATCAAAAAGGGCGGCGACGTTGGCAAAATGCGGGTCGGTGTTTGCGGTATCACTTTCAAAGAAAACGTGCCTGATATCCGCAACTCCAAATCTTTGGAAGTTGTTGATGCGTTGCGCGGATTTGGTATCACACCATTAATCCATGACCCGCATTGTTCAGCCGACGTTGCCGTAGCGGCAGGGTACGAGCTTTGCACAGCGGATGAGATGTCTAACCTGGATGCAATGGTCTTGGCGACATCACATATCGAATACACCAATGATCCAAGCTTTCTGCAGAAGATCCAGAAAGATGGAATCCTTGTCGATGTAAAAGGCGTCTTTCGCAACTCTGACGAAGCAAAGGCACTGCAATACTGGTCTCTATGAATTAACAAACTTGCGGAGGGGGCTCGTGCAAATGTTCAATATTACACCGATAGGGTCGTGCCGTATCACGACACCTTTGCGTAGTGGCCAATCTGTTCACGGATTCAATCTGAACATGGAGCGGTGCTATGGCTATTGCCATTCACCAGCGGAAGCGGTGCAGATGGCGCGCTTTATGCAAGGTAGCGCAGATATCCCCTCAGACTTGTGGCCGCTTGTATCCCGCACTCACACGCTGGATGCGATGGCCGGTAACGCCCATCCGGCGTCTGATCTTTATGTAATTGAACTGGCTTCTGCCAAAGAAGTGACGATCGACGGCGTTTCCATCCAGTTGAATTATCTGAACGCAACATTCCCTGAGTTTTTCTCTGATGTGAAGCGCGCCCAATCGTTTTGGAGTCTGGCTGAGGCCAGTGAAACGCAAAAGTTGATCGCATATTTGGATCGAAACTGGTCAGGGACGCCACAAAAACGGGAACAGGCACGGACCTTGGGCAGGATACGCTTGCGGTTTGTCACACGCGAAAATTTGCAACGAAACATCAAAACACTTTCCGAGATCCTTCCGGATGTCTTGTTCGTTTCTCATGTTGACGCATGTAAGGAAGACGGGCGCGCCATTCGGTCGCGGTCTCAATTCATTCAAATGGTCTCGGAAGAAGTCGCGCTTGCTGGCTGTAAGTTCTTTAACCCAACTGAACTGATGACTGAGTTCGGGCAATCGCGCGCCATTGAAGACGAGAGTGCTGGCTTAGCGCATTTTACCGATGCCTTCGCAAAAGGTATTATGGCGGCTTGGATGGGCAAGGTCATTGCTCCCAAAACGGACGCCGCTATTCGGAACGATGTACCCGGCATTCTAGATTCACATTTGCCACCTCAAGTCCACGCGGCATGCAACAACGGTCAGTTTGCTCAAACCGTTGCGCGCCTACGGGCGTTGTCGCAAGATGGCATCACTGTGCAAGCTCTGCTAAATAGTGCGACGAAGGCCCAAAAGCAGGCCCAGTCGGTCTTTCTGGCGAAGCTTGCCGTCACTGAAACAAATGAACTGAGCGAAGAGCAACTTGAAGTGTTGGCCCTTGAGGCCTGCGAAATTGGCCTGCCTCAAGAAGCGTTGAAATTGGTTCAGAAGTCTCCGGCAGGCATCTCACAACTGCCCTTACATTTATTGATGCAGATTGGTGATCTTGCCAAGTGTGTGGGTGATTTGGCTACCGCGTTTGATTTCTATCTGGCGGCGGCTCACCATGGTCAAAGTCGCGCTTATGATGTTCTGGCAGAGCTGTCAGTTTCCCACAAAATAGATGTGTTGGCTCAATTGGAAGCGGATCAACGGCCTTCATTCCTGTCGAACGTATCGCCTGTCACCCGTGTTCAACTGTTGCGCCTAAATGATGCTGCATTCGCGGAGGTTGTTTCTACGAAAACAACGCCTGAAGATATCAAAGAGATCGTACTTTACATAGCGGATACCCATGGGATTGGATACGCCGCCGAGGTTTTGGCAACATGGCGCGAAAATCTACACGCCGACCGGATCACAGACCGGCGTTTGGTGCCGGTTCTGGATGGCTGGACGGCAACCGCAATGATGTTCGAAAAACGTCTGGATCGTATTCATGGAGTGAATGCAATCCTATATGCTGCGCCCACCCATCAGCTTTCACGTGTCGCGATGCGGGATCTTCGCAAGGAGCTCGCGCTCCTCATCCGAGCGGCAGGCAAAGACAGTGATATCGAACTATTGGACAAGCTTTCTATCGAGGCGGCCGCGCTTTCCAAAGGACTGCCAGAGCTTGATCTGTGGCGGGCAAGATTGCGGTTTGGCCTTGGTGACTATGCAACAGCCCTTGAACATGGCAAAGCTGCTGCTGCGCTCCTTCCAGAAAAGATTACGACTTGGGTCCTGTTGATGCGCGCCGCGTCAAAGGCCCAAAACAGCTCAGAGGCTATCGTGTTTGCCCAAAAAGTCATTGGGCTCGCTTGCCACAAGACAGATGCGCTGAAGACAGAAGCTGAGGCTGTCTTGCAAGCTCACGTGATTGGAGCATAGGAATGCAACCCCTCTCTCAAATTCTGAATTTCGCTGTTGATGCGCCTGACCTTCCCAGAGATTTCTCGGGAGAAATCTACGAGATGAGCCGAGGCATTACATGCCCTGACAAGGCGAAACAGGTCTATAAAAAGCTAGAGCCCATCCTCAAAGATTACCGCGCTGATCAAGATATCGCGATCGCTTGCGGATTGTTGCTCGAAAAGCAGCGGCACCAAAAAGGCATGCGCGACATCTGGGACGATCTTTGCAGCATGTACCCGGACGACTTGACTGCATTGCGGATGCTTATGCGTTGGTATCGGCGTGAGCAAAATGTTGAAGCAGGCATCGCATTGATTGCAGAGATGTTTCCAAAGTGCTGGCGCGATCTGGACCAAGCGGTGAAAGCAATTCCGGCATTGGTAGAGTTGAAATCATGGGTCGAGATCGACGAGATTATGTCGTGTATCTTGGTGTTTCACCCCGAAAATCGCCCGATCCGGATGATGTATATCAAACTCCTCAACGAACAGTCACGTTTCCTGGATGCCGCAAAAGTTGCCGAGCATGTCCACGGACGAAGCAGCATGGGTCAGGCCTCCCAAGATCTGCTTAGTTCGGTTAGCCGTCATGCTCGAACGCTTAACAAAAACAATTTACAAAATGCCAGTGATGCAATCTCCGACATTATCGCCATGGCTGATGCCCCCCGCGCGTTTACCAAAACAGAGAATGTTGTATTCTTCACTGGCCAGCTTGGGACAGGTGGCGCAGAGCGGCAGATGACCCGGATAGCCTGCGCCTATCAAGACCGCTACAATGAAGCACAGCCGCTTGGCATCGCCCCTAAAGTATGGGTCAAGCATGCGACCGCATCCAGCGGCGCTGATTTTTACCGGCCACTGCTGAACGAGACGGGTGTCGAAACCAGCGTTTTATCTGAAATGCCCGAGGTGCCGGTTGCCGCATTGGAAGGGTTATCTGACGATCTAAAAGAGCTTCTCGCGCTTTTGGCTCCAGATGTACTGCGCCACACCTGCCAGTTGTACTCAATGTTTCGCAAAGATCAGACTGACGTTGCCTATCTATGGCAGGATGGCGGAATCGTTCAATCCGCAATTGCTGCTGTTTTAGCAGGCGTGCCGCGCATCATCACATCCTTCAGAGGGTTGCCGCCCAATCTGCGGCCAAACCTGTTTCGCATTGAATTGCCCGTGCTTTACGCGGCCCTGGCGCGCTTGCCTCACGTCACGTTCACAGCCAACAGTCAAAAGGCCGCAACCGCCTACGAAGAGTGGCTGTCTTTGGATGCAGGCGCGGTCATTGTTGTTCCAAATGCAACGCCAGCTGTACTCCCTGATGGGGATGATACGGACCATGCATATTGGTCAGAAATTCTTGATACTTCGGAGGGTTGTTCCAAGACGGTGTTGGGCGTTTTCCGGTTTGACAAAAACAAACGGCCCCTCGAATGGATCAAGGCTGCTGCACGGTCCATTGCCCACCGTGATGATACACGCTTTGTCATACTCGGTGGTGGTGCGCTTCAAAGTGAGTGTGCAGCGCTCATCGAAGAGTTGGGACTTTCAAAGCGTATCTTCCTCGCGGGCATTCGCAGCAAAGTTGGATTTTACATGCACCGCGCTGACTTGTTGGTTCATTTGGCTGAAATGGAGGGCCTTCCAAACGTCTTGATAGAAGCGCAACTTGCAGGAACGCCTGTGCTTGCAACGCCTGCTGGCGGAACTGACGAAGTGCTCTTTGATGGTATTACCGGACACATTCTATCATCGGCAAATGACCTCCCTGAAACCGAACTTGATGAAACCTTGGAGCGGCTGCTCGCAAATGAAAACGAGCTTGCAAAGCTTGGTGCTGCAGCGATGACGCACTCTCGCGGCCGCTTTTCTGTCGATACCATTCTTGGGCGCACGACCGAGTTATTCAATACACTAAGACTGGACACTAAATGAGAACCGTTTTCGTAACTGGCACAGCTGGCTTCGTTGGCTTCCACCTCGCCAAACACCTTTTGGACGAAGGCTTCAAAGTAGTCGGCTTTGATGGTTTGACCGATTATTATGATGTGAACCTTAAGAAGGCGCGCCACACAATATTGGAGGGAAATCCGAACTTCCACGCCCACATCGGCATGCTGGAAGATCATGAATTGCTTTCAAAAGTGGTGGCTGACGCAAATCCGGATGTTATCGTCCATCTCGCCGCTCAAGCAGGTGTGCGCTATAGTCTAGAGAACCCGCGCGCCTATATCGATACCAACCTGACTGGCACATTCAATTTAATGGAAGCTGCGCGTGAGAGTGGTGTGGATCACCTGCTGATGGCGTCGACTTCCTCAGTCTATGGCGGCAACACTCAAATGCCGTTTGAAGAAAATCAAAAGACAGAACTTCCTCTGACGCTGTACGCCGCCACCAAGAAAGCGAACGAAGGCATGGCGCATTCGTATTCTCACCTGTGGCATATTCCAACAACCATGTTCCGTTTCTTTAGCGTCTATGGGACCTATGGCCGCCCTGATCTGGCTTTGTTCAAGTTTGTCCGTGCTGCGCTCGCGGATGAAGCAATCGACGTTTATAACCACGGCGAGATGGCTAGGGACTTCACTTATGTGGACGATTTGGTGCACTCGATCAGATTGCTAATCGATGCTGTGCCACCAATGCCAGACGCAGGTGCTAAAGCTATTCCCTGCGACAGCCTAAGTCCTGTCGCACCGTTCCGCACGATGAACATCGGCAACGGCACAAGTGTTCCGTTGATGGAGTTCATTTCTGAGATCGAAGATGCGCTTGGCCAGCCGATCAAGAAGAACATGATGGAGATACAAAAAGGGGATGTCCCGGGCAGTTGGGCCAATACCGATCTCTTGAAAGAGCTAACCGGGTACCGCCCCGCGACCACGACGAAAGAGGGCATTCGCCATTTCGTCAAGTGGTATCGCGAGTACTATCAGGTTTAATTGATGTTGGCAGTCCAACATATCGTTCCACCAACCACCTTCGCCCGGATCGCGATTTTGATGGAGCGGGAGCGGAAAACACGCTTTTCCGCCGGTAAGTTGGGCTATCTATGGGCCTATATCACGCCTGTTGTGTGGATTGCCTTGATCGTGACGTTGTTTTGGGTTCTTCAGCGAACCACGCCAATTCACGTACCAGTTGAAATTTTCATTGCGACGGGCATTCTGCCGTATCTCGTTTTTCGTCAGACTGTTACTGCGTTAAGCCGAACTCTGACTGCAAATCGATACCTGAGATATCTACGTCCAGTGTCAAACAGCGATATAATGTCAGCAACCATGTTGCTGGAAGCGTTCAATATGGTAACCATCGCAGCCTTAATCTTTGGCGGCATTTCAATTCTGTTCGGAAGCTCGTTGCCAGTATCACCAGCAGGTGTCTTGTTTAGCTTGGCTTTGGCTTGGGGCATCGGATGTGGTGTCGGGCGGTTCGTTGCAGCAGCCGGGTTGCTGAGCGATGCATTTGCAAGGTCGGTTCCTTTGCTCTTGCGGCCTCTCTTCTGGCTTTCGGGAATATTCTATACGGCGACAGACCTCTCGCAAGAAATTCAGAGCATTCTTTGGTACAGTCCGTTCTTGCACATCACTGAATTGGTCCGCCAATCATACTTTCTTGGGTACACTTCCCCGATTGCGTCAGTTTGGTACCCAATTGCCATCAGTGCGCTGTTCTTTTTAGCATCAATGCCATTAGAAGTATTTGCAACGCGGAGACGCATCATGCGTGGTCGGCTATGATCAAGTTAGAAAACGTTGATCTGTTGAAGCCCGGTTTTTGGAACCGTGAAACAATCCTTCAAGATGCAAACGTCGCCTTTGGCACTGGTGAGCGGATCGGTATTCTTGCGCTTCCCGGGTCTGGAAAATCATCTCTTGCACGGCTTCTTGCAGGCATAGATGATCCTGATCGAGGTACAGTCACCAAAATTGGAAGAGTGAGTTGGCCGATTGGTTTTGCTGGATTTTTCCATCCAAATTTGAGGGTTAGCGAAAATATCAGTATTTTTGCCCGCCTTGTTGGTGCATCTCCAGACACTGTCGCCGGGTTTTGTCGTGATGTGTTTGGGATCGATTACGGACCGCGCAAAGTGATGCAAGATCTCACGCCCACCCAACGCAGCTTGATGGCCTATGCCTGCTCACTGTCCATTGAGGGTCCAGCCACATGGATTGCGGACGAGACCATTACGGTTGGGGAACCTACTGACCGTACTGCATGTGATAGGATTTTGGCTGAACGACTTGAGACAGGTGGATTGATTTTTTTATCACGCAACGCGCGCCAACTTGCGGCATATTGTGATAAATTCCTTGTTCTAATCAACAAGCGGCTCATAGAATGCGTTGATCTTGCGGTTGCGCAAGAGGCGCTCGAACTATCGAAAATGGTACCGCCCGAATTGGGAACGAGGTGTCAGCATGTCTAATTCCAAACCGACAGACACCTCCGAAGAGGCGCGCATTAAGGCGTGGCGTGCCGAGCGTGCCCGCATTGCTGAGGCCGATAAAGCTAAGCGCATTCAGGAGAAACAGTCCGAAATGACGCGATCAGCGGAAGCCGCAAAGCATGACAAGGAATCGGCAGCTCTCACGCTCTTATCCTCCGCTGGCTTAGGGCCTGCTACGCAAACTAAAACCACGTCTCAGGCTGAACCAATAGCAGAACGCCCAAAGCTTCCGAAAAGTGTGATCCCATTCACCAAGCTTGGCAACAAGTCATTGTTCTTTGCCATCGTTATTGCACCAGTCTTGTGCGTAGCATTTTACCTTATGGTCATTGCGACCCCTCTGTACGAAGCGCGGTCAGTCATCGCGATAACCAAATCCGTGGAATCCGGGAATGCATCCCGTGCCGGCTTGCTTGGTGGTGTTCAGGGTCCGTCTAATCTTTCAGAAGTGTTTCGCGCTCACTCCTACGTTCAAAGCCAAGCGTTGATGGACGCTTTAGAGAATGAATTGGGTTTGGTCACAGAGTTTAGCGGCCCGGCGATCGACCCTGTAAATCGTTTGCGGACAGTATCTATCCTATCATTAAGTAAACTCTCGCGATTCAGCCGCTATGTGGAATCGTCCATCGATATTCAAAGCGGATTACTGACCCTGTATGTTCGCGCCCCAAGTGAAGCCCAAGCAATTGCTGTTTCTGATGCAGTTCTACGCAACACCAAGGTACAAGTTCATGCTTTGGGTCAGCAGGTTTTTGATCAACGACAGGCACACGCGGCTGACGTACGTTTGGCCGCTGAAGAACAGGTGGCAGAAGCCCAAGCTGCTCTTGTTGCCCTACAGATCAAATACCAAGAGGTCGATCCGAGAAACCGGGTTGAGAGCATCTATGCAAACATCCGCGATCTGGAAGCCGAAGCACGAAAGCTAAACAGCGAGGTGCAAAAGGCTGAGATCGCCGGAATTGGCGACAGCCAACAAACGCGCCAAACCGTAGCGCTAGAGACGCGCATCAGGCAACAAATCGCAGGCCAGCGCGCACGTCTTGTAGCACCTGAAGGGGCTTCAGTCGGATCGTTGAATACGTTGCTGATGAAGTATGAATTGGCCACATTGGAGCTTAATCTGGCCCGTGAAGCTGCCCAAACAGCGTTGAGATCGCAAGCCGAAGCTGGACAAGAAGCCGCGCTCAACCGCAGTTTGTTTCAGGTAGTTGTTCCTCCTAGAACCGCAGAAATTGCGGTTTTCCCAAAGATACCCAGCACACTTGCTTTGGTGCTCATTCTGTTTCTGGCGTTCTTCTCGGTATTGACCATGTTCCGGACAGCGCGAACTTAAACCGCTTGTTAGAGCATTTCCAAATTCAACATAAATTCAATAAGTTAAGCCAAAGCCGTGATTTTCAGGGGAGGCCTTGGCTCTTGGTATTTTGCGCCTAGACCTCAAACATAAGTTAAATGGTTTGGTCGCTTGAATGCCCCAACAGTGCCTTTGATTGAACGCATTCTTGGTTAAAAAGTCACTAACAATTGAAACTTTCGAAGGCTGCTGCTGGCCTGTGATTGCGTATGAGAGGGATGGGGGTCTCACAAATACGCACTCCTTTGGATTGGCAAGGTCTCTCACAATTAGCGTTAGGTGATGTAACCATGAAGAAGAAGTTCAAATTCGGCAAAGCGAAACTCAAAGTTAAGAATGTCCCCACTGAAGTAACAGTTGATAGTGAGCTCGGGGCATTCGTTGACCTTTCCGACATGAAGCTACGTTTCAAAGGCGCAAAAAGAGAAGATATAACCGTTACCTTGACCACTGACTCGGGTACTTTCCAAGCAGACAGCAACAAGCGCGTGGACGTTGACGGGTCAGGCACTGACACAATCTCATTCACCGGGACAGCGCGCCAAATTGACAGATTTTTGAACAAAATGGCGGCTTTGGAATTCCATCCAGATCTGGAAACACCCAATAGTGGGACCGCCACATTTACCATGACCGCGCAATACAAGAACAAAATCGTGACGTTGGCGACAATCCAAGCAGATATCCATGATGTTGCAGATCCCGACACGCCTACCGTGGTGATTGGTACAGAAGGCGATGACAACCTCAACGGAGACGCCGGTGCCAATACGGTAAATGGACTTGAGGGTGACGATGCGATTGATGCCGGTGCTGGTGACGATACGGTTCATGCAGGTGCTGGTGACGATACCGTTGAGGGCGGCGAAGGCGCAGACGTTTTGAACGGCGATGCGGGTGAAGACACGCTTCAATACATCCGTTCTACTGCGGGTGTTGACGTTGACCTGAACACCGATGGTTCAGGCGCGCAGTCGGCCGCCGGGGGACAAGCCGAAGGCGATGTCATCTCAGGATTTGAGAATGTTTACGGCTCTGACTTTGATGACGTTTTGACTGGTAACTCACAAGACAATGTCCTGTTTGGATATGGTGGCGTAGATACCATCGACGGCGGCGCCGGAGATGATGTTGTTCGTGGCGGTGAGGGCGCTGACGTTTTGATCGGCGGCTCTGGCGAGGACTGGTTGCGGTACTTAGGATCAGAGTCAGGTGTTACGGTTGATCTGACTTTGGACGCATCTGGCTTTCATCAGACTTCAGGCGGAGACGCTGAAGGTGACATCGCTTCGGGATTTGAAAACCTCTACGGATCAGACTTCGGCGACACACTGACCGGTGATGACAATGCGAATTATATTATCGGATCTGGTGGCGCTGACCTCATCAATGGTGCTGCCGGAAATGACCTTATTCGAGGCGGCGTAGGGGCGGACGTACTCATCGGCGGTGATGGTATCGATAACCTGCAGTATGAAGGGTCCGACGCCGGAGTGACAGTTGACTTGAGCCTAGACGGCGTTGCGCAAGTGTCTGCTGGCGATGCTTCTGGTGATATCATTTCTGGTTTTGAAAATGTGTCTGGTTCCGAACTTAGCGATATGTTGACCGGCAATATCGAGCGCAACTTCCTGCTTGGCCTAGAAGGTAATGACACCATTGACGGTGGCGGCGGAAATGATGTGATACGTGGTGGAACTGGTGCCGATCACCTTGTCGGCGGGGCTGGTAGCGACCTTCTACAATATGGTGGATCAACCGCTGGAGTATCAATTGATCTCAATGCAGATGGCGCGGGCCTGCAGTCTGCCTCTGGCGGTGACGCAGAAGGTGATGTCATATCAGAGTTCGAGCATATCTATGCTACGAACTTTGATGATGTGCTTACAGGAAATGAAGTCCGTAACATTCTGTACAGTTACGATGGCGATGACACATTAGACGGTGGTGCAGGTAATGACGTTTTGCGTGGCGGTGCCGGAGAAGATACGTTTGTCTTCAGTACAGCTTTTGGTGTTGGAAACGTGGATCGCATTATTGATTTCAGTGCGTCTGACGACAATATTCAGCTCGATAGCAATGTCTTTGTTGGTCTGGACACAGGAGGTCTGGATACTCTCGAATTTCTTACTAACGGCACGGGTATCGCAGAAACCGCCGAGCAACGTATCATTTATGATGATGTGACCGGCAATCTATTCTTCGATTACGATGGTAATGGTGCCGGAGAGAGCGCGCTATTTGCTACGCTCTCGTCTGGTTTGACCCTGACTGAGATGGACTTCTTCATCTTCTAGGGAACATATTCCCGCATATCAGGTCTTTGTTAACATCATACGCTCCACACCACCCAGCACTTAAAACGCTGGGTGGTTACTATTGGGGGGTTCGTGCATCACGAGGTCTTGTTGCAAAAATGGATTCTCAAGTGTCGTTGCGACGGTTTCCGCTATCTCAGTTTCATTAATTCTTCTCTGAAGGCTTCGGTTGGTGT
>CANMXJ010000016.1 GCA_947501805.1 uncultured Sulfitobacter sp. | reverse complement strand
GGAAAAGTCCGGTCGCCTTCGAACGTAAGGTGGCCTAAACGAGCACGGGGGGCGGCACGAAAGCGGGACAGGTCCAGTTTGGTGAAACGAGCGACTGCACCGATCTGCTCGTCGGCGAAGGTCTCGAAAACACTTTGTCCGTCGGCACAGCGCTGCCAAGAGCGGCTTTGGCCTCCTGCCTGACAGCAAACCATCTCGCTGCCTTCACCTATCCATCTTCGATCAAGCGGCTCTGGATCGCGCGCGACAATGACGAGACCGGCGCGCGCGCCGCACTCAGGCTTGCAGATCGCGCCGATGCGGATGGGATCGAACCGGTCATCCTGACCCCGGAGCGAGACGACTTCAATCTGGACCTCACGACGGACGGCGTGACGGAAGTGCGTCGGCGGTTGGCGGCCTTCATCGATGCGCATGCATCTGAGCATGATCTCTGGCCCTCCGCGTAAGGGGGCCGGAAGGAAGCATTGGATCAGGCACTGACCATTTGGCGGTGGCGCTGCGCCCTGTTCCGTTTGGATGCCGGGGTCGATGGACCGACAGGTCGGGCGCAGAGGCGCCCTCATCCCGTGCCGCAACGGCCAGGTCCCGTAAATTTCCCCTGGGCGCTGCGCACCCATTCCTCGCGAGACAAATTTCCGCGCCCTGCCCGTCCTTCGCTGCGCTGCGGCCCTTCGGGTGCGCCCGGGCTGCCGACGGTCCTTTTATCGCCCCATCCAAATCGGATCAGGACGAAACCCAAAGCCTCATAAAAGGACCAGATCATGACCCTCGCAGCCGCCACCTTCACCCCCGACGCAAGCGCCACAGCCAGCGTCCTAGACGACCTCGCCCTCTACGGCGCAAAACCACCCGAAGACGAAATCGATCGTCGCCCTCTGCCCGAAGAGGATCAGACTGAGATCGCTATCCGCTCCATGGTCGAGGCGAGCCACATGCTTCTTGCCGACACACAGCTCGAAGAGGATCTGGAAGAGATGCTCTGGTCCCTCACCAACATCTTTCATCGCCGCCTCAACCGATTGGAGCGCCAGCTCGACGAGAATGAATGCGAACAACGCGACTTGGTCAGATGTCAGGACGGATCCGAGGTCAAAAGCCTGGAGTTGGAACGCAAAATCGAGCGCGGACAAAAACTGGTCGAGCACCGGGACGCCTATGAGGCGATGCGGGATGCGTCAGCCGCCCATTTCCACACAGAGACCGGATCGATCTGGATGCCAAGATCAGGATCGCGGGTCTCGCACAAGAACCTCACAGCCTCGGTGGTCGACAGCCGCAACTTTCTCTCTGCAGAAAAACGCAAGAAGAACGAAATCCATTGTCCCGATGGCACCCGCATCGCCTTCACTGGCGGCGACTACCAGGATTACGATGCGATCTGGACGATCCTCGATGGCTCGAGAGAGAAATATCCGGACATGATCCTGCTGCATGGCGGCACCCCGAACGGGGCAGAACGTATCGCGAGCCTCTGGGCAGAGAACCGAGGCGTCACCCAAGTGGTCTTTCGGCCCGATTGGAAGTCCCACAACAAAGCCGCCCCCTTCAAGCGCAACGATCAACTTTTGAAGACCATGCCGAGGGGCATCATCGCCTGCCCCGGCTCCGGCATCCACGAGAACCTCGTCGACAAAGCCCGCAAGCTGGGCATTCCGGTCAAAAGGATCGGGGGCTAAGGCTCCCTCCCCTCTGGCGAGTGTTCATCAAGGATACTCGCCAGATGATCGATTTCATTCATCACATCGACGATGTCCCTGGTTGCCGAAGAGAGCAGGAAGGCGTGCAGGGCAAAACTGGTGTCCGGTTGTACGGCGAGATCGGCCAATTTTCGCGCAATGTCTTCAAACTGGGCTGTGTGCATCACGCTCTCCTTTGTGGTGGATAATTTAAGTGATGACATATCGTTATATATAACGATATAGAGTTGATAGTGATTTTTAAAAATTCACGATTGGCGAGACTGAACAAGAGGACCGGTATGCGATTGGCCCAAACCATATTTTTGACTGCCGGGCTTTTGAGCGGTGCCGCATGTACGGCCAACAAGCCGCCTGAAACCACCAGCCTATCAGCTTTGATCGATGCGGAGACTTCGGTGGTGGATCGCGAGATTGCCGATGCCGGTCTCTACAATGGTGTGCTCGAGCCGTATGCGACGGGCACCACGACGCTGCTAAATCCCGATGTGGTGGCAGATGAACGCCTGATGACGGTCGTGCATTCAGCGTTCACCGGCCCCATCGAAGACTTCGTCTCCACAATGGCGCTTGAGACCGGATACCGGGTGATCGCTCAAGGTGAGAAACCTGGTGCGCCGATCATGATCACACTCATTCAAAGAGACCTGCCCGCCATGGGCGCACTGCGCGAGGCGTTTTTTCAAGGCAAAGAACGCGCGAGGCTGGTCGTCGATCAACGCGCGAAGACAATGATGATCGTCTATAGTCGGCCCGAGCGTAGCCCGGTTCCCCATATCGAGGATACGGAAGTATGATGCACCATCTGCGCAGCCCCCTTCTGCCGTTGCTGGCCATTGTCACCTTAGCCGGGTGCGAAACCCCCCAGCCTGAAGAGTCAGATTTCCGAGAGCCTGACCCAATCCTCATCGGCAGTCCTGATCAGTTTCGCGCCGACAGGCCCCCTGCCGACTTCGCCGAGTTCAGTGCCCGTACACGACGCGGGAATTATGAGACGTCGGTCGACGAAGATCGCTATGATTTGTTGCGCGAAGCTGCCGTGTCTTATGCCGCGCAGGCTGGCTATCAGCACCGTGTCTGGGAAGTCATGCGCCAGCTTGAACAAGACAGTGCCAAGCTTTCGCGCACGTTTGATTTCAATAGGGTTTCTTACCGTGCGCCCCGAGAAACTGGATATATCCTTCCGCCCGTCGTGAGCCGCGCCACGGCTGCCATAAATGTGGATGAGAGCGGGCAATCTGCAGTCGCCGCCGATGAGTTCTACCGCCTCGAGATACCAGGGCGCATCGTCACGATCATACCGACCTGGCGCGACTATCTCGTTATCCCGCTTGAGGCGGCGAGCGAGCCCGACGATGATTTTTTGCCGCAAAATAGAGAAGAGAAGCAGGTGTTCAATCGCTTTGCTGCTGAAGGGTGGCAGGCCGGTGTTGAACAGGCCGATGAGGCATTGGGCTTAAATTTTGCAAGATTGAAGCGCGACTATCTGGGCATGGTTGAGTACCGTAGGATGGTGCAGGCCGGGTTGGTGAAAGAGCTTGTCCTCGCGTCCAGCGAGCGCCGATCCGCTGGTGATGGGGACGAACTCTTCATCGGCGAACGTCGGGTGCAGATAGTTAGCTCAGCGCGGTTTGTCCGGGATCCGAGCCAGTGGAAGCCTTTGCAGGGGCGTTATGCGGTGACTAAATGATCGACCTGGATAGGATCAACCTCAACCCTGATGATCCGAACGAAACTGACGTCACCATCCTGAAAGACGAGCCCAATCGGTTCGACAGCGATCTAACGGCTTTTGATCACTTTTTGGTAGGAGCCGCGATGAAGGGCGCATCCGACATTAACATCAGTGCTGATCTCAGGATGCGGGTCCAGCTGCACGGCGACCAGAAGCTTGCAACGAAGCGCCGTCTGCTGATCACCGAGGTTCAGGCAATGCTGGCGCATCTCTGGTCAGCCAATGACGCAATGTCTCTGGTAAGTGCGGGACGGCCGTTGGATTTTTCTTATGAGAAGAAGATAGACCGTAAGCGCAGTCAACGGTTCCGGGTGAACGCGACCGGCGAACAGCGGTTTGGCACCAACGGTGTGCAGATTACGCTACGCGCCCTGCCCGATACCACGCCGACACTGAATGATGTCGGACTTGAAGAAGAACTGCGCGACAGGTTGGAACCGGCGAGTGGCATCATCGTCGTTGCTGGCGCGACTGGCCACGGCAAGTCAACAACTATGGCGGCCATGACGCGCTGTCATTTGGAAAACCGTGATCGATCTCGCAAGATCGTCGATCTGCAGGCTCCCATCGAATACACGTTCCGGGACATCAACACGGACGCCGCTGATGTTGCGTCCTTCATCAGCCAATCCGAGATCGGGGTTGGTCGCAACATCCCAACCTTTGCGGAAGGTGTACGCGCCGCCATGCGTCGCGCGCCTGCCGTGATCAATGTAGGTGAGAGTCGCGACCGCGAGAGTATGGGAGCCTGCATTGAGGCCTGCCTGACCGGGCATCTGGTCAATACAACGACACATGCGGGGTCGATTGCCGAGGCACTTCGGCGCATGGCGTTTCTGTTCCCACCCGAGGAGCAGGAGGCGCGCTCTTTTGATCTGATGACGTCGCTGAATCTGATCATCTGGCAGAGGTTGGTCAAAACGGCAAACGGCAATGGGCGCGTCGCACTGCGTGAATATCTCGTGTTTGATCGGAACGTGCGTGACCGGTTCTTGAGTGTGCCGCCGTTAGATTGGGTTAATGTTATTAACCAGATTTTCTGCGAAAGCTGTTCTAATCCAAACCTAATCGCCAGAACGATGACCCAATCCGCCGAGCATTTGGTGCAGCGCAGGATCGTCAACGCGGAGGATGTATCGGATATTCAGTGGACTGGGATCGGGTTTCCGGCGCAAATAAAGCTGTGACGAACGACAGCGTCGTTTTATCGGTCGTAGACGTGGTAAAACTACATAGTTTTGACTGAGCATATGTTGCAGTGAAGTAGCTGGTTCTACCTTCGTCTGATCCGCCTGCCAGTGAATGCCTTTTTCTGCCTCCCCACACTGGGACCGGACCTTCGCTGCGTCTCACACGAATTCACACAGTGTGGAAATAGGAGACCTTAACCAAAATGGGTTCAATGTCTGCTATTCTGTTGGCCAACTTCCGGTTCTCGCATCCTTGGCCAGTGCTGATGATAGTCGTCTATGACAATAGCATGGCTGTGGGTTCTGCCATCCTGCACATGCGGGTGATCTCTTGGGAGATCGTCATGTGAATGCTGCACTGGCTCGCTATCCTCTTGCGGCCACAAAGCGACGCCACTGACTAACCCAATACCCGCGAGCACTGCAAGAACAGCAAACGCAGTCGTTGGCCCGGCCACGGTGATCAGCCAACCTGCGAGCGGGTATGTCACCAGCCAGCAAGCATGGGATAAGGCGAATTGCGCAGCATAGACGGCAGGTCGATCCTCAGCATGCGCGGATCGTTTGAGCAGCCGTCCTGATGGGGTCAGCACGACGGAATATCCGATCCCTATGATGAACCAGCCCGCAAGCAGTGGGAGCCACTGCGTGTCATATAAAAGTGTCATCAGAGACAGGCCCAGAAGCGAGACAACCAGCACTACCGCTCCGCCGATCATAACCGGGCGGTCGGGGCGGTCGTCCAAAAGTCGGGGAAGCAAAAGGGCTGCCAGCATTGACCCGCCACCGAAAGCACCAAGAGCGATTGCCACTTGGGCGTCGCCAAGGCCCAGATCGGAGCGGATCAGAACCACCGTATTGACCAACACCATCGCGCCCGCCGCCGCTGCGGCGAGATTGAGCGACAAAAGCCCGCGCAGACGCGGCGTGGCGAGGTATATCCGCATCCCCCGCGTTGTGCGGTCATAGATGCCCCTCGGCGCTGTTGGTTGCGGGCTGGGTAGCAGGACCGACACGACCAGCAGGGCCGATCCGACAAACCCGATCACGGTGCCGACAAACAAGACATGATAGCTGACAAAGGCGAGTAGGATCGCGGCCAGCATCGGGCTGATGATGTTCTCAAGGTCATAGGCCAGCCGCGAGAGCGACAAGGCGCGGGTATAGCGGTATTCTTCTGGCAGGATATCGGGGATCGTGGCCTGAAACGTTGGCGTGAACGCCGCAGATGCGGATTGCAGCACAAAGATCAGGATGTAGGCCTGCCAGACCTCGGTTACGAAGGGCAGGCACAGCGCCACGGCAGCGCGGATCAGATCGAGACTGACCAGCATGGTCCGACGCGGCCAGCGATTGGCGAATGCTCCTGCAATCGGCGCGATGCCGACATAGGTCACCATCTTGATCGTGAAGATCGTGCCCAGAACAAGACCGGCACGTTCGCCGGATAGATCATACGCCAAAAGCCCCAGTGCAATGGTGGCCAGCCCCGTGCCAAGCAGTGCCACGATTTGTGCGAGGAACAAATGACGATAGGTGCGGTCAGTCAGGACGGAGAGCATGCGTTGTTCCTCACAGATATTTGGTGATCGCCTTGAACTCAGCGTGGACAGGGGAGTCGCTGGAGCCGGCCAGGGCGCTATCGAGGCAATGGTCGATATGGTCTTGAATCAACGTGCGTTTGGCCTGCTGGATCGCCTTCTCAACGGCATGCAATTGCTGCGCGATATCGGTGCAGGGCTGTGCGTCTTCAATCATTCTGATGACGCTCGCCAGATGCCCGTTGGCGCGTTTCAGCCGTTTGACGATTGCCGGATGGGTTGCATGAGGTAGGTGTTCTGTCATAATAGATAGGTAACCCCCCTGGGGGGATGAGGCAAGTGGGCCAAGACCTACGGAAAAGAGCATAATGACACGGACGGTGACGAGCTATCTAAGAATTGCGCTGACCATTGCTTTGGCGGTCGGTATGATTCTGTCGTCCAACTCCCGTATGGCGGCTCATGATGTCACTGAACTAGCACAAATCGCCGTCAACCATAGCGACGAGATTGACGAACACGGTCATGCCCATGAAGACATTGTCGGTGTAATGGATGCCTATCATGGACACGCCCATGATGTAGCAGACCACGATCATAACATCGCATTCCTGCAGCCTCGCACATCATCGGGCTTGGTGTTGCCGACGCGAACGAACTGGGCATTGGCAAGCTATGCCATGCCGGATCGCAGTAGCTTCGATCTGGACCGACCTCCGCGCGTGTGACGCTGCGCCCTTTGGGCGCTGTCATCCCACACTTTCACAAAGCGGAAAATCACAATGATACACAACCGATCCTACGGATCGGGGCATCTGTCGCATCCCATGCGGCAATCCCTGATCCTAATGGCAATGGTCCTGCTGGCGTTACTCGCCTTCGCGACCACGGCCTATGCCCATGCAGTCACCGAAGGCGACAAGGGCTATATTCAGGAGGTCAGCGGCATGAAGCTGATCCCCTTCATGTATTTGGGGGCAAAACACATGGTCACCGGCTACGACCACCTGCTGTTCCTCTTTGGTGTCGTCTTCTTCCTCTACAAGATGAAGCACGTCGCCATCTATGTCAGCCTGTTCGCCATCGGTCATTCAACAACGATGTTGGCGGGCGTCTACTTCGGCTGGAACGTCAGCGCCTATCTAATCGACGCCATCATCGGCCTTTCGGTCGTCTACAAAGCACTCGACAATCTGGGCGCATATCAGCGTTGGTTCGGATTCCAGCCCGATACCAAGGCCGCGACCCTGATATTTGGCTTCTTTCACGGATTGGGATTGGCGACCAAGCTGATTGAATATGACATCGCACCGAATGGCCTGATCCCGAACCTGCTGGCCTTCAACGTCGGCGTCGAGATCGGTCAGTTGATTGCACTCGCCATGATCCTGATCGTCATGGGCTATTGGCGCAAAACCACCAGTTTCTGGAAACACGCCTACACCGCAAATGTCGTGATGATGTCTGCCGGGTTCATTCTGTTTGGAATGCAGATGACCGGCTACTTCGTCGCCTGATCCCTTTTGGAGAACAAGAAAATGCACAACAGTAACAAACCGAACCTCGATGAGCTGCCAACCTCGGCGCAGCTTATCAAGTCCACGATCATCGCCGCCATCGCGGCTGTCGTGATCCTCGTGACCATCGTCCTGCCCTCAGAATACGGAATTGATCCAACCGGCATCGGTAAGGCCGTCGGCCTTGCTGAAATGGGCGAGATAAAGGTCCAGCTTGCCGAAGAGGCCGAGGCTGACCGTCTGCTGGAACTTCAGAACACCGGCACCATCGAAGAACAGTCAAACCTTGGCGGCGGGTTCTTCAGTTTTTTTTCGGGGCCGCCTATGCTCAAACCACGGAGCCCGAATGGACAGATCAATATAGCGTGACGCTGACGCCCGGAGAAGGCATCGAGGTCAAGCTCGTCATGGAAGAAGGTGCAGAGGCCGAATTTCTGTGGGTTGCTGAAAACGGTGTCGTCAACTTTGACCTGCATGGCGATGGCAGCGGCAATAACATCAGCTACGCAAAAGGCCGTGCGCTGGCCGAGCATGAGGGCGTCCTAACGGCGGCCTTCACCGGCAATCACGGCTGGTTCTGGCGCAACCGCGATGGGCAGGATGTCACGGTCACGCTCTATGTCCGTGGCGACTATAGCGAATTGAAGCTGCCATAAGAACCAGATGGCCTCTGTCGTATGGCAGGGGCCACCTCCACAAAGCAGGCTTTAGCCGCGTCGTATAAAACCGGTAAAATGGGCTCTTTGGTAGCTTTCGCCGCGCGAACGGCGGCTTTCGCTTAAATTCAAGATTCCAAACATTCATTTGAACGTCACCATCTGGTCAAAACACACTTTTCATGGTACAATTAATCATGTTGACATGGTTCAGAAAGACGCGACAGACGCATAGCAAGATCGGCTACTGGATGCATCTTGCTGGCCAATGGATAGCTGTCGCTATGATGATCTATTTCTGGCGCGCCATAATCCATCTGCTGGATACCGTCGAAGCATTTGCGGGTGCCTGGCAGTACAGCAATTCAGAACACTTCGGGTTTGTTGATGGTCTGGTCGCGATCCCGATGCACTTGATTTCGGAACCGATCTACTTCCTACAATTGACTTTGATCGTTATCGTTTTGCATCTGACGGTAAACCGAACGGGGTATCGTGGTTCCACCTATATCCCCTACAAACCTAATCACGGCGGTATTGCTATCTTTGCCGCGATGACTCTCTTTCGTTAATAGTTATTTGTCTTTTGAGGCCTTATTGCCGATCTGACGTGGCTGACGGCTTCTGTTATTGGCCAATCCAATATTTCCAGCGGAGCCTAGCAGTCCACCCGTTGCGGCCCCTCCTTGGTATGATCCTGCCACTCCGGCGGCCTTTGCCGTCATCGCCGTCCCTGCCCCCAGATCGTCGCCGATCCCATCGATCCATTTGAAGACACGTGCCGGAAACACGTTGATCAGGCTGAACGACCAGTCGATGATGACGACATAAAGCAGGCCAACGAATACTGTCAGAACAGCCATGGTCAGAAACTGTGACAAGACGCCGAACGCGCCCGGATCTGCCGCCATCTGTGAACTGAGCGCAGCAAAGAGCATCCCATTCAGCGAGAAGGCTGCAATCCGGAACAGGACCATCCCAAGCAGGAAACCGAACACCATCAGCAGCGGTGTCAGGAACAGCATCAGGAGCAAAGACCATCCTTTACGCGAGATGTTCGAGGAAATCCCATGCCCATCCATAGATAGCATGGCCACAGCCCAAAGAGGTGCTGCAAACACCGCCTCAATGACCAGCAGCATGAAGGCAAGGATGGCGATCAACCAGATGACTGCCGGTAAATAGGGCAGAACAAACCCAACGAATATCGCAGCGAAGATGCCGATCTGGAACAAGCCACTGGTCGAGGAAGCAAGCGTTGCGGGGATTGAACCGAACAGGGGAGCCGCTGACGCCGTGGCAAGCACGCCGATGGCCACAACCGCGTAAGTCAGGAACGTCGAGGCATAGGCCATCAACCCGATCATCGGATCGACGGTGATCGTATCGGGGGCCAGCAGCTGGATGCCCTTCAGCAAGTTCGTCGGGGGTGGCAGGAAGTTTTCTGGCGAAGACGCATCGTCACCCGCATAGGCGCGCTCGGTAATGAACTCGCGCAGACCTGCGTTGGCGGCTGCCTCGTTCCAAGCCGAGACGCTTGCATTGTAGCTCGCGCCGATCCCCGCCAGAATTTTCTGCGCGTCCCGGTCAGCATTGCTCTGGAACCAGTAGGAACGGCCCAGCTCTGTTGCCAGCGTGTTCTGGACACCGCCGTTCAATGTCGTGGAGATCAATGTGCCCGGCGTGGCTGTCGGGAACATGCCCGCCACCGCGTTGGCATCGCCCGATATTTTGCTGATCAGCATGTAATAGGAGCCTGCCATCATCCAGCCGCCGGTCTTCAAATCTCCGGCGATGGCGGTGGGGGCTGAGAGCGCGCCGGACCCGTCACTGCCGATGGACCGGATCTGTTGTGAGATAGGCGTGCCGCTCTCGGTCTGAACAAGCGTGGAAAGGGCACTCGGGTTGACGATGGGACCTACGATGGCGGAATGCTGCTGGCGTAGCTGCACCATCATCGCCGCAAGGTTCGGAAAGTCACCGGCGACGATCGGATCCCGGGCCGAAATCTTGGCGACGACCGCCTCGGCTGGACCGCGCATGTCGGTACGCAGAGTATCGATCAGCGAGCGCATACTGGTGTTGATCGTATCCATGTTCGTTGCGGAACTGATCCGCTTCAGCGCGGCCGTGGCTGGTGGCAGTGTTACCGACCCGCAGGCGCTGGTGATGGTGGGCGTCGAATAGGTCATGATTTGTGGCGTGTAGGCATCGATAAGGGGCGTGGCGGGCGCGGGTGCCAGATCGGACCAGGTGCCGCCGCTGACCAGTTGCAGATCTCCGCCCTTTGAGACCTCGAAATTATACGCCGCCCGGCAGAACTCCATGCGCCAGAGTTGTTGCAGAAACCGCGCGTCCGATCCGACATAGTCGGTCCCGACGATGGGAACCTCGTCGGCGATGATCAGGTCGGCGGTCTGGTTCCAGAAAAAGGACCCTGCAGCGGTGCCCGCGCGCACCACATAGGAGATGCCGTGTTGGATACCGTTATAGCCATTGTCGAGCGGGATCAGCAAAGCGAAGGCGGTGAGGATCCGGATCGGCACCCAGATGGTGGATTTCTGGCCGAGCACGATGCCTTCATGTGCAGAATCCAACGTCCCCTGGAAGATATTGTAGAGCAGAAAGAGCGCGCCGACCGCCAGAAACAGGATGTTGAAGGACAGCATCAGGAGCGAGATGACGGTGCGGTTGTTTGCGGCGGGTCCTGGAAACAGGTCACCAAAGATCAGGTTGAAGAACGTGTTGGAGCGATCATCTCCCGTGCCGTTGAAGATGTCAGGAACACTGATCTCCTGGGCCAACCCAATATCGGCGAATGACACAAGCAGAACGGCTGCAAGGCCAACGATGTTGATCGTTCTCATCTGTCACGTTCCTGATCGCGCTTCCGGCATGGGATGATGATCTGCATGTTCCGCGGCAGCCGCGAGGTCATGTAATCGTAAAAGCCGCCGAACCGACCCTGCTCGATGATCCATGCAAAGAAGTCTGCGCGTACCGCTCGGAACATCGAGAACAAAAACAGGGCGACAAGGCTGATGACGAAGATCCGGCTGATACCCAAAAAGATCAGCCCCACAGGAATGGCCAACACGGCCAGCAGGCCCGCATATTGGAAACAGGCACGCTGCATCCGCCAACCTTCATATTGACGATCCAGTTCGGTTTCGCTCATCGACTGCGCCATTTCCTGAAACCGCGCGATCCCGCCATCGTCATAGCGACCAATCAAACCTTTGGAATCCAGTGCTCTAGGGCGGACCCGATCAGCAAGATCGCCGAGAAAATCCGCGCCGAGTT
This sequence comes from uncultured Sulfitobacter sp., assembly GCA_947501805.1. GTDB lineage: Bacteria > Pseudomonadota > Alphaproteobacteria > Rhodobacterales > Rhodobacteraceae > Sulfitobacter. The sequence continues at coordinate 73,207 of CANMXJ010000016.1, read as the reverse complement.
TGCTTGCCTTGAAGGCTTTGTCGACCCTACCCCGGCGCGCGAAGAACCCGGCCGTGCGTCGCGCGCGGCTTTTCTTGGGTTCGTTGTCGTTATCACGCGCCATCATTGAGCCTTCGTCGGTTAGTTGCCAAGCGGCGCACCGCCGCCGGCTCCTTCGGTTCCGTCAATATTGGAAGCCAAGCTTGCCGCCTCCACCGCCGCGACGCGGCGCTCCAGACCAAACCGCATCCAGTTGACGTGGAGATCGAGGGCTTGCGTCAGGAGCAGCTCCCGCATCACCGCGTCAGGCGACATCTTGGCGATGGATTGATGCCAATCGGGGTTGGCGAACCGGGAATGCACGAAGACGTCCACGGCTTGAAGCGAGGACACTTTGTCACCGATTGCATTGGGATAGGCTGGACCGGCGGCATTGCGTGCCCAGGTCGCAAGTTCTGTCCCGCCAGTTGGCGTCACAATGTCTCCGAGATAGGTGAAGACGGCATGGGACGCTGAGCGGCGTGTTGCGTCGACCTGCCGTGCTGCGATCCGCGCGAGGCCATTTGGTGTTCTGGCCTCCTCGGTTGTCACCGGCTTGGGTGGCAGCGGATCAATCATATTGTTGATCATGCGCGCATAGGCTTGAGCGACCTGTTGGTCGGACGTGTCTAGGGTGATCGCCTCGGTCAGGAGCCGGACGTCAGAGGTTGGATCGGCGAACCCGCCGACGTTTCGAAGATTGTCGCGGTCGAGCTTGATCTCTTGCGCCAAAGCCAGACCGCCGGAGCGGACCGGCGCACCGGCCGCACCGTTCCCGTAGGACCGGTTACGTGACAGGTTCGCGATATCGATACCGCCAACGCCTTGGCTGGTTTGGCCGCCGCCAAAGTTCAACACACCTGAGAGATCAATACAGGCGGAGGTGGCCGGATCGTAACGTCCACCCTCAGCTGCTGCTCTGATCTTCTGTCGCTCCAATAGTACTGCGTTCTGATCCCGCCCTTCTGCGATACGCTTGGCCGCTTCGGTTTCGCGTTTGGAATAGGCCGACAGCTGTGCCACGCCTTTCAGGATATTGTCGGTGATGTAGTTTCCGACCTCGGTTGTGTGGTTGTTGACGTTGATGCGTGCGGTGCGCACGATGTTCTGGACGCCGCCGCAAGAACAGCCGCCGAAGGCATAGCTTGGTGTCGCGAGCGTAACGAGCCAGGCGGTTGCACACACAGACAGAGCGCTGCTCAAACCCGTCGATCTGAGCGCCACACTGCGAAGGGATGTCTTGGGAGCTCTAGTTCTCATTTGCGGTTCCTTCACTCTGGCCATTCTGGTTCTTCCCCCGAACGATGTCGTTCACTTCATCAAGGTTGTTTCTGGAATCTGTCGTGCCCTGAAGCTGGATGCCGGGATGGACAGCAGGCTCCGGCTTGCCTTGGGTTAACGTTCTTGGAATCTGAAACGAGGTGAATTGAGTCAGCAACATGAACGCAACGACCGCCAGAACAACTGCAAGCGCGATCCATTTTCCAAGCGTCATCTTTCCAAAGATATTAGCCGTCATTGCCGCCTCCATAGATGAGTTCATAAACCGCATCGAGATTGTTTGGGCTGACCGTCGTGCCATTAGCAGTGACCCCCTGCCCCACCTGACCGCCGCCCGTGTTAAGATCCACACCGCCAATCGACGTCGTTGAGTTGCCGGTCAGGCCACCGATGGGCAGGAAGTTGAAATTCGGCAGTTGCAGGAGGTTCGTAATCTGCGAGGTCAACTCATTCATCTTACCTTCGGCGAAGGAACAGACTTGCCCCTGTGCCTGACTGACCGCCGCTTGGAAGATGCCTTGCAGGTTCGGCACCTGGATCGCGATGTCGAGATTGACGTCGAACAGATTGTCCATACATCCAAGCGCTGCGATGGAATGCGGTTTCTTGAGCGCCTCTTCACCGCGTAAAACCTCAGCCTCAATGCCCGACCTAATGGCATTGGTGAGGTTTAGCTTCACCGTGTCGGTGCAGCCCTGACCGCCGGACGGGAAGAGTTGCAAGATCTGATCATTGGATTGAGCCTGCGCTTGGGGCGCGGTCATTATCGTCAGGCTCATAAAGACAGTGCTGACAACAGCGCAACGCCGGGTCCGCCGCATCGGTCTGAAATCGGGAAAATTGGTCATTGTGTGCCTCCAAGAGTGGTCCGTTCGCCTTGGAACGGTGGGATTTCGCGAATGAGAATTGGCCGTTTCGCCCCGAAGCCCGGGAAGCCGTCGGTCTGATCGAAGGTGTCGCCCGTACCGAAGCCGCCGGGCCCTCCGGCGAAGACGGTCCCCGAGGCCTGCCCGATGCGGTTCATCAGGTAGGCCTGTAACTCGGCGTGAGTCGAAAAACCGTTCGCATCAAGATAACTCTGCGGAAAGACCATCGGATCAAAACCGGCGGCGACCCAGTCGTTCAATGCGCCGGCCCCCAGAAAATGCGCCGCTGTCAGCAGGCCGTTTTCGGTAAAGGACACCCCTTCTATAGTCTGCCCGGCCAGACCGAGCGTCTGGCTCGAGAGGGCGGACCAATTTCGCGAGGTCAGCGTCTCGAAGGCTTCATCTTGCAACGCATGACCTGCGGATGAAGTCAGAAAGCCGCTCAATGAGGATACGCCTTGGCTAGTGGCCTGGGAGGTCCATTCATAGTTGCTCCAGCTGCCACGCGATCCGCCGGTGTGCTGCACGTAGCCGAGATTTGCCAACGTCCCCGCCGTGATCTGATAGGCACCGGCCGCCGTCCCGCCATTGGTGTTGAGTGCGCCGTAGTCGCCACCAGATTCCTGTTGCCAGATCAAGCCTGTGTAATCCTGAGCGAATGCGCCTCCAATCCAGGACACCAAAGCCGCGACGACAAAGAGGGTTTTCCAGAACCGCGTCACTTGACGGTCCCCGCGATTGCAACGGGTTGGATTGGGATCGTCTCCATGGGCGCGCCGGTCGAGGGCGAAATGACCGTCACGCCGCCGCGGCTGAGTGTTTCGATCCCACGGAAACCGTTCTCATCGCGCTCGGTCTTCGAGATCCCTATGACGCCTTCGAGCGCCTGGATCATGCGGTAAGATTGACCAAGGTTATTGATTAGGAAGACTGGGCAAGTGGATTGGCCACAAAAGTAAGGTGAGCGGACGATAATGATTTTTTCGCCGCCGGTTAGTATGTCCACGTCGTAGACGCTGACCTCAGGGGGGCCGAACGACGTGGCCGTTGTCTCATCGACGTTAGCACCCAGTTCCTTGCTCACGAGGGCCAACTCTTCCTCGTTGGCTTCGCGCTCGACCATGCCATCTTGATTGGGTTGCGGCGCGTAGGCCTGTCCGTTCCACGTCCAGACCCGACCGTCTTCGATGATCGAGCGCATGCCGGTCGACGTCACTGCTGACAGCCCGAGTGCGTCAACGGCTGGTCTGCGGTAAATCTCCAACCAGTGTTCATTGTGGAAAAGCGCGACGTTGAAGCACTCGGTCTCGCAGTTCCGGCTTTTGCCGATCTTCAGGAACATCTGTTCTGGATCATCATTCGGTGTTTCCAGCCAGACCCGCACCGCCTTCACATAGGTGAAGTCCCGGCCATACATCTGCCGTGCGATGCTCAGTGCTTGCGGATCGTTGCGCGCGAACGAAAGCTGCTGAACCGCGATGTCGCCACCCGGCTGATTGTTTTTTTCGGTATCCTGCGCGAAGGCCGCGATTGCCCAAAGGGTGATCAGCAGCACAACTGTGTAGATTGGCAGCGGTGAGCGCGTTCGTTTGTGCGGAGATTGAAGTGTAAATTTCATTGGAATGCCCCTTTCAAGAGATCGTCGGCCATGCGGGAGATGACGTTCGAACGCACGGACTCATCGATCATCTTGCCCGATGACATTAGCCCTTCGAGTTCCGCCTCGATTTCGGCCTTGGCTGATCCGTCCGGAAAACGTCGCGCTAAAATGCGCCGCGCCTCAGAACTGCCGAGCCGGTCATAAAGGATTGCGCGCAGCGCCGTATCCTCGGCTGTCGTGGACAGTGCCCAAAGTTCGATGGGACCGAGCTGGTTATAAAAATGCTGCACATAGGTCTGGGACTTGAGCTTGAAGATCGCCACAATCGGCGCGCCCTCGCCGGGCTCCGGCCCGGTTAATCGGCTGATGACGGGTTTCAGGCTGGCGGGCAGATCATAGGTGTCCATGACCGTACGCACGCTCTCGGCGGTCGGCACGTTACAGAGGAAGATATTGGTTGCGAGTTCACGAATCGAGTGATCAAAATCCCCGATCAGCTGACTGGCAAGTGAGATCTGCACGCCTGCTTTTCGGCCCACCCGCACATCGGCAACAATCTGATCGCGGATGCCGAGCCCACCGGTCAGATGATATTCATCGATACAGATACGTTTGGGCATCTGGCGATTGTTCTGGAACCGCAGCAAATGATGCACGCGGACATCTTCGGGCAGGTCAGACCCTTTGATCTCATCCTCATCAAGCCAGAAATCAGATGTCAGTGTCTGACGCGCCATCATATACATCACAGCGGTCTGTTTGCGGCCCCTCTTGCCTGTTGCTTCCGTCACACCCGCAAGATCGAAGGCCACGATGCGCGCATTGGAGACATCAAAGCGGGTGGGGTTTGACAGGATGACATATTGCTTAATCGCTGCCGTGATCTGGCGTTGGAAAGCACCGACCATCGGTTCTTGCGTTGATTGCACGCGCATTTCGATGAACGGCTCGCGCACGGTCTCGGCATTGGAGATCGGGATCAGATCACCGAGGATCGGCACGGCAAGCCGCTGCGCGAGGGCAGCCGCGTGGTGCTCGCTCTTCTCAAAGAGAAAGTCGGTAATTTCCCACCAGGTTGTTTCTGCGTCGACCTCGAAGTGATGCTTTTTGAGCGCGTCATCAACCTTGAGATCCATTGTCGGCGAATAGCGCTTCGGGCTGACCTCGTCTGAATATGTGCGATAGGCCTCATCCACACAGGCTTCGGCCAATTGAGAGACGCCATCGTAAGGCGCGTCAGCATCTTCCGGCGTGCATATCAGGGAAATCAGATTGACGAGGAACGAGCGTTCATGGGCAAAAGGCTTGCGGCAGCAGAGCTGCGTGTCGAACGGATTGACCGCATCCTTCGCCACCATCTTGAGGCGGTGGAACATCGCCTCATGCCGCCGGTTCGGCGGTAGCGCGTCGCGGATTAAGCTGATCAAACCAGATGATGACGGTCCGATATCAATGATGGCGATACGCGGGAGGATCGCCTGATTGTTGCCGCCCCTGCCCGATTGAGGAGACAGCGCGACACCGAGATTGATCGCGTTCATCAGCACTGATTTGCCTGAGCCCGGTGTGCCGACCATGATATCGACGCTGGCGTTCTGTTTGGAGGAGCCGGGTTGATAGGGGAACGGCTTGCCGTCGGCCGTCCGGAAGATAATCGAGCCTCGTTCCCATGGGCAGGCTGGCCGCACGATAGGCGCCATGGCGAGCACGTCCAGAAGATCGGCGGCACAGCTTTCGGCGGTGGAGGCGGTCGACAGGCCGAGCGCAGAGGACATTACACAGTCGAGTGGATCGCCGACCACCGCGTTGGTGTGGCAATTGCCCCATGACTTGACCATTTCTTGAAGCGATGAGACATGGGCGCGCAACTGTCCGACCTCGTCGGCGGGCGCCCAGGCCGCGAAGGATGCACGCCAACGGATGACTGTGTTCCCATCGCCATCCGTCTGACGCAACCGCTCGAAACTCTCTTTGATGCGGCCATTGTGGGTTGGAGCCGTCCAGGCCAACAACCGGGCCAGCTGCTCGCGAAACACCTGCCCCGCGAATCCGCCGCTTTCCATCAGGATCGAACAACGCCACGAGATCTTGGTGCCGTTGGCAATCACGCGACGGATCAGTTCGTTGAACTGCACAACGATTTCAGGCGGCAGCACGATGTCAAAACCTGAAAACACCGTATTGCCGATGCGCACGATTTTCCCGTCGATAACCTCTGCATGGTCGGTGAAAATTTGCTCCGAGAGCTTTGGCCAGACGAGGTTGGAGATGTCCTTGCGCTTGAGATTACGCCCGAGACTCGGCAACCGCGCTTTGAGATAGTCGCCCGGCAATGTTGCGTGCCACGGATGGTTGAACCCCAAGGTGTCCGGAGCCACGATCTTGCGGATGGCGTTCAGCGCCTCATAATTGTCCATCAGGTCGAGGGCGATGCCAGCGGCGTTGAATTCGCGGCCAAGTGCGGTGACAAAGCTGTCATGGCGGATTGCCAGCCCTTCGAGCGCGGTGTCAGGAATTTGACCCAGGGAGATCGGTGGCGCGGCGTTCAATACCTTCGTGCGTTGCTTCAGGCTGGCATTCCGGTCTTCTGCTGTTAGCAGGGATGGCCTTGACCACAGCGCCAGATAACACCGCTCGCCATAGAGTTTGGATGGAAGCAGTCTGCGGCGCTCATCCAGAAGATCATGCAGGTCGAGCGCATTGTCGCGGGCAACACGGGCGCTGTCATCAATGATGGTTTCGACCTCACGCGCACCAAGTTCCGGCGAGTGCCCGAACCAGAACTGCAGTGCAAGTCCAGGTTTGGAGAAGAACGGTGACAGGCCCACACGCAGTTTATCGCAGGCCTCGGTGACATCCTCTTCTCCCGGTAAGGATCTGAAGCCGTCGAGCCGGAACAGCGACATCATGGATCCGTCGTCGGCCACAAGCGCGGTCTTTCCGTGGGCAGTTTCCAGACGGCAATAGCCGTCCAGAGAGGCTTTCAACGCTCCCCGGCCCAGATGGGCTGCAGCTTGATGCCAGAATGCGACCATCGATCCATACGCTCCCTTAGTTCAATGAACGGAGTTGACCGTCCACGGAAGATTGGTTCGCACCTGTGCCGAAGATCGACGCGACGCCGACATTGAGGAAGGTCGGGATCGCCACCATGCAGGCGGCGGCGACGCTGAGCATCAGGATGCGACCACTTTCAACCGATCCGTCATTGGTATTGCGCGATCGTTTGATCATCGCCATCACGGCCATGATCGCGAAGACGACGCCAAGCACAAACGAGATGGTGCCGAGGATGTCAGCGGCAGGACCAAGTTGGCTGGAGCGCATCTCGGTGAAGATGTCGCCGAAAGTCTGGGCGAATGCCTGCGTTGCCGCGAGCGTTCCGAAGATCAGAGATAGAACGGACCGCGGGATTACTGTTCGCCACGATTTGGGGCGTGGTGACAGTTTTTGAGATTGGGACTGTTTTGTAGGCATGAAGAGGTTCCTTATTTCAGCCGAAGAAGAGGTTTTCGAAAAGACCGACGGTGCGGGGCAACTCGACCGCCATGATCCCTGCGATCATGTGGATGAAGCCTTTGCCCATCAGGCCTTGGGCGGGCATGTCCGCTGATTTGACGCAGAGAAAAAGTCCGCGCACGACCGCCAGCAGTCCGATGAACTGCGCGACACGCACGAGCGCGATGAGAATGGCTTCGCCGGGCGCACCTGATACGGGCGACAACATCTCTGGCGCATAGGCCATGATCTCGCTGGCGGCACTCGCCGTCGTGTTGCTGGCTCCGTAAAGAGACGCGATCCAGGCGGAGAGCGTCAGATCGAGGGAGATGATCAACAGACCGAACACGATATACGTCAGCGCCTGATAATAACCGTGCCGCCTGTGATGGGCGTGAGAACGTTCTTCTGCCGTTACCAGCATCATCCGGCTTCCGATTATGACGAGGATAATGCCCAGCACAAAACAGAGCGCTGCCACGAACGCCTGCGCAGGTGGCAGGATGTCTGTCACCCGCGTGAAAAAGGCGGTCAGCTCGTCCATGGGAGATAGCCTTCATCATTCACTCGCCCCACCCTCAGTGTTGGGTCGGGCCTCGGTTTCGCCATCGGGGATAAGAACCACTTGTTTCGGGGTATCGTCCTGCGGTGCCGAGACGGGCGTGACCTGAACGGGGCGTCCGGCGACATCTTCTGAAGCAGCAGTGTCTTCGGCAGATGGCAACGACGCCCCAATCAAACCGGTGGTGGCATAGAGGTGTCGGATGGCATTGGCGTGCGTACCATTGACCTTGCGCTGTTCCTGAAGCCGGGCGACGAGTTTTGGGAGAAGACCCCCCTGCCCCATCAGCAGAGCCATTTCGGAGCGCAACTCCAAACTCTGTTCGGTCAGCAACGCGACCTCGGATCGCAACTGGTCCAGCTCGCGCGTTTGTGGGTCAATAGCAGAGATCACCGCTATTGGCGCTGTCTCTGTCTCAAGGTCCGCAGCATCAAGCGCGAGAACTCCACCAACCGCGATCAGACCGAGGATGGAGACAGTCAGCAAGATCTTGCACAGGCCATTGATAAAATCAGTGAGTGGGCGTCTGCGAGGCTGCATGAAGACTGCGTCGCCAGCCTGACGGCTTCGAGCAAAATCGTGACGATCAGCGAAATTATCTGAACGTGATGGCACTACAACGTTCGAAGCCCTGTCTGATTGAAACATTTCCCTTTCCTTCCTGCATGTGCGTCCAGGCATCGAAGTGATCTGCGCTGCACCACCCGGAACCAGGCGATGTGGCTTTCGTCAACTCGGCTCTAGCCAGTTCTGATCTATCGTTATATACAACGATATAAGCGACACAGTAAAGACCTTTGCAAAACGCACCTCAGAGAAAAGGATTTTCAGATGAAAGATGCGAAAACGAACCGTTGGGCTTTTGTACGTTCAGTCTCGGGCTCCGCCCTTCTCCTGCTTATGGGGTCAGGATCGGTGAGCCTTGCAGAGGATCATAGCTGGAAAGAGGGGTTTGCCGGATGCACAGGGACATCCCCGTACATCAAGGCACTGATCTCAAAGACAGACCCGGCCGTTCGGCCTCTGATGAAAATCGGCGAGATGCAGGCTTGGGCGATCAAAGATTCGGATGGGAGACCTGCTACGGCCCTTACGACGCCAGACGGTCTGACCATTGTTGGTCGCATCATCGGTCCGCAAGGTGAGGAAATCACGGCGGCGCTGCTGGCGACAGTTCCCGGCCAAAGCGCTGCGCTTGTACCACCAGCCAATGCGATGACATCGACGCCAACATCACAAGATGCGCCAATCGTCACGACCTCGCCAGCGCTGGATCAAGTGCAGCGGGGCGCCGCGAGCCAAGCCATACCGTCTCTTAATGCCCCGACGCCAGAGAGCAGAATTGCCTCAGCACCTATCTTGGGGCTTGAGCAACCGTCGGCAGATGTTCAGGCCGGGATCAACACCATCTTCAGACAAGCAGGTGATGACCGTATCTGGTTTTCTGCTGGAACGCCGAACCCCAGCGCGCCGGTCGTCTACATGCTTGCCGATCCGGAATGTCCGCATTGCCAGTGGACGATTGATCAAATGCATAATGAGATTGCGAGCGGCGCGATCGATTTGCGGATCATTCCCGCGCCCATCACGGGTGTTCAGGGATTCAACACATCTTTGTCGATCCTACATTCCGAGGACATCCCGCAAACCTTCATGGCGCACATGACGTCAAAGACACGCGGAACGGCGGCCGTTGCCCAGATGGACGCGACCCAAGCCGACAAGGCTGTCATCCAAGGTATCGTCGACAACATCAACTGGATGCGGGCCAACAAGATGCCGGGCGTTCCATTCTTTCTCTATGAGACCGATCAAGGCGCGCAGTTCGCTTTTTCGGAACTTCCTAGGGACATTCTGAGTGTCGCTAAACCCGCAAGCCAGACCAATGATGAATGACGGGATGCGCTGATGCTGCCAGACAATGAACACCTAGGTGCTGCTGAATCTATCCTTCGCTCGGCGCGCACGTTTGAGATTTCATACAAAGTCATGGCCAAGATCGCAGTCGGTCTCAGCCTGTCGACGACAGTGCTGGCTGGCTCGACCGCCTATCTCGCGGTCAGCCGTCCAGAGCCGCGCTATTTCGCGACGACGACAGACGGCCAACTGTTGCCGCTCGTACCGCTCGACAAACCGCACCAGTCGGCTGCCGAGGTAAGCAACTTTGCGGTCAAGGCAGTGACATCGTCGCTCACCTATGATTTTGCCAACTACCGCACCGACTTTAACAACGCGCTGCAATATTTCACCAAACCGACAGGCTGGAACCAGTTCGTCGAAGCAGTGCAAAAAAGCCAGATGCTTGATCTGGTTCAAACGCGCCGCCTTAACACGACTGCCGTCGCCAATAACGCGGTCATCGTCCGTGAGGGCATCAATGACCGCGGCGTTTACGAATGGATCGTGCAGATCCCGCTGCGCGTGACCTACCAATCCGCTTCCGAAGTGACGGGTCAGAACTTCATGATCACCGTCAATATCGAGCGGCTGCAAACCTATGAATCCCCTTATGCGATGGCAATCTCCCGCTTCATCGCGGCTCCCGGAGGTGCCTGATGCAAACCACTTACCGATCCTCATGGAGGTTTCGCCTATCGACTGGCCTTGGCAGCGTACTTCTACTTGGCTTGATGCTCACGCCAATCCAGGCGCAGCAAGTGCTCAGAGATGCCAACGGCGACGAGACCGTTCCGATCGGTACTGAGGTTCAGACCCCCCTGCCCCAGGTCACCACCCGTCCGGCAGCAACATTGCCCGATGCCGACAATGGGAGGACGGTCGTCACGATAGACAATGGCGGCGAGCAGCCGCCCACGCAGCAGTCCCTGCCAATCGGCGCTGAGCCATTGACTCAAAACGAGCGCAATCAACGCCTCCAGCCAGATCAACAACAGCAAGTGACCCCGCCGGGGGATTTCCCAATTGTCGGTGCCCAAGATCTGTTGCAAAGCCTGGACGATCTCGACCGTCCGCTAACGCCGGAAGAGATCACTGCCTATGGTGCTGCGATCCAAAGCCAGTTCCCGATGACGCCGGAGATGATCCGCGACTATCGCCGCCGTGTTGATGAGAGCCAGAAAGCGGCCGCCTCGCCGCCATCGGGCCAGTTCCCCAAGCCGATCACTGATGCGAAGCGACTGACGCTCGATTCCGCGCAGGAGCCGGAGATCCTGCTGACCGGGCCAGATACCGTCAGCGTCATGGCCTTCTATGATCGGACAGGTGCCGCGTGGCCCATCGCGTCTTACGTGATCGGCAAGCCCAAAAGCTTCCAAGTCTACGCGATGCAGGAAGGTTCCAACCAAATGGCGGTCACACCGCTTGTTCCGCACGGGTTCTCCAACATCGTGGTGTCGCTCGTCGGTGAAAGCCGACCCTTGGTCTTCGACGTTCGGACCAATTCACTCAATACCCATTATCGCCGGGATTTCACAGTGCATGGTTTAGGTCCGAATGCTGCGTCTAGACCATTGCAAACCCGGCAGAGTGAACCGGTCGCCCGTGCCTCCAATGATGTGATGATGGCGTTCGCTACCGGAGCGGACATTCCTGGCAATGCGGTACGGCTGTCGACGGACAACCCGAGTGTAAGAGCCTGGAGTTATGACGGCGCGATCTATCTGCAATCGGCAGATGCGATCATCTCCCCACCAGCGTCGAGGATTTTGACCGGTCCCGGTCAAGTCAAAGCCTATCGGGTCAGACCCACATCTGTGGCGTTGATTTCTTTGAACGGACGCGTGTCTAAAGTGAGGATTTCCCAATGAGTGAGTCAAAAGAACCCAACGAAAACAAAGATGAAGCAAACAATGGTCCTGCAGCTAATTCGGCTGACACCACCGATCGTGCCAAAGGGGGTCGAGTTACGCGTGGACGCAATGGCGGCCTATTGTCATTTAGAAACATAGCTTTACTGACCGTGTTGATCGTGGGTGGTGCTGTCGGCTTCGAGGTTTGGAAGAACCCTGACCTCATCGGCCCAAGCCGGGTCGCCGGTACGCCGAACGTGGATGATACGCCAGCTGGAGATCAGCTCCGCACATCGGAGCGCTATCAGGACAATCTTCGGCAACAGAACGAAGACGGTGCACGAAACGCGGAAGACACGGATACATCGTTCATCGCAACACCGGACGAACCGCTGCGTCAGATCGATGAGAAACCTCCAGTCATTGCGCCTAATCCGAACCGTCCCCTGCCGCCTGCAAACGATCCCAATGAGCCCCAGCAGCCCAGGACTGTGGTCATCGACCGTCAACAGCCGGTGCTACAGCAGGCACAGCCGACGCCAAATCAACCTGCACAACCTGACCATGCCCGTATCAATCATCTCGCTCAGTTGATGGCCACACAGCAACAAGGGCTGCTTGGCGCTTGGAACGCCCAGCCATCAGCTGTGACCGTCGTTGTTGAAGAGAACCTCTTGCCTAACGAGGAAGCCGTCGCTGAAGCAACTGCGCTGAACGGAAGTGCAGGCCCGGCCATCTCCCCTACCCTTTCAGAACCGCTCCTTCGTGCCGGCGATGTGGTTCTCGCGTCCACTATCATCACAAATGACAGTGACACGCCCGGCCCTGTGGTAGCACAAATCAGGAAAGGCCCGCTTGAAGGAGCGCGCCTACTTGGTGGGTTTGAGGCAAATCAAAACAGCACCCATCTCATTGTCCGGTTCAATGCAGCTGTACTTGAAGACGGCACGCAGATCCCCGTCACCGCCTACGCAGTTGACGCCCGCCAGAGGTCACTCGCCGTGCGGACTGATCTGGATCGGCGTCTGTTTGCACGCTATGCGCCACGGGTGGCGGCGGCGTTCGTGTCCGGTGTCGGTGAAGCTCTATCTGATCCTGGAACATCGTTGATCGACGTTGGCGGTGTCACGGGCGTCACACGCCCCGCGGCCACCATCGAACAAGGGCTCTACAAAGGGCTGGCCGAAGCTGGCAATGATCTGGCCGGAGAGTTTGTGCAGAGTGCGCCCAACGGTCCGCTGATCTCTCTGAGATCGCGTCAGATCATTGGCGTCCTGTTCACCAGCAATGTTATGCGGCCGGACAGATGAGGGCGATGGAGCGAGGCAATGGCTGAAGACAGATACAACATCTATCGTTCGACAGTGCATTGGCGCTATGCGATGGCGCGACCGCATTTGATGTTTTTCGATGCGCGCCTGATCTTCTTCATCATACTGTTCGTCTTCCACATTCGGTGGTGGACGTTTGCGGTGCTGGTGTTTGCCATCGCGGGGTTTACGAGTGCGAACCACTTCAACTACTCGCTTGAGAACTTTTTCCGGTTGTTGCGGTCGAAGATCGTGGGGCCGTTCCGTCCAGCTGTCGCGTACACGCGGCTGCGGCCGATGGTGGACTTTGGGTCGGACGCTTTGAGGAATGACTACATCGTAGTAGGCAATGGAACCACGCCATTGTTGTATGCTGCTCCTTTTACTAAAGCGCAGTCCCGATGCCAGCGTTTTATTGAGCGTTGGAGGGTATTCCGGCTGATAAGTAGAGAATCGCACCATGTTCTACGTTCAATTCCTTCTATCCAAAACTTAGGGTTCTCGACTCGAGATGGTGTCAAGTTTGTTGGGATCAAAGTGAACTGGCTTAGCTCCTCTCGTCCTCAGGCGTTGCGCGATGACTTTTAATTTGGGCCGCTTTGTTGGCAGGTGGGACTGCGATATTGGCGATTTGACAGCCGTGCAGGAGCTTAAAAAGTGTTGCTAAACAATGAGGTGCTAGTCCTAAGTCAAGTCCATGAGACGTTACCTGCCGTGCTTCGCAAACGTCAGGGGACAAATCATTGTGTTGTTTGGCCGAGCTTACACAAGATGTGGGGCGATCCTCAAAAGTATTGCCGTGGAAAACGCATTGAAGAAAATATCTTGCCCGACTCGCAGTTCGCCGTTAGTGACACTTGTATTAAAGAAATCGCGCTAAAAGCGATATTTGATGAGGGCGGGCGGTGACTATGAGGGAATTTGAGAACAACGGGGCTACCATACCCTTCGACGAGATCATCCTTCAACAGGGGGAATTGATTTCTGACAGACTCAATATGTTGCGCATGGAGCAGTACCCTCCGGACGCTCAGAAGAGCCTACGCCAGTTCAGCTTGGCCGAAGTGGCGTACTTTCTCGGGGTAACCCAATCCAATATCAAGAAATTGCATCTTGAGGGCAAAGGCCCTGAGCCAACAACTTCATCTTCAGGGCGGCGTAGTTATTCTGGGGAGCAGATGCTGGAACTAAGGGCCTACCTTGATAAGCACGGTCGTTCTGGGAAGAAGCGATATGTGCCGCATCGCCAAGAAGGTGAAGACCTCCACGTCATATCGGTTGTGAACTTCAAGGGCGGCTCGGGAAAGACGACAACCGCAGCCCACCTCGCCCAGCACCTTGCGCTGCGCGGTCATAGAGTTCTCGCGATCGACTTGGACCCACAAGCATCGCTGACAGCGCTTCATGGAATTCAGCCAGAGTTGGATGAGGTGCCGTCCCTATACGAGACATTGCGTTACGATGAAGAACGGAAATCTATAACTGAGGTAATCCGTAAGACGAACATTCCAAACCTCGATATCATTCCTGCAAGTCTGGATCTTCAAGAGTACGAGTACGATACACCGGTCGCCTTAACGAGCAAGGACCCGCAGGCTGGCCGCGCGTTCTTCACACGCATCTCTGAGGCGTTGAAGGAGGTCGATGACCGGTACGACATCGTCGTTATCGATTGCCCACCGCAGCTGGGGTATTTGACCCTAACGGCACTCACTGCTTCGAGTTCAGTTCTTATTACTGTCCATCCACAGATGTTGGACGTGATGTCGATGAGCCAGTTTTTACTCATGTTGGGCGGTATCATGAAGACGATCCGTGATGCGGGGGCTCAAATGAACCTGAAGTGGTTTCGCTATCTTGTGACTCGCTTTGAACCAACAGATAGCCCGCAAAAGCAAATGGTGGGCTTCATGCAAGCCATGTTTCCTGGCCAGATGCTGCAATCTCATATGGTTAAGTCTACCGCGATTTCTGATGCTGGGATTACTAAGCAAACACTTTATGAGGTTGAGCGCGCCCAATTTGTACGCGCCACGTATGACCGTGCAATGGACTCACTTAATGCCGTCAACGATGAGATTACAGACCTTATTCATGAAGCTTGGGGGCGCTGAAAATGGTATTTTTTGACAGCCGTGCAGATTTAGAAATTGAGACCAAACAACTCTGCATTGCAACTCTTTTGGAGGCACATCATGGCACGTAAAGACCTCTTGAAAAGCGTGATGGAGCCAGCCGCCGATAAGGCATCTGATGGCGGGCGCACGAACTACGCAATGCGCGGGGCATCTAAGTCTATGAAAGTTTCCATCGATAGCCTTGCCGAAGATGCACGCCGCATGATGGATGGCGAAACGATTGTTGAAATATCGCCAGACTTAATCGACAGTTCCTTTGTCAGCGACAGGCTTGGACTGGATGACGAAGCCTTTCAGGAGCTCAAGGCTTCGATAGAAACAGGGCAGCAAGACACTCCTGTGTTGTTGCGCCCCCATCCCAATACTACTGGACGCTTCATGGTGGTCTTTGGCCACCGGCGTGTGCGCGCTGCTGCTGAGCTTGAACGCATGGTACGAGCAGTCGTCAAGCCTATGGGCGATGTTGCTCATATTCTTGCTCAGGGTCATGAAAACACGGCCCGAGCCGATCTGTCGTTCATTGAAAAAGCGGTCTTTGCCAAAAATCTTGCAGACATAGGGCAGCCAAAAGATGTGATCATGTCTGCACTCACCGTTGACGGAACACTTCTGTCGCGGATGTTGTCTGTCGCAAAGCAGATTCCACGAGATGTCATCGATGCCGTCGGGCCAGCAAAACAAATTGGACGTGATCGCTGGGAAGGCTTCAAGAAGCTGATGACCGCACCAGCAAACTTAAAGTTAGCACAGCAAGTGGTGGCTGAGCAAAGTTTTGCGGAGTTGCAAAGTGACGCACGGTTTGAGCTGCTTCTAAGCAAGCTTTCTGAAAAGGGCAGGGCGGTGCGTAAGAAGACGAAACGTGCGACCCCAGCAAAGCGTACTTGGACCGCCAATGGCGGCCGAATCAAAGGTGTTGTGGGGAAGTCTGGCAAAGCGTTCAGCGTCTCACTGACATCAACAGACGCCTCGGATTTTGGTGATTATCTCACCGAGAACCTTGATGGCCTCTACGAAGCATTTCTCTCGTCAAAACAGGAGAAGAACAAGTGAATTAAGGCAAAAGAAAAGCCCCCAAACCAAGCGGCCTGAGAGCTGATCTAATCAATCTGAACACCTGATAGATACCTCTCCCGCGAATCGCTGTCAACAAAACAACACCGATTTGGTGAACGGATTTCTTTTGCCTCCACATAAAATGGAGGTGGAATACAGGCATGAAACATACAGGTTGGCGCAAGCCGACACCGGGTCTTGGGGTTGCAGAGCAACTTGCCCAAGCCGGTGAACGCGTAAGTGTACCCAAATCAAAGGCATTTGTGGCAGTAAAGCGTGTGGGTGCGCACATAGGGCTTAAGGCGGGCGATATGATGCTCCTCGACACGCTCGGGGCCTTTACTCAGACTCAGGACTGGGAAGAGGGCAGGCGACCGATCGTGTGGGCCTCCAACGCCTACCTGATGGAGCAGACCGGGTTTTCGCTCTCTGCGCTCAAGCGTCACGCACGCCGCCTCGCAGAGGCGGGCATCATTGCCTTCCAGGATAGCCCTAATGGCAAGCGGTGGGGACGCAGGGACGCGGATGGCGTGATCATCGAGGCCTACGGCTTTGATCTTTCGCCCATGTCCGCCCGTGTCGCAGAATTCGAGCATCTCCACGCCGAGCTTCAGGCTGAACGCGCGTTGTGCCAGCGCCTGAAGCGTCAGATCACAATCGCACGCCGGATGATCCGCGCCCGGATCGATGCGGCGCTCAGCGGCGCACTGAAGGGCCCTTGGGGCGTCTTCAGTGACATGTTTCAAGACCTTCTGGGCAGGCTCCCGCGTCGCCACGAGGCCTCCGAGACACTTGGATGCCTTCTGGACTGGTTCAGGAAGCTTCAAGAGCGCGTCGAAGCATCGTTCCTCAAGGCAGCTGCGATGGATGAAGTTGTGGATAACAGCTCTGCAACGAATGAGCAGACATCTAGAAAGACTCAAGATATGAACCCCAAGGAGGTCATTTCCGAACCTCATATACTAATTACAAAACAACTTAATCCTGTAATTAGTAAGTCCTCAGAGAATGAGAACGCGACGGCCGTGGTGCCAAATGCGCCACCGGAAGAGCGTGTTGATCAGGAGCTGGAAGACTGGGTGGCTGAAACCCGTAAAAAGCGGGGAACAGCGCTTGATCTGCAGACAGTCATGCAGGCTTGCCCCGAATTCGCGTCCTGGGCGCACAATATGGGAGGATATCTGAAGGATTGGGGCGATCTTTACCGCGTCGCAGGCCAGCTCCGACCAATGATCGGCATTTCAGAGCACGCCTGGCACGTTGCCCAGGATCGATTGGGCAAGCAAGTGGCGACAGCAGCGCTTGTGCTCGTGTTCGAAAAGCACAGTTCCGGCGAAGTGGCTTCACCAGGCGGATATCTGCGTGGAATGGTCGAAAAGGCTGGGGCAGGGGAGCTGCATCTGGAGCGTAGCTTCTACGGTCGCTTGAGTGAAATGGCGGCGTGATGAATGATCTCATCTTGAAAGCGGTGCTACTCAGTGCTACCTATTATCTTGAAGGAGCGACATCATGGGCGTAAAGTCATCAATATCACTGTCTGATCAACAGGCTGCCTTCGCACGTCAGCTGGTGGAACAGGGCCGGTATTCAAGTGTCAGTGCTGTGATCCAGAACAGTCTTGATCTTCTGCGCCAGAGAACCGAAGCCGAAGAGGCCGAAACAGCTGCCTTGAAAGCGGTGCTGCTTGCCCGATCAAAAGGTAATTTCGTGTCGGGAGCGGATATGGATGGGCGCATTACTGCGATGATCGATAGAAAACGGCGAACTGCCCGTGTGGACAGTTGAGTTTGCGGCGGCGGCTGAGCGTGACTTCGAACTGATTTTTGACCATCTTTTGCAGTCGTACCAGGAATTCGGGGACGATTTTGACACAGCATTTGAACGCGCGGAGCGGCGTATCGGGAGTATCCAGTCCTCTGCCAGTGACCTTGCAAAAGTCCCGTTTCAAGGAACGCTCCGCCCCGACGTTCTCCCTGGCCTGCGATTCGTTGGGCACGACAAGGCCGTGTTCTGGTTCATTGCACAGGAAGATCGGAAGATCGTCCAAATTCTGGCGGTGTTCTTCGGATCTCAGGATCACATCCGACACATGCTCACGCGCTTGCTATCCGGCTCGTCTGAGTAGGGCAGGGGCCTATAGCCCTGCAGCTTTTGTTAGATTTATGCGGAATCGGTCGCGACGACGTTGGTAGCGGCGGGTCATCTCAGCGGACGCGTGGCCGAGATGTTTCTGGACGTAGCGTTCGTCGACTTCCGCAGAACTTGCGAGGCCGGCGCGCAGCGAGTGGCCCGAGAAAAGCGCCATCCGGTCTTTCTCAGGCAGGTCCGACCGGATGCCAGCATCCAGCACTGTTTGCTTGATCAAACGGGCGACGTGTTTGTCACTGAGCCGTGCCTCCAGTGCCTTCTTGCCATCGCGGGAGGTGCGGACGAACACAGGCCCAAAATCGATCTTGGCGAAATGCAGCCATTGTTCCAGCGCATGCACCGGGCATGTCTGGTCGCTCGATCCCCGGCCGATTTCCACTTCGCGCCATCCGGTCTTTGCGTTGAGTGTGATCAGGGCGCCTTCGTCCATGATTTTGATCCAGCCGCCACTATCTGGTGTGTCGTCCTTGCCGTGATCGAGGCTGACGATCTCGGATCGCCTGAGTCCGCCCGCAAATCCAAGTAGCAGGATAGATCGGTCGCGCAGCCCTCGCAGGTCGTAGGGCAGGGTGGCGATCATGGCGAGAATGTCATCGCGCAGGATGGCTTCTTTCTGGACCGGCGGACGGGCATGTTTGCGTTTGATCCCGGCCAGCACCGTGGCGATGTGGCGATTCTTGCGATCCAGCGTAAACCCGCGCTGCTGGTACTGCCATGCAAGGCCAGAGAGACGGCGCTCGATCGTACTTACGGACAGGGGTCGGGACGCCGACTGCGATGGGGTCTTGGTATCCGGAGCCGCGCAGTTGGCAATGTAGAGGCCGACCAGTTCCGGAGACGGGGGCAGGGGGTCGGCACCACGTCTGCGGCACCAGCTGGAGAAATGGGCCCAGTCCTTCTTATAGGCCTTGTTGGTGTTCTCGGACGTCGCTTGGCGGGCGTAATCCCGCGCGGTATCAACAAGGCGATCAAGCGCGCCTGAACCTGCGACATGTGCGGGCAGGGCGATGCCATCGCTTTTCTCTTGATCTATCTCGTCGTCCTGAGCGATACGGAACGCACCAGAGTTTGATGATGTCGATTTCTCGTCCGCTGATGCCATTTTCCCGTGAATCCAGTGATGTAATTAAACTGGTTTTCAGCATATCTCGCAATGTCCGATAATGCAAACTTATTGGACATAGCAGAGACCCGCAGGGTGGGGCGGTTATAGCAATATATTGTGGCGGAAAGCGCCGTAGCGGGATAGTGTTGTGGCATGACCTATCAGTCGAATACCATCTTGGACGACCCAATCAACGTACCCAAACTCCCGGGTTGGGTCACCTCCATGCGGGCTGAAACCCCCGAAGATGTGGCGTTTTTGTCAGGGGCGGCGCTCAGCCACCTGCATCTTGTGGTGAGCCGGGATGACGTGCCCCAGAGCTTGTTGCGGGCGCGGTTGGCGTTGCGCGCGGCAGAGGCCTGCGTGACGCATCAGGGGCGGCCAGAACGGGCTGCAGAGTTACGCGATGCGGTGGCGTTTCTGCAGCCCGGCGATAAACCGGGTCCCGCGGGCGAGACCTATCTCTCTTGGCGACGTGCGGTGGAGCGGCCGATCTCAGTGAAGGTGCTGTGCCGCGCATTGCCCCGGATCGGCGCAGAGCAAATTGCCTGCTGGTTGGATGAAGGGCAGGGGACGCCGATCCCTCGGGCTGCGGCCGTGCTGCAGGCGGTTCTCGCGGATCGGCCCCGTGATTTCACCGTGGGGTTGATCCTAGCAGACGCGGCATTGGCACAAGCGCTCGGGTGGAGCCATGTCCTGCCGCTCTTCGCGCTTGGTCTTAGGCGGGCTGATCTGCGGAAGACCGATGCGGACCTACGGTTGGCCTGCCATCGGGCGATCTCGGCGGCCGCGGCCGAAGTAGTGCGTGAGGCAGGAAACCTGTCTCGCCGAGCCACTCGCCTGAAAGAGGTTGCCCCCAAGCTCCGGGCGAGGGGCGCCGACGGGGCGGTGGCGTTGTTTCTGAGCCGGGATGCTGTGGCGCCAACGTCGCTGACCTCGCTTCGCTCCGGTCGGGCCGCGCGCCGGTTCTGCGACAGGTTGGTAGAACTCGGTGTCGTGCGGGAGCTGACCGGGCGCGACACTTTCCGGCTCTACGGGGTCTGACGATGGCGAAGGATCATACTGAAACGGAGCTTGACCGCGGGCTCGAGGACCTGCCGCAAGATTTGCGCTGGCGCGAATGGATGCGCCGGATCGAAGCCGTGCTCTTCGCCTCCGCCTCGCCGGTGCCGCACGCAGATCTGGCCCGCGTTGTGGGGCAGGGGACCTCGGTCGACTTGTTGGTCGAGGACCTGATTGCTGATCTGGAAGGACGGTCCTTCGAAGTCGCGCAGGTGGCCGGCGGTTGGATGATGCGGACGCGACCGGCCTATGCGCCCGCGATCCGGACGGCCGCGGGTATCGGCGATCAGGACCTCGATCTGCGCGAATTCGATGTCGCGGTGCTGGCCGCCATTGCCTATCACCAACCGATCACACGGGATGGGTTGAAGGACATCTTCGGCAAGGAGATCAGTCGCGACTTGATCGGGCGATTGCACGCGCAGGGTTTGATCGGGACGGGTCCTCGATCCCCTAGGCGCGGTGCGCCCTATACCTACGTGACGACCGACAAGTTCCTTGTGACCTTTGATCTGGAGACGCTTCAAGATCTTCCGGATCGTGAGCAATTGGCGGATGCGGGATTGACAGAGACGTGATGGAGTCCCCGCACCCAGTTCTATCGCTCAAATTCGGGGCTGCCGTGAGTTATAGAATGGATTTCTATAACTCATAGTCCTGTCGTAGTGCAGTGCTCCGGCCGTGATCGAAGGCACAAGCTGAGATCGGCTCCCTTAAGTCACACCAATGACACGGGTGCAGATGGGCTCCAGCGTGGTCCAGATATCATCGACGACCTGTCCGAGGCTCAGATCCTCGATCTCGGTCGCCTCGGAATAGGCGCGCCATTGTGCGGACTTTGTTGCATCGGTGGCGAATTCTTGGGACAGCCCTGTCGGTCGCTCCTTTGGCACCGCCGTCTGACGCCGCTCAAAAGTCTTTTCGATGCTGGCCTGCAGATCGTCCAGATCGAGATCCACGGCTTTTGGCAACGCCCATAGGTCGTAGTAATCCTTCATTCGACCATTGATGACGCCGAGCGCAACAACCGCCTGAAATTTCTCCGCGATGACCGTCTCGGGGGAGTAGGCGCGCACCGATGCCGAGGGAAAGTCGAGCAGGGAGTCATAGTCGAGTGTGTAGTCCGGGTTTCCGAGCGCATCTCCGAACCCGACATCGATTGTGATCGGAATCTTCGTCTTTTCGAGAAAGGCAGTAGTTTTCAGGCGCATGCCGCCGTAGACCTGATCTTCCCTGATCGGGGCTGCCGTAAGACTGGCACCGTCGAAGACGAGGCCATCGTCTACGTTGATCGCAAGGATCTCCGTGATGGTCTTCTTGAGGGTCGCCTCGTCTTCGGCCCCGAACGACAGGAAGTCGATGTCTCGGGTAAACCGGCCCCTATCCTTCGTCCAAAGGGTGACGAGCATGCCGCCCTTCAACACGAAGCGATCGCGGTGTGCCGACACCGACAGGCGGTAGATGAGTCGCTCCAGTCCGAATGCGACCAACACCACGTCGAAGGCCTGCCCCTCCGCGCGCGCGAGGTTCAGCAGTCTCTGGCGCACCGATGCGGCGATGTTCTTGGGCTGGTCAGCCATTCGACGTCACGGCTTCGAGGTAGGGGCGCATTTGGTTCCAGGCACCGTAGGTCCGCGCAGCCTCGGCAATGGCTGAAGGCGTCGCCTTACGCTGTTCGATCGCGGCCTTGAGAGCCTCGATGGCGACCGACCGATCAACGAGGCGTTGGTTCCGGAACGCGTCGGCGAGCGTCTTCGGAATTGTGTACATCTTAATCGTGGTTCCACCCAGCTGGTGCTCCTCGACGCCGTCGGAGAAATACGGTTCACGGAACCGGACTGCTCGGATCTTGGGATATGTGATCTTGGGCTCCCAGTCCTTGGCACCGATGGCGATCCAGACGCGCCGCGGCAGTTGATCGGTCAGGCCATGAAATGCCAGAGCCGACGTCAGGCAGATGACGGCCTTTGGTGCCCGCTTGGCCACTTCGATAAGGGTTTCATGCGTATTGGGAACGCTGTCGGGCAGGCCGTAAAGCCCTCGGCCTAGACGAAGGATTTCACCGGACTGCACTGAGCGCGAGATTGCTGCCGCTGAGACGCCAACATCCTCAAGATCCCGTGCGCGTGCCGGCGCATAGGATTTCAGGTATTCAAGGAGGCGCTGCCTCTGTGTCAGGTCGTGTGGCATTGATAGATAACCTCAGACAGATTTGTATTTGGTCCGAGGTTTTGTAACATACTATGGTGGCCGCTGCCAAGGCCGCGGCACTTCGCCCAGGAGCCACCGTTTCTGCAAGGAGTGGGCGGATAGCGGACATTCGCTGCGCTTCGGCAACGGCGGTATGACATGGGTAGACGTCTCTGGCTCAGAAGAAGATATTTATTGGCGAGAGTGAGAACTTTCATTTCTTAAAAATTTCATGTCTGTCTTGTGCAGCAGCTATTTTTTGATTTTTTGGGGCAGTGGGTGAAAAAATTTCGATTGGAGACGAGTCTTACTCAAAGCGTCTGGCGACAACTATTGGATGGTCAGGTGCCGATAGTAGAAAGATCTGATCTTGGAAAGGCCAGTCATTTTGTAAAGGAATACAATGCACGTCTAGCGAGACGAAGCTACGTCCCTGAAGTTGTCCATGGTTATTTGGGCGGTGAGAAAGGCAATGGAGTGACGCGTTTTGTACCAATCCTTTCGAAAGAGGACATGGCCGTCTACTATCACCTTTGTGGCCATATCGGTGAGAGGGTATTGAAGAAGAAGCCCCGTATTTTTGGTGGCTTTCGCTCGATACCCATCAGCGTCGCATCCATCCCTTCGGAAATGCCGATTGAAAATGAGGAAGCCGCTGACTTTCAAGACGAATACACATCCGGAACTTTTTCAAATGACATGTGGTTTGGCGAGTTTCTGGGATTCACTCAACTCATTCGTGAGTTGACTGACTCTGCTTCAAGTGGCGCTTTTGTAGCGACGACAGATGTTGCAAACTTTTATGATACCATTGAAATCCCGCGCCTGATTGAAAGGCTACGGAAGGATATGCCCCGTGGAACGAAAGATGTTATTGAGTTGTTAGAAGTTTTCCTTGGGCTTTGGGATAGACGCACAAAAGGTTACAGCCGCTCATCCAAAGGCATTCCGCAAGAAATTATTACGGATGGCTCTCGCTTCTTATCGCATTATTACTTGCAAAATTTTGACGATGAATTTGATGCGTATTGCCAAAATCATGGCTTGCTCTATGTCCGTTGGGCCGACGACATGATGATCTTTGGGCCAAACAAAAAAATTCTAGAGGATGCCATCCATAAAGCTTCAAGGCTTCTCCTCCCAGAAGGCCTCAATCTAAATGCTCATAAAACCAAGATTTACACACGAGATGAATTAGCACGTTTCCGAGGTCTCGACGTGCTTTCAGCCATTGGTGATCGAAACCTGAAGAAGTTTAGGAGCAAGCTTCGAGCAGCTCTTGCATGGCATGGAAGGGGTAATCCAATTCGTTTGGACACCATCTTCCGTGCTACCTTGGGTTATGTATTTAGGTTAGGGGCCGCCGCTGGAACTTTCGAAAAAAACTTCATTTTCGAGACCGCCGAGAATAATCCAGAAATTATCTCTACCTTATCTGACAAACAACTGGTGTACCTTATTGCCGTGGCAGATAATCCAAAAGAGATGTTCTTGAAGATACGAAGTGACTTTCTGGCACGCCCTTATGCCGGTGCTCGGGCGAATTTTCTTATGTTAATCCGAAAGCAAAGCAAGGTTCTGACCGGACTTGGTGTGTCTGCAAGACTCCAAGAATCTTCAGTGGATATGATCGAACGGCAAAGTCCAGACAGCATCATTCTGCAAAGCATTTGTGCTCCGGCAGCAAAGGCTGCATTGGGTTAATTATCCATACTTAGGACGGAAGCGGACCTTTCGGGCCGTTGCCACTCCAGTCAGATCTGTTTGACACCATCACAACGAATTTTCTGTATGGTGAGATGGCGCAATCAACGCAATCCAAACTGCTCTTGAAGAGACTTGGCACCGGCTGGTCGATAGTGAAACATCTTAGCAAACTCTTCGTCCTTGAAATCTGGGTGCCAGAAGGGTTCATGGGATGCCAATAGATCACGGTTCTCAATTATTATGATCTCGTCTGGCTTGTACTGGGCAGTTTCCGCCACTTCAGAGCCAAGTAAATTTCCAGCTACGCATACTCGAAGGCAATCGCCATCCGTAAGTCTTTCAGAAATGTCAGCCATCGGGTGCTCATCTATGAAGAAGGTTTGCACTGCCTTTGTAAGGAATGGCGACGCAATTGCTGGCTTCACCGACCAGTCTCGTCCAAGCTTGAAGTACGAGCTTATCGTGCAGCTTTCCAACCGGGCAACGCTTGTATTTAAGAAAATTATCAAAAATCTTTGCTCTCTTTTGCAGTAGTAAGCGTACTTCGAAAAAACTATTGTATGCGCCGATGGCCTCAATGCCTTTATGGTTAGAAGAGATACCCCGCCTGCAAAAAGACCAACGCCGGCAAGTGCCAAAAGAGAAGACAGGACTTTGCCAAATCCCAGCGGTGAGAGGTCTCCGTAACCAACAGTTAAAATAGTCATAAAATTGAAATACAGGATATCCCACCAGCCATTTGCCCCTTTCACCAAATTTAGCTCGAAACCGATGAGCGCGACAAACTCAACAAAGCTAACCAGCGCTACAAGACCAACGTATGCGCCCAGAACCATAATGCCTAAGAGTACAAAAGGCGTCTCATCCACAAATTCTAAGAACCTACCATGGCGCTTGGAAGGTAGTTCTCTGTTCGAAGGCAAGTCTTTGGGGCTTCTCTTGTTCATGGGTCTGATTGACAAAGAAAAAACTCCTTGGTTCAAGTCCAACTACCGGGTCACCTCGAACGGTTGCTGTGCCAGAGATCTGAAAGACGGGCACTTTCCATGGCTAGATTGGCTGATAAGGCACGGAGGGTAAAGCGGGGAGTGATGCGTGACAAATCGAAGGTTTTTTTATCAGCAACCAATGGCTACTTCAGATATGCCGCAGCGCAGCGATTTTCTACTGGGTGGATGGCGGCTTTGGGCCGTCCTTGCAGGTGGAAGCGAGTTGGTATCGCACGAATGCTGCGATTGATTTAATGGCCGCAAAGAGCCCATACTGTAAGTTTGAATTCCTCGCTGCGCGCGCTCGCAGCGCAAAAAATGCGGCAGGAGCATAATCATCCACGCTGCCTTGCGGCCGGAGAACCGGCCTTTAATGCAAAACGCAGCGATGCCATTCCGGCGAACTCACAGGTTGCGGACGTTGTGGTCGTTCGCTGCGCCTGCACCAATTTCGCGTTTGCAACCCAAGAACGGGGTTCGTGGCAAGAACTGAGTGCCGCTCTGCATTTTGCAAAGCCACCTTTCGTGACTTGTGTGGTGTCTTGAGGCCTCTGTTGGCTGAGAGAAATTTGACTGGCAATAATGGATTCGTTTAAGTGCGGAAATCCAAATCAGGCAATTGTTTCATCTAGACTTAATTAAACTTAAGCAATTGATCGACCGCCCCAGAAAGCAACTCTGTCTCGCGACGAACCGCAGGCCGGGCCATCTACAGAATTGGCAATATTAACGCCTGTTCTGATTTCGATAGGAAGAAACGTGGAGCGCTGGGTCTTTGAAGATCCAATCAGCAGCGGCATAGGAAACTCAATACAACGTTTGGATCCCTCACTTCGCAGAATGTAGGATCTCCAGAAGTTCACGTTGTGAAAGAACGAAAGGATTTCCGGTCATAGATGATGCTTTAGACGCGGCTTCGGCAACTTTAGAAGAGTCTGCCAAGGATAACCCCAGCCCTTCCAAGCCCGGAAGACCCATTTTCCGGGACCAGCTCCGCAGCGCAGCAATACCCACCCCTTTTTCACCCTGTGCAAAATAGGTGTCGACTTGATGCAAGACCCAATGCAAGCGAGCAGATACTTCCGTATGTTCCTCCGCTTTGCGTAGGTGGGATTCAAGGACAGCAGGAAGCAGTGCGCCGCAAATTGCGCCATGGGGAGCATTGGTTTCTCCGCCGATCACGCCTGCGAAACCATGCACGGCCCCAAGGCCCGCGTTCGCTAAGGCCAAGCCGCCACATGTGCTGACCCAAGCCAGGCTATCCCACGCTTCAGGCGTGTCGTTTTCCACCAAATCTCTCAGCGCGCTTAGACCCTTTGAAATGGCTGCATGGCACAAGGCGTCGGTCATCGGATTGGCTTTGATCGACAGATACGGCTCAATCACTTGGGTAACCGCGTCGAGCCCGGCCGCAAGGGCCACCTGTTTCGGTGCGCCCTGCATGAGTGATGCGTCAACGATGGCAATGTTCGGCACCATCCGCGGGTCGCGCAGACTTACTTTTATGCCCTGATCAGGCACCAAGATGACTGCATTTTTAGTGACTTCCGCACCGGTACCAGCCGTTGTGGGCAAGGCGATCATCGGCAGGGGGGGGTGATCTAAGGGGCACCCGTCCCCAACCACTTCGAGGTAGGTCATTGGATCGCCGTTACAGGGGATCAACGCTGCCAGAGCTTTGGCAAAATCGAGGACGGAGCCGCCGCCAAGCCCGATAACAATATCCGGAGAGACCCCATTCAACTGGCGCAGCGCGCGTTGAATATCGGGCAAGCTGGGCTCATTTGCACAACTGATCATTTCGGTCGTCAGACCCGCCGAGCGACAAGCATCTATCAGCCACTGCGCGCGAGCCACACTTGAGCCATGAACCAACAGAACAGAGGTACCGAAGGTTGCGGCCAATGCTGCTGTTTTTTGGCTCTGACCCCGGCCAAAGTGGATCTCTTGGGGACTGATAAAGGAAAACATCGCTTAAACGCTCATCGTGGCATGGACGGCTCTGCCCCATGCCGCGTATTTTTCGGCACGGAGGCTGTCGTCCATCGCGGGTATAAATTGTGTTTCACAGACCCATGTCTTGGCGAATTCTACTTGGTCGGGATAGACGCCAGCGTGCATTCCTGCCAACCACGCCACGCCAAGGGATGTGGTTTCTTGGCTCGAAGGTCTGTCGACGGCAGCTGAAATAATATCAGACAAGAACTGCATCGCCCAATCGTTGGCAGACATGCCGCCATCGACCCGCAACGTGGGTTGCACACCGGGAGCTTTCCAGTCCGCCGCCATGGCTTGCAGCAAATCCCGTGTCTGGTAGCCAATACATTCAAGCGCGGCCTTTGCCATTTCAGCGGGTCCTGTTGCGCGGGTCAGGCCGAAAGCAGCCCCTCGACAATCAGGGTTCCAATAGGGGGCACCCAGACCAACAAAGGCCGGAACGAGGATCACGTTTTGTTGTGGATCTGCCTGTTCAGCCAAGGCCTGCGTTTCGGCCGCATCCTGAATGATCTGCAGCCCGTCCCGCAGCCATTGTACGACCGCGCCTGCGACGAAAATCGATCCTTCAAGCGCATAAGTCGGCTTGCCATCGAGCTGATAGGCGATTGTAGTCAGCAAACGGTTCATTGACATGACAGGCGTATCGCCCGTGTTCATAAGCGCAAAGCATCCCGTGCCATAGGTCGATTTTATCATACCCGGCTCAAAACAAGCCTGCCCAATCGTCGCGGCTTGCTGATCCCCGGCAACACCGTTGATGGGAATTTCGCTGCCGAACAAATCCGGCTGAGTGCTGCCAAAATCGGCGGCACAGTCTTTGACCTGCGGCAACATCTGCATGGGAATATCAAGGAGTTCACAGATCGTGCTGCTCCACCGACCTTTCCGAATATCATAAAGCATTGTTCTGGCGGCGTTGGTGGCATCCGTGGCGTGGGTTTCCCCGCCGGTCAGTTTCCAAATGAGAAAGGCGTCAACGGTGCCAAACAGCAACTCGCCGTTTTGCGCGCGGGCTCGCGCGCCGTCTACGTGATCCAAGATCCATTTCAGCTTGGTGCTTGAGAAATAGGGGTCGAGCAACAGCCCCGTGCGCTCCGTAATCATCGGCTCGTGACCCGCATCTCGCAGTGCGGCGCAGGTGTCAGCGGTACGGCGGTCCTGCCAGACGAGCGCGTTATGCAGCGGCTCGCCAGTTTGCTTGTCCCAAACGATGACGGTTTCGCGCTGATTAGTGATGCCAATGGAGGCAATTTGCGAGGCTGATATGCCTGCGCGTTTGATGGCTTTACGACAGGTGGACAGCGTCGTGTCCCACAAGTCTTGGGGATTGTGTTCAACCCAGCCGGATTGGGGGAAATGTTGCGCGAATTCTTCCTGGGCGCTGGCGCAGGCGGTCATCGAAGCGTCGAACAAAATCGCTCGGGTTGATGTTGTGCCTTGGTCAATTGCTAGGACATACGTCATGAGGGGTCGCCGGTTGTTTGAGGTGCAAACAGCGGCCCCTTTGTTTCAGGGCCGCTGGGTTTAGACGTGTTCGTCAAGCCGCTGAAACTGGGGCCCGTTGCCGGACCCCAGACCATAGGTTTATTCCCAGGACTTGATCAACTCGTCATATGAGATCGTTACTGGTGCTTCGTCTTCATTGGCCAGCTTCGCTTTGGGCGAACCGGGCTGAGACAGCCAGTACTCGGGATCTTGTTCTTCGTTCATGACCGGACCAAGGTCGCCCTGAACACCGGCACGCTCCAGACGGATCAGAACCTTTTCCTGATCTGCGCAAAGTGAGTCGAGTGCTTCCTGAGGTGTCTTGGCACCGGACATTGCGTCGCCGATGTTCTGCCACCACAGCTGAGCCAGCTTTGGATAGTCAGGAACGTTGGTGCCGGTTGGCGACCACTGAACCCGTGCTGGTGAGCGATAGAATTCGATCAATCCACCCAGTTTTGGCGCACGCTCAGTAAAGCTTTCATGCTGGATCGTTGATTCACGAATGAATGTCAGACCAACATGGCTTTTCTTCACGTCCACAGTCTTGGATGTCACGAATTGCGCATAGAGCCACGCAGCTTGAGCACGATCAACAGGTGTCGATTCCATCAGCGTCCATGAACCGGCATCTTGGTAGCCGATCTTGGTTCCCTCAACCCAATATGCACCATGCGGCGAAGGTGCCATGCGCCACTTTGGCGTGCCATCTTCGTTCATCACAGGCAGATCAGGTTCTACTGACGCGGCAGTAAAGGCCGTGTACCAGAACATTTGCTGTGCAACGTTACCCTGCGCAGGAATTGGTCCTGCTTCAGAGAACGTCATGCCAGCAGCAGCCGGAGGAGAGTACTTTTCCAGCCATTCGATTGCCTTGGTTACAGCATAGACCGCTGCGGGACCGTTTGTGGCACCGCCACGCGCAACACATGAGCCAACGGGCTGTGATTTGTCATTGACCCGGATGCCCCATTCGTCAACGGGCAGGCCGTTTGGTTCACCAACGTCGCCGGCACCAGCCATCGAAAGCCACGCATCAGTATAGCGCCAACCCAATGATGGGTCTTTCTTACCATAGTCCATGTTGCCAAAGACTTCGCCTTCGACACCAAGGCGCGAAAGGTCACGACCGGTAAAGAATTCAGCGATATCTTCGTAGGCCGACCAGTTGACCGGAACGCCCAAATCGTAGCCGTATTTGGCTTTGAAATCCGCTTTGTTCTGTTCGTCGTTGAACCAATCGTAACGGAACCAGTAAAGGTTTGCGAACTGTTGGTCGGGCAGTTGATAGACCTTGCCATCCGGACCCGTAGTAAATGACAGACCGATAAAATCGGCCAGATCAAGATTGGGGTTCGTTACGGCAGCGCCTTCGCCTGCCATCCAGTCTGTCAGGTTGCGCGCCTGCTTGTAACGCCAGTGCGTCCCGATCAGATCGGAGTCGTTGATATAGGCGTCATAGATGTTTTCGCCCGACTGCATTTGCGTTTGCAGCTTTTCAACAACGTCGCCTTCACCAATCAGGTCATGCGTTACCTTGATACCAGTGATGGCCTCAAACGCAGGTGCCAGAACGGTGGATTCGTACGTGTGAGTACCAATCGTCTCGGACACAACATTGATAGACATGCCAGTGTATGGGGCTCCCGCGTCGACAAAAAACTGCAGTTCAGCTTCTTGATCTGCACGTGACAGCGTCGAAAGTTCCCCGATTTCGCTATCAAGGAATGCCTTAGCAGCATCCATATCAGCGAACGCAGGTGCGGTAAGCATGCAAGCAGCAAGGCCTATCGCAGTGGTTCCTTTAAGTCGCAAGTTCATTTTTGTTCCTCCCTAAAAGTGAACAGTGAAGGTGGACCGGTTCTTGCGTGCCGGGTCACCCATTCGATTAAACCCAGCGGAAAACCGCAAGGGCGTAAAAGAAGCAGACGATCAGTGCACCCCATTGCGGCGCACTGAGTAGTCCAAGCCAAGCCAAATTGATAAAGGCCGAGCCCAGCAGCGTGATGAATAATCTGTCACCACGGGTCGTTTCGATCCGAAGGATGCCGCTGCGCGGGGCCTCCGGATATTTGATCGCAAGCACCGTAAAGGTGACCAGCGTCAGCGCGATGATGCCGAAGAAAGCGGCGGTCGGCCAAGTCCATGCCATCCATTCCATTGTGGTCTCTCCTCTTTTAAACGCGGCCCAGGGCAAAGCCCTTGGCGATGTAGTTGCGGACGAAGTAAATTACCAAAGCACCCGGCAGGATCGTGAGAACCCCGGCTGCTGCCAGCACACCCCAGTCGATGCCAGCGGCACCTACTGTCCGGGTCATTGTGGCCGCGATTGGTTTTGCGTTTACCGATGTGAGCGTACGGCTGAGCAGCAGTTCAACCCACGAAAACATGAACAGAAAGAACGCGGTGACACCGATGCCTGAAGCCACCAGCGGTGTGAAAATACGGATAAAGAAGCGCGGAAAGGAATAGCCGTCGATATAGGCTGTTTCGTCGATCTCCTTGGGCACGCCACGCATGAACCCTTCCAAAATCCAGACCGCCAGCGGCACGTTGAACAGGCAATGCGCCAAAGCGACGGCAATGTGGGTGTCGAACAATCCCACTGAGCTGTAGAGCTGAAAGAACGGTAGCGCAAAAACCGCAGGGGGGGCCATCCGGTTGGTCAGCAGCCAGAAGAACAGATGCTTGTCCCCCATGAAAGTATAGCGGCTGAAAGCATACGCCGCAGGCAGGGCGACCAGCAGCGAGATGACCATGTTCATGACCACGTACGCCATTGAATTTAGGTAACCAGTATACCATGACGCATCCGTCAGAATGGTCATATAGTTGTCAAACGTCAGGTCACGTGGCCACAGGGTAAAGGTGTTAAGGATTTCGGAGTTGGTCTTGAGGCTCATCATAACCAGCCAGTAGATCGGCAACAGCAAGAACAGCAGGTAGAGGCCCATGACGATGGCGTTGCCCCTGATCTTGGGCAGGCCAAAACTGCGTTTGGGCGGGGTAAATGTGAAGTCAGACATCAGTGGCCATCCCTTTTATCGAGGTTCGTCATCACAGTGTAAAACACGTAGGACACCAGCAGGATCACGAGGTAGTACATGATCGAGAAAGCCGCGGCGGGACCAAGGTCAAATTGCCCCAGCGCCATCTTGACCAGATCAATCGACAAGAAGGTCGTTGAGTTGCCCGGCCCCCCACCCGTCACCACGAAGGGTTCTGTGTAGATCATGAAGCTATCCATAAAGCGCAGCAGTATCGCGATCATCAAAACCCCCATGATCTTGGGCAGCTCGATAAAGCGGAACACTTTCCAGCGGCTCGCCTGATCAATCTTGGCTGCTTGATAATAGGCGTCAGGAATGGATTGCAGGCCTGCGTAGGCCAACAGGGCCACCAGCGAAGTCCAGTGCCAGACATCCATGACGATGACCGTAATCCATGCAGCATAGAAATCTTGGGTGTAGTTATAGTCGATCCCCAAGGCGGCCAGCGTATACCCCAGAAGGCCAATATCGACCCGGCCGAAAATCTGCCAAATTGTGCCGACAACATTCCATGGGATGAGCAACGGCAGCGACATCAGGACCAGACAAAGCGAGGCCCAAAAGCCCTTCTTTGGCATGTTCAACGCGACGAAAATACCAAGTGGGATTTCTATGGCCAAAATGATCGCAGAAAAAGTAATCTGGCGGCCCAGAGCGTTCCACATGCGCTCAGATGCCAGCATCTCTTTGAACCAATCAAGGCCCGCCCAGAAGAATTGGTTTTTTCCAAAGGTGTCCTGTACCGAGTAATTCACCACGGTCATCAATGGGATGACCGCAGAAAATGCGACCAGCAAGAGCACCGGCAGAATTAGGAACCACGCTTTTTGATTAACTGTTTTGTTCATGTCAGGCCACCTTCGGCGCGACGCGCCAGCTATCTGAATAGACGTTGATCCCTGCCGGATCAAAGACCACGCGGTTCATATCGGGCGATATGTCAGCGCCTTCGGCAGCAAGGATGTTGATCTCGGTGCCGTGGAAATCTGCGCGCACAATTTTATGTCGGCCCACGTCTTCGACCCGCTTTATCGTAACGGGCAGACCTGCGTCGCCCGCGCTCAGCGATGTAAACTCAGGCCGAACACCCAATTCAACCTTGCCGGATACCGACCCAAAGCCTTTGCCCAACGAAATCTGCGTGCCCTCAAGCACGGCCTTGTCACCGTCCACCTGTGCTGTCAGCACGTTCATACCGGGCGAGCCGATGAAATAGCCGACAAATGTGTGCTCTGGTTGTTCAAAAAGCTGTTGAGGCGTCCCCATCTGGACAACGCGGCCATCAAACATCACCACGACTTTATCCGCGAAGGTCAGCGCTTCGGTCTGGTCGTGGGTTACGTAGATCATCGTGTGGCCAAACTCATGGTGCAAGGATTTGAGCTGCGTGCGCAATTCCCATTTCATGTGGGGGTCGATCACTGTTAGCGGTTCGTCAAACAACAGCGCATTGACGTCCTCGCGCACCATGCCACGGCCCAGCGATATCTTTTGTTTGGCGTCCGCCGTCAGGCCACGGGCCTTGTGGTTCAGGGTGTCTTCCATCCCGATCATCGCGGCAATCTGCTGCACGCGCTCTTTGATATAGGCCGGATCAGCGCCGCGGTTGCGCAGCGGAAATGCCAGATTGTCGCGCACCGTCATCGTGTCATAGACCACGGGAAACTGGAAAACCTGCGCGATGTTCCGTTCTGTCGTTGGGGCCATTGTCACGTCACGGTCATTGAACAGGATGCGTCCTTGAGACGGGTGCAGCAGGCCCGAAATGATATTGAGCAATGTGGATTTACCACAGCCAGAGGCACCCAGCAGCGCATAGGCTTCGCCATCGACCCAGTCGTGGTTCAACTCTTTCAGCGCAAAGTCATCTTCGCTGGTCGGATTTGGCAGATAGGAATGTGCCAGATTTTCAAGAGTGATTTTTGCCATTATTCTGTTCCTTCAAGCCGCAGCTGCATAGGACGCAGGGGCGACAGACGAGCCGTCCTGGGCAAAGATGTAGACGTGTTTTGGGTCAAGGTAGACGTTCAGCGATGCGCCGATTTCCAAGGTTTTTACGCCGTGCACCAGACCGACCCAGTTTTCTCCGTGGTGGTCCAGATGGATGAAAGTCTCAGATCCGGTAATCTCAGTAACGTTCAACGTTCCCGTAAACTCGAGCGCTCCCGGAGCCTGTTTTTCCAACTCAAGATGGTTAGGGCGAAATCCCGCAACATAGCTGCCATCCTCCAACCCTTCAAATGCGCCGGATGCTGGTGCGGACTGTTCATCGCCAAACAGCAAGTGGTCACCGGATTTTCGGATATTTAAAAAATTCATTGGAGGATCGGAAAACACCCGCGCCGTAATGGCATTGACGGGCTGGCGGTATACTGTCGGAGTCTTGCCAAACTGTGTAATCTTGCCTTCCCACATCGCCGCCGTGTGGCCGCCAAGCAGCAGCGCTTCTTCAGGCTCGGTTGTGGCATAAACAAAGATTGACCCCGCTTCTTCGAATATCTTGGGGATCTCGGCCCGCAATTCTTCGCGCAGTTTATAATCAAGGTTGGCGAGAGGTTCGTCCAACAGGACCAGTCCCGCATCTTTAACCAGCGCGCGGGCAAGGGCGCAGCGTTGTTGTTGCCCGCCCGATAGTTCAAGCGGCTTGCGATCCAAAAAGGGCGATAGTTTCATCAGGTCAGCGGCGTTTTTGACAGCCTCATCAATCTGGTCTTTGGATTGGCCCAACAGCCGCATCGGGCTGGCGATGTTTTCATAAACGGTCATCGACGGGTAGTTGATGAACTGCTGATAAACCATCGCAACGCCCCGGTCCTGCACCCGCATTCCGGTGACGTCTTTGCCGCCCCAGATGACTTTACCTGTGGTTGGCACATCAAGCCCGGCCATGATCCGCATCAACGACGTTTTCCCTGATGACGTTGGCCCAAGCAAAACATTCATCGTTCCTGATGACAGCTCCAAATCTGTTGGGTAGATATGCGTCTGGCCATTGATGACCGTGGACACACCCTCAAGAACAAGTGACATTTCTTTCTCCCTTTCGCAGTTCACACTGCTTGTTGCTCGGGCAGGTTGGCGGCGGCATCCGCCATCCAACTGTCCAGCGCAACGATTTCCTTCGACGTCATTCTGAGCCCCAACTTCGATCGACGCCAAACGATATCTTCGGCGGTATTGGCGAATTCGTGCTTAACCAACCAGTTTACTTCGCGTTCCGTCAGGTTCGATCCGAAATCTAGCCCCAGATCGCGCTCCGTCTTTGCGTCACCCAATAGATCGAAAGCTTCCGTTCCATAGGCCTTGAGCAGACGATCAAGCCAGCGGTCTGTCAGAAATGGGTATTTTGCGTTCAATTTTGCCGCGAGCGGATCGACACCATCAACTGGAAAATCCCCACCCGGAAGGGCGACGCCTGCGGTCCATTGTGGACCAGTTTGAGCAAAAAACGGCGTAATTTTTTCAAGCGCACTTTCCGCAAGTGTGCGGTAGGTCGTGATTTTGCCGCCAAAAATATTCAAGATGGGCGCACCTGCGGATTGGTCCAACGACAGAACATAATCTCGCGTTGCAGCCGTCGCTGAAGTCGCCCCATCATTATAGAGCGGGCGCACGCCGGAGTAGGTAAAAACGATATCATCACGCGTGACGGGTTTCTTCAGATACTTCGAGGCAAAGCCCAACAAATAGTCCTGCTCTTCCGGGGTACAAACCGGCTTTTCATGCACGTTCGTGTGGTCTGCATCGGTGGTGCCAATCAAGGTGAAATCGGTCTCGTACGGAATTGTGAAAATGATCCGTCCGTCTTCCCCTTGGAAGAAATAGCACTTGTCGTGGTCATATAATTTACGCGTGACGATATGACTGCCGCGCACCAGCCGCACACCTTCGGGTGAATTGATCCGCATCGTATTGCGAATAACGTCTTCGACCCAAGGGCCACCCGCGTTGACGATCATGCGCGCTGTCACTATACGTTGCTCACCGCCGTGCGCCTCAAGAGTAACCTGCCACATTCCCCCCACTTGCGCTGCCGAGATGACTTTGGTCCGCACATTGATTCGAGCCCCACGGGCTTGAGCGTCTCGGGCGTTCAGAACCACCAGCCGGCTGTCTTCAATCCAGCAGTCAGAGTATTCATAGGCCTTTTCAAAGCGGTCTTGCAGCGGCGCACCCTCTGGTGACCCCTTCAAATCCAAAGAGGTCGTGCCCTTCAGGAATTTCCGGCCGCCCAGATTGTCATACATAAAAAGACCAAACCGGATGAGCCATGCAGGCCTGCGCCCCTTCATCCAAGGCATCAGTATATTTAAGACTTTTGAGGTTGGCGTATCGCTCTCGAACCGCATGCCTCTGTGGTAGGGCAGCACAAAACGCATCGGCCAAGAAATGTGCGGCATCGCGCTCAGAAGGGTCTCGCGCTCTTTCAGGGCTTCTCGGACGAGGCGGATTTCCCAATATTCAAGATACCGAAGACCGCCATGAAATAACTTGGTTGAGGCAGAAGATGTGGCGGAGGCAAGATCGTTCATTTCAGCCAGCTCAACGCTCAAACCACGGCCAACCGCGTCACGGGCAATCCCGCATCCATTGATGCCGCCGCCAATGACGAACAGATCAACGATGTCCTGATTTTCGTTGCTACCCAATGACGCCTCCCCGCATTCATTTTAGGCCGCAGCCTCCCAGCTCGCGACGTTGAGTCAGTCAACACTAGAACACAGAGTGTAGCAATAACGAATGTTCGTTTTTGTTCCTTTTTACCTAATCTGCTGAAACTAACGCCTATTTACTTTCGAATTCGCACGGATTTTTTACTTTTTAGACCTTTAAGTAATCCGTGGCCTTGACGGGACGCAAGGTCTGCTGGCTGATAGAGGTGACAAGCACCCCGCTTTTGTGTGGTTGGATGGGTGTTGTAATGGAGTGAGTGATGGCCTCAAATTTCAGGCAGAAAGAGATCCTTGATCTAGCCCGCAAAGAGGGGAAAGTCACAGTGGACGGCCTCGCGGATATCTATGATGTCACCGTGCAGACCATCAGGCGTGATCTTTCCGATCTTGCAGAAAGTGGCCGGCTTGAAAGGGTGCACGGAGGGGCGGTTGTGCCTTCTGGCGTTGTGAACATCCTTTACGAAGAACGCCGCCGACTGAACGATGTGGGCAAAAAAGCGATTGCTGTTGAATGTGCCCGCGCTATCCCTGATGGGGCATCGGTTTTCATGAACATCGGCACAACTACCGAAGCAGTCGCGCATGAGTTGCTAGATCATGAAAATCTGCTGGTGGTCACAAACAACCTGAATATCGCGAACATTCTGGCCATCAATCACAGCTGCGAAATCATTCTAGCAGGTGGTGTCCTGCGCCGGGCAGATGGCGGCATCGTTGGCGGTTTGACAGTCGAAATGGTCAAGCAGTTCAAGTTTGACTACTCGGTTCTGGGCTGCTCGGCCATAGATGCCGACGGTGACCTGCTGGATTTCGACGGGCAAGAAGTGATGGTCAGCAAGATCGCAATACAGCG
The DNA here is from genome assembly GCA_947501805.1 of uncultured Sulfitobacter sp. Taxonomy (GTDB): domain Bacteria; phylum Pseudomonadota; class Alphaproteobacteria; order Rhodobacterales; family Rhodobacteraceae; genus Sulfitobacter. The sequence continues at coordinate 35,872 of CANMXJ010000016.1, read as the reverse complement.
GTCTCGCGAAGTTATGATTGTGGCCGACCACCTCAAGTTTAAACGAAAAGCACCCCTGACAATCTGCTCATTGAGCGATGTTGACGTACTGTTTACCGATGGCAAACTATCCCCAGAGCTGACGGCCAAATGCGACACCTGGGGTATTCGACTTGTGACTCTATGAACATGTTGTCGGCTTTTTCTGGCGTGAGACCCTGATGAAGGGCCGGACTGAGATTGGCTGGTTGTTCGTAGCACCTGCTGTCGTGATCTTGTCGCTTGTCGGGCTGGTTCCCCTGATCACAGTGGTGAACTATTCTTTTTTTGAGATCTTCATTCTGGACGCGCGTTTTTGGGTCGGAACGGAATGGTACGCCGATATAATCGGGTCCGGGCGCTTCTGGGCCAGTTTTGGTCGCAGCACGTTGTTTTCCGCATTTGTCCTCACCCTCCAGATCCCCCTTGGCATTGCGATCGCACTTTGTATTCCCAAGCGCAAGGTCTGGGTCGGCATCACGCTTGCGGTCGTCGCGCTCCCGCTGCTGGTGCCTTGGAACATGATCCCGTCGCTATGGCTCAGCCTGCTGAATTCTGAGACCGGCTTATTGGGTCGCATGCTGCCATATCTGGGATGGCCCTCCGAATGGCAACTCTCGACGCGGCACACTTGGGCCGTTCTTATCGTGATGGACGTCTGGCATTGGACCAGCCTTGTGGTGATCCTGTGCTACAGTGCTTTAACAACAATTCCAGTAGCTTACTATCAGGCGGCGGCGATTGATGGGGCCAGCCCATGGCAAATGTTTCGCCATATCCAACTGCCAAAATTGCACCATGTTCTGTTAATGGCGATCCTGCTGCGGTTCATGGATTCTTTCATGATTTACACCGAAGCCTTTCCAATTAATGCAGGTGGCCCTGACGGGACAACGACATTTCTCGCCGTGGATTTGGGCGAAGAGATAAAGGCGTTCAACTATGGCCCTTCCGCTGCGCGATCCGTGATCTATTTCATGATCGTTTTGACGGTGGCGTGGATGTTCAGCAAAGCGCAGGGCAAGCTGGATCGCGGGGAAAGGTCTTGATGGTTGTTTATCGATACTTGCCTGCCCTGAAAGGCATGGTCTTGTTGGCCTTCATCCTCTTTGCCTGCCTGCCGCTGGTCCAAATGACAATCATCAGTTTCACCGTGACGCTACCAAAGCCGAGTGCTGAGGTGGGCAGCCTCACACTCAGCAACTACGCAAGCATCTGGAACAACCCCAATCTGCGTTCCGCTTTTGTCAATTCGATTGCCTATGTGCTGATCAACATCTGCATCACCGTTCCCGTAGCGATACCTGCAGCTTATGCCTTTTCGCGAATGTCTTTTTCAGGCGACAAGCACCTTTTTTTGGCTTTCATCGCCTTCCGGATCACGCCGCCTGTGGTCCTGACTTTGCCAATCTTTCAGCTGTTCTCGGCGCTTGGCATTGTGAATTCAGTCTTTGGGATCGCATTGGCACATTGCCTGTTCAATCTGCCAATCTCCATCTGGATTTTGCAGGGGTTCATCTCGGCCGTCCCCAAAGAAATGGACGAAACCGCCTTTCTGGACGGCTATTCCCGCCCGCGCTTTATCTGGAAATTCCTGCTGCCACAGATTGCTCCGGGGATAGCCGTGACAGCGTTCTTTTGCTTTATGTTCTCTTGGGTCGAAGTTGTTTTTGCGCGCATTCTGACAACCACTAACGGCAAACCCATCAGCATGGCGATCAATGCGCTTTTCGGATTTCAAACTGACATCAGCCTGGTCATGGCCGTTACAACGGCGTCAATGATACCGGGGGCCGTTTTACTCTTTGCGATGCGTAATCATTTGTCACTGGGCTTCAGGGTCGGCCGCGTTTGAAACCCATCAATTTCCAACTTCAAGCAGATCAGTTGTTTTGTGGGTCAAGAGGCCGAAGCCGACTTCGATCCAGCGTGCAAATTCGTATTGTGTCCGCTGACCAATAGAGAAACCAAACAAGGGCTTTGGGCTGAGAGCGGTCACTGCTTGCGGTGGAGTAAACGGCAGAAAAGTTCGGGTCGTGATTGTTGGAACCAAGCGAAGCGAAAAATTAGTCTGAGATTTGCTCAAATCGGTGCGTTCGAATGGCCGATATGGTGGAATGTGCTGCACTGCCAAATGAGCGACGCTACAAATGCGAACGTTTTCTGCGTCAGCAATAGCTGCATCTGCACAAGTCCGGTTTGTCCCGCATCTTACCAGTTCGTTGATCGCGCCGCGAAAGGCAGCTTTTCAGGTTTTGGCCCTACCTCAGAGGAACCGCCGTACCCGCGACGAGTAGTTCTCGAATTCGGTGCCGTATTGGTCTTTGAGCCAAGGCTCCTCGGAAAATGGCGCGGCAATAAGCACCACTATCCCAGCCAGTCCGACAACCATGGCCCAAGGCGCTGCTGACAAGATCATCCAGCCACTTACGATGCCAATGTCAGCCATATACTGCGGGTTCCGCGAGTAGCCATACATGCCTTCGGTGCGCAGGGTCCCTTTGGCTCCACCTGTCTGCGGCACCCCGAAATGTGAGACTTCCATCCACACGACAATATTGCCGATCAGGATGAGCGGCAGGCCGACGCCAAACCGCAACCAACTTGGAATGACCAGATCAGCCCAACCCCAGACACCAAGCAGGATGAGAACCCCGAACAGCGTGAATGTTGGCACCCAGACAAAGAAAGGCGTGAGTGTCGTGTAGCGTCTTGGCGGCCATATCCGCCGCTCAGGAAAGGCAATCGACCAGAGGATTGCTGCTAGCGTCATGGCGGCAACGCCCAGACCCAGCATAATGAGAAAGCCCTGCATCATGCCTCCGCGTGTTTGTGGTCGATTGTTTCCCGTCGCTCTGCGAGGGCTTGCCGCACGATTTGGAAAGCGGACGACAGGAACAGTCCAGCCATAATCGTTGCGACGATCAAATCAGGCCAGCCTGTTGCTGTACCCCAGACGCCCAAGGCCGCGAACATGACGGCGACGTTGCCGATGGCGTCATTGCGCGAACAGAGCCAAACCGACCGCACGTTGGCGTCGCCGTCTTTGTAGCGCACCAGTAAGAACACACTGGCAAGGTTGGTGAGCAAAGCCAGAAAGCCAACAGCGCCCATGATCTCGGCTGTTGGAACTCCGACATAGAAGACGCGGTAGACGGTCGATCCGAAGACCCACAGCCCCATCAGCAAAAGACTGAAACCTTTGAACAGCGCGGCATTGGTGCGGGCGCGAAGTGACGCCCCAATGACGGCCAGAGAAATGCCGTAGGTCATTGCATCACCCGCGAAGTCGAGGGCGTCGGCCTGCAACGCCTGTGACTTGGCAAAGTGGCCCGCAGTCATCTCAACCGCGAACATTGTCGCGTTTAAGGCAATGACGATCCAGAGCCGTCGTTTGTAATCATCTGAAACGCCGTCAAACTTGGCGTCATGTCCGCAGCAACCAGCCATCAGATCGCCTCCCGCGTTTGAAAGTTTGATTGAACCGGAACAAGGTTCGCCTCGCCCCCGGGGATCGTTGGGACATGGCCTATCCGCATTTTCTTGACGCGGTGGTTCATCCAGTGACGCACGAATAGGCGATACAAAACTCCTTTCACATCCGACAACTGCCTGTGATTTTCATAGAACGCGTCAGGATCATCGAACGTGCCGAAGTCATGATTGATTCCGGTCTTTTGAATGTAGGTGCTTGCGCCGCGCCAAGCGACGTCAGGGTTTTGGAGGCAATTTGTCCCTGCGCCGTAAGCGCATAGCGAGTTGCGATCTGGAAAAGCACCTTGCAGCGCAGCAAGGACAGGTGGGTCCAGAATGAAGCCCTCCAGCTCGAGCCATTGTCCTTCGTGTTGGATTTCGACCCACGAATGGATGATGTTTGCGGGGGCAAGCGGGTAGACCAACTCCGGCACCACCCCGCGCTGCAACCGTTTGTCGATGGTGAAACCATGGAAGCGGCACGGCACGTCAAGGGCGCGCAGGAGTGCCATGAGCAAAGTGCCCTTCGTATTGCACTGCCCATAGCCATCAGCCAGCACCCTGGAAGCTGGCAACGCATCATCGGAATTGTAGCCGAACAGGATTTCGTTGCGGACAAAGTCATAGGCTGCGCCAATCCGGTCGGTCTGAGACAGGTTCAGCCAGCCACGGTCCGTAACGAGGTGCTGGATGGGTGGCGCTTCGAAGTCCAGAAGGGGGGTCGGGGACAGGTATTGGTCGGTCATGGTAGCCTCTTGAGTCTGTGTCCCACCCTATCTACAATCTCTAGTGACTAGAGGTTCAAGAGGTTTCTTCATGTTTTCTATCGGCGAGCTTTCAAAGCGCACCAAGGTCAAGGTTCCAACCATCCGTTACTATGAGGAAATGGGGCTGTTGGCAGAAGCTGAGCGCACAAGTGGAAATCAAAGACGGTATGACAAAACCGGATTGGAACGGCTGAGTTTCATCCGCCATGCGCGCGATCTGGGGTTTTCGATTGAAGCCATTTCATCGCTTATTGAACTACAGGAGCATCCAGACCGATCGTGCGAAACCGCGACGGACATCGCCGTGTCGCAGCTAGCGGACGTGCGTGAGAAAATCAAACGGCTCAAGCTATTGGAAAAGGAACTGATCCGAATCTCCAAGGGCTGTGATGGACAGGGCATATCTGAAGATTGCTATGTGCTGGCATCTCTGGCGGATCATGAGCTTTGTAGCAGGGAACACTGACGGGGATAGCAGACATTCCAAATCGCAACGGCAACGGCGGCAAAGTCCGCGATGTGTGAGTTGGTGCGGAGTTACATTTTGCTAGCGCGGCGAACGTCTCCTACGATGGACCACTCCGCAACATCTTGACCCATCTGCGGAAGACCGCTTTTGGACTTTATTATCTGAGCGCTTCGAGAATATCGGCCTTTTCCAAGGCCCTTCGCAGCGCTGTGTTCGAAACCCGCACATAGATCTCAGTGGTCCTAAGGCTGGCATGTCCCAGCAAAGCCTGCACCATGCGAATATCGGTGCCTTCCTCGATGAGCAACGTCGCCGCCGAATGGCGGAACCTGTGCGGTGTCAGATGTGGCACGATCCCCAAACGATGGGACAGCACGCGCAACCGTTTCCGGAACGTTTGCGACCGAAGCCGACGACCAACCGCGTTCAGGAAGAGTGGCGATTTCAAGGAGTCGTTCTTTGCGCGATCTGCGCAGTACTGCCGAAAGACCGCCTGCAACTCCTCGTTGGGCACAAAAACGATCCGTTCCTTGTTGCCCTTGCCGCGGACAATCATTTGGGACGCATCGGGTGAGACATCGCGGATTTTCAGGTTGGTGAGTTCGCTGATCCGCAGGCCGGTCACGATCAGCAGCTTGATCATCAAGATCGTGATCTCCCGATCTGCCGGCTGTGCATTGGTGAAACCGGTTTCCGACTGCAATATGGCTTTCAGGGTATCCCGTTCTATCGGGCGGGGCAGGCGCCTTGGAATCCGGACCGAGATGCGGACGCAGGCAAACGGCGAGGGCAGGGCGCTGTTCCGATCAGCGCGCCAAGCGAAGTACGACTTGAGGGTGACCAGACGTCGTTCAATGGTCGCAGGCTTGGCGTCGAGCTCATCGCGCAAGTGACGATGGTAGGCGAGGATATCTTCTTTCGACAGCGGGTCCGTGAGCTGACGGTTTTTGGTGAAGCGCGCGAAGGTGCGCAGATCCTGGGCATAGGCCCGCAGCGTGTGACGGCCGACGCCGCGTTCATCGCGGCAAGAATTGACGAAAGCAGTGTGATCGAGATGGGGCATTGGGGACTCCTATTGAGGTGTCCCGCCAGTCCATCACGGCCTTGGAGCTGGCCAAAATCCACCCGCAAGGGCGGTAACGATAATGGCCCCACCTTATTGCAACTCCGGCGTCATGACGGAATACAACCACGGGTGTTGAGTGTGGCTAAAGCCCGAAAAGTATCCATTCCCTTTGATGCTGCGCGATTGATGAATATGCGACTAAGCGACCTAGTGCAAAGAAATGGCAATACCAAGGCCCCTTTCAAAGGATTTGTAGCACGAGACTCTCTTGAAGATTAAGGCAGCTTCCAACGCCGGACACATACGGCAATTTTTATTGGTGAGTGCTAATTGTGCAAAGCCCGCGTTTCGGAATGTTAGCGTGAAGGACCCGTAAAACAGACGTTGCATTCATCATGATTTCGGTTTGAATTGTGCTGAGAGATGTGGGCCGAGCCGCCTCAGTCGGGCCCTCATATATGAGATTGTCGAAACTTGTCACTGTCACGGTAGATGAAAACGGCATTCAGTCCTGATCTCTTGGCCCAGATCTCACTTTTCTGCTGCCCAGAAACCATAAAAGCCGTCGCCCAAGCATCTGCTTCCATGCAGGTTTTGGCAAGAACAGTAACAGATGCGGGCGTGTCCCTTAGGGGGCCGCCACAGGCCGGGTCCATCGTATGCGAGAGCCTTTTTCCACCAGCTTCGACCCAGTGCCGGTAGTCACCTGACGTAGCGACTGCGGCATCGGCGAGTTCGATAACGGACAAGGGTGCCCGGGCCTCATAGTCGGGGCGTTCCAAAGCTATCGTCCACGCTTGGCCATCTGGCCGCGCGCCACAGGCACGCATTTCGCCATCGAGGCCCACGAGGGCGTCGGTGATTCCGAAACGGCCCAGAACCGCCATCATACGATCAACGGCATAGCCTTTGGCAATGCCCGATAGGTCCAGCGTCAGCGGGGAGCATTTGCAAACCTTCAACGCATCGGTATCGAGCTTCAGCGTGTCGTGTGTCGGAGCGCGCGCTTTGCCTAGCATGGCGCGTATCGCCTGTGTATCAGCCTCTTGCGGACCAAACCCCCACGCGGTGACGATGTCCCCCATACCGATGTCGAAGGCACCATCTGAGAGCCTCCCGATTTCCAACCCTTTGACCAAGACCTCCATCAGCTCTCGAGGAACGGAGCACCATGTTCCAATCGGCGCGTGATTGATGCGCATCAGGTCGCTATCAGGCTTCCAAGTGGACATCTGGCGATCCACAATATCCACGCTTTCGGCCAATGCATCGCGTATCGGTTCGGGGTCAGTCGCCGCGGGGGTATAAAACAGCGCTGACCAACGGGTGCCCATCGTCGGGCCGTTCAGTGCATGGCGCATAGGTTCAAAAGGTGTCTTCGACATAACGTCCCTCGGCTTTCAACATTGCGGGCGTTGATCCGGTGGGTGCCAGGATATCAGCCATTGCATCTGCAACGCCTGCTGCCATGCTACGCTCGCCACATACCAGAACCTGCGCACCCTCACTGATTAACGTGGCAATCCGTTCGGCATCGTTGCGCAGGGCATCCTGCACATAGATACGGGCACCGGTGCGCGAAAAGGCGTTTGTAGCGGACGCAAGACGACCATCTGTGCTCCATTCCTGCATTTCCTCGCCGTAGAAAAGGTCGCTGTCTGGATGTCTTGCGCCAAAATAGAGATGCATGGGACGGCCCGAGTGGTTGGTGCGCGCAAAGCCTGCCAACGGGCCGATACCGGTTCCCGCTCCGATCAGGATCACCGGTTTTCGCCCCCGTGCGGGCCGGAAGTCTGGGTTGTGTCTGACGAATCCTTTCACGCTGTCGCCAACGGCCAAATCTATAAGCTGGCCAGAGCAAAGCCCACCGGGATGGCGACTAACGCAAATCTCGACAAAACCATCGCTGCGTCCCGACGCCAGAGAATAGAACCGCGGCACGTGTGAGCCTTCCGGAACAATGCCCAGCAGGTCACCTGATGAGAACCGCCCCAAGCTGCGGCCCGCAAGTCGTGCCCAAAGCCCATCCTTCGGGACGGCGAAGCGCAAGATCGCGGCGGGAGTTTGCATTTCGACACCATAGTCGCGGCGCGAGATCAGGGTCAGCGCATGACTGCGCGGGATCGCCGGGCTGTGCGCCAGCTCCAGCGGCTGACCAAGTGCTGCACCAAGATCACGTCCCCAGCGGGCGAATTGCTGCGGCGACTGGCGGTCGACGGTCGACACCGGCAACAATTGCTCCCAGCCCTTTTCCTCGGCCTTGCGGGCCACATCAAAGGCATAAGCGCAGAACTCGGGGAACTTCCTGTCACCGAACCCCAGCACAGCCAGAGGAATGTCGGGAGCGTTTGACAAATCCGAAAGCCGATCAAGGAACCCTTTGGCCGAAGCAGGTGCTGTACCCTCGCCATAGGTGGCAGCCAGCACGATCACCCTTTCGGCACGGCTGTACCGATGTGGCGAAAATTGCGACATTGGTGCTGCGTGAACCTTTTGACCAGCCTGGGTCAGTGCTGCATGCAGGGTAGCTGCAAAGCCCCAGGTACTACCACCCTCGCTGCCGACCAGCAGAATCGTGTCTGCCTGTCCTGCCGCAATATTGCCTATTATGCGGGGCCGCGCACGGCGGGCTTGTACCCAGAGGATCACGCCAGTTGCGGCCATGAACGGCGCACCAAGCACCATCAGTCCGAGGATCACCCCCAGCCATGCCATGCCTTGCCCGGTGTGCAGCATGTAGATTGTCTCGTTGAAGCGTTGCCATGCGCCTGCATCGGCCCAGATCAACATCTCCCCTGTTCCCTGATCGAGATACCCCTCACCCGTGTTTGTCTTGAGCATATACACATCGGTGGGGTCATCGGGATATGGAAATGTCAGTTCGCGCAAGGAGTCTACTGGCGTATCGCGCAGCAAAGCCATCATGCCGGGGACGGCCCCAGTCTGGCCACTGACGGCCGCAGGAAATGCGGGGGTGCTGCCCTGTGGGAGAAGATCAAAGGTGCTGGCCGTCATAAACAGCGCTGTGGCTGAAGACAGCAGAAGCCCCGCGACAGTCACCCGCGCAACTTCGACATGCAGCCGTCCCATCAGCGGACCACGCAGGCGAGAGAAGAACCGCCGCCAACCCCCGACACGGCGCAGTGTCAGCATCATGCCCGAGATCGACAGCACCAATAGTGAAGCCGCCCCCGCCGCTGCGGTCAGCCGTCCTGCGTCGTCGAGAAATAGCGAACGGTGTAGATTGGTCACCCAGCGCTGAAAGGCGGAGGGCTCATAATTCCTCACACCGACACCTGTCGCGGGGTCGATAATCACTGCGCCGGGTTGTCCTGCATCGAAATAGAATGCCGTAACCTGCCCGGATGGAGCACGGCGGATCTGTTCAACACCGGGATAAGCGATGCCGATGCGATCCGCCAATGTGGCAACGGTCAGGGTCAGGTCAGGCTGTGCGGGGGCCTGCACAGCCTCCAGCGCGGGAAGAACGCTCAGTACCGCCCCGCTGAGCGTCATGACGACGATCAGCAGAGCCGCGATCAGGCCGGGGAATTTGTGCAGGGCGCGCAACATCGCGATGCTCCTTTTGGAAGAATTACATGTCGTAGGTGAAATCACGGATGTAGCGGCGGCCCGTTGTGGGCTGACCTGCGCCAGCTGTGGTCAGCGGCACGACCACTTCAGACGGGCTGTCGCGCATGTCCTCGACAGAGACGTCGATATGCAATTCATAACCTGCATCAAACAGCGCATGCGCAAGATCGAGCGTAATCTTCAGCTCCCGTCCGGCCCCAACGCTGGCACCGGTGATACCGTTGATTTCGGCTGTGTTGCCGCCCGTCGCACGATACCAGTCGCTCAGATGTTCGTAGTATTTCGACTTGCCACCTGCCATCCACAGGCTGCCCATATAGGTGCCATTTGCATCCGTGACATAAAGCGCGAGGTAAGCGCCATCGCCGCCGTATTGGTTCATGTTAGCGGTCAGGGTAACCGGTTTGGCAATTGCCAGAGCAGGAACGGTCAGGGCGGTGGTCAGCGCAAGTGCTGATAAAAGGGTTTTCATCGGAAATCTCCATAGTGAAGGTGTTACAAATTCTGTATGTCGGATTCGGCTGATATCTACCTGAAGGGAAACGGAAAATCACTTCAGTCTGGGGTCAGGTTTGGCCAAAAAAGACCCCGCCGCGCTTGGGGTGGCGACGGGGTCAGTTAGCAAACCGTCGGGACGAACGGTTCGCAAACTTCGGCCTTGTGTCAGACGATTTCAAATGGAACCAGCGTCACCGCGAATGCCCGCGAAAAGGGGGACTGGACCATGAACTCCGATCATTGTTCAACCACGGGCGCTGTGCCAGGTGTAAACAACCCATTTGCGGGTGGTTCCACTGACCCGGCTGGTGCGGCAGTATTTCGACTGTCATCATCATCATCGTCGTCATCCTCATATTCAAACTCGACGATGGCCAGCGTGGCAGGATCGATTTTGACTTCGATCTCACGACCCGTCGCATCGCGGCCCTTGATCTCGTAGCAGCCATCATCGGTTTTGATCCGGCGCACGGTCCAGCCTTGGTCCTCGGCCACTTGCTGCACCGCTTCTCGTGGTTGCCAGTCGGCCATGGGCACCCGACAATCATCGTCATCGGCAAGAGCGACACCTGCCGCACCGAGGCTCATCAAAAGGGTAGTTGCCATCAGATACTTTTTCATTGTTCCGTCTCCTGAAGCTCGCGTTGATGAGGCTTTGTCGCCCGCCAACCTGACGCCTACCTGAAGAGCGCCAACTTTGTGCTTCAGGTGCACGTCAGCTTTGCCGGTGATAGAAGGGTCACAGACGGAACAGGAAATGACAGATATGCGTGTGCTGCTGATTGAGGACGATACGGTGCTGGGTGCTGCGGTGCGCGACCAGATTGCTGCCGACGGTCATTCCATTGACTGGGCCGCGCGGTTGGACGACGCGGGCGAGTATCTGGATGTCGCCGCCTATGACCTGATCCTTCTGGACCTTATGCTGCCTGACGGGCGGGGCCAGCCATTCTTGCGCGCACTTCGCAAGCGCGGTGATGTAACGCCTGTGATCATCCTGACCGCGATGGACCAGATCAGCGATCGGATCGAGGGGTTGAACGCCGGTGCCGACGACTACATGGTTAAACCCTTCGACCTGTCGGAACTGTCGGCGCGGGTTGGTGCAGTGGCGCGGCGCTATACAGGCAACCCGAACCCACTGGTTACCTTAGGTGATCTGGAGGTTGATCTCGCTGCACGGTCTGTTTTTCGCAGTGGCAAGCCGGTGGTGTTGACTGCCCGCGAATGGGTGCTATTCGAGGCCTTCGTGCAGCGACCAGGGCAGCTTTTGTCCAAGGCGCAGTTGGAAGAGCGGCTATATTCCTTTGATACCGAAGTAGAGAGCAACACGATTGAGGTGCATGTCAGTCGCTTGCGCAAGAAATTGGGACGCGAACGGATCGAGACAGTGCGGGGCCTCGGGTATCGACTGGGTGCACCATGAGGATGCCCGGCTCTCTTCAAGGTCGCTTGGCATTGGCGCTTGGGCTGGGATTAACAGTGCTCTGGCTGGTGACAGCTTGGGCCACGTCGACCTTGCTGCGCAGTGAAATGAACGAGGTGTTCGATTCAACGCTCGAAGAAACCGCACAGCGCATCCTGCCGTTGGTGGCTATGGATATCATCAGCCGCGAGGAAGAAGGCATCAGCCAGCGCATCGCCACTCTGCGTGAACATGAAGAGTTCTTTACATACATCGTCCGAGACGATCAGGGGCGTGTTCTTATACGTTCACACGCAGCTGAAGATGCGGATTTTCCGGCGTTCGAGGGTATGGGGTTCCGTCAGACCGCGACACACCGGCTTTATTATGACGCGGCACTACAAGGCACGATCACCATCGCCGTCGCCGAACCGCTTAGTCATCGCGCCGAGGTGGCGCGCGAAGTAGTGGTAGGACTCGCCTTACCGCTGATTATCGTCATTCCACTTGGTTTGTTTGGCGTTTTCGGGATCGTCAGATTTAGCCTACGTCCCGTGCGGCGGTTTAGCACTGCGCTGTCCAGTCGTGGCTCACGCGATCTTTCTGCGGTGGGTGACGGCACTTTACCAAATGAGATCAAACCTGTGGCAGAGGCTGTCAATGATGTTCTGAGCCGTCTTGGACGCACCCTTGAGGCCGAGCGCAGTTTTACTGCCAACGCCGCACATGAATTACGCACTCCGGTAGCGGCAGCACTTGCTCAGACGCAACGGCTGATGGCCGAAACCTCTGATAGCATTGCGGCGGGGCGCGCGGCAGAGATCGAGGTCGCGCTCAAACGGCTGACCCGCCTTTCCGAGAAGCTCATCCAACTGGCGCGGGCCGAGGGTGGACGCTTGCGGAGCGATGCGGATTCAGATCTGCGGTCCGTGCTGACCATGGTGCTGGCGGACTTCGAACGCCTCGCAGGTCCAGATGGTATCCACAGCACGCTTCCGGTTGATCCGGTGCTTTCGAACCTTGATCCGGACGCCTTTGCGATTGTCGCACGAAACCTCATCGAGAACGCACTGCGCCACGGAAGTGGTGGCGCACCTGTTCAGGTGGTCCTGACGAGCGACACTCTTGTGGTGGTCAACGATGGCCCGTCAGTCGCCCAGGAGACATTGGCGGGATTAACTGCTCGTTTCAATCGTGGGCAATCTGTATCGGACGGTAGCGGGCTCGGCCTTTCCATCGTGCAAGCGATTGCCGATGGGGCGCAGGTAACGCTAAAATTGCATTCCCCGGCGCAGGGCCAGCCGGACGGATTTGAGGCGGTGTTTCAATTGCCGGGCCGTGCGCAGATAGATTAGGCGTCACTCACGTCAGATATTGCGAGTTTGCCAGATGTGCTTCCAAGCCATGAAGGATACGAACGCCCAAGCGCCTGTTCGCAGGATCATGGCACCGACTGTGCGTATCTCATAAGTGCCGCCCTGCGCTACGTGTAGCCCAAAGGTCAGCATCACCAGAAACGCGGTGACAAGAATTCCAATTGATACCTAGACTGCCCGACTGTGCCGGAGAAATAACCCGATTCCAACTACGACATATGGGCTTGATTCAGCAAAGCCTTGCCTAAAATGCTATGGCGGCGATCCGGCAGAAGATGCTCACCCTCCCCTTGCATCGGCGCGTCGAAACGGAGAACACCTCCGCCTTGACGCGGTCGATCTGGTCCTCGACGGTCAATTCATTCGGACCATCTGGTACATGACAGCTGTGCTCAGCCTTATGAGGATCAAGGGGACTGTCGCAATAATTCTTGAAGTGTGAAATTGAATCATAACGGGCGCTGCATTTGTCGCTCAGCATGCTGAAATTTGTCGCGTTTGAGTTGAGACTTGACCTTTTTTCTCGAAAATTTCGTCGTCTCCAATTGATACAACAGCACCAAATCCGGACAAACTACCAGTTGTGGAGCCTCACCGCTCGCGAGTTGCTACCAGCGTGGCACTCACGGGTTCAAGTATGAACGAGCCGGCATATGCAAGCGAAGCGAATGTCGCCTTGGTCCCGCGCGGGAGCACCTTCATCAGTGCCGCGAACCTGTTGTGTTTGCTTCCGTCTAAAGCGTCAACTTTCGAGATATCGATCACTCGAATACCGTTGGCCGTCGCAAGAGCCTGAACCCTGGGATCGCTTGCGTCCCTTGTGCCAACTCTGCCGCGCGAACCTGACAGCCGCTCGGAGAGCTTGAGTGCCCGGTCATCCGGTGAGACGAGCAGGGTTATCGGTGGGTTGAGTGCGCCGATGGTTTGGACCTGACGACGAAATACATCTATGTCGATATCCGGAGCGGCCAGCACCACATTTTCCAAACGGTCAATCACCTTGTCCTGGCCGCTGAGCCTGAGTTGTCGCAACGCCTCGGCAACAAGATAGCCACCCATGCTGTGTCCAAACAGAGTGATACTTCCGACTGCTGGGTCGGTCGAGGCGGCCTTTAATACATGGACCAAATCATCCCGCGAGTAGGCAACTGCATCCCTGTCTGCGACATAGCCTGTTACGGATGCTGCAGACGGCCAGGCAAAAAGGATCGGCACTTCCTCCAGATTTCCGTCAGCAGCAACCTGCGCCAGCCTGAACAGCGATTCCGCAAAGTTGTAATTGTACCCGTGAACAAAAATCAGGATATCGCGCTTGCCAGCGGAGTGAGCACCCGGACCCGAACGGGGCGGATTGCGACCTAACGCAAGATCCGGCAAAATCGTGCGATCCATTACAGCAAAACTAGTCAGCGGATCCGGTTTTGATGTCGGCCATTCGATTTGTGTGACCTTGTGGGTTGGTGGGATAGAGATCGTGAAGGCCTCAAAGTTGAGCGTGGGCGCGCGGGCATTGGAGTAGGTGCCAGTGCTGGCATCGCGTGCGCGTGTTGTGGCAACAGTGATGGCTACCTGCTGTGATGCTGCTTCGCCATGCGAAACCACCGACAGCGCCTGAGGTCCGGGTCGAGGTGCGCACCCAGCTGCCGCAAGGAACAGCGAAAGGAGAAGCAACGGTGTCAGTGTGTTCAGATCAATGCGTTGAAAAAAGGTCACCTTCGGTCTTCCTCTTGCTGCGATATGTCGGCCCGATCGGTCAAATGTTTGTTGATCATCCCGACAAGCTCATCGATCGGCGAAACAACAAGAGGCTTGCCACAAAGAAAGCCAAGCCAAGCCCTGCCATCAGCGACAATTCGAGCCATACCGAACTGGCTCCTGCACCCCGAAACACTACCGCTTTGGCAAAAGCTAGGAAGTGGCGCGACGGGAGCACCATCGTCAGGCGCTGCACGATATCGGGTTGGCTTTCGATGGCCCCCATGCCGCCTGACAGCATGATGATGGGAATGATGACCATGATGACCAACAGCGCGAACTGGGCCATGCTGCGCGCCATCGTGCCCAGGAACATGCCGATTGCCGCCGCTGCCGCCAGATAGACCGCCGTTCCAGCCAATAGCAGCGGCACCGAACCCGCCACGGGAACCTGCAACAGCTCTTGGACGACAAAGGTAAGCGACAGCGTGAAAGCTGCCAGAACCACAACGACATTGGCAATCACTTTTGAAAGCGCAATTTCAAACGGAGTCAGCGGCATTACCATCAAATGTTCGATTGTGCCTTGCTCGCGCTCGCGCAGCATCGCCGCGCCGGTCAGCGCGATGGTCAAGAGCGAGAGCTGGTTTAGCAGCGACGACATTGCCTTGAACCAAACCGGATTGCCGTTCGGGTTAAAGGCGCGCCGAAGCTCCAGTTGCAAGGCGGAGTCAGGGGCATCGGGGCTGCCGGACAGAAAGGCGCGGGTTTCAGAGGTAAGGATATTGGCGATGTAGTCGGTGCCAAGTTGAGCTTGACTGACTGCCGTGGCGTCCACGTCAAGCTGGGCCGCAGGCGCAAGGCCCACCATCACATCAGCCTCGAAACCCGGTGGAAAGCTGAGAACAAACATGATCCGACCGGCGTCCATTTCTGTGGCCATCTGATCGGGCGCAATCATCACTGGCGGCTGGAACCATGGTGGCCCAAGAGCGTCAGTCAGTTGGCGGGTCAGCGCAGAGTTGTCCTCGTCAAGAATGGCAATTGCAGCGTTATAGACTGTGTCGCCAGCGCCGCTTGCTTCAAGCATGACAGCGACAACAAAAGACCACAGGATCAAAATGACCATCACCGGGTCACCAAGAACGCTTTTCAGCTCTTTGCCAGCAAGCCAGAAGATGTTTGTCAGCTGCTGCATGATCAGCGCTCCTGCTTGCGCAGGGCCAGCACGGCCAGCAAAGTGAGGATCGGCCCGAAGGCTGCCAGACGCAGCAGATGGCCCGCAAGCTCAGACAGGCCCAGCCCCTTGGTGAAGGTGCCGACGCTGATGCCCATATACCAGGTGGTCGGCCAGAACGTGCCCATGATCCGCGCGGCCCCTTCCAGCGCCGACACTGGCGTGATCATGCCCGAGAATTGCAGCGTTGGCATAACCGACAGGATTGCCGCTGCGAAAACGGCTGTGACCTGCGTTTTCGTCAGCATCGATACGACAAGGCCATAGCCTGTTGCCGCCACCGCATAGAGCAACGCGCCCAACACCAGCGCCACCGGATCACCCTTGAGCGGTACGTCCAGCACCGTAACTACAAGCGCCGTCAGGATGACGAAGTTCAACAATGTTATGACAATGTAGACCAACTGTTTGCCAATCAGGAATTCGGCGCGGCTGGTGGGGGTGACGTAGAAGTTGGTGATCGTGCCAATCTCTTTCTCCCGCGCCACGCTGACCGCCATAAGGATCGCAGGGAACAGCAACAACAAAAGCGGGGGGATCGACGGACCGATGGCGGGCAGGCTTTCCATCGCCGGGTTATAGTGAAAACGCGGGATCATCTGGACCGGGGGAACCACACCGGGCAGATCCGCAAGTGCCAAAGCAGCGCCTGCGCCCGAGGTCAGGACGTGGCTATGCGCGCCATCGACGTAGCTTTCTACTGTACCAGCCCGATTTGTGTCAGAACCGTCGATCAGCCCGGCGATTTCCGGGCTTTCACCGCGCCGCACAGACTTGCCAAAACCGGGTGGAATTTGCAGCGCCAGCGCCAACTCACCGCTCGCCATTCTGCTTTCTAACGCGTTTGCATCCGAGATAGGCGGCGCTTGCAAGAACCACGCCGAGTCCTCGAACCCGGAAAGATAAGCGCGGCTTTCAGGGGTTTGGTCCTGATCGAAGGCCGCGAAGGGGATGTTGCGGACCTCTTGTGAGATGCCGAAAGACATAATGAGCAACAGAAGTGCACTACCGACAAAGGAAAATACCAGACGAACCGGATCACGGCGCACCTGCATTGCTTCGCGTGTGGTGAAGGCCAGAAGTCTTTGCATGCTGAAGCGTGGCGCTGTCGAGTCCGCCTCAGGCGCGTCAGTGCCCGTCAGCAACCCTTCGTCCACCGGCACCTCTGGTGGCATTGCGTCGATCATATAGGCGATGAAGGCGTCTTCAAGCGTCTCAACTCCGCGGGCTGCAATCAACGCCTTTGGCTCATCCGAAACCAGCACCTTGCCCGCATGCATCAGCGAAATTCGGTCGCAGCGCATGCCTTCGTCCATGAAGTGGGTCGAGATAAAGATCGTCACCCCGTCGCGCCGCGCCAGCTCCAGCAACATATCCCAAAACGCATCGCGCGCCTGCGGATCGACACCCGAGGTCGGCTCGTCCAGAATTAGGATATCGGGCGCGTGGATTACCGCGACCGCCAGCGACAGACGCTGGCGCACCCCGAGCGGCAGCGATGCTGCACCCTGATCAAGATAGGGCTCAAGGCCAAAGCGCGGCACCAGTTCCGCCATCCGTTCATCTGTCAGCGCGCGGCCCAGATGAAATAACCGCGCGTGCAGCAACAGGTTTTCGCGAACCGTCAACTCGCCATAGAGCGAGAAGGATTGTGACATGAAACCAACGCGCCGCCGGGCGTCGAGGTTTTGTGCATCTACCGGCTTGCCGAATATCCACGCCTCACCCTCGGTTGCAGGTGTCAGCCCGGTCAGCATTTTCATTGTCGTTGTCTTGCCGCAGCCGTTCGAGCCTAGAAAGCCGAAAATCTCGCCACGCGCGATCTCGAAACTGACCGCATCGACGGCGGTGAAATCGCCGAACCGCTTGGTCAGGCTTTCGGCACAAATGGCGGGTGGCCCCTCCTTGTCATCGGTTCTAACGAGTTGTTTCTGGGGGGCCCGAGTCTCCGTACTGCCATTGCCCAAGAGCGCAACATAAGCCGCCTCAACAGTGGCCATTTTGGTCCGCTCCATAAGGTCAGCCGGGCTACCGGTCGCCAACACGCGCCCATCGTCCATCGCGACCAGATGGCCAAAACGCGCAGCCTCTTCCATATAGGCGGTGGACACCAGCACGCTCATTTGCGGGCGATCGGCACGGATGGTGTCGATCAAGTCCCAGAACTGACGCCGCGACAGTGGATCAACTCCCGTTGTCGGCTCGTCCAGAAGCAAAAAGTCCGGGTCATGGATCAACGCTGCGCAAAGCCCCAGTTTCTGCTTCATCCCGCCTGACAATTTGCCTGCGGGCCTTTCCATGAACGCGCTAAGCCCGGTCGCACGGGTCAGACGCAAGATGCGAGCCGCACGCTCGGCACGGTTTAACCCGAAAAGCTTGCCGAAAAAATCCAGGTTCTCTTGCAGGCTAAGATCGTGATAGAGATTGCGACCTAGCCCCTGCGGCATGAAGGCGATCCGCCGCCCCGCATTGGCCCGGTGACGCGCAGAGGCCATATCACCCCCGAGCGTTTGGACTTGCCCCTTCTGCAACTTCTTGGCCCCGGCGACCAGGGCCATCAACGTCGACTTGCCGACACCGTCCGGTCCGATCAGTCCGATCATCTGCCCGGCTGGCAAATCCAGTGTGACTTCGTTCAACGCAAGAACCTTGCCATAGCTGTGGCTTACCTGATCCAGCCGCGCCACCGGCGGGTTTTTGGCATCGGGAATGTCAGCGGTGTCATTCATTGCGAGGCCGCATCCCCTTTATCTGATCCGGTACCGTCAAGCGGAGCAGGCAGTTCGGTGGCAACAGGGGGTGTCAAACCCTCTGGCCAGTCTATTACCTCGCCATCCGATCCCACCAGCCGCACCCAAGCCACACCGCGCACTCCAGTCTTGATCTGGGAAAGCCGCGCAGAAACCAATTCGGATGGTATCCGGACGCGAATGCGGAACATCAGGCTTTCGCGTTCTTCGATAGTTTCAACCTGCTTCGGCGTGAACTGCGCTTGGGGTGCTACAAAACTGACAACGGCAGGGATCGCGACATCGGGTCTGACATCGACGACGATACGCGCCTCGTCACCCAGTCGCACCCGTGGCGCGGCGCTGGCGGGCAGAAAGAACTCCATATAGACCTCGCCAAGGCTGACGAGTGTCAGCACCTTGCCACCGCTACCGAGAACTTCTCCAGGCTGTGCCAGCCGGTAGAGGACACGCCCCGCCGCCGATGCGTAAAGCGTGCTATCGGCGATCCGTGCCTCAATTTCGCGAAGGGCAGCGTTTTCGGCGTCCACGGCGCGTTGTTTTGCAACGACGCCCGCGCGCGCTGCAGCCAGACCCGCCTCGGCCAGTTGTGCCTCGGTGCGTCTGATATCCAGTTCCTCACCCGAGACCACACCACGCTCGCTCAGCGTTTCGGTTCGGGCCAATTCGCTCTGTGACAGGGCAAGGCTCGCCTCGGCTTGCGTCACGCCTGCTGCAGCAACCGCAACGGCGGCTTGCGCACTTGCAACGGCGGCTTGAGCCCGCATTTTTTGTGCCTCCAACTCGCTGGTATCCATAACGGCAAGCAGGTCGCCGAGCTGCACCAGATCGCCCTCACGCACCGCGATTTCGGCGACACGACCGGTCAGGCGCGTCGAGATGTCGATCAAATCCGCCTCGATCCGACCATTGCCGCGTGCGAAGCCTTCCGGCGGCAGGTCGCTCGGTGCCAAAAGGACCTTCCAGGCTGCGTAGCCTAAAAACGCCGCAAGCACCGCTAGAACAAGAACAATGGACACTTTTCGTGACATGACTAGGAAACTCCCTTTGTATCATTCTTCGCTACATGAGACGATGCGATGCCGCGTTGATAAATCGCAAAGACGCGCGGCGCGTCGGTGCGCATCCGTTCCATGTCGCCCGCGATCAGGGACTGCATGACAAGCCCCTGAATCGTGCCGATAAATAACGTTGCAGCGGCTTCGTTGTCCAATTCGGGATGCAGTTCGCCCTGCGTTTTTCCGGCTTCGATCAGGTAGTTCACCCGCGCCGCATATTGTTTCATCATCTGGCTCGCGAGCCGTTTTGCCGGTGTTGCTTTCGCCCCCTGTAGCTCGCCGTACAACATGCGCGGTGCGCCGGGATGGTCCGCAACAAAGCAGACATGGGCAAGAAACATCGCTTGGAGCGACTCCAGCGGCGAACTGATCCCTTCAGCCGCCTTTTCGATCCGTGCCATGAGACGTTCGCCCACCCATTTCATTACAGCTTGCCAGATGGCTTCCTTGTTAGGGAAATGACGAAACAACGCACCTTGGGTCAGGTTCATGTGCTTGGCAATTGCGGCTGTCGTGATTTCGGCGGGGTTCGTCGTGGCAGCAAGTTCGACAACTGCTTCGACCGTGACGTTGCGCCGTTCGTCTGCAGGAAGTTTCTTTGGCTGAGGGCTTGCGTTCATGGGTTTATCTCCAATTGCCAAGCCGCGAAAGTGAGCCATCCCATGGCTAGGACCATCGATAACTCACCGCCGAAGACAAAGATCGGTGACGCGTCATTGGACTTGCCGGTGAACATGATGAATCTCCTTTGGCTGCTGTTAGGTGAACTTCCGCTACACGTTTCAGCATGACTTGTATTTAGATAGTAACTAATTACTATCTTGGTAGCTAGACGATTCTGTCACAATGTGCGGTTCGGGCTCGAATCTTTGTCAAAACCGTTCCGAAGCACGCTAAGGAGGCTTGATTCATGGATAGCACGAGCAAGGATACAGTGGTGTCGCTGCGCGAGGGTGGTCCCAGGAATGGGGCTGGCACAATGGAGGTACGTCGCGGCGCAGACCAGCCTCTGCCCCCTGCACGTGAACCTGACGGGCGGGATGCGAAGGCGAAGACTTTGGCAATGACGAAAGCTCCGCAAGATGCTGATGCGATGTCCGTCGTCTATGAAACCCTTGATCATGCCGCTAGTGCGTCCATTGCCCGCTTCACTCATGGGCTGTCCCCAGCTGCAGTGATGGGCGCATGGTTCGACTGGGCCACGCATATTGTCGCCGCGCCAGGCAAACGCTTGCAACTCACCGAAAAGGCGGTCGACAAAGTCCGTCGGCATGTCCGGTTTGCGACCACCTGTGCCAATTCGACCAATAAGACCGAGCCTTGCATTGAACCGTTACCGCAAGATAATCGGTTCAGCGGTGACGCTTGGCAGTTGCCGCCGTTCAACATGATTTATCAGGGCTTCCTGCTTCAGCAGCAATGGTGGCACAATGCGGTCACCGGCGTTCCGGGCGTCACGGCCGAGCACGAACGCCAACTGCAATTTCTGGTGCGGCAGCTTCTTGATACGGTCTCGCCGTCCAATTTCCTGCCCACCAACCCCGAGATACAGCAACGGACCCGCGAAGACGCCGGCCAGAATTTGGTTCGGGGTGCGCAGAATTTAGCAAAAGACATGCAGCGGATGATGGCTGACGCATCCGCCAATGGCACCGCAGATTTCCAGCCGGGGCGGGACGTCGCGGTGACGAAAGGAGAGGTCGTCTATCGCAATCAGTTGATCGAGCTCATTCAGTATGCCCCCCAAACAGAGACGGTACACCCCGAGCCGATCCTGATCGTTCCTGCTTGGATTATGAAATACTACATCCTCGACCTCTCACCTCAGAACTCGCTGGTGAAGTATCTCGTGGGTCAGGGATACACCGTCTTCATGATTTCGTGGAAGAATCCCGATGCAGGCGATCGCGACCTGACCATGGAAGATTATCGCCAACTGGGTGTGATGGCTTCGCTCGACGCGATCAAGGCGATCATTCCGGACCAGAAAATCCACGCCACCGGCTATTGCCTAGGCGGGACCCTGTTGACCATTGCGGCGGCCGCGATTGCCCGGGGCAAGGATGATCCATTCGCATCACTGTCTCTTTTGGCCAGTCAGGTCGATTTCACCGAACCCGGAGAATTGCAGCTTTTCATCAATGAGAGCCAGCTTTCCTTCCTGGACAGCGTCATGTGGAAACAAGGCTATCTCGACACCACGCAGATGGCCGGAGCGTTCCAGATGTTGCGCTCAAACGACCTGCTTTGGTCTCGCGTGACCCAGAACTATCTGAAGGGCGAGCAACCGTTTGAGAACGACCTCATGGCCTGGAACGCGGACGGCACGCGCATGCCTTATGCCATGCATTCCGAATATCTGCGAAAGCTTTACCTTAACAACGATCTGGCAGAAGGGCGCTTTGAAATTGACGGCCGCCCTGTCGCCTTGTCTGATGTTCGCGCGCCGATCTTTGCTGTCGGCACCCTCAAGGACCACGTCGCGCCCTGGTCTTCGGTTTTCAAGATCGAGGCATTGACCGATACGGAAGTGACCTTTGCGCTGACAAGCGGTGGGCATAACGCAGGCATAGTAAGCGAACCGGGCCACCCGCGCAGGTCGTACCGGATCAAGACGAAGGGTGTGATGGATCGCTATATCGACCCGCAAGCCTGGGTGGCGGAAACCGAGACACAGGACGGGTCGTGGTGGGAAGCTTGGGTAGCGTGGCTGGACGATCGTTCAGGCGCAACGACCAAGCCGCCTGCAATGGGCGCCCCAAAGGCGGGCTATGCAGCCATAGCCGATGCACCGGGGACATATGTGTTTCAGAAGTAGGACATAGCCATTTCTGGGCGCGGCACATCAAAGGAGAAAGCAAATGAGCACCAATCGAAAAACCAGCCTGTTGATAGCGTCAGGTGTGGCAATTGTTTTCGGACTGTTGACGGTCTTGTCCGGTGGCCGGGCGCTTTTCGGATCAAACGAAGCGCGCGCGGCGGTCGGCAATGCGGTGCCCTTCGTGCTTTGGTTCAACTTTTTAGCGGGGTTCGCGTATATCGTTGCCGGGATCGGGTTGTTTCTACGGCACTCTCCGGCGGTCTGGGTATCAATTGGTATTCTTGCCACCACGTTTCTGGTGATGCTGGCCTTCGGGCTACACATGGCGCAAGGTGGCGCATTCGAGATGCGCACCGGCGGGGCAATGATCCTGCGAACTGGTGTTTGGGCGGCGATTTCCGTTGTGGCCTGGAAACACATCGACAGGTACCCTAGGTCTGAAAGCGAGGCTTGATCTGTTTGCTAAAGGCGAGACAATTGCGGCATTTTTCCTTCGCAACCGTGAGGGGCTAACAACGTCTAAATAATGAAACTAATCACTTAACAGGAGACTCTCTAATGAAAGGTTTTGCAGAAAACATAGAAAAACTGACCGAGGAAAACGACAACTTCCGCCAAGTTCTCTACACAGGTCAGAACATTCAACTGGTGTTGATGGCGATCCAGCCGGGCGAGGATATTGGCGAAGAAATACACGAGGATCGTGATCAGTTTTTCCGCTTCGAACAAGGCAATGGCGAAGTCTGGATCGATGGTGCCGCCAACCAAGTTAAGGCCGATGACGGCGTTATCGTTCCGGCGGGCGCAAAGCACAACGTCGTCAACTCAGGATCGGAAACACTGCGGCTCTACACGATTTACGGTCCACCAGAGCATCTTGAAGGCACTATTCACGAGACCAAGGCGGATGCCGAGGCGTCTCACGAGCATTTTGACGGACGGACAACTGAGTAGGCGCTGGAGGTCGAGTATCCGCAAAGTTTCGTACAATGAGTAGTGAATTTCGACCACAACGTATGCGCCAGAAACGCTGCAGACAGCCGATTGTCAGCTACTTAGCTTGGCCAAAATCCTAGGGCAAAACTGCTAAGGTTTTGCTAGGTTTGTTCCGTCGCAAAACCCGGTAATGATACTTCCTAGTTATCATCACCCAGACTGGTTCTGCCGAATTTAGAAACTGGAAACGGCATAGACATCAGGAGTCCGGATCAACCATCTTTTTTTGTTGGCACGGCTGTTTGACAGCCAGGTCGTTGCTCATAAGTTCATAAATTATGGTCATTTCCATAACGGTTGCATGCCTCTTGCGGCAGCTTTGAGTCTTGCTGGCGCCTGATGATACGGTCCTTGGTGCGAAGCGGCGCAGCTCTGCACACACCTTTTTTTATCAGTGGCACCTTCGGCTGAATACAGTCAAGCGACGAGATCAGCTGGTTTGATGGAAGGTATTGGGTTGTCGTCGTCTGAGGTTGTGTCCGTTTTGGAAATGAGGAATTGCGCGCCGTTCCGGCCGCGCTCTACTCGCTGCGCTCCCGAAGCCTGCTGACGCAGTCTTCGCCATCCGGTAACGATCGCGCGCGCCAAACCTTGGCAACACGCCATCGGTGCAAGTCCGTACATCGATATCGCTATATGTAACGAGAACCCTGCGCCGGAAACGGTGCAGCGTTTCTGCATTCGATGAGGGGTCGCGACGTTGTTTTCATTGCATTGCGTCCCCTTCGGGCGCATAAGGCAATCGCGCTCCGCATACGGGGCGTGAGGCTTAGAAACCTCTCCGTAAGAACTCCAAACGGCCTTAGCGGCCGGGTGGCGTTTGCCATGTACAGGGCGCTCGCGCCTAAAAGCGGCGCGCCTTTCTTACGGAAGGTTTCTAACACCCGGCTTGGGTCATGCCTCAACTCTGAGGAGGCATGACATGACGCAGGCGGAATTTATCAGTGACAGCGCACTCGAGAGCATCGCACAAGCGCTGCGAAATGGTGACGCCGAGCACGCCTTCACCCAGCTGGCGGACTATCTCAGGTCCAATGAGCTGACTTTGTCCGATGACGTCTTCCGGATATATCTTCAGGACGAGCTGTTCACTTGTGTAAAAGACCGGGGCGAGCTGTTCATCAAAGCTTGAGCGTACAATCGGCGGATACACGCTATGATAGTACGGTCTTTACATTGGCGCAGGACAGCTCGCGTAAATATCGGTATATATTACGATATAAGAGCCTGATTTCTGAGGAGCGGTGATGTGAAGCGCCTCGACAATAGTTTCAAGGAAAGCCTGCTGCGAGCACTCGACGAGGATCGTTACGACGACCTCATCTTCATGCTCGCCAACCGGCTACGCTCCCGCCAGAAAGTCATCAGCATTCATGCGCGCGCATCTCTGCCCGTCGATAAAGACCTCTGTCAGCCACTGATCACAAAGCACCTAAGCAAGGCCGAGATCGAAGCCTTCGATTTCCGCACCACGGGGTGGTACATCGTTGCGGTCCAGGATTGCCGTGTCGTTGCAGCCGAACCGTTCCCCTATACAGTTGATGATCCGGGTTATCGCGACCGTATCGAAGATTACATACGCACTTTGAGCGGCGATATTGGCGACGGGCCCGATGTGTACGGCGCGTTTCATCAAGATGGACACCTATCGGATTTCCAGTATCTCTATGAGCTCCGGCCGGAATGCAAAAGGGCGTGACATGCGCGTGGGCGATGGCGGTCTTGCTTGTGGTGGGCCTGATCAGACCTGTCTCGGCCATAGCGGAAAATGGCAACGTGCTCTGGCAAGAATGTCGCCTCGACGAGCGCCGCGTCACCTGCGTCGTTGACGGTGATACGTTCTGGTATCAGGGGACTAAAATTCGCCTGCTTGGTATCGATGCGCCAGAGGTTGAAGGGTATTGCCTCAATGAACGGCAGCTAGCGCAATCCGCAACAATCGAGCTCACCCGGCTCCTCAACACCGGCTTGGTCCAGATCGCCTATGAGGGGCAGGACCAATATGGCCGCCATCTTGCGCGAATCTGGGTCCGAGAAGGGGAGATTGGGCCTGTCATGTTAGCGACCGGGCTTGCAGAACCTTTCGGACAGCGCGGACCGTCGCCCTGGTGCCGGTGATGCGCACGATTGCGGAGGCATGAGCGATGAGCGGCTCCTTTACATGGGATGCAATCGTGCGCATCGGCACCATCAAACCTTACGAAAAGGCGCTTGTCCTGACGGTCTTTCACACTCTAGACAGCCAGAAGTCCCTGCCGCGCAGCCCGGAACGGCCGGCATGGAACACCATTGTTTGTTTCAAAGACAGCCTTCGAACGGAACTTGTAGAACACCTCACCCCCGGCGATCTCGTTCATTTCCAAGGCTATGTCCGCACCGGTACGTTCACCGACGATGCGGACGCAAAGCGGCGCGCGGTGGATCTGGTCATTCAGCGGTTTGATCTCTTGCTCAAACACATCGACGGTCCAACCGACCTTCGAGCTGACCCCTGACGGCATGGTCAAACGACCCCGGCGGTGAGGGATGCGCAGCGGACCACAGGGTCAGCACCATCTGATATTTGTCGGGATGTGGGTCAGCCCAGAACTGGTGGCACCCGCGACGCGGAACCGATCCCATTACACAATCAATTTGGCGTGTGACCAAAGTCACCGTCGGAGCACCATTTTCTCAGACCAGTTGTTTCCGGTGGAGATGGCAAGTCTCCGGCATCAGCGCGATCGGGCATCAAGCGGCGAAGCAAAGCGGCGCTAATCGCCACGGGCTTTTGCGATGGGGCCAAGATCTTGCACAGGCAGGGCTTGGGGCAGGGGTGTGCTTCATCATCCTCGTTCTTAAGGGGTGGAGGTGCAAATTGCTCAAGAGATTTCCTCACTTGAACCGGCTGTCATTAACCACTTCCTGATTGACCGCCACTGGGCATGGGCGCTCCAAAACGCAATGTCGAAAAGCCCGACCGAGTTCTCGCCGTCCTAACGCTTGCTGACGCTGCGCTTGTCCGGCTGCGAGCCGCACCACTCGGGTTTTCTCGGTGCGTTTTCTCGGCTTCACCCATGCTGGTCCAGTGTCATCAGGAAATGGTTCCTGACAACTTAAGAGGAAAATACAATGAGCAACAAACTCGCATCTCTCACCAAGAACGAAAAAGACATCTTCACCGGCACACTTGCCACAATGGCCGTTCGCTCCAAGATCACGATCGTCCCCAACGCAAAGGCCCACAGCGACCAGCCAGACTACCGCGTCTTCGCCAATGGCACCTACGAGATCGGTGCCGCCTGGAAGAAGACCTCCGACACCACCGGCAACGACTACCTGTCGGTGAAAATGGCCGCCCCAGAACTGGGCGCCATGGCGATCTACGCCAACGTGATCGCGCTCGACGAGATCGGTGATGACGGTGTCACCCACCTGATGCTCTGGTCCGCCCGCGAACCCCAGGCCGCCAACAACCAGATGGCCGCCTGACCCAGAGATCGGCCCCGGTGGACCCTCCCACCATCGGGGCCGATTGATCTTTCCTTCTCAGCTCAATGCGGTATTCGGATCGAGGTGACACGGGTCCTCCCTTCCACTACGGTTCGACATGACTGTAAAACGGCCATCCTCGAAAAAGTGGCGCGTCAGAAACGATAGAGATGGAACCATGCGGAATAGACGGGTGTATGTTGACTGAAGAAAAAGAATTATTTGGCGCAACCCCAGTCAGGTTCTTCGAAGGGCCGCCTGACGCGACTGCGTTAAAGCCTGGCGACCTTGGCGTGAATATTGACCTCTTCCGACAGGTCAAAGTCCACTACAACAAAGCCAAAGAGAACATCGCCTGCCGCGTGCTTGCCGATATCTGTCAGGACATTCAGGACAGCGGCTATCTCGGGCGCATGGACGACAGCGCTGAGCGCCTGTCTACGACCGTTGTGACGGTACAGCGTTGGCGTTCTCGTTTTGCCGACACCGGATTGCTTAAGCGACAGAACCGCAACGGGCTCTATTCGGTCGACCCTAAAGTGGCTCTCCGGATGGATGCAGACGGTAACGTCATCAAACCGACATCTGATAAGAAGGTGATCTTCAAGTTTTAAGATCGGCATGCGGTCGTTTTGTGTGGCTGGTGGGTTATGCAGTCCCGTCGCGGTCAACAAGACATTCGCCAAGATCAGCTCATCGGGCCTTTCCACGGTCGTCTGGTTCGATTGAATGCTCCAGCGCGCGTTCGCCAAATCGCATCTCCTCCTGAGCGGTAATGTCCTTCTGCCGAGCGACCTCCGCCTCGTCCTCGAAAATTTCGCGCAACTTCATCGTCCATGTTGCGGGCTCTTCAGCCGGACGCATGTCTTTGGATTTCGAGTAGGGCACCAGCACACGATAGACGTGTTTGCCGATGCCGCTAACCAAGACGTACACGCCTTTCTTATGAAGAAGCGGTCCCAGCTCTGTCTGGAAATCTGTGCGGTGGACGACAGGTTCACGCTTTTCTTCTCGCATCCATTTGAGCCGACCGCCGCCATCTGTGTCCCGCCTATGGGTGATCATGATCGTATTGCCGAACTGCTCTTCAAGTCTTCTGGCGGTTTGCCCGACATTGATCTTTGCGATCACCTTCGTGCCGACCAAGGACTCGATCTGGTCAGCGACCTGCTGCGAGTATTTTGCCACCAGCTGTTCGACGCCTTGTATACCAAGTACAACAGCGAGACCTTTCGAACGACCGGTCTCCAGCATCGCCTCAAAACGATGCACTTTGGGCAATTGCGCGAACTCATCAACGAACAGCCAGACCCTTCGGTCATTACTGTCGCCGAAAGACACGTCTGAAACGTTGGAGGACATCACCGTCAGGAAGGCTGATATCCATCCTTCGGATTGATCCTGGAACCGACCCGATCGCTGCAGCACGAGCGTGCGATCCTTGGTATCCTCGTCGAGTAACCACTTGCGCAGCGAAAACGTTTTCCGTTTTCCCGCGCTCGACCGCCAGCCATAGGCAAGCATGCGAACCGCACCCAGCCCTGCGGCCATCGTGGAGATTGTTGCGGACACCTGACGGTAGTCCGCGTTTAGATAGATCATTGCGTCGCGATGGTACTTTTTGGCAAATGCTTGCAACTGCTCGAGCGGCAATTGCGTGGTCTCCATCAATTCCCACCATGTCCACTTCTGGGGTTTGGTCTTCATCAGTGTGATGATGCAAAGGGCCAATACCGTACGGGACGAGTCCGAGAAGAACCGATCTTTTGTTTCCGGAATGATGCGGTTCGCCACCTCGATCGCATCCTCTTCGACGATGAGATCGTTGGCGATGTCCCAGATCACAGACCTATCATCATGCGGCGCGAGCAAGAGCGGATCTTGTGGTTCGGCTTCACCCTTTGGTTTGGAAAACGCCATGCGGGTGTAATCACCTTTGAAGTCAAA
This sequence comes from uncultured Sulfitobacter sp., assembly GCA_947501805.1. GTDB lineage: Bacteria > Pseudomonadota > Alphaproteobacteria > Rhodobacterales > Rhodobacteraceae > Sulfitobacter. The sequence continues at coordinate 7,230 of CANMXJ010000016.1, read as the reverse complement.
CACGATGACCTTGTCGCCGCGCTCCATGACCGATCGAAGGAGCGGCAGGATCGTTTGTGTCTTGCCGCCACCGATGGCGCCAAAGACCAAGAAGTGGTTCACTTCGCGCAACCGGCTGATGAAGAAATCACCAAACCAATGCAGTCCTTTTGCGTCGCGTTTGATCTCATGGTTCGAGGCGAGAGCCAATTCCTTTGCACCTGCGACGGTAAACCCCGCCTTGATGATCAGTGGCTTTACGCGAAGCCCCCATTCCCAAACCAAGTAACCGAAACAGCCCGCGGCCATCACGGCGAAGGCCGCAAAAGTGGTCGTGCCAAGGTAGAACTGTTGTTCAGAATCCGGCGACATCGCCGCCTTGATCTGACGGCAATAGTCTTGATCGAACGGATGGAGACAGGCTTTCACATAGTCCCACTTTATCGGTATCGACGCGCCATCCGGTGCGCGATAGGCTAGACGTTGGAAGAAATACCAATACGCGAGACCGGTACACAAGGCACAGATCAGAGTGCCGATGATGAGCCAGCGATAGGGCGCGACGTCCGGTTTATAGATCATTGCAAAACACTCTTGGCACGATCCATCGCCTCAATCTTCGCATCGCCTCGGCAGGACGCTTCGCTGCTGCCATTGGCTGATTGTTTGATCGGTGTATTGGTCCATTGCGTGACAAAGGCCTGAAGCTCTTTGCTACCACCTGTTTCGACGTAGTGTGCGAGTACAGCTTCGATCTCTCCCACCGGCAAATGAGCCGCGCCTACGCGCATCGCAGCCTCACCGATCATGATCTTCGCTCGCGTCTCTTGCTTCCTGTTTGCGTGTTTGGCGCGTTGCATCTGTTGTTCTCCTTTGGCGATCTGAGCGTCAAGCTTTCGGAGTATCGGAAGCATCCGTCTTGCGGCGAAATCGCTCCGCTATCGCCTGAAACTCCCTCAGCAACTCCGCGTCTGAAATCTTCAACGTTGTCAAATCAGCCTTGGCGGCGATCTTCCCGATCTGGTCCGCGCGCGCCTCAAGGGATGCGACGCGCTGTGCCCTGAGCGCTTCGATCTCTTTGTCGATGTCGATCACTGACTTGGGTTTTCTGGCCATGGGGTTTGGTCTCCATTCTGAGGTGTTGCAGGTGTGTAAAATCACGATACACCAACTCAACATGCATCGCTATATATAACGATAGACATAATGAATGATTTGCGATAGAAAATTGAAGACAACGGCGCACTTATACGTCGCAGGCGACGGGTGCGACCTTGAAGGGCCGCACAAAGGGACTGCTTTAGCAGCGCTTGAACAACATAGGCGGTCGCAGCGGACTGGACTTAGACAACAACCAACTCAAACAGGCCGGGAAGGAGAGGGAAGTTGGCGATCTATCATCTTTCTGCGCAGATCATTGGCAAGGGGGGCGGACGGTCTGCCGTGGCGGCTGCTGCCTATCGGCATTGCGCCAAGATGGAGCGTGAGGAAACCGCCGAAGAGATCGACTATTCCCGCAAAGGCGGCAATGCGCATTCGGAATTTGCGCTGCCGAAGGATGGGCCAGCTTGGATTGCAGAATTTGCGGCGGATCATTCAGCGCCTGAAGCGAGCGCATTTTTCTGGAACGCGGTGGAAGCCAACGAGACCCGCAAAGACGCGCAGTTAGCGCGCGAATTCGTTCTGGCACTTCCTGTCGAATTGACGACAGAGCAGAACATTGAGCTGGTACGGGACTTCGTTGCGCGAGAATTGTCTGCGCATGGGATCGTCGCGGACTGGGCCTATCACGACATGACCAACAACCCGCATGTGCATTTGATGACGTCATTGCGTCCACTGACAGAAGAAGGGTTCGGGGCCAAGCGTGTGCCGGTCTTGGGTGATGATGGCGCACCTGTCCGGGGTAAGGACGGCAAGATCCGTTATGAGCAATTCACCGGCGGGTTGGAACGGTTGCGCGATATGCGCGCCTCCTGGGCGGAGACACAAAACCATCATCTTGCAAAACTCGGGTTTGACATCCGGGTTGATCATCGCTCGTTTGAAGAGCTGGGGATTGATGCAGTCCCGAGCAAACATCGCGGACCCGCCTCGGACAACATGGACGCGCGAGGTGAAGTGTCGGAACTGGCCGAGAAGGCCAAACTTGCAGCACGGGAAAACTATCTGCGCTATGCCGATGATCCGGCCCTTGTGCTCAAAAAGATCACCACGCAGAAGGCGGTATTTACGCGCCATGATATCGCTCGGGAGATCCACAGAACGGAATGTTCTGCTGCTGAGTTCCAGTCACTCTTCTATCAAGTTGGCGCGCATGAAGAGCTGGTGCCAGTTGCGGCACCGGCGTTCGATCCGTTCACAGGAGCTGCCACAAGCGAGGCGCTGTTCTCAACCCGAACGATGGTCGCACTCGAACACCAGATGGTGCAAAACATCGATGGTCTTGCAAGCCGCATGTCGGCTCCAATCGCTGATCGTGATCTGGAAAAGGCCTTCAGGGCATTTGAGGCCAAGCGCGGCTTTGATCTGACGGATCAGCAAAAGATGGTGGTACGGCATCTCACCCGTGAGACCGGTGCGGGGGCACTTGTCGGTTATGCGGGTGCGGGCAAGTCGACGGCGACCGAGGCCACACGTATCGCCTTCGAGGCGAAAGGCTACACCGTCGTGGGTGGCGCACTGGCCGGCATTGCCGCCGACAATCTACGGTCGGAAGCGGGCATTGAAAGTCGAACGCTTGCCTCTTGGGAGTATCAGTGGGCCAAAGGCGACATGCTGCCCAACGCAAAAACTGTGTTCGTGATGGATGAGGCCGGCATGGTATCTTCGCGCCAGATGGAGAGCATTACACGGACGCTGAACGGGGCCGGCGCACGGATGATCGTGCTCGGCGATGCGCGTCAGCTGCAACCCATACAGGCCGGTGCCGCGTTCCGCGCCTTTGTCGATGTGACGGGATACGCGGAGCTCGACAGCGTGGTGCGCCAGCATGAGCCGTGGATGCGCGACGCCGCAATCGCGTTTGGATCGGGCAGAGCGGAGATCGGCGTTGCGGCCTATATTGAGCAAGAAAAGCTCGGCTGGTCTGAGAGCAATGAGGAAGCGCGGGCCGATCTGATCCGGGACTGGATGCCGTACTATCAAGCGTCAGCCGACATCACCATCATGGCGCATCGCAACAAGGACGTGATCGCGCTCAACGTTGCGGCGCGGGAGATGCTGAAATCCCAAGGCACGCTTGGTGAGGAGCATATCTTTGCATCAGAGCGTGGCGAGAAGCCGTTCGCGGCGGGGGATCAAATCCTCTTCCTTAAGAACGAGCGCAGCCTCGGCGTGTTCAATGGATCGACAGGATCTGTCGTTGAAGCCGACAAGAACTTGCTCAAGGTCTTGGTCGAAGGACAGTTCGATCTAATCACGCTGCGGGCTAATGAGTACAACCATATCGACTACGGCTATGCCCGCACCATCCACAAAGAACAGGGCAACACGGTCGACCGCGCCTTCGTCTATCTGTCTCCGACGATGGACGCGCAGCTGTCTTATGTGGCGCTGACCCGGCATCGCGATGATGTCTCGCTTTATGCCGCACGGGAAGACTTCCGAAGCAAAGGCGAACTGGTGGAGCTGATGATCCGCGACCGGCTGCAGGATTCGACGGCCCTCTATCGTGACGGGGTGGATTACAAAGATGTTGTACGCGGCTTTGCCGAACGGCACGGGCTCCCGACCACACTTGTTATCACCGACTTCGTAAAAGCCAATGTCCAGTACCTGCGCGAGCGGCTTGATCACTTGGTTGCGCGGTTCGACCAATTGCGTCATCCGGCACCGGAGCGTCAAAACACGCCAGACAAGTCGATCCTTCTTCCGGAAAGGGAAGAGGGCAGCGACGTTGCGTCGCGCATTCACGTTGCCGTCCGACCGCGCGAGATGGCGGTACATCTGCAGAAGTCCTTGCACCGCCTGTCACACACTCTGGCATCGGAGACGATCCGTGGCCGCAAAGAACGGGGCTTTGCGCGCCGGGCGCATTATGAGTTGAACCTCGCCCTGTCTGCGCACGAACTGCGATCGTTCAACGCGGATCTTCGAGCGGCCTTTCCCAAAGATGCGATCTTGAACCATGGCTCGCACACGCCGAACGACGACGCGCCGGTGCTGGGCGGATTGCCCGACGTCTGGCAGCAGTTCGCCCGCGAGAACTGGGCCGAGGTGTTTTCCGCCCAGTGGGCTGAAACGCAAGCGACACTACAACCGCTTATCGAGCGGATCCGGCCTTGGGATGTTGAGCGTGCATCAGCGTTCACCGATGGAACAAATTGGTCACCATCGAAGGTTCACGACAAAACCCGAGACCACTCAACAGATAAAATGAGGTCCAACATGCTGCCAGAAAAACCGTTGATCGATGCCGTTCCTGACCTGCCGCCGTTGCAGGATCGAGAGCTGCGCGTTCGTGCCGCCGAACACATCGATGCGCGCCCGAGTCTGGCCATGGCAAATGATGCGGCGTTTCGGATCTATGTCGAACCCAAACAAGCCGTTGCTCGAATGGTTGCAAAGTACATCGAGCAAGGAGACACCAGGGCATTGGTTTCCGAGATCGAACGGTCGCCGGAAAGCTTTGGTGATGTGCAGGGCAAGACGCGACTTGGGATCGCAAACGGAGATCGCCGCTCAGCACTTGAACTAACGCCAACGATGGCCCGCAAAATTGATGAGCACTTCACCATATTGGAAGAGGTCAAACACGAAATTGTCGCAGCACACGAAGTGCGACAGGTCGCCATGCGCAAACCGATCCCCGATCTGTCGCCCGAGGCGAGCGCTTATATGGAGCGAATGACCGAAGTCCATAAGATGCCGTCAGGGCCGGAAAAGGAGGATCGAACCAGACTTTTGGTCGCAGACACAGCGTCGGTTCAAGAAGTCATCCGATTCCGCCAAGGTCTTACTGAGCGCTATGGCAAGGGGGATGAAGCCATCCGGAAAGGTATTGACCGAGATCCAGCGTTGAAATTGCGATCAGTTTTAGAGCGCAAACTTATTCAGGACCGTGCCGAAGTGGTCGCCCACGCGATCCCGGTCATTGGCCAGATGCGGGAGCAGATCCAACGGCTGGATCGGTCGCCAGACCGCGGTAAGGACCAGTCGCGCGGCATAGAGCGGTAGGAGACATGCGTCAGCGGATCAACTGTTCGTATGGGTGCTTCAAATCCAACTGATCGGCATGAGTGCGATCTCATCAAGTGTTTTGTGTACTCTCGCGCAAAGATCTATGGGAAGTGGCTTGGTTATTCCACGCGCATTTGTTGACGCGAGAAGGCCGCGTTTGTGTGCGATTTCACGATAGATAAGTTCGCTGGTATTTCGATCATGGGTCGCGAGGAGATTGGCAAGGGGAGACAGACGATTGTGCACAGCCTGAGCATCGTGGAACCGACCATCACGGGAATAATTGCAGAGAGCCGCCACCTCATACGGGGCAATATAGCTCGTCAGTGTGGTGACCTCAGGCTTTCCTTTGCCATTACGAATCTGATTTTTACCAAGGGCACCGATGATCGGTAGCGGTAATTGCTCGACCATCGCGGCCCGCTTTGCGATATGCGAGTTGAGGGCGCAGGCCTTCAGGCCGTCCTGCCAGCGGATCGGAAAGATGACGACGGCGTCGGCTCCTGCCTTTAAGCAGGATGCGATCTCATCCTCGATATCGCCAGATAGTTCGTCGGCACAGGCTAGGACCAACTGGCTGGGATCAAGTCCATCTCGGGTTTGTCGAAGAACATCCAGACGTTCCGATAGGCACAGTGACTGCCGTTCCCGGATTGTTGTGTTGACGGCTATGCCGAGAATGCCATCAATCAGCGATAAGCGTCTCGCCTGGTCGGTGACGGCACGCATCATCACCGCCCCACGCTCGTCGAAGGGTGTTAGTGTTGGAACAATGAGCCCTTCTTTGATCGTACTCGCTTTAAGGTTTTCGGAAATCAACATTCTACCCATCTCGTTACCTATTCCGTTGCTAAATGGTCGCCGGAGCAATCATCTGCCCCAAATGTTCAACACTGATTTGAGCGGGTCCTCCAATGAACAAGTCTCTCTAAGACAAATTCCGCCAAAAAAGCTGTCGCCTGTCCCTTCGCCTTGTTGCACTGACAATTCTCGTTAAAAGGGAATGTACTCGCAGCTTTGTGCCAACGCACGAAAGAGACGACCAAGGCGAAATTAAGCTTCGCAAGCTTCTGAAATGTAAAGAAACAAACCCATCAATTCGCCTATCGTTCGACAACTATTTAGCGAAGAAAGAGAGCGAAGGCCCGAAGATGGTGCACATCGACAAGAGCTGCGTGACCAGACCCCTGAGCGGAGACCTTGATTTCAAGGAGTTGTTTCAGGAAGCAATTTCCGCCCGCGCAGGTCTGTCGTTTGTGAAAACCGCAGATACCAACAGTGAATGGACGCCCAACTTGCTAGCAGAGGCGATCTTAGCGGTTGACCCAAATGGTCGTGGAGTGGACGTGCGGACCGTCCAAAATTGGTTTCAAGACAATGACAAGGGTATCAGCTCAGAAAACATAGTTTGCTTAGCGCGCGTGTTCGGTATGGGCGATCCGGATGCGACTGCAGCATGGAGAAAGGAGCTTCGAGCGGCGAACAAGCGACTTGCATCGATACGCAAAGCGCGTCGCGAAAGCGACGGCAAAACCCCGGCAGACGAAAATGACAACGATTCTTCGTCAGACAGAAAGAAAGATGGGTCACAAAACAAACGAAGTAGCTTAGCCGGGCTGTCTGAAAAACTATTCACAAGCGTGGACGGTCTCAGTATTGCCATATTCGTCTGGGCTGGCTTCTTCCTGCTTTGCTTGATGTCATTTGTCATCGGGAACCACGATCTAACCTATCTGGCGCGACCAGATTTAACCAAGCAGGTTGGATTCTTTTGGTCGCTCAGCTGGCCGATTGAGTGCCTTTTCCTCTATCCCACATCGTTTCTGCTCATTGCGCACCTCGTTTCTTTCTGGAAGCGGGAGAGGCGGGCGATGGCACAATCTAAAGAACAACAGGGCACTTGGAACGAACTCATCTACGGCCTGCGCCTTCCATTTTGGCTGGTGGCGATCGTGGCGTTTGTCGTTGTATTTGCAGCTCAGTGGGGTGGTGTTTGGACCTGTCGCGGTTTGATGCCGCTCCTTTGATAGCATTTACTGCAACAAAGGAGACTGACTATGGGACTGAAAC
>CANMXJ010000015.1 GCA_947501805.1 uncultured Sulfitobacter sp. | reverse complement strand
TTCATACCTGTGCCACGGGGGCATGAAAGAGGCCTTGGCAAAGCACGGCAAGCCAGAGATCTTCAACAGCGATCAAGGCGCGTGACTACGACTTCATCATCGGGGCGAGCGAAATCGATGACAGTTTTGAGATCATTGCGCCCAGCGCGGCTGGCACCCGACACGTTCTCTGATCTAGCATTTTTCAATGCCCTGCACTTAGAGCTTGGCAAGCTGTACGTCAAAGTCTTGGTCAGTTGTGTTAACCACGTTAAACCGTTTTTTATCATGTGTCACCGCAGGGCATGCTTTGATGTTGCGGCAGCACGTCATGCAGGGTCGATGATTTCGCAAGTTTCGCGCTGATCCATCACTGATCTAGTGCGATATGGACCATGTGATTTCGCAGCCTTGGATGACAAAAGGCGATGATGCTGCAAGGCAAACAGAAGTCCACCTTGGTAAAAGCGACCTTTGATTAAACAGTATTGGTAATTCTGTTTAATCGGATACCCAATTTCCGACCAAAACTGACGGATGACCTTTGTGAGCCAATTTTGTTGAAGAAGTCGGCGTGATTTGGGGTTTTGGCTGCCTTGATACGTTGGTGGCAGACTTATTGTTCCGCCTGTTGTACTGGGCGGCTTGTCGGTCTGTCGTTTTGCGGCTTCAGATCATATCGCGATCCTTGTTTCGGCGGTCTTGGGCCTTAGTTTTGCAAGCTTTCGAAGGTTCTGGGCGATTGCAGCGAGCGTAAATTCGTCCCTCACACCGTATGGCGCTCTAAGCCGTAATCGTCCGAGGCCGAGAATGCGTTTCAGGTGTGCGAAGAGCATTTCGACCTTCTAGCGTTTGGCTTGGGCCTTGGGATTGAAGGTGGATTTGGCGGCCAGCCGAGCAAAATCAAGGGCACCCTAATGCTCTTCGCGGTCAATGAAGCGGGTGTTCATGTGCGGGCAGCATTTTGATTTTGATGGGCAGGCACCGCAAATGGCTTTGGTGGCGCGGTATCTACGTCGGCCTGTTTTTGGTTCTTTCCTGTGCGGGTCAGAATAGTTCCGGCGGGACTGCAACAGGTGCTGGCCTTCAGGGCAAGTATAACGGTCGTTGTCTTCGTCCCATTCGAAGTCAGAACGGAAAAATGTGCCATCTTTACGCTGGGATTTGTCGATCAATGGGATGAAGGGAATGCTGCTGCGCTTCTTTGTCAGCCACGCGAGGTTTTCCGCCGATCCGTAGACAGTATCTGCAACGAGCGAGTCCGGTTCGATACCAAAGCGCTCTTCTGCTCGATCAATCATGGTTTGCGCTGCGCCCACTTCGGCCTGTCTGATTGAGCGTGTCGCTCCGATATCCACTGCCCTGCAGTGCAATGCGTAGCAGTGTCACGAGAGGCATTGGCTTGCCGGATCGGAATGAGACATGAACTTGACCGTTGTCGATGCCCCGAACGCCTTGTCATCGAGAACGTCAGGATATGCTCTGACAGCCCTTGGTGCATCGTCCGGATCGATGGCAGAAACGTCCCATTCCGCTTGGGCAGTTGAGTTCATTCTGTCGACATCTGCTTCGATTAAGCTGGCATCAACAGCAAATCCATGACTGCCGACCAAACCAGTGATAGGCTAGGTTCAAATGAACTTCGTCACAAAGCCGCCGTTCTGACCGGATGCCCATAACATATCCGATCACCAGCATCCGTACGACCAGTTCAGGACTAGTCGAGGGACGTCCGAGGTGGCCGTAAAACTGCTTCAACTGCTGGCGGACGGTTGCCACGTCCAAAAATTGGTGAATCTCGCGCAGCATGTGATCCGCAGGAACATGCGCCTCCACATCAAAGTCGTAAAACAACCGCGCTTGAACTTCCTGAACACCCATCATTTCGAAATCCATCCAAATCTAATAATATTGATTGAATGAAACGGCTTACCTCAAAGAAACAGAGACGTCTTCAAAGAAAGAAGCCCGTCTTGACCGAGGCTGCATCGCGCTCAGATGATTGTTGTGGCGGGGAAGCGGACGTTCATGCCAGACAAAAATGGACCAAGCAAAGACGGTGCCGGATGCACGCCCAAATTGTACCTTTGGACAACCACTATGGTCACACACCCATCAGTACACGGGCCGCCCGTATCAGAACCATCGGATCAAGGTCCGTGCGTGCGACGGGCGGCGGTGGATCGACACGACCGGTCAGCCCGGCCACAGCGGTGCGCGCCGAGCGTATCGAGTATTCCACCGTAAAAACGCAATCGCGTGGCTGTTCACAGAATTGGCCGATCACTGCAAAATTCCGCGCACCGTTGGGGCGTACATCGGGGCGGTCGCCCGGCTGACGGGGCATGAATTGGCTGGTAATGTAAGGCATTCGACATGGTAGAACCCGCGCGTCATTGAACCATGCGGCCTGCGCCTTAGCGAGTTTCAAGTGCCCGCAAAGCTCTGCGATGATCTCGTTGCCTGTCGCCTCCCACATCGGTTTCTTGATGAAGTCGCCTGATCTGTCACCACGCAAACCGTAACCCCAGAAGGTATAGGTACCGTGTTTTTGGCTCCGGAAATGTGGCTGGTGGAACAGGACGACAGACAGCGTCCAACCTGAATCAGCGAAAGTGACAAGTCCTCCGGTGCCCGTCCGGTTGTTTGTGAAATCCTCCATAAACTCAAAAAATCGGGTCTATTCATTGTCACTGTGAACGAATGCCATGCGGTCTTGTTTGTGTTGCCGCAGAACACTTCAGGGTGGCCAAACCCTTCGTTCTGGGTCGCCAGCTTGCGCCAGAGTGTCCAGGCACCTCCTTCTTTGTCATGCAGGTCCGGTGCGCGGTTGTTCGCGCCTTGGGTGGTCGCGCCCGTCATCGACCCCAGGGTAAGGTAAACTCGGTCATCTTCACTTACCTGCACATCGCTTTCATCTGCCAAAGCGAAGGAGATGACACGGCGGTCCTGCCGCGTGCCATCAATCGTGACGTCGATAACCTGCGTGCTTGTGGCAATCTTGACATCCCGATCCCGCAGCCATGTGATAATGGGGGCAATCAGTGAATCGTATTGATTATACCGCGTGCGCAAAATGCCTGCGATGCGTGTAAATCCGGGAAAGAGATGGATAAACCGCCGCAGGTAACGCCGCAATTCTGTTAGCGCATGCCATGGTTGAAAAGAGAACATCGTGGACCACATCAGCCAGAAATTGCTTTCGAAGAAGGACGGCTTGAACCAGTCCTCGATGCTCTGCCCTGCCAAACCGGCTTCGGATTGAAGGATGAGGCGGTTGATATCGACAATGTCATGCGCACTGAGTGTCAGGTCATAGCGATCCTCAGCCGGTAGGCCGTCCCTAACAAGGCGACAGTTGGACGAGCCGGGCACCATGCGATTGAACGCCATGATATCATCTGTCACACTGACGCTTGGATCGTCCGCTGACGGGATCGTGTCCAGAAGATCGAACGTACACGCGAAGTGTTTTTCGAACATGCGGCCACCGCGGATCATATATCCGGACTCAGCGTCGCCCGACCCGTCCAGCGATCCACCAGCAACCCCGAGTTGCTCGTATATGTGGATGTTCTTACCTTCGACGCCTGCATCGCGGATCAGGTAGACGGCAGTTGCCATTCCAGCGATGCCACCCCCAATGATGTAGTGTTGCTCAAGTGATGTTGCTTTTGACATTGGCGATTGCCCTTTCGGTGTAAAGCCTGGGTAAGTTAGCTCTGGGTGAAGGGCATTGGGTTGACATTGGTCAATCCTGCGTTGGACTTGCGACTGGTTGGTTCAAGGACTTCTGCGCGTCACACCAATTTCAGCTCGTTGAAAGCCGGATGGTCGCAGGGGGCTATCGGTTAAACGGCAGCTTTTTCCCGCAAGGCCGACCTTGACTGTTGGTCAGCGCCGCGTGATCTTGGCCGAAAGCCTCAGATGACCAGTCTGAGCTCACATTGCATGTTTTCGAGTTTGCGGCGAATGCCCGAGAGGCGATCTGAAACCAGATCGGGGCAACAGCAAAAATGGGATTTCACAGATGTCCGGCCAGAGAATAAATGTCAAAGGCGTATGGAATGATAAAGATTTTCCGATGAGCCAAGCCGTCGTTGAGCCGGAGGGAAAGCGTGTGCATCTTACTGGCCAAGTCGGGTGGACAGAGGACTTTGAACTTGTTGGCCGAGACGATGCTGGAAAACAGACCCACGCAGCAATAGACAATATTGAAAAAGTTCTCTCCAGTGTGGGTGGGACGATAGATAATGTTGTCTCCTGCACAATGTACTATGTACGAGATGAAGACCTTGATGCCATCCAAGCAGCGCGCCGCAATCGTTTCTCATTCAATGCGGGCCCCGCAGTAACAGGGGTCAAAGTCGCCGGTCTCGTCGACAAGACGCTCCTCGTCGAACTAACGGTAGTTGCTGTAGTGCCTGCCAAAACATCCTGATCATTGAGAGGGCGAAGTAATTGCTCTTCAAAGCGGACATTGGCAGGCCAGCGTCGAATGGTCGAAAAGTACCGCAGCGCGGACCTTGAGGGCCGTTCAGCACCGCAATATTCTGACAGAAACCATCAGATGACCGCCTGAAGCTTTCTTAGACCGATGCTCCATGTTGCTTGTATGTTCGCAGTTATGAGACAAGCAAAGAGCTTCAACAGCGGATTCAGTTTCTAACGAGCTTTGTGGCAGCGTAAGAACAGGAAGTCACACGGCGTTCCCAAAACGACGGTTTTTGGATTTTTCAAGATCGATGACAGACTGTCCCATTGGCGAGTACAACCTCATCCATGGGAATATCCCACGGCATCGGAAATATCGTTGGAATGACGCAATCTGCAAATCCAACCCCTATCAGTTTTGGCAAAGGGTCGAGGCGTGCCAAAGTTCGGTCGTAATACCCACCGCCGTTACCCAGCCTGAAGCAGGCCTCATCTACACCTACCAAGGGCGAAATTACGGTGTCCGGTATCATCTCAATACCGTCGGCAGGCACCGGTATGTTCCAGACGCCGCGTTCCATCGCACCCTCCGGGGACCACAGGCGAAAAACCAAAGGGGCTTTTTTCTCGATTACGACGGGTAAAAGGACCGATGCTCCGGCACCGTGCGCCCGCGTCATCCAGTCTCGCAAATCCGGTTCACCACGAATGGGCCAATATGCTGCGATGCGCATGTTCGGCCTTGGTGCGACAAGCGTATCTAGGGTCTCGCTCAGCTTAGTGGTCATCGTCGCGCGTTTTTGCGTAGATATCCGACGGCGTGCGTCCATCAGGCGGGCTCGCTCGGACGTGCGAAAACGGCCTACATCCCGCATCGTTGCAGGGTCAACCGGATGGCCGTCTATCAAGAGATGCGCCATGCAAGGGTCGGAACCACCTGTATCATCGTTTTCCGTCATCGTGCTTTACCAAGATTTACCGGTTGAACGCCGTTGTTCAGACTGCTCCGAGCAAGTGCGCTGATCAAGTCCGTGCGGGTCACAATCCCGATAATATGACCGACTTCAAGGATCGGAACGGCATCGATCTCCCCTTCTGCCATCAGATGTAAAAGGGCGGCAAGTGGCGTTGAAGCGGTCGCACGGGGGCCATCTGTGGTCATGATGTCGGCAGCACGTAGGGGGATATCGCTTTTCCTATCCATTAGTTGTCGCAAAGCGGACCGGAAAGGGCGGTGCGTCAGGTTTGCATATTGGCTGGCACGATCAATCAGATGCATTTGAAAGATGACACCCAAAAATTTGCCGCTTTTCGCAATCACCGGCAGGCCGGTGAACCTGTGCTTTCGAAACAGGTCCGCGACCTCGGCCAGCGGGGCATCCGCATGGATCAAAACGAGGTCTCGGGACATAACCTCCGCCGCGACCATCGGATTTGCCCTGTGGGTAGAGGCTTGAATTTCCGCAGCGCCGAGCAGCCGAGCCAGGTCCTCGGTACCAAGGTTGAAGGATTGCCGATACCGATCAAGGATATCATTCAACTCATCCTCGGACAGACCAAGGCGTTCCATTGGTCCCGGATCCGTGGTGCCATGTGCATTGGGTTCGTCAAATTGCCTAAACGGATAATGCCGACCCGTCAGCCTGCCATAGACGATAGCGACCAGAACCAGCAGAACCGTGCCGATAGCTATCGGCGTCAGTGCGAACATAAAGCCCAGCTCATCGATCGCATCAGGGCTCATCGCAGCGGTCATCGCCACAGCACCCGCAGGAGGATGCAAAGCCCGGCAAAGGATCGTCGCGGCGATGGCAAGCCCGACGGACAAGGCAATCCGCATCACAGGGTCTGACACTACCAAACATACAGCAACAGCAACGACGGCTGCCACGGTGTTACCGACGATTGCTGACCAAGGTTGTGCCAGCGGGCTGTTGGGAACGGCAAAAAGAAGCACCGAACTCGCACCGAAGGGTGCCACAAGATAAAGCCCAAGGGTTAGATCGATGGAAGACGACAGGACGAACAGGCCAGCAAGTGCGAGGCCGACAAAGGCCCCTAGGCCAGCCCTCGCAGCCTCGATCGGAGACGTTCCTGCTATCGCAGGTCCAAATGAACCAAGTTTCGACAGAACATCACACCTTTATGAATTTGGACTGCTTAATAATTCGCAGATGAATGACATCAATAGCGAGCTTCATTTACTCCCATATTTCAGGCAGCGACGTGATTGCAAAGAATTAAGGCTCTTGCAAAAACCACCATTTGTTGAACGGTTCGGCAAACCGACCGTCAGTGTATGCGTAGTGAAGGTCTGAAAAGTCCCGCATGGCCGACCCTGGTGCGGTTTGGACAGAGTTGATTTGCCCGCATCAACTGGAGCGATAATTTTCTTTCGCCATGTATGCGCCAGAGGGCAGATGGGTTTATTTTGTTGCGCTTTTACGCCTTTTGGCAGCAAAAAACGATGAGAAAGACCGACTTACGCACTGATAATTGCCAGATTTGGCATGTTATCCGGTCAAGAAAGTGCTCGCGCGAGTATCCCGCTGGTTCCCATCATGGTGGTTACTTTTGCTTACTTTTTCACGCACAATTCATCAAAACTTGTAGTTTTCGGCAAAGGCGCTGATTAAATGTTGGAAAATGGTGCTGTAGGGGAGGATTGAACTCCCGACCTCGTCATTACCAATGACGCGCTCTACCACTGAGCTACTACAGCGTTGATAGGGGTGCGCAATAGCGCCAATCCAAAAACGGTGCAACCCAAATCTGGACGCGCCGCAGACCCTGCGATAGAGAGGCGACATGTCTCAAGATAACCCGCCCAAAACACCAAAAACCAAGGCACAGGCTCGTGAGGATCGCCTCAAGGCTGCGCTTAAGGCAAATATGGGCAGACGCAAGGCGCAAATCCGTGCAAGAGGTGCGCAGGCGGCCAATAATAAAGGTCCGGAAGGGCCGGATGAGGAAAGCAGCTAATATGGATTCGATTCTGGTCAAAGGCGGCAACACGCTGCACGGTGATATTCCGATTGCAGGGGCCAAGAACGCTTGCCTCACCTTGATGCCGGCGACGTTGCTCAGCGAGGAACCGCTGACACTGACAAATGCGCCGCGCCTCAGCGACATTCGCACCATGACCGAATTGCTCGGCTCGCTTGGTGCCGAGGTCTCTTCGCTGCAAGATGGCAAAGTCCTGACAATGTCGAGCCACGGCACCATAAACACGCATGCAGACTATGACATTGTGCGCAAGATGCGCGCGTCGAACCTTGTCCTTGGCCCGTTGCTGGCGCGGGAAGGGCATGCCGAAGTTTCATTGCCCGGCGGCTGTGCAATCGGTGCGCGCCCGATGGATATTCATACCGATGGTTTGGCCCTGATGGGTGCCGAGATTGACCTTCGGGATGGTTATCTGCACGCAAAGGCGCAGGGTGGCAAGCTCAAGGGCGCGGTCATCGATTTCCCTTTTGCCAGTGTCGGTGCCACCGAAAACATCATGATGGCGGCCACCCTTGCCAAGGGCACAACCGTCATCAACAACGCAGCGCGCGAGCCAGAAATCGTAGACCTTGCGGATTGCCTGCGTGCCATGGGTGCGCAAATTGAGGGTGACGGTACCCCCTCGATCACCATTCAGGGTGTAGATAGTCTGCACGGTGCCACCCACCGCGTTGTCACGGACCGGATCGAACTTGGCACCTACATGCTGGCCCCCGCGATCTGCGGTGGCGAAGTACAACTGCTTGGCGGGCGCATTGATCTGCTGTCGGCCTTTTGCGAAAAACTGGACGCTGCAGGCATTTCCGTGACGGAGACCGACAAGGGCCTCAAGGTTGCGCGCAAGAATGGCCGAATTCAGGCCGTTGACGTGACAACCGAACCTTTTCCGGGCTTTCCGACCGACCTGCAGGCGCAGATGATGGCGCTTTTGTGCACAGCGCAAGGCACCTCTGTGCTGGAGGAGAAAATCTTCGAGAACCGCTTTATGCATGCTCCTGAATTGATTCGGATGGGGGCTGACATCGACGTTCACGGTGGCACGGCAACGGTCAAAGGCGTCGACAAACTCAAAGGGGCTCCGGTCATGGCGACCGACTTGCGCGCCTCTGTGTCATTGATTCTCGCGGGCCTTGCTGCTGAAGGTGAGACCAAGGTCGCCCGTGTCTATCACCTTGATCGGGGATATGAACATGTTGTTGCCAAGTTCCGCGGCGTTGGCGCGGACATCGAGCGGATCAAAGAGACATGAGCCAGGATGCCCGCTTTGAAGATGGCCGCGAAGCACCGCTGAATTTGGGTGCGCTGGATGTTGACGATCTCAACGTGATTTCCTCGCTTGTTCAGGATGCCGTTTTTCCGGCTTCCGAAATGCGCTGGAAGCCCGGAAAGGGGCAATTTGCCTTGCTGCTGAACCGCGTTCGATGGGAAGACCCCGGCAAGACCCGGCATGCGCCTGAACGGGTGCAATCCGTCCTGATGTTCAACACGGTTCAAAGGGTGGCCAGCCAAGGCGTCCCGAAAGGCGACAGCGACACGATTCTGTCTGTGCTCGGCCTCGAATTCGAGGAAAGCAACGCGCCTTCCGGGCATATTACCCTGACCCTTGCGGGTGACGGGGCAATCCGCCTCAGCGTCGAAGCCATTGAAGTCACGCTTAAAGATGTGACGCGCCCTTATGTGGCACCCTCCAAAAAGCTGCCGCAGCATCCTGTATGAAGATACGCAGGCTAGATGCAGAGGATGCGCCGGAATTGCGCGCCCTCTGGGCCGAAGGATTGCGCAATCTTCCGGAGTCCTTTCTGCTGACCGAAGCATAACTTCTCGCAATTCCTGACAACAGTTTTGCGGCTGGCATTCCATCGGCGCTCTGGCGTGGGGGCTTCGTGGAAGACCGGCTGGTGGGTTACGTCCTTGCGCGGCGCGGCAGTGTTGAGCGTCTACGACACACTGCCGATATCGGCCCGCTCTAAGTGACTGGGTCCCAGCAGGGGCAGGGCCAAGGCCGCGCCTTGATGCAAGCGGCCCTCGATCACTTGATCCATGACGGGCTGTTGCAGGTGGAACTGACCGTGGATGCCGCCAATGAAGTAGCCGTTGCGCTTTATACGTCGCTTGGCTTTATCGTCTTTGGTCGCCGCCCCCGATCTGTCCTGATAGAGGGTACACCGCGCACCGATCTCTTGATGATCCGCGCCCTTGATAGCTTTGGTTTTGACACCAATGCTTGAGACTTCCCTAACCTCGGTCTAAGTCTCCGGTAACACCAGCTGGAGGCTTACATGCCGCAATTCCTTTCCGCCACCGATGCCGATTTCGAGGCAGATTTTACGCAGCTGCTCGGCGCTAAACGTGAAGACAGCCCAGATGTGGACGCTGTGGTTGCAGAGATTATCGCAGATGTGCGCAAGGGGGGTGACGCAGCTGTTATCGACCTCACGGCCAAATTTGACCGCATCACGCTGACGCCAGAAACACTACGCATCACAGACGAAGAAATTGTAACAGCGCTGGATAAGGTCAGCGCAGAGGACAAAGCCGCCCTCGACCTCGCCGCCACCCGCATCCGCGCTTATCACGAACGCCAACTGCCCGAAGATGCCGAATGGACCGATGATACGGGGGCGATTCTTGGCTGGCGCTGGACGCCTGTTTCTGCCGCTGGGCTTTATGTTCCCGGAGGCCTCGCAAGCTATCCGTCCTCCGTCTTGATGAATGCCATCCCTGCCAAAGTTGCCGGGGTTGGCCGCCTTGCTATGGTGGTTCCAACTCCGGACGGGGTGATGAATCCATTGGTATTGATGGCTGCGCATATTTCCGGCGTTGATGAAATCTATCGTATTGGCGGGGCGCAGGCTGTTGCGGCACTTGCTTACGGTACTGAAACAATCGCACCGGTCGACAAAATCACCGGCCCTGGCAATGCCTTTGTGGCCGCAGCGAAAAGGCGTGTCTTTGGCAAGGTCGGCATCGACATGATCGCAGGCCCGTCTGAGATTCTAGTGATCGCCGATGCGGACAATGACCCGGACTGGATTGCACTTGATCTGTTGTCCCAAGCCGAACACGATGAAAGCGCCCAGAGTATTTTGATCACCACCGACGCAACGTTTGGCAAAGCCGTGATCGATGCCGTTGAGAAACGCCTAGAGACACTCGATCGCCGCGCCATCGCAGGGACCAGCTGGCGCGACAATGGTGCCATCATTATTGTGCCAGACCTTGCATATGCGGCGGCTCTGTCCAATCGCATTGCCCCTGAACATCTGGAGCTTTGCGTGGCGGACCCCGATGCCTTGAGTGATCTGATCACCCACGCGGGCGCGATCTTTCTGGGCGCTTGGACCCCCGAGGCCATTGGTGACTACGTTGGCGGCCCCAATCACGTGCTCCCGACAGCGCGTTCTGCCCGCTTCTCTTCCGGGCTTTCAGTACTTGATTTCATGAAACGAACCACAATGGCGCGGATGACACCGCAAGCACTGCGCGCTATTGGCCCGGCTGCTGAACGTCTGGCCACATCTGAAAGCTTGCAGGCGCACGGACTTAGTGTCACGGCAAGGCTCGACAAGCTAAACCGCTGAGGGTTTGCACGTGCCGGAAAACACCTGATCGTCCGTTTTTGATCACTGTGGCAAGCGACAGCAAGCGAGTTGACTGTTTCTGTTGAGATCGTTGCAGGCAAGTTTGTCTGCAAAGGCGGTGAATGATGCAATTGCGCGTCCTCGAAACGGGGTCCCGAGGTGCCAATTGCAGGCCGTGGTTTATGATAATCGAAACCGGACGGGTTGGTATCGCCTCTGCATTGCCATGACGCCCGCTGTGTCGTATCCCTCTGCAACCTTGCCTCACAAAAGGATGCGCCAGATGTCACGCATCAGCCATATCAATCTTGACGACGCGGGACTGCCCCCGCCCACACCGGAAATCGAACAGGAACGCAAAGTTGCGGTTTTTGACCTGCTGGAAGACAATTCCTTTGTGTTGCCTGCGCGTGACGACCGTCCCGTACCCCAAGGGCCTTACCACCTTGGACTGTCCATTCGCGATAAACGTTTGGTGTTTGATGTGGTGACCGAAACTGAGGAAAAAGCGGCCGAATTCCATCTGTCGTTGGGACCGTTCCGACAAGTTGTCAAAGACTACTTCCAGATATGCGAATCCTATTTTGACGCAGTCAAAAAACTCCCCCCCAGCCAGATCGAGACGATCGACATGGCCCGGCGCGGCATCCACAACGAAGGCTCTCGTGTTTTGCAGGAACGCCTTGAGGGTAAAGCCGAAATCGACATCGACACAGCGCGCCGCCTGTTTACCCTGATCTGCGTTTTGCATTTCGGAGGCTGAGTGTCCGGCCCGCTCCCCCAATCGGTCTTGTTTTGCTGCGATCACAACGCGGTTCGCTCACCAATGGCCGAAGGCATAATGAAAAAATACTACGGAACGGATACCTATGTGCAATCCGTAGGCGTGCGGAATGATCTGGAGATTGATGGCTTTTCAATCGCCGTCTGTGCAGAACTGGGTGTCGAGCTATCCCGCCACCGCTCGCGCAGTTTCGACGAGATGGAGCAATGGGGTGACGACCTGTCTTCCTTCGATCTGGTGATTGCACTGTCTCCGGCCAGCCAGCGCCGCGCTCTTGAGCTCACGCGATTTTTCCACCTTGAAGTTGAATATTGGCCGATCCTTGATCCGACCGGCATAGGGGAAACTCGCGAGGCGAAACTGGCCCAGTTCCGCGCCGCCCGGGATCAGATCGCCGAACGTCTCATCAACCGTTTCGGCCCGCCAATCGAAACCCCGTAAGGCGCTTTGGAGCCGGAAACTTTTAAAGTTTCCGACCGATTTCTTTGAAAGAAATCGCCCCTTAGCTAAACCTTAGAACACACCTGGGCCGCCCGTTGCCCGTAAGCCTTCCAAGCGGCCCAGAACCGCCTGTTTGCTGCATTCCCGTCTTGATTCTGGCGCACCTGCTGCAAGGCATGCGGGTTCTTGAAATACTTCGCCCCACGCCGCTGATCCGCCGCTGAAAGCTCGCGATTGGCCACCGCCTGCACACAGCCACACCGCGCCCTTGAGGCCGCCTTGCGGCCCTGCGCCTGACAGGCTTTCTGGATCGGACCGGAGGCAAACTGCACCGCATACCCCCGATTGCCGGACGAGCGATTGCCGCCACAGGCGACCAACGCCAAAAGCGCCACAACCGCCACACTGATACGTAACATAAACACTGCCTCTGCCGCGGACCGATGGGGTTTACCCCTTGGTGGCCCTGTTTTGCCTGTCGCGCAGTATGACGGATTTGGGGGAGGGGGGCAAATCACGTTTGTGGGGTGGGTTTGCCCTTAGGGCGGGACTGGTCCCGTCACTCTCACATTCCCAAGATGAGATACCCCAACCATTTGTCAATAAGCTTCGAAATCATATCAACCGAAGCAACAATCTGAGGCCACAGTACTTTGCTACCTGCGGCACTGGCCGCAAAGATCGTACCCCAAACGGCTTCTTTTGTATGATCATAGGCGATGTCCGCGAACAACTTTTTTATTCCTTTGACGAGTCGTGCCCAACGAACCGAAGCATCCCGCACACCTTCAACAGTGGGAGTTTCAGAGGTTAGCTCTTTTTCAAGCGTCGTAATCTCAGCCCAAATAATAACTGTTGCCTGCGTTGGGGTGGCATCCTCAATCGCTTCTGGCGGATTATTATGACCAATAAGTGCGGAAGGCTTCTCTGTAGCGACTTGGGCCAGTTGCGATTTGAGTGAAGCAACCTGTTTGCGTAGGTCAAATATTACACGGATCTTCTCAATCTCCACCGCAACCTTCGCCAGCGCGTCCTCTCCATCCCAAAGCTTATTGTCGATCTTGGCAATCTCATGCGCTAAATCCCAATCCCCAAACGTCCCGTTCCACATAGCCAGGTACCATTTATGCCAAAACGACCAACATTCCTTTTCAGACAATCTGGCGATGAAATTCGATCGCTGTTGTAAAATACTCTGTGTCGCTGTCTCCAAAGGCCACAACCGCCCCAACTCTTCGCCCATGTTGAGATCTTCTAAGTCTTGGTTAAATGCCGCAATGGCGGATTGTTCGGCGAGGGTTCTATAGTCCTCGCCTGGAATATCATCGCTAAATCTGAATGCATGGATCGCACTGACTGTCGCAAAGAAGGCGTCCTTACCAAAATTCGCAGCTGCTACAGACTGAGATAAAGCGCTTGTCGCTTCGCTTGTTGCCGGTTGGCCTGAGTAGGCCCCATTCATCCGTGTTTCAAAAATATATTTGGGTGCCGCATTTCCAACTACGCGATCGAAGTCGGCATTAAAGGCTATTTCTCTTTCTACAGCCAGCCCTTTAAGCCAAGACACAAGTGCGGCTCTTAAAGCGAGTAGGGTAAGAGCCTCGAACCTATTCTCTTCTTTTTCAGCATCTAGCAGCGGAAGAGCACGCAGTGCGGCCCGATTGGCGAGCTGACTTCGAATGTTTGGCATCTGGCTTGTAAACCAAGCTTCTGACGCATCTTGATCCGTCAAATCAACTACCGGCCTTGCAGTACCACGATCCACCTTGACCAACCCCCCAATCCGCCTCATATCCCCATACATGACACCACTTTCACACATCCGCAATTTCTCCATCGTGGCCCACATTGACCACGGTAAATCGACGCTGGCTGATCGCTTGATCCAGTCCACGAACACCGTGGCGGATCGCGATATGAAAGAGCAGATGCTCGACAGCATGGATATCGAGCGCGAGCGCGGCATCACCATTAAGGCGCAGACCGTGCGCATCAACTACACCGCCAAGGATGGGGAGGAATACGTCCTCAACCTGATCGACACCCCCGGTCACGTTGACTTCGCCTATGAGGTTTCCCGTTCCATGCGCGCCGTCGAAGGGTCGCTGCTGGTTGTGGATAGCACCCAAGGCGTCGAGGCGCAGACGCTTGCGAACGTCTATCACGCGATCGAGGCCGATCACGAAATTGTCCCCGTCCTCAACAAGATCGATCTTCCGGCTGCCGATTGTGACCGCGTGGCCGAACAGATCGAAGACGTCATCGGCATCGACGCCACCGACGCGATCCGTGTCTCTGCCAAAACCGGTGTCGGGATCGAGGAAACGCTCGAGGCCATCGTGACCAAACTGCCCGCGCCCAAGGGGAACCGCGATGCACCGCTCAAGGCGATGCTGGTGGATTCGTGGTACGACAGCTACCTCGGCGTGATCGTCCTTGTCCGCATCATGGACGGCGTGTTGAAAAAGGGCGAACGGGTGCGGATGATGCAGAACAGCTCTGTCCACCACGTCGACCGCATCGGCGTGTTCCGCCCCGCCATGACCGAAATCGACGAACTTGGACCCGGCGAGATCGGGTTTCTGACCGCGAGTATCAAACAGGTCCGCGACACCCGTGTGGGTGACACGATTACCCACGAAAAGAAGGGCTGCGAAACTGCACTGCCGGGCTTCAAACCGGCACAGCCCGTAGTTTTCTGTGGTCTCTTCCCGGTTGACGCCGCCGAATTCGAAGACCTGCGCGATTCCATCGAAAAACTCGCTCTCAACGATGCGAGCTTCTCTTTTGAGATGGAAACCTCCGCAGCGCTCGGCTTTGGCTTCCGCTGCGGCTTCCTTGGCCTCTTGCACCTCGAAGTGATCCGCGACCGGATCGAGCGTGAGTACAACATCGACCTGATCACCACCGCGCCTTCCGTTATCTACGACATCCACATGAAGGACGGCACGGTCACGCAGCTGCACAACCCCGCCGACATGCCCGACCTCACCTTGGTCGACCACCTAGAGGAACCGCGCATTAAAGCGACGATCCTTGTGCCCGACGAATACCTTGGCGACGTCCTGAAACTCTGCCAGGACCGCCGTGGCATCCAGGAAGACCTCACCTATGCCGGTTCCCGCGCCATGGTCGTTTATGACCTGCCGCTGAACGAAGTGGTGTTTGATTTCTACGATAGGCTGAAAAGCGTTACCAAAGGGTATGCGTCTTTCGATTACGCGATGATTGGCTACCGAACTGACAACCTTGTTAAAATGTCCATCCTCGTGAACGACGAACCCGTCGACGCGCTCTCTACCATGGTCCACCGCGACCGCGCCGAGGCGCGGGGCAGGGCGATGGTCGAAAAGCTCAAAGATCTGATCCCCCGCCACATGTTTAAGATCCCGATTCAAGCGGCGATTGGCGGCAAGGTCATCGCGCGTGAGACGCTATCGGCCATGCGCAAGGACGTGACGGCCAAGTGCTACGGCGGCGACGCAACGCGTAAGAAAAAGCTGCTGGAAAAGCAGAAGGCGGGTAAGAAGAAGATGCGCCAGTTTGGTAAGGTGGATATTCCTCAGGAAGCGTTTATTAGTGCGCTAAAGATGGATGGGTAGGGTTGGAAGACTTTAGAGTCCACTTCAGAAAACTTGACGAAGAGTGTTCATATTATTGCCGTCATCTAGGGGTGGTGAAGGGCCTGTTGAATAACGGCAATGTAAAGCGTGTACTTGATGGTTCGTTCGCTGGGTATCCGGTTGCCGTTGGTCACTCTGAGATCAGAAAAGCCTTGGTGCTGTTCATTTGTCGCATCTGGGATAAGGCTCCAGATGTTCATTCGATAGATAAGCTATCTCGCTGCCTGCCGGATATCGAAACTTTGGTCGCGCACCACGAAAAGATACGAGTAGATTCTGGAAGACCATATTGTTCGAAGAAGCTTAAAGATGTGCGAAGCCGATTTGTTGAAAAAAAACGAGCATTAGCTAAACTTGAAGTTCTCCAGAAACTACAAAACCTTCGTACATCTGAAATTGCTCATAACTTGCAAACTTCGAAATATGATAACCCAGCGCAAGTTTCCGACCTTGTCGCCGTGGCTGAAGGCTCCATGGAACTGGTTGATCTTGCTGGATATATGATTGAACGAGCATCCGGCGCATACACGCAATTCACCGAGATTAGCGAGCGTCAAACGATTGAACTCTTTAGAATAATGCCAGAGCTGTGTTCAATCGAGGAACTGTAGGGTGGGTGAAACCCACGCGCCACTCCATTTCAACCCGCGCAAACGTGGGTTGCACCCACCCTACGCCCACTTCCCAACCTCCAAATCCCGATGCACCGTCGAATACGGCCAATCAACGGCCCGCTCAACAAGCCCGTGCTTCACCGGATTCAAATGGCAATATTTCACATGCGCCGCGAAATCTTCTTCATCTCGAATGCAATGTTCCCAAAATCGCCGTTGCCATATCCCACGTTCGCCTTTGCTAGCCTTGCTGTCACTGACGTCAGATACGACACTGCAGTGCTTTGAGAACCTCGCCTTGATCTTCTTCCACCGAACAGAAAAATCAGCATCACCATCGGGCAACGTCCAAACCGCATGAAGATGGTCTGGCAAAATCACCATAGCATCACATTGGATCGGGTGCTGCGTTGAAACGGACGCATATGATGACCGCAACAATTCGATTTCACGCACCAACAGGTCTCCGCCTCTTTGGGCCAAGTTGACGGTAAAGAAATACGTTCCGCCCGTAACATACATGCGACGATATCGACTCATTCTCTAACTATGGCGCAGCATGGTTAACAAACCGTTGCGCGCGGGTTTCACCCACCCTACAAACTCCCATGACCTGCCCCCTCTGCACCACCGAAAACACCCCGCTTCAATCAACCCCCGTACCCGGCGGCCCTGCTGACGCCTCCGTCGACATCTGCGCCACCTGTGCTGACCCGCAAACCCCGCCCGACCACTTCCGCGCCCTCGCCTCAACCATGTGGTCAGACGATCCCGCGCTCCAAGTCCTCGCCGCCCGCACCCTCAAACGTCTCGACACCGACTGGGTCCGCGACCTCGCCGACCAACTCTACCTCGACGATGAAACTCAAGCGTGGGCCGACAACGCCCCCCAAGACACAGCGCACAAAGACAGCAACGGCGTCCCCCTCAGCACAGGCGATACCGTCGTGCTGATCAAAGACCTCAACGTCAAAGGCGCGGGCTTCACCGCCAAGCGCGGCACGGCGGTCCACAAAATCTCGCTTGTCGCCGACAACGCCGCCCATATCGAAGGCCGCGTGGAAGGCCAGCGCATCGTGATCCTGACCGAGTTCGTGAAAAAGCGCGGCTGAGGCCTGCGTATTTGACCCAAATCAACACCCTGCGTCAAAACACCTGCTAGCACCCTTGCAACGCCATCGCACAGAAAGGACATTGTCATGTTCCGCCTCGCCTCCATGCTCTATTCCATCATCGCCACGGCTATGGCCGGGTCGGGTGTCATTGCCGTGCTGTCCGCCGGCTATGTTTCGGTGACAGCGATTCTTGGTGCGGCTGCAATCGGTGCGGTTGTCGCAGTTCCGGTTTCCTATTTGATTGCGCGTGAAATCACCAAGAACTGACGCGATGTGGCGGCGGCTGAGGCAAGGGTGTACGCGGGGTTGTCTCGTGTTGTATCCTTGAGCGAACATTCCCTACGCAAGGCCGCACGCCCATGACATTTCCCTGTATTCTCTGTGTCGCGATCACCGGTTCAGTCCCGACCAAAGCTGCCAATCCGGCGGTGCCGATCAGTATTGCCGAACAGATCGAATCGACCCACGAAGCTTACGAAGCAGGGGCCAGTATCTGCCATGCACATGTGCGCAACGCGGATGAAACCCCGAGTTCGGATCCTGACAAGTTTGCAGCCCTGCAGGAGGGGTTAAGAGAGCATTGCCCTGATATGATCATTCAGTTCTCGACCGGAGGCCGTTCCGGTGCGGGGCAGGAACGCGGCGGCATGTTGTCCCTGCGCCCCGACATGGCGAGCCTTTCGGTCGGTTCGAACAACTTCCCTACCCGTGTTTATGAAAATCCACCGCAGCTGGTGGATTGGCTGGCGGGCGAGATGCGAACCTACGAGGTAAAGCCTGAGATCGAGGCGTTTGATTTGTCCCACATTCATAAGGCGGCGGAGATGAATCAGGACGGTCGCATTCCCGGCCAGTTGTACGTCCAGTTTGTGATGGGCGTGAAAAACGCGATGCCGGCCGATAAGGAAACCTTCGATTTCTATATCAAGACCCTCAATCGCCTTGCCCCTGATGCTCAGTGGTGCGCTGCCGGGATCGGCCCTAACCAAATCGTGCTGAACGAATGGTCCATCGCTGCGGGGGGGCATACCCGCGCGGGGCTCGAAGATAACGTGCGTCTGGATAAATCCACGCTTGCGCCATCAAATGCCGCCCTGATCAAACGGGCCGCAGATCTTTGTGAAAAGTACGAAAGACCCGTTGCAACACCGGTTCAGGCACGTGAAATACTCGGGTTGCGTCCGGCCTAGGTCACGGGACCGCGCCGTCTTTGCTTGATATAGTTACCGCTTCCGCGCCGCCATCCAGCAGATGACTGATACAGTCTCTGGTAAACGTCCAGATGTCGGCATCATGCACCAAATGGTGCGTCAGGATGCCAAGCGGTTCGGTCGCATCCGCCCGACCTTCACGGCGGTCTTTGAGATGTGACACAAGTTGTGTGAGCAGCTTTTCAGGATCCGCCAACCCGCCGCCGCCACGCCAGTTGATCGGGTCGATATGCGTGTTGACTTGCAATAGACCAGGCGCTGCAAACCGGGTTTGCCGGGGCGTGAATGTCGAAAGCGTCTTGTATCCAAGTCTGGGTAATTCAGCTACCAGCTCAGGATGAATCCGGTTCCAGGGCGGGACAAACACCTCAACACTATCCTTGCCAAAAAGGGTTCTCAGCCGGTCCAAACCCATCCTTGCCTCGTCAACAAGGGCAGGGCGCTGATGGGCGAATTCCGCTTTCTTGGCGCTTGGGGGAGCGTGATTTTCATGGGCCCAGCCATGCACAAGCGGCACAAATCCTCGATAACTTTGAAACGCATCCACAAGGCTCTGATCCGCAAATTTCGGGATCACTGCAAGGTGCACGCAGACGCCAAGCTCCCTTGACAGTTCCATCAACTGATCCAGCGCAGGGGTTTGCGAAATTGCATCGTCATCGCGCCACCAGATCGGTAGTTGCAATTGCGCCGCGCGCCAGTGGGCAAGCTCAGTGTCCAAGTTTGACCAGTCAATGCGCATGTCTTGATCCAACCATATCCTTGACAATTTCGACGGTGCGATCCGCGCCATAAGCTGCGGTATAAGGCGGGCGTTTGTGAGGACGCTTCAGCATGGAGGAAACGGTTTCCAGCAATGCGAGGGGCGTTAAGTCTTGTGATTGCAAAACATCAAAACCCGGCTGCCGCGCCAGCGCTTGTGCACGGATACCTTGCTCGACCTCGTTTCCGTCGTCAAACGGGATCAACACGGCAGGGCAACCAGTTTGTAGCAAATCCAATGCAGTATTGTAGCCGCAGAAAGAAATCGAAATCGCAACATGGTGCAGCATTTGGCGAAAGTCGGGGCGGGCGGGTTCAACAACCAGATTGGCGGGCGCATCACGTAACAGGGTAGTGATGCGTTGATCTGTATCATGGCCTGCGACGAGGATGCGCCAGACGCGACCGGTATCAAGCCGCGCTGCCTCTCGGGCGCATGTGAACAGCGCGTGTCCTACATTTCCACCTCCGGCGCTGACGACAACCTCGCCTTGACCGGCCTGCGTTGGGTGTTGTGTGGGGGGCGGTGGGGCAACAAATCCGGTGTACCTTAGTTTGGGCCGCAGCGTATCCGAGACAGGCCAGCTCAATTCCAGCGGCGTGATCTCAGGGTCTGAATGAACCAGAACACCATCGTAAAATTCCGTGATCAATTTATCCGCAAAGACAGCCTTTTTGGGTTTGCTCGGCGGGGCCAGAATGTCGCGGATAGATGCACAGATCAGGGGCGGCTTGGCCCTGTTTTTGGCGACGTGCAAAAGTGTCTGGAACTCTTCCTTCAAGATGCGGCGACCAAAGGGGAACAATTCAGTGATCAGCACGTCAGGGCTGTGATGTTGTAACAGCTCGGCAAGGTTTTTGCTGCGGCACGCCAAAAGGTGTTCGCTTGCGACAGCGCCGGTTTCATCGAGAAGTAGACTGAAGTTTACGCCGTCCGATCTCACTGCAGGTAACTGCACCAAAGGAACGCCAGCGGCCGCAAGGCGTGCAACTGGCATGCCCCCCGAGATCACAAGTGGGTCATGCCCCGCTTTTTGAAAAGCCTTGGCCAATGTAACAGCGCGGGTCAGATGACCGGTGCCCAAAAGATGCGTAACAACGATCATAACCTTCATGGCATCCGCTCCACAAGCCTGACGGGATCGGCTTCTAATTGCCATTTTTCGGTTTTGACATCAATAATATAGAGCCGGTTTCGTTTGATCTGGAACGGGGCAGGACCGGCAAAATGCCAGTCTGTCGCAAGCCCTAGCAGCACGCGCATGACCCCGATGTGGCAAACGGCTATGGTGTCTTCGGACAGGCTTGAGACCCACGGTTTCAATCTGGCGCGAAGGGATGCGGGACTTTCGCCATTTGGCGGCGTATAATTCCAGCCCCAGCGTTCGATGTCCTTGTGATCCGACTGTGGGTCTGCACGCAACTCGGCGGCCTTTTTGCCCTCCCAATCGCCCCAGTTCATTTCCATCAGCGCGACGTCCGGCTGGGGCGCGCGTCCCGAGACCAATTCAGCGGTTTCAACGGCGCGCACAAGCGGGCTTGAGACCAGCTTTGCATGCCGCCAATGCGTTGGCAACGCGAGCTTGGCAAGGTCACCCTTTGCCGTTTTATCAAGTGGTATATCAGTTCTTCCCTGAATACGGCCTTCGCGGTTCCAGTGTGTATGTCCATGGCGCAGCAAAGCAAGGCGGATCACGATGTGATCCCGACATGAGCAAGGCCTGCTTTCAATGTCTGCGCAGCAGCGGGCATCAAGTGGCCTTTTCTTACGAATTCCCGGGCAGCTTCGCCTTGTTGGTGCCGCATTTCGGGGTGTTTCAGGAAGTGATCAAGCATTTCTGCCAGACCGGCAGCGCCGTCTTGGACAGCCGGATAGTGAAAGGGGGCCAAAACCTCGCGCATGCCGGGTCTGTCTTGTGCGACAACTGGCAGACCCGCTAGCTGCGCTTCCAGATAGCTCAGGCCAAACGCTTCGTGCACGCCGGGCCAGAACATTATGCTTGCGCGTTTAAATGCGTGTTGGAGGGCATCGTGGTCCAGTTGGCCAAGAAATCTGATGCGATCT
Organism: uncultured Sulfitobacter sp.; assembly: GCA_947501805.1. Lineage (GTDB taxonomy): Bacteria > Pseudomonadota > Alphaproteobacteria > Rhodobacterales > Rhodobacteraceae > Sulfitobacter. Next base: position 78,114 of record CANMXJ010000015.1, on the reverse strand, counting down.
GCGAAGGGGGTCATCCACGCCTCTACACAAGCGCGTTCAGCGCCATCACCCGCAATTTCAAGTTGCCAGTGATCGGATTTCAGCAGGGCTAGCGTTTCGGCAATCAATTGGTATGACGCAAGCTTGTCGCCTGCGCGCATCATGCCAACGCTTAGGATCGGACCGTTTGCTGTGACGGGTTCAGGCACGTCGGATCGCACAAGAAATGGCTTCAGGTGCATTAGGAATTGGTCGGGTCGGGCATGTTCATGCAGGCTTTGTGCGTCGCGGGTTGTAAAATAAAAAATAGCATCTGCGGCGTCTGTTGCTGCCTCTGCCCGTTGCGCGAACTCTGCCCATGGTCCGCGAAGTCGTTTTTTGGCCCGCGTGGATTCAATCTGTAGATACGGTATATTCAACACCCTACAGACCGCTGGGCCAATCAGGTCAGGTGCTTTGTAGTAATTGTGATAGGTGATCCAAGCCTGCCAGCCAGCAGAGCGTCCAATGGGCACAAGCCGCTCTACTTCCGACTGTGCCGCAGCAATGATCCGGTGTTGTGTGTCGGCATTCCCTATTCCGTCACGGCTGCGCAAAGTACTGGCAACGGTCACATGTGCGTTCAGGTGCTGCAACGCGGCCAGCAAAGACCGGGCGATGTTACGATCACCGGACGGAACAGGATGATCCGGACGTTTCATGGGCGCATAAAACGCGAGGTTCATCTTGCGGCTGCAGCCAGCATTGCGTTCAACCGTTCTGTAAGATGCGCGATACCGGGATGCATCAGGAAATCCGCATTGAGGCGTGTGTATGCGGCCTTTGCCAGTTCATGTGCTCCGGCTGGGTCGCTTGCTACTTGCGACATGGCGGCGGCAAGGCTTGCTGGCGCGTCATCGCTCAGAATGCCGTGCACGCCATTGTCGATGAATTCCGGAATGGCAGACACAGGTGTGCTGAGGATCGGCAGCATCTGGCTGGCTGCTTCCATCAGGACATTTGGCAATCCGTCACGATCCCCGTCTTCGGCAATGCGCGAGGGCAAGACAAACAGATCAGCAGCGCGCATGGCTTTGATCACTTCGGGTTGATCACAGGCACCGCGCCACGTGATCTGCGCTGTTAGCCCCAGTGCATCCGCGCGGGCGCGCATCTCTGTATCAAGGGGACCGCCCCCGATATGTGTCCAGTGCCAATCCAGCCCGTCGGGCAGCAAGGCCAGTGCGTCGATGAGATTGTCAAATCCCTTTTTCTCCACCAGACGCCCGACCGACATCATGTGAAACGCACTGTCAGCGTTGCGCAGTGCGTCCTCGGGCGGTGTGGGAAAACGCGACAGGTCGAGACCGTGATACACCAGATTCACGCGACCAGGTGTATCGGCCATGCCTTGCAGATGTTGCGCGCCAAAGCGTGTGCATGTTGCACCAAACGCGGCACCATGCGTGGCGGCGGAAAGTTTCTCCCGCAACTCCCAGTCAGGAGACGTCCAGATGTCCTTTGCATGGGCTGAAAACGACCACGGCATGCCCCTGAGTATGGCTGCGTATCGCGCCACAGAAGACGGCGTATGCAGGAAATGCGCATATATTCCGCCAACATCGGTGGGCATCTCATGGGCCATGACGCAGGCTTGCCCCCAGCGGCGGCGACGGTTTGCTGTATCGTCACGCTCCAGATCGGAAACAAAGGCGGCAGCCGCGGCATCAAATCCCGGCATTTTTGCAGCGGCACCCATGGCGCGCGCCACGCGGGCAGGCTCATCGCGCAGGTATTCCGGCAGATACCGGATCGGCGCTTGCAAGCGGTCATGCAGCGGATGTGTTTTGACGTCTGTCGGGCGGCGCAGCGACCAGACGTCGAAATCAAGCCCGGCTTCTTCCAAAGCAACAAGTTCCTGCGCGATGAAAGTTTCAGACAGGCGTGGCCAGCCTTTGACGACAATGGCCAGACGTGCCGGTGATGCGGCGTTCATTTCCCAGATCCTTTTTCCATCAAAGCGCGGGCCCGTTTCACGACAACATCAAGTCCGTCGAGTAATCCGTTTGCACCGGCCTCCGAGGGCTTCGGTTGATCGGGCAATCCACGGATCGCCTTGATCATTGCATGGGTTGTCATGCCGTCGCGCCATTCATCTATCATGCGCACAAGGCCCAGTTCTTCAGCGCGGCTGGCCCTGATCCATTGCTCCAGCCGCGGTTTGGTGCGCGGTACAATGACCGCCGGGCGATCAAAGGAAAGTACTTCGCAAAACGTATTGTATCCGCCCATGCAAACGACCCCGACAGCGCCAGCAAAAAGTGCCTCGATCTTGCTATCAAACCCCATCGCGGTGACACGGCCACCCAATTTGGCCACACGCGCATCAAAGGCGTCCCTTACATCACCGGACAAGAATGGCCCGTAAACCAGAACGGCATCCGGTCCCAGATCGGGATCTTGTTCATAAGCTGACAATACAAGTGATACCATCGCCGCACCGTCACCACCGCCACCGGGCGTAATGAGAATATAGGGCGTGTCCGGTGTTTCAGAGGCATCCGTGACAGAGCGGCGCAGATATCCGGTCCAGTGCATTCGCGCACGCGTCGCGTCAGACAAGGGCAATCCTTCGGAGGGATCATAGACATCGCGCACGCCGTAGACCCAGATTTCATCGTAAAGGTTTTCGGTCGCCGCAATCGCGCCTTTGCGCGCCCATTCCGCGGCCAGTACATCAGGTTCGTCCAGCACATCACGCAGGCCCAGCACCGTCCGGGTGCGCCCGCGCATGCGCAGATATTCCAGGGTCGGCAGAAGTTCCCCGCGAAAACCTGTCGGTTCTTTGTCCACGATCAACAGATCCGGTTCGTACCGTTCAATCGCGCTTTGGATCAGGCCTGCCCGCAAGGACGTGATGTCGTCGATGTCCAGCCCCAGCGTTTGGCTTATGTATGTCCCATCCGGCAGCTTTGTCACGCCGGGCAGCCGGATATGGTCAACCCGGTTCGGAAAGGTGAACCGTCCCGCCACCGGAGAGCCTGTCAGGATGATCGCCGAAGCATGAGGGTCGCCTTCGGTCAGCGCGGAGGCCAGCGCGCGCGAGCGGCGCAGATGTCCCAGGCCAAAGGTATCATGGCTGTAAAAGACCACCCTGCGCGAAGGCGTACCGCCGCGCTCGTTTTCGTTGGGATTTGAGCCCATCCGTCTCACCTTTTCCACCACACCATCGCGACCGGATACAAAGATCCGCGCAGATGTGTCCTGAGCCCGGCAGGCTCCGTCTGTCTCAACGAAGTACGGTCCGCACTTCACGCATTCCCCGCTATGTCATAAACCGCACCACTTTGTAAAACACCAAGGCACGGTTGCAGGGCCAGCTGGACTGATCACAATCTCGCGGTGCAATTGCATTGCGAGGGTCACTGGCCTAGCGTGATTGCCTGTACGGTTTAACCTTGAGGTTTCAATGCGCTTTTTGATCGTGGTCTCGATGTTGATCGGCCTGTTGTGTGTGCATCTGCCCCAAGGGGCGGCTGCGCAGGGGATTGGTAGCCTGTTCTCGACCGCAGATGATGTCGCGGCCGGAGAGGATAGCAAAATCACAGAGATCATGCGTCAAGCCGCCGAGAACGGCGTTGGTGTGGTGGTTATCGACAGTTCCGGCAATGTGTTGTCACAGAAAAACGCGGCAGGGTCGGAACAAGTGACAGAAGAGGGCGTCCCTGAAGGTTCAGCTTTGATGAAAATCCAGGATCAGACAGTGCGATTTCGCGCCGCCCTGATTGATCGGTTGCGCCAACTGCCGGATGCGGTGAACGAAGTATTGTTCATTCTGCGTGCGGCCAGTCCGGACGGGACGCTGACGGCGTTTGGCAAAGCGTTGTTGTTCAGCTTGTTGCTGTTTGCAGCAGGCGCTGTGTTCGAGCACCTTGTGTTTTACAAAAGGATTATCGGCAAATCACTGGTTGCGCGGATCAAGGACGATCCACAAGGCTACGTCGAAAAAATGCCGTTTCTGGTGTTCCGCTTTCTCGCGGGTGTCGCGGGTATCCTTGTGTCGATGGTGATGGCGTATATCCTTGGCTATCTGCTGTTCCCGCCACTCACGGACACGGCGCTCCAGTTTACAGTGACGCTGATCAATATCGGCTATTTTTCATGCCGGTTCGCGGCTGCTTTATGGCGTATGATCCTCACGCCTGTTCTGACCCAATACCGCATTCCTGCATTAAGTGACCGGGATGCGGCGCGCCTGCACCGTTGGCTCTGGGCGCTTGCAGCCCTCGACATCTGCATCATCCTGTTCGGTGTCTGGATCGCGGAACTTGGCTTGAATTACGATGTCTATGCTTTTGTATATGCCATTCTGTCGGCCGTTATCGTTCTGCTGAACATTCTGATGGTGATGGTGAACCGCCGTGCCATTTCAGGCGCCTTGCGCAACGGTCATGCGCCTGCAGAAGGCAACACAATCGGCCGTCTGCTTTCCCGCGTTTGGGCACCGGTAGTGATCATTTACGTGGTGTTTGCATGGTTTGCGCTGACCTACGATCTTGTCCTCGGCAACCCGAGTTCGACCCCGCTGATTGCGGGGGCTTATGCCATTCTGATTTCTATCATCGTCGTGTATGGCGTGATCAATTATGTGATTGAGCGCAGCTTTGCGCGCGCCCGTGCGTTGCGCCATATGAACGAAATCATGGCTGAGGAAGAGGCTCAGGAGGCGGCCTTGGCGCAGGCCGAAAGAGCCGCGGCCGACGCAGATGAAGTCGAACGCCTGACCGAACAGCTGGAAGAAACCCGCATCGCCGAGGAAAAGGCCCGTGCCGCAATCGGTCAACGTGAAGGCATGCACACCTTCGAGGCTTTGGCCCGTCGCGTCGCTGGTATCATCGCCTTTGTTGCAGGTACCTATGCGTTCTTTTACATCTGGGACAACGACAGCGCCGAGATGGTCGAAAGCTATGCTGACCGCCTGCTTGATATCATGGGTATCATCTTTATCGGCTATATCGTCTATCACGCCTTCCGGATCTGGATTGATACCAAGATCCGCGAAGAAACGGGGGACGAGGAAGAAGGCGAACTGGGAGACGAGGGGGGGGGCACCTCTGCCAGCCGCTTGGCGACTCTGTTGCCGCTTTTTCGCAACTTCATGCTGATTGTGGTCGTTGTCACCATCCTGCTGATTGTGTTGATGGAGGTCGGCATCAACGTAGGTCCGTTGTTCGCAGGCGCTGGAATCGTTGGCGTTGCTGTTGGTTTCGGCTCGCAAGCCTTGGTGCGCGACATCTTTGCCGGTGCATTCTTTCTGTTTGATGATGCGTTTCGCAAAGGCGAATATCTCGATGTTGGCGGGGTGAAAGGCACAGTTGAGAAAATATCGGTGCGCTCTTTCCAATTGCGCCACCACCTTGGCGCGTTGCACACCATTCCGTTTGGCGAATTACAGGTAATGACCAACTATTCGCGTGATTGGGTCATGATGAAACTCAAACTGCGCGTGACCTATGACACGGATGTAGAAAAAGTACGCAAGCTGGTCAAGAAACTGGGGCAGGAGTTACTGGAAGATCCCGTCATCGGGCAGGATTTCCTGCAGCCGTTGAAATCACAAGGCGTGATCGAAATGCAGGACAGTGCCATGATTATCCGGGTCAAATTCATGACCAAACCCGGCGATCAATGGGTGATCCGAAAGCGGGTTTACGAGGAAATCCGGACGCTGTTTGAACGCGAAGGTATCAAGTTTGCCCATCGTGAAGTTACTGTTCGTCTGGCGGATGGTAAGGTGGATGATCTGAGCGAGGCGGACAAGAAGGCTGTGACAGCGGCAGCGCAAGCCACCATTGAAGAAGATCAATTGGAGGGCGGTGCAGAGCCGGATAGTGATGAGCGCTAGCAAAAGCCCGCTTACCATTGGGCAGGTCCAAGTTGACAAGATGCCGCAGGCTTCTAGTTTTTGACACGAAACCCAAAAGGAGCACGTCATGACACAGACCCGCCGCCATTTCCTTGCCAGCACAGCTGCTACCGCCGGTACGATCACATTGTTGCCCTTTGCCGCCCGCGCAGCCGCCCATGCCAGCGATACTTTTGAAACAAGCGCGGGCATGATCAAAGTGCATCCGATTGCACATGCGTCTTTCGTGATGGAAACGCCGAAAGGGACGATCTACGTCGATCCGGTTGGCGAGGCTGCGCAATACAGCGACTTTCCCGATGCTGATCTTGTGCTGATCACTCATGAACATGGCGATCACTACAACATGGATACGCTGAACGCGGTTGTAAAAGACACAACCTCTGTCATCAGCAACCCGGCCGTGTTTGAAAAGATGGGCGACGCTTTTGACGCGCGCAAAGCGCAAGTCGCCAACGGGGAGACCGCAGATTTCAACGGCATGGCGATTGAGGCGATCCCGGCTTATAACACCACAGAAGAGCGGTTGAATTTTCATCCGCAGGGCCGTGATAACGGTTATGTCCTGAACTTCGAGGGTTTCCGCGTCTACGTATCTGGAGATACCGAAGATGTGCCGGAAATGCGCAGACTTCAGGACATCGATCTGGCTTTCGTGTGCATGAATTTGCCGTTTACAATGGATGCCAATGCCGCCGCTTCTGCGGTTTCCGAATTCGCGCCGACCTATGTCTATCCCTATCACTACAGAGGGCGCGATGGTGGAACGCAAGACCCCGAGAGTTTTGCAAAGATGATCGGCACAGGTACAGTGGTCAAGCTGGGCAACTGGTACGGGTGACCTCGTATCGCATACTTGGCAGCAGCCTTGCGCAATTCGGAGGATCTGCCTCCGGACCTCCGGAGGTTAAAGGCCAAGTGAAGAAAGGGGCGCGGGACAGGGCCTGCGGGCTTTTCCGCGTCCTTAGCTTTTGTAGGGATCCAGCGAGGCACGCAATCCGTCGCCAAGGAAGTTGAACGCCAACACAACCACGATGATTGGCAGCATTGGGATGGCGGTCCACCAGTAGATTTCGATACTGGCCAGATTTTGAGCGTCGTTGAGCATCACACCCCATGACACCGCAGGCGCGCGCAGGCCAAGGCCAAGGAAACTAAGTGCGGTCTCGCCAAGGATCATCGCCGGGATCGACAGGGTTGCACTTGCAATCAGGTGCGACATGAAGTTTGGCAGCAAATGCCGGCGGATCACGCGGGACGGTTTAGCGCCCATCATCTCGGCAGCTTTGACGTATTCCTCTTCGCGCAAGCTCAGGAATTTTGATCGCACCGCCCGCGCCAGTCCGGGCCAGTCCAATATCCCCAGAATGATTGATATGATAAAAAAGACCGCAACTGGTCCCCAATTCGACGGCACCGCCGCAGAGAGGGCCAGCCACAACGGCAATTCCGGCAAAGAGCGCAGGATTTCGATGACGCGATTGATGATCCAGTCGGTACGCCCGCCGAAATATCCCGCCATCGCACCAAAGGTGATGCCCAGCAGAAAAGACACCGTAATGCCGATAAGACCAACCGTCAGCGAAAGTTGCGCACCATAAAGGATGCGACTGAACACATCGCGGCCCAGACGGTCCGACCCCCAGACAAAGACCGTTGCCCCCTCCGGTGCGCAAAACAGATGGGTGTCTGACAGGATCAGGCCAAACAGGCGATAGCTGTCTCCTTCACAGAAAAACTCGAGAGGCATCGGGGATGTCTCATCCGTGGTATAGGTCCATCGGAAATTAACCAGATCGGCTTCGGCAGTAACCGGATAGACATAAGGTCCGACAAGCTTGCCCTCATGCCACAGATTGATGCTTTGCGGTGGCGCATAAAGGTAATCGGCACTGCGTTCATTGGGTGTGTAGGGGGCAATGAAACCGGCAATCGGCAAGATAAGATAGCAGGTCAGCAAGAAAATCCCGGAGATCAGGGCAATCTTGTGCCGCCTGAATTTGCGCCATGTAAGCAGCCACGCAGGCGCGTCCATATCCGACCGTTCTGGTGCGCTGATGTCGGTTTCGTCGCTCCAGGGTTGAGGGTCGACATAGCGGTTGTCAGGCTGGATGCTCATGCGCCTTTGGCCCCGTACCGGATTCGCGGATCAAGCAGGACAAGCAGCAAATCAGAGATCATTGTGCCGATGAGCGTCAGCAGCGCGACAAACATCAGAATAAAGGCGGCAAGAAACTGGTCCTGCGATTTTAGCGCGGTCAGCAAGGAGGGACCGATGGTTTGCAGACCCAAGACTACAGAGACAAGAACCGAGCCGGAAATCATCGAGGGCAACAGATTGCCGATGTCGGCCACAAACGGATTGAAGGCCATACGCAGCGGATATTTGGCCAGCAGGCGGGCAGGGGCCATTCCTTTGGCCTTCGCGGTTTCCACGTAAGGCTTGCTCAGCTCGTCCAGCATGTTGGCCCGAAGGCGCTGCATCATCGCCGCCGCACCGGAGGTGCCGATGACAAAGGTTGGAACGATAAGATGCAGCAGGATCGATTTGACCTTGGCCCATGTCATCGGCTCTCCCTCAAACGCGGGGTTCATCAGGCCGCCGATGGGCAAGTTAAAATACTTGTTGCCGTAGTAAAACAGGATCAGTGCCAGCAGGAAATTGGGTGTCGCAAGGCCCAGATAGCCGACGAAACCGGCAGTGTAGTCCACCCAGGTTTCGGACTTCGCGGCCGCCAGGACACCAAGCGGTAGGGCCACTGCATAGACAAAGAGAACCGCCGCGAGGTTGACCAACACGGTCAACCACAGCGCATCACCAACAATTTCGTCTACGGGGCGGTCAAACTCGAAGGACCAGCCAAAGTTGCCCTGCAACAGACCGGAAAATCCGTAAGGGCCGGGCATCATACCAACCCAGATAAAGTATTGTTCCCACAGGGGCCGGTCCAGCGAGTATTCCGTGCGCAAGAACTCGGCTTTGGCAACACCTTCGGCCTGTCCGGTCGCGCGCAACTCGGCGATCTGGTTGCTGAGGTAGTCACCGGGCGGCAGGTTGATGATGACGAACACGAGGATTGACACCACCCAGAGCGTCAGGAGCATCGTGATGAAACGATACAAGGCATAGCGCAAAAGTATCATTGCGTCACCTGCATGAACGGGTCTTCAAAGTAGAACTCATCAATTCGGTGCACGCCAAAATGGGCACCCGGATCATAGGCCCAAATGGCGACCTCTGGCACATTGCGCAGGTTCCTGGACACCACAACAGGTTGGGGCGCTTCCGAAAGGATTCCGATAGCAAACTGCTGATCCGCATGAATTTTCAACATTTTCTTCCAGATTGCCTTGCGTTCCGCCGGATCATAAGTGTGCGCCCAATCGTCGGATAAGGACAACAGGCGCTTTGCAGGTTCATTGTCGGGTGCTTCACCGGATTTTCCACCTGTTGCATAGTATTGGCCCCATTTTGGCCAAGCAAAGAACTCCTGGTTGGTTGGGGCCAGATAATCCGGTGATGTGGATGATGACGGCAAACCGTTGTCCCAGCCAAACCATATTGCTGCCATGCTCACGCCTGCGTATACGCGGTTGCGCAATATGTCGCGGTCGAGCGGGCGCATCACCAGTTTCACGCCAATTTCGCGCCATGTGTCCGTCACGATTGCCAAAGCGTTGCTTACTTCTTGGCGCTCGCCTGCAGTTTCGATCACAAACTCCATCGGGCGGCCATCCGGTAGAAGTCTGATCCCGGCAGGATTGCGCTCAGTCAGGCCCATTTCGTCCAGCAATGCATTTGCTTTGGCGGGGTAGTAAATAGCTGAGTTGTAGAGGTTTGGCAGATCAAACAGGGGGCTTTGACTCAATACAGTCATGCCACCTTCCTTGCCCAACCCGAAGTAAAGCGCGCGATTGATCATGCGCCTGTCGATGCCGAGGCTAAGTGCGCGGCGAAAACGCACATCGCGCATCACTTCGCGCCAAACAGGGTCGCGGAAATTGAGGTTTGGATAGATAGCGATCTGGCTGGCAACACCACTCGCCCACAGCAATGTGCGATAGTTTCCGCCGTCCGTTTCGCCTTTCTTGAGGATGGACACATCGGGAAAGTCGAGGCCACGTGCTTGCAGGTCTACTTCGCCTGCATTTGCCTTGGCCGCGACCAGCCCCCCCCCCACGATTGTCATGTTTACCACGTCGATATAGGGCAATTGCACCCCTTTTGCGTCAATGCGATGGTAATACGGATTGCGCACAAACAGCTGTCGTGAAGTGCGCCCACTGGCGCTGACCCAGGGTTGCAGTGTTGGCTGTTGCGGATTGTCGAACTTGTACATGTTATCGCGTTTGTTGTGCAACGCGGCCCAGCTTTTGACGCGGGCGCGACGCACTTCCTGAGCCAAGGTTTCTGTTTCGGCAAAGTCGAGGTGGAACTGCTTGAGGTAATGCGCAGGGCGGTAAATGAACGGCGGGGCGGCTTGCGCCAAGAGCGGCAGGAAGTTGGAATTGGGCGTGTCCCATTCAAAGATCACAGTGTGTTCATCGGGAAACGTCACAGAGCCCAGTTTGCCATCAACAATCATGAACTCTGGCGGTCCAGACGGGGTAATCTCGGGGTTGTTCACCACTTTTTCCCACCAATAGCGGAAATCTTCGGAGGTGAAGGGCGCGCCATCTGACCATCGGTGGCCGGGGCGCAGGTGGAGGATGTACTTGCGGTTCTCGATCACCTCAACATCGCGCAGGATATCGGGATAGAGTTCATATTGCGGCGTGTAACCCACCAGTCGTGCGTAGCCGTAGACAACCATCTGTCGCACGTCCTTGGAGCGCGTAACCATGGTGCGCAATGTACCGCCCTGCACACCGAAACTGCGCCCCTTTGCTTCCAGATCAACAACAAGCGGCACATCGGGCACGCGTTCGGCAATCGGCGGCAGATCACCGGCCAAGACTTCGGCCTTCAGGAACGTCGTTTCCTTTAAGTCAGGTTGCGCAAGGACCGGGGTAGCAATCAGGGCAAGGAGAGCGAGGATTTTACGCATGACAGCGCACCTTGTGGCCCGATCCCATCTCGCGCAATTCCGGCGCGATTGCGCCTTCAAAGCGGAACATTTCCGGCCATGACGCAGGGGAGCCCGCGCCTTTGGCAACCAGTTCAAGGTCAATGGGCCGCGAGATATCCGGTTCGGGTTGCGCAGCAATCAGCGCTTTGGTGTAGGGATGTTGGGGGTTGTAGAACAACGTATCGGGTGGTGCTTGCTCTACGATCACCCCAGCCCGCATGACCGCCACTTCATCCGCGATGCGGGCCACAACGGCCAGATCGTGACTGATAAAAAGATAGCTGAGGTTGGCGCGGTCCCGGATGTCTTCAAGCAGCGTCAGGATTTGATCCTGAACGGAGACATCCAACGCCGAAGTCGGCTCGTCGCAGATCAACAATTTGGGATCCAGCGTCAATGCCCGCGCAATTGACAGGCGTTGGCGCTGACCGCCGGAGAAGGCATGTGGATAACGGCGCAGCATGTCAGGGTTCAATCCCACCCAGTTGAGCATCTCGGCCGCTTTGTCACGACGATCGGCCTTGCTGCCAATGCCATGAATTTCCATGGGTTCAACCAGCGCGCTCAGCACCCGCATGCGGGGGCTGAGCGATGAATAGGGGTCCTGAAACACCATCTGCGCCTGCCGCTGGAAAGCGGTGCGCTGGGCATTGGTCATATCATGGACCGGCAGGGCCGGCTCGCCCGCGACAGGGCGAAACAAAACCTCGCCGCCTGCATCCGGTCGCTCTGCGCCAAGTGCGACACGTGCGCAAGTTGTCTTGCCCGACCCGCTTTCGCCGACCACCGCCAGCGTTTTGCCACGCGGCACTTGCAGGTTCACATCGCGGCAGGCGGTAATCTTTTGCGGTGCGCGCCATCCGCTTGCGCGCATGGTGTATGTCTTGGTCACGTTTTTCAGATCAAGTATCACGTCGGTTTGGCTGAGGGACGGGGCAGGCGTTGCTACCGTCGGGATCATGGGGGCCGCGGCAAACAATTTGGCCGTATACCCATGCGCCGGTGCGCTCAGGATATGTTCCGCGCGACCTGATTCCACAACGCGGCCCTTGTTCATCACCACGACATGTTCCGCCATGTTGGCCACCACGCCCAGATCATGCGTGACCAGAATTACAGCCATGCCCGTGTCTTTTTGCAAGGAATTGATCAACCCCAAAACCTGTGCTTGCGTGGTCACATCCAACGCTGTTGTCGGCTCGTCCGCGATCAGCAACTCGGGCTGGGCGACCATCGCCATCGCGATCATCGCACGTTGTCGCATCCCGCCCGACATTTCGAACGGATAGCTGCGCCATGCGCGATCCGCGTCGGCAAAGCCAACCTTGTCGAATTGTTCCAGCACCCGTTTCTTGGCCTCACCGGCTCCCATGTCGCGGTGCAGGCGCAAAACTTCGGCAACCTGATTTCCAAGACGATGCAACGGCGACAAGGACCGCATCGGCTCTTGAAAGATCATAGCGATTTGATTGCCTCGAATACGGCGCAACTGGCGTTCCGGCGCATGCAGCAAATCAACGGGACCGTTTTGCCCTGCAAACGTAACAGAGCCGCTTCTGATCTGCGCTGCGTCCGGCAGGATGCGCAAGGCAGTACGGCAGGTTAGCGTCTTGCCCGACCCGCTTTCGCCAACCAACGCCAAAGTCTGTCCCGCCTGCACGGAAAAACTGACACCGGACACCACGGGAGGTGCGTCACCGAACCCGATGGTAAGCGCGTCTACGTCCAGCAAAGAGGTCATCGAAATCCTGTCGGATATGAAAAAGAGCCTTTGGATTCGGAGTGAAGCCGATTTACGCGGCATCGTCTAGGAGATGTGTTGATAATCAAACGTCAGCCAACATCCTCTGGTAGCCGGATACGCGTTGCGGTTACATGTGCAATCAAGCTGGTGCTAAGGGCATCCAGCGCCGCAAAGGACCCCGCCATGAGCAGACTTGACCACTTTATCAATCGTATGACATCCCAGCGTGCTTGCCTCAACTTTGCCGCTGCGCGGACGGCGCAGATGCCGGGGCCAGTATTCGAACTGGGGTTGGGAAATGGCCGGACATACCATCATATGGTGGAGATCATGCCAGACCGTGACATCTTTGTGTTTGAACACGCGGTGGCGTCCAATCCTGCCAGCACGCCGCCTGATGATATGCTGGTTCTTGGCGACGTATATGAGACCCTGCCACAGGCGCTTGAACGGTTTGGGGCGACAGCATCTTTGATTCATGCGGATTTGGGGGGACATAACCTTGAAAAGAACGATGCTTTTGCGCGGGCAGTGTCACCGCTGATTGAGCCGCTGTTGGCAAAAGGCGGACTGATGGTGTCCAGCGACAGAATGTATTTCGAAACACTCATGGAAATGGACCTTCCCGAAGGCGCGGTGCAATCGGCGTGTTTCATCTATGGATGATACTCTGTCCCGACCCTAAATCTTTTAAGCCTAAACAATCGGCTAGCGGACCCTCGCCAAGGCTCTGTTCTCTTTTGCTTGCCTCCTGCAAGGATAGGCTCTAGCTTTCGATTCTAATAACGAAACACAGTTCCACTCTGCGAAACAAGGGGGCGTTGGATGTCTGTTACCGGTCTACAGGAATGCGGATCTTTTGTTTGCGGTCGGTTTCAATTTTTCGCGCCCTTGCCGTGATTGTTGTATCATGAACGATCAACTTCTTTCTGATACAGCGACGTCGGATCGCAAATTTACCAACACTTTGGCACGCGGCCTTGGGGTGTTGCGTGCGTTCCGTGCAGGTGACAACGGCTTGACCCATGCCGAGATCGCGCAGCGCACCGGACTTCCAAAACCCACTGTGTCACGGCTTACCTATACTCTGTGTGAATTGGGCTACCTGAGCCATGGTGGCCGCAACGAGCGGTTTCGCCTAGGGCCAGCCGCTGTTGTGTTGGGATCGGTTGCTTCCTTGTCGATCAGCTTTGTCGATCTTGCATCCGAAACCATGCAAAAGCTGGCGGATGAAACCGGCACGCTTAGTTTGATTGCAGTGCGCGATGGTGACCGGATGCTTTTGGCAAAGACCTGGCGTCCTCAAGGGATGGCAACGATCTGGCTGGAGCCGGGGCACCGGATTCCCATGTTTGGCTCGTCTTCGGGTCAGGCTGTGCTGGCCACCATTGCCGAGGACAAATTTCGCGCAATTGAAGATGCAGACACCATGGCGGCCTTTCGACAGGACGGGTACGATCAACTGATCGGGCAGGGTTTTGTTATCACGCCAGAACACCTCCGTTATGCCCGCACAGTCAACGCCGTTAGCGTTCCGTATTTCGCAAGCGAATTTGGTGAAAGCGTTGCGTTTACCTGCGGCGCGCTGCCACGCGACTTGCCAGACCAGCGCATGATCAGCACTGTGGGCCCAGCCCTCAGAGACGCGGTGCGCGCCCTTGAACAACGAACCGGACATGCCCCCGCCCTCACGCGGCGCGGATGAACAGGAGACTAAAATGAACGACAAGATTGCCTACACCCGTCATGACGATGTTGCGGTGCTGCGTATCCAGAACCCGCCTGTCAATGCACTAAGCCATGCTGTGCGTCAGGGGCTATCGGATGCAATGGATCGCGCGGAAGCGGACGAAGGTGTACTTGCTGTGCTGATCGTGGGTGAAGGACGTGCGTTCATTGCGGGTGCTGACATCACCGAATTCGGTAAGCCGCCGAAGGAGCCACACTTGCCCGTTTTGTGCGACCGGATCGAGGCTTCGCCTTTACTGGTTGTTGCTTCGATGCATGGCGTGTCCTTGGGAGGCGGCCTTGAGGTTGCGTTGTCCGCACACTACCGCATCGCTCAACCAACAGCGCGTGTCGGATTGCCTGAGGTGCATCTGGGATTGATCCCCGGTGCCGGGGGCACACAACGTCTGCCACGCCTTACAGGTGCCGAAAAAGCGATAGAGATGATCACATCGGGCCGCCACGTCAAAGCGGGCGAAGCACTTGATATGGGTGTACTGGATCGTGTTGTTGAGGGTGATCCCGAAGCGGTTGGTCTTGCCTATGCTCAAGAACTGCTGGCAGAGGGCGCAGAGCGCCGCCCCGTCAGCGAGATGCCGGCTGCACCTGCAATAGATTGGGACGCAACTTATGATGCGGTGCTGAAAAAGGGGCGTGGCCAGATCAGTCCGGCGACCGCCGTACGTGCCGTTCAAGCTGCCAGCGAACTGCCGTTTGCCGAAGGCTTGAAAAAAGAACGCGATCTGTTCTCGGAACTGATGGAAACGGATCAACGCCAAGGCATGATCCATGCGTTCTTCTCGGAACGTGCTGTCAGCAACCTGCCTGAATTAAAGGGCGTGGAGCCACGCGAACTAAAAGCGATCGGCGTCATTGGTGGTGGCACCATGGGTGCTGGTATTGCCACAGCGGCATTGCTTGCAGGTCTTGTTGTGGTTTTGATCGAAATGAAAGACGAGGCGGTCGCCGCCGCAAAAGGCCGCATTGAGGGCAACCTGCAAGGTGCATTAAAACGCGGCAAGATCAGCCAGGAGAAATTTGATGCGCTGACCACTCAGGCGCTTGTGGTTTCCACCGATTATGATGCTTTGAAAGACGTGGACCTTGTGGTCGAGGCAGTCTTTGAGAACATGGACGTCAAAAAGGAAGTCTTTGGCAAGCTGGACGCCGTTTGCAAGCAGGGCTGTGTGCTGGCGTCCAACACCTCGTATCTCGATGTTGACGAAATTGCTACAGCGACCTCCCGCCCGCAAGACGTGATCGGGTTGCATTTCTTTTCTCCGGCGCATGTGATGAAACTGCTTGAAGTGGTTGTGGCAGACAAAACTGCACCTGACGTGGTGGCAACAGGCTTTTCGCTTGGCAAGGCGCTGGGCAAGATTTCGGTGCGTGCAGGCGTTTGTGACGGGTTCATTGGCAACCGTATCCTTGCGACCTACCGCACTGCCGCGGATCACATGGTTCTGGACGGGGCGACACCTTTCCAGATCGACAAGGCCTTGGTGGGCTTTGGCTTTGCTATGGGGCCATTTGCCGTGGCCGATCTTGCCGGACTGGACATCGGATGGATGACCCGCAAACGCAAAGCGCGGGACCGTCATCCCGAAGAACGCGTACCGACCTACATCGACAAGCTCTGTGAAGAGGGCCATTTCGGACAGAAAACAGGTGAAGGGTACTACGTCTATGAAAAAGGTAAGCGCGGCGGCACGCCAAACCCGAAAATCGCAAAACTGATCGCCACTGAACAGGCCGAACTTGGAATTACGCCACGTGAATTCAGCGATGAAGATATTGTGCGACGCTACATGTGTGCGATGGTGAACGAAGCCGCAAAAGTTGTAGGCGAAGGCATCGCACGCCGTCCGCTGGACGTCGATATGACGTTGCTCTTTGGGTACGGATTTCCACGCTATTGGGGGGGACCTATGAAATGGGCGGATATAGTCGGGCTGGATACCGTTCTGGCTGACATCGAGTGTTACGCCAAGGATGACGCGTGGTTCTGGCAACCAGCACCGCTGTTGAAACAACTCGTGGCCGAGGGCCGCACATTTGATGATCTGAACAAGGAAGCTGCAAAATGAACCAAGCTGTTATTGTCTCCACTGCCCGCACGGGCCTTGCAAAATCATTCCGGGGGTCATTCAATATGACCCATGGCGCAGCTATGGGTGGCCATGTGGTCAAACATGCAGTGGAACGCGCCGGACTGGACCCGTCCCAGATCGAAGATGTCGTCATGGGCTGCGCCACACCCGAAGGTGCAACAGGCGGCAACATCGCGCGACAAGCGGCGCTGCGCGCAGGTCTGCCGGTGAGCGTTGCAGGCGTGACGGTGAACCGTTTCTGCTCTTCCGGTTTGCAGTCCATCGCCATGGCGGCCAACGCGATTACCCAAGAAGGTGCCGGTCCGATGGTCGCAGGCGGAGTTGAAAGCATCTCGATGGTGCAGCCCCATGTCAAACCGGTGAAAGACGCGTGGCTTCTGGAAAACAAGCCAGCTGTCTATATGACCATGATTGAAACAGCCGATATTGTTGCTGAACGTTATGGCCTTAGCCGTGAATATCAGGACGAATTTGGTCTGCGCAGCCAGCGTTTGATTCACGAGGCACAGCAGGCCGGCAAGTTTGCAGACGAGATCGTGCCGATGAAAACGACCATGGGCATGCAGAACAAAGAGACCGGTGAGATTACCCATCACGAAGTCACGGTCGACAAGGACGAGTGCAATCGCCCCGGCACCACGCTTGAAGGTCTGGCCGGATTACAGCCTGTCCGCGAGGGCGGTTTTGTGACGGCGGGAAACGCGAGCCAGCTTTCGGACGGTGCAGCCGCGCTTGTCCTGATGGACAGCAAGGACGCTGAAAAACAGGGACTGAACCCGCTGGGTGCCTTCAAAGGTTTTGCAGTCGCCGGGTGCGAGCCGGACGAGATGGGCATCGGCCCGATCTACGCGGTGCCACGTCTACTGGAGCGTCACGGTTTGAAAATCGACGACATCGACATTTGGGAGCTGAACGAAGCGTTTGCCTCTCAGTGCCTCTACTCCCGCGATACGCTGGGCATCGATCCCGAGAAGTACAACGTCAACGGCGGATCCATTGCGATCGGGCATCCGTTTGGCATGACAGGCGCGCGATGCACCGGTCATCTGCTGCTGGAAGGCAAGCGGCGCGGCGCTAAGTTGGGTGTCGTGACAATGTGTATCGGCGGCGGCATGGGTGCTGCCGGTTTGTTCGAAATCTACTAAAGCCGTTTCGGGAGCATCCGGAAACTGGAAACACAAGGCGCGTTCGACCAATCAAACTAAATGGCGCCTTGTGAATGAACCGGCCCTGAAACAGGCATATTCTAAGGATTGATCTATGGACCTGAGCTATACAGCCGAAGAAAAGGCGTTTCGTGACGAAGTCCGCAGTTTTCTAGCGGAAAAATTACCCAAGGACTTGCAAGACAAAGTGTCTGGCAGTGACGGGGAGGGCCTGACCAAGGCTGACATGGAACGCTGGCACGCGATCCTGAATGATCAAGGCTGGCTGGTTCCGAACTGGCCCAAGAAATACGGCGGTGCCGAGTGGAACGCAGTGCAAAAGCACATCTTTGAAGAAGAAGCCGGTGCCGCCAATGCGCCGCGCATAGTGCCGTTTGGCTTTTCCATGCTGGCCCCCGTCTTGCATAAATTCGGCTCACAAGAGCAGAATGACTACTGGTTACCGCGCATGTTGAACGGGGACGATTGGTGGTGTCAGGGTTATTCCGAACCGGGTGCCGGTTCTGATCTGGCGTCATTAAAAACCAGTGCGGTCAAGAACGAAGCGGGCACGCATTACATCGTGAATGGCCAGAAGACATGGACCACACTGGGCCAGCACGCCAACATGATTTTCTGTCTTGTGCGCACGGACAAGGACGCCAAACAGCAAGAAGGTATCTCGTTCCTTCTCATCGACATGGACACACCGGGCATTGAAGTACGGCCAATCATCCTGCTGGATGGTTCCCCCGAGGTGAACGAGGTCTGGTTCACGGATGTTGAAGTGCCGGTCGAAAACCTTGTGGGTGAAGAGAACAAAGGCTGGACCTATGCGAAATATCTGCTGACCCATGAACGCACGAATATCGCAGGCGTTGGTGTTTCCAAGGCTGGATTGGCCACCGTCAAACGGTTGGCGAAATCAGAGATGTCAAACGGCAAACCGTTGATTCAGAACCCGCATTTTGCAGCCCGTGTAGCGCAGGTCGAAATTGACCTCAAAGCAATGGCGACCACCAATCTGCGCATCATTTCCAAAGCGGCAGGTGGCGGCACGCCGGGCATTGAGGCGTCGATGCTCAAGGTGAAAGGCACGATTATCCGTCAGGCCATCAATGATCTGGCGCGGCGTGCTGTGGGTGCCTATGCAATGCCCTTCGCGTCCGAAGCGGTTGAAGGGTCCAACGCCGGTTTGCCTGATCCATTGGGTGCCGGACCGGTTGCAGCGCAGTATTTCAACAATCGCAAACTGTCGATCTTTGGCGGCTCGAATGAAATCCAACGCGGCATCATTGCCAAAGTCAGCATGGGAGGCTGAGCTATGAATTTTGAGCTGACAGAAGAGCGGCAGATGCTGCAGGATTCACTGCGCCGGTTCCTGCGCGAACGCTATGATACGGCTACGCGGAATGCGATCATCGACAGTGATACAGGCATTTCCGCCGACATCTGGGCACAACTGGCCGAACTTGGCGTCATCGGGGCGCTCTTTACCGAAGAGCAGGGCGGCTTTGGCGGCAAAGGCTTTGACCTTGCCGTGGTGTTTGAAGAACTGGGCCGCGCCGGTGTTGTCGAACCTTTCCTCGACACGGCGGTCCTCGCGGGTGGTCTTGTCGCTGATCTCGGCGATGAGAGCCAGCAATCGCTGGTCGAAGAGATCATTGGCGGCACCTGCCAGATGGCCTTTGCCCATGGTGAACCAACCAGCCGTTATGATCTGAACCGCGTGCAAGCCACGGCCAAAGCGGACGGCGACAATATCGTGCTGAACGGCCACAAAGCGGTTGTAATCAATGCCGAAGCGGCGGATCACCTCGTTATCTCTGCGCGTGAAAGTGGACAGCCGGGCGATGACACGGGCATTTCACTGTTCCTTGTGCCTTCCGGTACCAAAGGCATCACCATTCAGGGCTATGCATTGTTGGCCGGTGGCCGCGCCGCCGAAGTCATGTTGGATGACGTGACGATCCCCGCCACCGCCCGTTTGGGTAAAGCAGGCGAAGCATTTGCGGCGATCGAAGCACGTATTGCGGCGGCTTCCATTGCGCAATGCGCGGAAACTTTGGGGGCCATGGAAACGGCAACCACGCTGACCAAAGACTACCTGATGACCCGTAAGCAGTTCGGCCGACCCATTGGCACCTTTCAGGCACTGGCCCACCGCATGTCTGATTTGCTGATCGAGATGGAGCAGGCCCGCTCGGCGGTGATCAACGCTGCGGGTCATCTGGAAGCGGATCGCAACACGCGCGAGGCCAATGTTTCGGCAACCAAGAACCTGATGGGCCGCGCAGGCCGACTGGTGGCCGAGGATAGCATCCAGATGCACGGCGGCATCGCCATGACGCAAGAATACGAACTGGCCCATATCGCTAAGCGTATTGTAATGGGCGACCACCGGTTCGGCGACACAGACTATCACTTGGAGCGCTTCATTGACCTCTCCGCTGCCTGATGAAGCTTATCTGATCCGTGACGAAACCGGCACGCAAACCCTGATCGGATACATCGTTGATGTGTCCGATCCGCCGTTCTCGCATTGCTGGTTGAATGTTAGCCCGCAGCACACAAACCGGCACAACGTCCTGCATGGCGGAATAGCCGCCTGTTTGCTTGATAACGCCTGCGGCACTGCCGGATCGCTGACCGTTGATCCCTCCGGCACCGCGCCGTTCCTGACCATTTCCATGACCACGCAGTTTATTGCGCCGGGGCGGCCCGGTTGGGTGAAAGCCACCGGCACAGTGACAGGGGGCGGGCGCAGTTTGCTGTACATCAATGGTGAGCTGAAACACGAAGACGGCACCGTGATCGCAACCTCGACCGGAGTGTTTAAACGGGTGCCACAGGAGAAATTGAAATGAGCGCACGGATTGAGGACGCGGGCGACCGCCTGATCGTCTGGAACGGCAACACCGACAAACGCGGGGCGCTGTCGCCAGAATTGTATGACTGCATCAACACTGCCTTGAGGCAAGCACATGAACCACGCATCCGCGCTTTAATCCTCACCTCCGAGGGTGATTTCTTTTGTGCGGGCGGTAATCTTAATGTCCTGATCGAGCGGCGTAAGATTTCAGAACCGGAGCGCCGCGAGAAGGTTGACGAACTGCACGATCTGGTCCGTGGCATCCGTGCCTGTCCGGTACCTGTGATCGCCGCCGTCGAAGGTGGTGCAGCGGGGGCAGGGCTGAGCCTCGCACTCGCGTGTGATCTAATTATTGCGGCGAAAGATGCCAAGTTCACAGCCGCTTACGTCAAAGCAGGCTTGGTGCCCGATGGTGGATTGACCTCAGCTATGGCACGCCTGATCCCGCGTCCTCTGGCGATGGAAATGTGCCTGATGGGGCGTCCTGTGATGGCGTCCCGTTTTGCTGACTTGGGTGCAATCAACCGCCTGTGTGCACCGGGCAAAGCGATGGAAGAGGCAACGGTTCTTGCGGATGCTCTTGCGGCAGGCCCGCGCAGCGCACAAGGCGTCATTCGCGGTTTGGTCTCAAGCGCTTATGAAACGCTGGAAACCGAGCAATTGGATGCGGAACGCAACGCAATGGCGGCTGCGGCTGGCGCAGATGAAGCGGCAGAAGGCATCTCGGCATTCCTGGAAAAGCGGCCCGCAGTCTATTCATAGATGGTGTGAGCACACGAAACTCTTTGAGGAGCGACAAAAAATGGCACGCGTAGAAACGTTTCTGGCCGATCAGGTCAATACGCGGCCACAGGCAATCGCCTTGAGCGACAGCATTGGTACAACATGGACTTTTGCGGATCTTGATAGCGCAAGTGAGGCTCTGGCGGATCAGTTGCGCAGTGCAGGGGTACAGGCCAACGACCGTGTGTTGGTCCTGTCAGAGAATTGCGCCTCGGCCGTGGCAGCATTGTTTGCGTGCTGGAAGATGGGTGCGGTGGCGATTCCGGTGAATGCCCGTCAAACGGAGAGTGAAGTCCAGCGCATTCTTGCGCATGCAACCCCTGCTGCTGTGCTGATGACCACCGCCGTTTCCAAAGATGCTGTAGCGCATGCAGAACGGATGGGGGCTGTCGAAACCACAGGCGCTTTTGGCAAGATTCACATGGCGACCCTCACTGCAAATCCAGATGTGGATCTGCGCGATGTTGCTGTTTTGCTTTACACCACCGGAACAACAGGTGATCCCAAAGGCGTGATGCTAACCCATGGCAATATGCGGTTTGGCGGCCTTGCATCCGCCAACCTGCGCAAGATGGGGCCGGGTGATGTGATCTATGGGGTACTGCCACTGACCCATGTTTTTGGTCTGGTCTCGGTCGTCACGGCGGCCTGTTATGCGGGTGTTTCAGTGCAGCTGGAGTCGCGGTTTTCGGCAGCAGCACTTTACGATGCGGTGATGAATGGCGTCACAATTTTGCCTGCGGTACCGCAAATGCACGCGTTGGTCATGCAATACACCAAAGAACAGGGGCTGACGCAACTTGGCTCGCCCAGTTTGCGCTATGTGTCCTCAGGTGGCGCGCCGCTTGATCCGGCATGGAAGCGCAAGGCCGAAGCGTTTTATGGCCTGCCGCTGCAAAACGGCTTTGGCATGACGGAAACCTCTGCGGGCGCAACAGCGACCAGCAGCCCGCTGGGATCGTCAGATATTTCCGTTGGCCCCAAGACGCCGGGAACTGAAATTCGTATTGATGATCAGGCTGTTGGCGGTGACGGTGCAGGCGTTGGCGAGGTGCTGGTGCGCGGACCAAATGTGATGAAAGGCTATTACCTCAATCCGATCGAGACCGAAAAGGCGCTTGATGCAGAAGGATGGTTGCACACCGGCGATCTGGGCAAGATTGACGAGCACGGTCATCTGCACATTCTGGGTCGCTCCAAAGAGCTAATCATTCACGGCGGGTTCAACGTCTACCCGCCCGAGGTCGAAGCTGCGTTGAATGATCATCCGCAAGTGATCCAGTCTGCTGTGGTCGGGCGGGTAAAGGATGGCGATGAACAGGTGCTCGCCTTTGTGCAAATTGCCGAAGGCGACGAGATAGACAGTGACGCGTTGCGCCGCTTTGTAGGTGAACGTCTGGCGGGCTACAAACGGCCCAGCCAGATTGTTGCGGCAACTAGCCTGCCTGCCGCACCAACAGGCAAGATTCTAAAGCACAAGCTGCTGGCTACTTTTGCGGATCAACTGGACTGAGACTTAGACGTAAACGCCTTCTGCCGCCGCGCGGATCGCTTTGATGTTTGCGCCGTACGGGGCAGGGTCACTGACAGAACCACCTTTGAACACGGCTGATCCTGCGACCAGCACATCCGCACCTGCCTGAGCAACGATTGGCGCGGTTTTCTGGTCCACACCACCGTCGATCTCGATGTGGATGGGACGGTCGCCGATCATCGCACGCAAGGTTTTGACTTTGTCGGACATGTCGATAAACTTCTGCCCGCCAAAGCCGGGGTTGACGGTCATCACGCAGATGAGATCAGTCAAATCCAGTAAATGCGCAACGCTTTCAGCAGGTGTGCCGGGATTGAGCGCAACACCCGCTTTGGCACCCGCGCCGCGGATCGCCTGTAAGGTACGGTGAATATGCGGTCCCGCTTCGACATGGGCGGTGATGAAATCCGCACCAGCCTCAGCGAAAGCGTCGATATAGGGATCAACGGGAGAGATCATCAAATGTACGTCCATCACGCCTTTGATATGGGGGCGGATTGCGGCACAGGTTGTCGGGCCAAAGCTGATGTTCGGGACAAAATGGCCGTCCATCACATCCACATGCACCCAATCCGCACCTTGAGCTTCAACGGCGGCACATTCCGCGCCGAAGTTCGCGAAATCGGCGGCAAGGATGGAAGGGGCGATCTTGATGTTGCGGTCAAAACTCATGATGGGCCTCATTGATTTGCGTTTCTCGGGGGATAGGCTGGTACAGTCCATTTGTAAAAGGGGGAAAGCGCCCTCACACCTTATAATAATCGCGGTACCAGTCGACAAAATGCTGGATGCCTGTTGCAATTGGTGTGACGGGGCGCTGGCCTGTGAGGGTGTCCAGCAGCGTGGCATCCGCCCATGTGGCAGGCACGTCACCCGGTTGAATGTCGTGGAACGTCTTGATGGCCTCGCGTCCGCAGGCGACCTCGATCGCGGCGATGAAGTCCAGTAGTTTGACAGGGCTGTCGTTGCCAATGTTTACGACGCGAAACGGGGCGGTGGGCGAGATGCTGTCGCCTGCAACTGGATGCGCAGGGTCCGGCACGCAGTCGATCAGCGCAAGGATCGAGGCAACCAGATCATCCACATAGGTGAAGTCACGCTGCATCTTGCCGTGGTTGTAAATGTCGATGGGATCGCCATTCAGGATCGCACGGGTGAATTTGAAATGCGCCATATCGGGGCGGCCCCATGGGCCGTACACCGTGAAAAAACGGTACATTGTGGTGGGCAGATTGTAGAGGTGCGCATAGCTGTGCGCGAGGTTCTCGGTCGCCTTTTTTGTCGCCGCATAAAAGGACATCTGCGAATCGACCTTGTCGGTCTCGGCATAAGGCAGCTTGGTGTTGGCTCCATACACGGAGGAACTTGAGGCGAGCAGCATATGCTTGGGTGGGAAGGTGCGCGCAGCCTCCAGCAACTCGAAGGTACCCATGAGGTTTGCCTCCACATAGGCGCGGGGCATTTCGATGGAATGGCGCACCCCGGCTTGCGCGGCGAGGTGGATCACCACGTCTGGGCGGTGCTGTTCAAACAGGGTCAGCAGCGTGCCAGGGCTTTCGATCTTGTCATTCACCACACAGAAATGTTCGTGCTTCAGTAGCATTGCCTGTCGCGCGTCTTTGAGTGACACATCATAATAATCCGACATGCTGTCGATACCGACCACGCGCCAGCCCGCAGCAAGCAACGCAAGCGAGGTGAAGTAGCCGACAAAGCCGGAAGATCCAGTCACAAGTGCGGTTTTCACAGATCAATCTCCAGTATGCCGTCCACCTGCGCCGCACGCGACTGGCACAGGATCATCTCGTTTTGTCGTTGCTTGGCTGACAAGACAAAGTCGCGGTGTTCGACCTCTCCCGTGATCATGCCGCATTTGCACACACCGCATATGCCGTCAGAGCATTTGATATCCACCGGAATGCCCGCCGCAATCAACGCATCAGAAGCAGAGTGATCCGCAGGCACCACAATCTCGCGGCCAGAGGACAGGCGAAGTGTGAACGGGTGGTTCACATACTCAGGCGCGTCCGGCGTCGAGAAGTACTCAAGATGCCGATGATCTTCGGGAATATCTGATGCGATCGCGCTGTCCATAACGCTCTGCATGTAGGCATCCGGCCCGCAGGTGTAAACGTGGCTGCCGCGCGGTAACGCAGACATGATCTTAGGCAGATCAGCGCGGCTGCCCTCGTCAGAGATATGGTGGTGGACGTGTTGCGCCCAAGGCATTTCAGCCAAGACATCGCTGAACGCGGCGCTTTCGCGGGTACTGGCGGAATAGTGCAGGTCAAACGGCTTGCCCAAGGCATGCAGGCGGTGCGCAAAAGCAATCATCGGGGTCACGCCAATACCGCCACCCATCACTAGGGTATGCGGGGCGTCCTCGACCAGTTCAAAATGGTTCACCGGTTTGGACACGAACACACGCCGCCCTTGGGTAAAGACGCGGTGCAGCAGGGCCGAACCGCCGCGCCCAGCATCCTCGCGCAAGACGGCAATTTGGTAGCGCGTTTGGTCTGACGGATCGCCCATCATCGAATAAGGGCGCAGAAATTCAGGAGCGACAACCAGATCAAGGTGGGCACCTGCAGTCCACTCAGGAAGGTCGTAGCCTTGTGGGTGAGTGAAAGTGTAGACCGTAACGCAATCACTCAAACGCTCAATTCCGCTGATGCGCAGGTCAAGGACAGGGGCATCGCCGCTGCGATCATAAAGATGCAGGTGATCTGTGTCCCCGCGTGCGTTTTTGGCGCGGTGCTCGTCAGCGGTGATCAGGGCGGCATGTGCGGCAATCCCCGCTTCGCGGTTCATCGGATCGGGATAGGGCCATGGATGCGCGGCCAGCGGGGCAGGGTAGACGGCGAGGGTCTGATCCTCGAACTTCAGGTCAAGACCGGTTTGCAGGTCGCGGGCATTCACGGGCGTGTCCGGTACGGCAAAACCGCCGTTTTCCTTCACTTCAATGTCCCACCACCACTTTTTGACGGGATTGAGACGACCTTTACCGACTTTGTCGTCCAGCTTGGCCAACATCGGTGCCGCTTTGGGGATATGCATAGCGGCCCAACGAAACGGCGCTTCGGCAAACAGCCCTTCAAGGTTCCACGGGCAGGTCTTCATGCAGCGCCCGCACATCGCGCCGCCTTGGTTGGTGATCCGGTAGGTCGCGCATTTCTGGCTGTCGGATTTCCAGATTTCGTAGCCGTTGAACATCTTTTTCGGCCCTGCAGTAATCGCACCCGACGGACATTCCCGCGCACATTTGTTGCAGGCTTCGCAGAACTTTTGCAGGCCAAAGTCGATGGGTTTGTCATGTTGTACCGGCATCGTGGTCGTGACCACACCGGATTTCAAGCGCGGGCCAAGGAACGGGTTCAGGATCACCTCGCCAATCCGGCTGACTTCCCCAAGACCCGCGAGCAATAACAGCGGTGGTTGCAACACGTCGCCGTCCATCACTGTATGCGCTTTGGCGGCATAACCCAGATTGCGCAGGTGCTGCGCGATCACACCGCCAAGGATCGCAAAGCGCAAATAGGCCCGCATGCTTTGCGACACGGCAATCCAGTCATCGCCGGATGACCCTTCCATCGTGTCAAAGCCCTGATCAATGATCATGCTCAACGCCTGATCATGAGGCGGATCAACCGGCGTGCCAGTTGCGTCATGGCTATACCACGTCCAGTCGGGACAGGCGGACAGACCCGCCGCATCCGTCCCTAGAAAGTAACTTGCGGCTTTGAGATTGGCGGCATTTATCGCGGGATCAGCATCTGTTCGGGCGGTGTTCACGGCACCGTCCTGTAACAGGATCAATGCTCCCAGCAGACGCCGCTGCGCAGCAGAGGGCGCGGATTTGATGATGTGTCGCCCGCCTTTCATAGCACTTTGCACCTTTTGCCCCATGTCGCCAAACTGGCCACGGGCGAACAGATCGGCACGTTTGGGCACGCGCGGCACGTTGGGTGCGTCGATGTATGTGGTGGGCGTGTCGACCCGTTTGAGGGTTTCAAATGGATGCGGACCATCGACAAAATCACGTTTGGCGTAAGGATCGACGGTGCGCGCACTTGCGCCGCCGTGCGTGCCGAATTGCCAATGCAGACTTTTGAGGGACTGCTGTTTCATAGGTGCAAGTGGCAGATCTGTCGCCAGCGCCATATCCGTGCTCACAACCGCCAGACCGAAACGCGTGCTGATCCATGGGGCCTGCAACATGCCTTTCTCCCAGACGGCCAAGCCGGCGGCAATGGCGCAAGTGCCAAGGTTGATGTCTGATGTGGTTGCCGAATGCACCCGCGCATCAAACCCAAGCTGGCGGATGTATTCGGCCAGAACCGTTGCATTTTCTGTGCTGCGCAAGCAGGCGCGTTCGGCCTGGGCATTTTTGATCCATGCAGTGCCCGCTTCACCCTCCTGCGGATCACGCGGATAGGCGGTCAGGATCACCAGCGCATGCGTATGATCCGGAAGCGGTGTTGCCGGTGCACCTGCGGCTTCGCGCAGTCCCGCCATGATCACGTCAACGCCTGCTGCCAGCGTCTTGGTCTGGCGATCGCGCAAATCACGGGCAAGGTTTTGCGTGCTGGAACTATAACGCGAACTGGGGAGGCGCGCGGTATCGGGCAGCGTGCAAATTCCCATCATTGAAGCATCGTTATAGTATCCGAACGCTTTGAGATGATCTGCGCGGGTCTGGCAATCCTGAGGTATTTCGGCGCGCACAGGATTCACCTTGCCTGTGCGCAGCACGTCCATCATCGCCTGAAACGGTTCCATCGCGTTGGCAATACTTTGCGGATCATCGGGGCGTGTGAAGGACAGGGTGGGAAAGGGTACTTCCGGCAATTGTGCCGGTAAGGCTGGCAATCTGCGCAATCGTTCCAACGGAAAGGCCCCCAAGTGCAGAGGCCGCGATCTGGACGAAAATATCTTCATGCTTCTGACCTGCCATAAGCACGGCGCGAAAACCAGAGCGCGCTTGACTCCCTTGGTGTCGCCTGCCCATTCTTCGCCCAACAAAAGGAGACTGATATGACCGTATTCAACCGCCGCCACGCAATCGCCACCATGGGTGCTGCGACTGCTGTGGGCCTTGCCGCACCCGCTTTGGCGCAGAACAAGAAAATCGTCGTGGGCGCGCTGCGTTTCACCAGTCACTCGGGCAGTTTCGTCGCGTTTGAGCGGGGTTATTTTGCCGAGATGGGTCTTGACGTTGAACTGCGGTTTTTCGAAGCTGCACAACCCATGGCCGTTGCGATTGCCAGTGGTGATGTGGACTATGCTGTCACTGCAATCTCCGGTGGCTTGGTGTCGTTGGCCGACAAAGGCGCGATCAAGGTCATTGGTGGTGCTTTGCAGGAAGAAGCGGGCATTGACGGTCAGAAAATCCTCGTCTCGGACGCTGCGTTTCAGGCCGGTATCACTGCACCCGCCATGCTGGATGGCAAGAGTTGGGGCGTGACGCAGGCGGGATCGTCGTTTCACTACATGGGATCCAAGATCGCGAAAAAGGAAGGTATCGAACTGAGCTTCAAGCCGTTGCAAAAGGTCGGCGCAATCATCGGTGCTTTGAAGTCTGGGCAGATTGACGCCTGGTCCATTGTGCCACATATCGCCAAACCGCTGTCAGGTAGTGGTGCGGTGCACATCATCGGCGACGTGGCCGACTATGTGCCGGATTATCAGGTCACAACCGTCTTTACATCGGCCAGGAATGCGGCGGACGAACGCGATATGACACGTAACTTCCTTGGTGGTTTCTCAAAAGGGGTGGCCGACTACAACGCGGCGATGATTGCCAAGGATGGTGGGGAGGACGGTGTAAACGCGATGGTCGATCTGATCCACAAATACGTCTATACGGACCGCCCGCGCGAAAAGGCCGCCCCCTCGATTATCAACGGCACCATGCGTCTGAATGAAGGGGCGGCATTGAATGTCGCGTCTGTTGCGGACCAGTTGGCATGGTTCCAGTCAGAAAATCTGGTTGATGCCGATATCACGATGGAGCAGTTGGTGGATACGTCCTATGTTAAAACGATGGGCGCTTGATCCCAGACTCTGATTTCTGCGAAGGCCGGATCTTGCGTCCGGCCTTTGGCTATTTGAAAGGCGCTCCATGGATTTGAAGTTGGACAGCGTAAGCCACAGCTACGGCAAGACCGAGGTGCTGCGCGATATCAGTCTTGATATCGCGTCAGGGCAGATTGTGTGCATTGTCGGCCCGTCCGGTTGCGGCAAGTCTACGCTGCTTCGGATGTTGGGAGGGTTGGAGAAACCTGGCGCGGGACGTGTCTTGCAAGTTGGCGCGCCACCTGCGGATTGCCTCAACCCTTTGACGTTCATCTTTCAGGACTTTGCGTTGCTGCCTTGGCGCAGTGTTCAGGGGAATGTCAGTTTGGTGCTGGAAGATAACAACCTTTCGACTGCGGAGAAACAGGATATCATTGGTGATGTTCTAATGCGCACCAAGCTGAGTGAGTTTGCTGATGCACTGCCCAAACAGCTATCGGGTGGCATGAAACAGCGCGTTGCCATTGCTCGTGCTTTGGCTGTTAACCCCGCGGTCATGCTGATGGATGAGCCCCTTTCTGCGTTGGACAGCCAAACGCGCGAATTGTTGATGGATGATCTGATCAGCCTTTGGACACGTCAGCCGTTTACCGCTGTTTACGTCACGCATAACCTCGCCGAAGCTGTTCGATTGGGCCACAAAATTGTCGTGCTTTCCCGCCGCCCCGGTCAAATTCGGGAAGTGGTGGAGATTGACACGCCATTGGCTGAGCGCAGCTATGGCGACGTGGCCTTGGAGCAGAAACAGCAACATCTGTGGGGCCTGATGCGCGATGAAGCCGCAGCAGCGGACGCGGAGTTGCTGCATGTCTGATCCGGTCCGGAACGTACCTTTTCGTGGCGGTGGTTTTGTTGCGACGCGCAAACGTGGCGTCGGGCTGTTGGTCTTCATTGTCCTGTTGTTGTTCGCCGAATGGGGGACACGGACAGGTTTTATCAGTGCGCTGACGTTGCCCCGCCCAACTGACGTGTTGTTGACGTTTCAGGAACTCTACCAATCGGGACTGCTGTTCAAACATCTGGTTCCGTCGCTCAGCCGCCTTTTGATCGGCGCGACCATGGGCGCGACCCTTGGCATTACAATCGGCGTTCTAATCGGTCTGTTTTCACTGGTGCGTGCAGGCCTTGTGCCGCTTGTTGCCGCCATTTTCCCCATTCCCAAAATCGCGCTGCTGCCGCTATTCGTGATCTGGTTTGGCATCGACGAGATGAGCAAATATGCCCTCATTGCATTTGGCACCTTCACGCCCACGGTGGTCGCGACCTACGCCGCCGTTGATAACGTCGATCGCACGTTGATCCGCATGGGACAAAGTTTTGGCCTGAACTGGCGTTCGATTGTGACCAAGATCGTGCTGCCCGGTGCAATGCCCGGTATCCTGTCAGGGCTACGCATTTCCTTGACGATTGCAATTATTCTGCTGGTGGCGGCGGAAATGCTGGGTGCGGAATACGGGATTGGTGCCTATATTTTGCAAGCTGGCAGCCTGTATGATCTGGAGCGCTTGTTTGCGGGTGTCGTGATCCTGTCTGTGATGGGTGTTGTGGTCTCGGCTGGCATTGCCGCAATTGAACGGCGCGTTTTGCGCTGGCGGGTTTGAACCGCCGAACAAGGAGACAAGAATGAGTACGACCCATGAGGCGGACGAAGATATCCGCAACCGCGACATCAAGATCTACGTAAACGGTGATATCGTGCACCGTGACGCAGCAAAGGTCTCCGTCTATGACAGCGGGTTTATGCTGGGCGATGGCATCTGGGAAGGCATGCGGCTGTATAACGGGGTCTGGGCGTTCTTTGACGAGCATATGGATCGGTTTTTCAACTCCTGCAAAACGATTTCGCTAGACGTTGGCATGGATAAGGCGGGTATTGCGCAAGCCATGCGCCTAACGGCTGAAGCCAACGGGATGACCGATGATGTGCATTGCCGGCTGATGCTGACGCGCGGGATCAAGGACAAGCCTTTTCAGCATCCACAACTCAGCACGTCTGGACCAACGCTGGTTATCATTATGGAGCATTCCAAACCGGTCGACCGCCTGCAATCAGCGGGCATCCGGCTGGCCAGTGTGCCGCAAGTGCGCGGGCTGCCGATGGCGCAAGACCCCAAGCTGAACAGTCATTCCAAACTGAACTGTATCATCGCGTGTTTGCAGGCCGAAGCAGCGGGTGCCGATGAGGGGCTGATGCTGGACCCACTCGGATTTGTGAATACCACCAACGCTTGCAACTTTTTCATCGTGCGGCGCGGCGAAGTTTGGACCTCGACGGGGGATTACTGCATGAACGGTGTGACACGCCAAAAGGTGATCGACCTGTGCCGCGCGGATGGAATTCCCGTATTTGAAAAGAATTTTTCGCTATATGAAACCTACGGCGCGGACGAGGCGTTCCTGACGGGGACATTCGGGGCGCAGACGCCTGTGGCCGAAATTGACGGCAAGTCGATTGGCAATGGTGATCGTGCGGTCACAAAACGTATTCAGGCTCTCTACAAAGAGTTGATTGGTGCACATGTGGCTGCAAAACATGCTGTCTGAATTTTGACTGAGGTGCATCATCGCCTGTTTCGCCCGTAAATTCTTGAGTGCCGTTCGGATAGTCGGCACCTTTTGCAAGGGGGTGGGCCGGATCAGCTAACCCCGAAAATGTCGCGGGTGAACACCTTGTCAGCAACATCATCCAAATCGTCAGAGGCGCGGTTGGCGACGATGATGTCGCTCTGCTCCTTGAACGCCGCCAGATCATTCACAACCTCGCATTGCATAAACTTCTTTTTGTCCAGTGCAGGTTCGTAGACCACGACCCGAATACCCGCATCACGAATTTCGCGGATCACGCCCTGAACAGAGGTCTGGCGGAAGTTGTCGGACCCTTCTTTCATCGCCAGACGATGAATGCCGACAGTCTTGGGGGCCATATCGATCACCTGTGATGCGATAAACCCTTGCCGCGTCCGGTTTGCCTGTACGACAGCGCGCATCAGGTTTTGGGGTACATCCGAGAAGTTGGCGAGCAACTGCTTGGTGTCTTTGGGCAAGCAATAGCCACCATAGCCAAAAGACGGATTGTTGTAATGCGTGCCAATGCGCGGGTCGAGGCCGATGCCGTCAATGATCTGACGTGTGTCCATGCCTTGCGCCAGCGCGTAACTGTCGAGTTCGTTAAAAAACGCGACCCGCATGGCGAGGTAAGTATTGGCGAAAAGTTTGATGGATTCCGCTTCTTCGGGGCCGGTGAACAGCAGTGGGATGTTGCTTGCTTGCGCTCCGTCCGCCATCAATTGCGCAAACCTGTGCGCGGCTTCGGTGTCCGCCCCGACAACAATCCTTGAGGGGTTCAAGTTGTCATATAATGCTTGTCCTTCGCGCAGGAACTCGGGGCAGAAAAAGATGTTTTCAGTGGCCATAGCTGCACGGATCCGGCGCACAAAGCCTACCGGTACGGTCGACTTCACCACCAGCGTGGCTGACGGGTTGGCCTTGTGGGCAAGGGTCAAAACCTGTTCAACAGACGACGTATCAAAGAAATCCGTCTTGGGATCGTAGTCCGTTGGCGTTGCGACAATGACAAATTCCGCCCCCTCGCAGGCTGCAACGGCGTCGGTGGTCGCGCTTAGGTGTAAATTGCGCTCGGCGAGCCATTTGGAAAGGGCGACTTCTTCGATCGGTGAGGTGCGCGCATTGATCTGGGCTACGCGGTCTGCGGACAGGTCAACCGCGACAACGGTATTGTGCTGGGCCAGAAGGGCTGCGTTGGATAGCCCTACATAGCCAATGCCAAAAACTGCTATTTTCATCGCTATGGTCCAGCCCCGGATAACTGCGCCACACCTTTCATATTCGTCTGTGGCTGGCAATGTCGGGATGGGCGTGGGCCGTTCGGATAATCGGGTGGTACATCACTGTCAGTGAGCCACTGCGATACGTTCGCGATTCCATTGCAAGCAATCGCTAGAAGTCGAATGACCGGTTGTGCATACTGCAGATCAAGGGAGACCCGATTTGAATATTCTGTTTATCATGTATGACCAGCTGCGGTTTGATTATCTCAGTTGCGCAGGTCATCCGCATCTCGACACGCCGAACTTTGACCGCGTGGCGCAAATGGGTGTGCGGTTTACCAACGCCTATGTGCAGTCTCCGATCTGCGGGGCCAGCCGGATGTGCTATTACACGGGCCGCTATGCCTCCAGCCACGGGGCGCAATGGAACGGTTTTCCTTTGCGCGTTGGCGAACAGACCTTGGGCGATCATCTGCGCAAGGTCGGAATGGATTGCTGGCTGATTGGCAAAACCCATATGAAAGCGG
Source organism: uncultured Sulfitobacter sp. (assembly GCA_947501805.1). GTDB lineage: Bacteria > Pseudomonadota > Alphaproteobacteria > Rhodobacterales > Rhodobacteraceae > Sulfitobacter. Next base: position 44,854 of record CANMXJ010000015.1, on the reverse strand, counting down.
ACGCTGCGGGGATGGAGCGGCTAGGCCTTGCGCCCGATACCATGATCGGGGCGCGACAGGCTGAATGTGGCTTTGACAGCTGGATCAGGGATGACGGTCTTTGGGCATACGGACCTGACGGGTATTATGACGAGAAACGATCACCCTATAACGAATACCTGAAATCCAAAGGCTATGATGGCGAGAATCCGTGGGCCGATTACGCCAACGCCGGTATCAGCGACGACCAGATCGCGTCGGGCTGGATGTTTCGCAATGCCGACAAGCCCGCGAATATCCGCGAGGAAGACAGCGAAACACCTTGGCTGACCTCGGAAACAATTGCGTTTATGGATCAGGCCAAAGGCCCGTGGTGCGCGCATGTCAGCTATATCAAGCCGCACTGGCCCTACATCGTACCCGCGCCCTATCATGATATGTATGGCAAGAACCACGTTCCCGCCGCGACACGACATTCGGTGGAACAGGATGATCCCCATCCGGTTTTTGGTGCCTACATGCAGAACAAGGTTGCGCAGGCATTCCAGCGTGACGAGGTGCGCGAGAAGGTTATTCCCGCCTATATGGGCCTGATCAAACAATGTGATGATCAACTTGGCCGGTTGTTGGGCCATCTTGAAGCAACCGATACGCTGAAGGATACGATGATCGTCCTTACAGCGGATCACGGCGATTATCTGGGCGATCACTGGCTAGGCGAAAAAGACCTGTTCCACGAACAATCCGTGAAAGTGCCGATGATCATTTATGACCCGCGCAAGGATGCGGACAGTACCCGTGGCACCACCTGTGCCGCTTTGGTAGAAAGCATTGATCTGGCTGCAACCTTTGTCGAGGCTGCAGGTGGCGAGGTGCCGGATCACATCATCGAAGGGCGCTCGTTGTTGCCGTGGCTACGCGGTGAAACGCCGGAATGGCGCGAGTTTGCCATCAGTGAATACGACTATTCCGCCACTCCGCAGGCCGTCAATCTGGGCCTGAAACCCCGCGATGCGCGGCTGTTTATGGTCTTTGATGGTCGTTACAAAATGATGCACGCCGAAGGGGGATTCCGTCCGATGCTGTTTGATTTGCAGACCGATCCGGATGAATTCCACGACCTCGCCAAGGGCGACGGGCATGGTGAAGTGCTGGACCGGATGTATGCCATGCTGGCGCAATGGGGCAGGCGGATGTCGCAGCGGGTGACAAAGTCGGAAAATGATATCATCAACATGCGCGGCAAAACCATACGAAAAGGCATCCTGCCGTTCATGTATGATGGTAGCGAAGTCCCTGATGAATTGACCGAAAAATACTGTGGCCCTGCTCGTCAGCTTCATAAGGATGATGATGCCGCATCCTGACGCGATGGCGCTGCGCTTGGCCTATATTTCCTGAACATCCTCGAACTTGAAGTCATCGAGCACCGCCAGCAGATCCAGCAACCGCTCAAATTCGGCCTCACCCAAAGCACCGCGCAGGGCCACTGATATCCGCGTGGCCTGCGCAAGGTTGTCGGAGATTACGCGCTGTCCGGCTTCGGTCAGCACCACCACCTGACGGCGACGATCTTCTTTGTCCTGCGTGCGGGCAATGAAGCTCCGTTCGCTCAATGTCCGCAAGATGCGTGTCAGGCTGGGTTGATGCAGGCTGGCACGCTCCGCCAGTTCGGTTGCATCGAGCGCATCATGCTCTGACAACACCCGCAAGACCCGCCATTGCTGTTCGGTGATGCCGGTCTCTGATAACATCTCTCGGATCGGGGCCATGACCTTTTCACGCGCACGGATCAGCGCAATCGGCAAAGAGCGTTGCGTGTTGGGCAGTTGGGCGGTTGGCGTGCGTTTGGTCATGTCTGACTTATAGGCAGGATCGTACACATGTGAAGGAAAATTCTTGACATGAGGGGGCTTGGGATGATTTCTGGTATTAACTTAACATGGTAAGTAACTCATGCCGCATTTTGTGATCGACTACTCTGCCAACCTCGAAGACGCCGTTGATATAGCGGGCCTGTGCAATGCGCTGCGCCAAGCGGCAAGCGAAATGGACGTCTTCCCCACCGCGGGTCTGCGCGTGCGGGCAATCCCAGCGCCGCACTACAGCATCGCGGATGGCAATCCGGCGCATGGTTATATCGACATTTCTGTGCGGCTGCGTGCAGGGCGCAAGAAGGACGCGAAGAAGGCGGCAACCGAAGCGTTGTTTACCATTGCCCGCGATTTTGTTGCGCCTGTCATGGCCCGCCAGCCCATCGCCCTGTCGTTCGAGATGCGCGACATCGACCCTGAGCTTTCGCCCAAAACCGGCACCATCCGCGATCATATGTAAGGACATGCCATGAACATTCTGAGTGAGAACATCGCCAAGCTGGGCCCCCATCTGGTCCGCTTTCGCGAAACCGGCATCCTGAACCGGATTGCAGGGCAAGACGTTGCGGGCAGCGGTGGGACGTTCGAAACCACGTCGCCTGTGGATAAAAGCCACATTTGTCACGTGGCGCTTGGTACCTCTGCCGAAATTGATGCAGCTGCGAAAGCCGCCAAAGCCGCATTCCCCGCTTGGCGCGACATGCCTGCATTGGAGCGCAAGAAAATCCTGATCCGCGTTGCCGAAGGCATCGAAGCCCGCGCGGAAGAAATTGCCCTATGCGAATGTTGGGACACTGGCCAAGCATGGCGTTTCATGTCCAAAGCCGCGCTGCGTGGGGCCGAAAACTTCCGCTATTTTGCCGATCAAGTGACCTCAGCCCGCAACGGTCATAACCTGCCGTCCGCCACCTTGATGAATGTCACCACCCGCAAACCCATTGGTCCGGTTGGCGTGATCACGCCATGGAACACGCCATTTATGTTGTCCACATGGAAGATCGCGCCCGCTTTAGCCGCCGGTTGTACAGTAGTTCACAAGCCTGCCGAAGCGTCCCCATTAACCGCCCGTCTGCTGGTTGAGATTGCCGAAGAAGCAGGCCTGCCGCCGGGTGTATTGAACGTGGTCAACGGTTACGGCGAAGACGCAGGCAAAGCGCTGACTGAGCATAAAGATATTCGTGCCATCGCTTTCGTCGGTGAAAGTCGCACGGGCAGCATGATCACCAAGCAGGGGGCGGATACGCTGAAGCGCGTGCATCTGGAGTTGGGTGGCAAGAACCCCGTCATTGTGTTTGACGATGCTGATCTGGAACGTGCCTTGGATGCGGTGATTTTTATGATCTATTCCATCAATGGCGAACGCTGCACGTCTTCCTCGCGATTGCTGGTGCAGGACACGATCAAAGAAGACTTTGAGGCCAAACTGGTCGCCCGCGTGAACAACATCAAGGTTGGTCATCCGCTTGATCCAGAAACGGAAATCGGCCCGCTGATATCGGATGAACACTTTGCTAAAGTGACCTCCTATTTCGACATCGCCAAAGAAGACAAAGCAACCGTTGCTGCGGGTGGTGTGACAGTGGGCGATGAAGGCTACTTTGTGCGCCCGACGCTTTTCACTGGCGCCACCAACCAGATGCGTATTGCGCGCGAAGAAATCTTTGGCCCTGTCCTCACCTCCATCCCGTTCTCGACAGAGGAGGAGGCGCTGGAGATCGCCAACGACACTGATTACGGCCTCACCGCTTATGTCTGGACCAACAATCTGACCCGTGCCTTACGCTTTACCGACCAGCTTGAGGCGGGCATGATCTGGGTCAATTCCGAAAACGTGCGTCACCTGCCAACCCCCTTTGGTGGCGTCAAAGCAAGCGGCATTGGCCGCGACGGCGGTGACTGGAGCTTTGAGTTCTACATGGAGCAAAAACACATCGGTTTCGCTACCGGTGCCCACAAAATTTCGCGCCTCGGCGTGTGAGATAGGAGAGTCTGATGCCTGTTCCCGCCCCCAACCTGTACCCGGATTTCAATGTCATCCGGTTAAGCCACACGTGTCTGAACGTCGCTGATCTGGCCGTTTCACGCAAATTCTATACCGAGACTCTGGGCCTTCAGGTCACGGACGAGGACGACACGTATGTCTACTTGCGTGCCATGGAAGAGCGCGGACATCACTGCATTATCCTGCAACAGTCCGATCAACCCGGCACCGTCGAAGTGATGGGTTTCAAAACCTATGACGAAGACGATCTGGACCGCGCTGAGGCCTGTTTCAAAGCCAAAGGACGTCCAACCGAATGGGTGGAGCGCCCCTATCAGGGTCGCACCTTACTCACCTCGGACAATATCGGCATTCCGCTGGAATTTTATCACAAGATGGACAGGCTTGAGCCGATCCACCAGAAATACGCGCTGTATCGCGGGGTGAAACCACTGCGGATCGACCACTTCAATTGCTTCTCGCCCGACGTCGATGCCTCCGTCGCTTTTTACAACGACATCGGCTTTCGCGTGACGGAATATACCGAGGATGATGAAAGCAAGAAACTCTGGGCGGCGTGGATGCATCGCAAAGGGGGCGTGCATGATATGGCGTTTACCAATGGCACGGGACCGCGCTTGCACCATGTGGCGTTCTGGGTGCCGACACCGCTTAATATCATTGATCTGCTCGATCTGATGGCGACCACGGGCTACGTCGACAACATCGAGCGTGGGCCAGGGCGGCACGGCATTTCAAACGCATTCTTTCTCTATATACTTGACCCCGATGGTCACCGTATCGAGATATATTGTTCTGATTATCAGACACTTGATCCCGATCACGAACCGATCAAATGGGATCTCAAAGACCCGCAGCGCCAGACGCTTTGGGGTGCGCCTGCGCCCAAAAGCTGGTTTGAACACGGCACGAAGTTCGTCGGGGTCGACACCAAAGAGGCTGGTCTGAAGGCCACACCAATTATCGCCCAGTAAAGGGGACCAGAATGCGTTTTGCGACTTATAAGGTCGATGATCAGAGCTATTATGGCGCTGTGAGCGAGGACGGGATGATCGCCCTATCGCCAGATTTTTCGCAGTGGCCAACCTTGCGACAGGCCTTGATCGCAGGTGGTTTGAAAACGCTCGAACATGCGGCCTTGGGCAAGAACGTCACGCACAAAGACGTTACCTATGATATGGTCCTGCCCGATACGACGCGGATCTTGTGCGTTGGCGTAAACTTCCCCGACCGCAATGCGGAGTACAAGGATGGCACTGAACTACCCAAACACATGTCGCTTTTTCCGCGTTTCGCCAGTGGTTTCACAGGGCACGGCCAGCCGCTTATCCGGCCGCCGGAAAGCGCGCAACTGGATTATGAGGGTGAAGTCGCCATTGTCATCGGTAAAACAGGACGGCGTATTCAGGCGGTGGATGCTTATGACCACATTGCGGCGATCACGATCTGCAACGAAGGGACCATCCGCGATTGGGTGCGCCATGCGAAATTCAACGTGACGCAGGGCAAAAACTGGGACCACTCGGGCGCGATTGGCCCTTGGATTGTGCCGTTTAGCGATGCCGTTCAACTGGATGATGCCAGCATCACAACCCGCGTCAACGGCGAGGTCCGTCAGGACGATACGCTTAGCCGCATGATGTTCCCGATCCGCGAGCAGATTGCCTATATCTCGACATTCATGACGCTTCAGCCCGGCGATATCATTGTCACCGGAACCCCCACCGGCGCAGGTGCGCGCTTTGATCCGCCTGTCTTCCTGAAACCCGGCGATGTGGTCGAGGTGGAGGTCAATACCATCGGCACCCTGCGCAATTCAATCGAGGACGAAGCATGACACCACAAGAGCATGCCGCCGCTGCCGCAGCCCTGATCAGCGCCGAGAAGACGGGCGCACAAATCGGTTTGCTTTCGATCCGGTATCCAGAGATCGACATGGACGATGCCTATGCGATCCAGAATGCGATTTATCAGGCGAAGCTGGCGGAGGGGCGCAAAGTTATTGGCTGGAAGATTGGTCTGACGTCAAAGGCGATGCAGGCCGCCCTTGGCATCGACATTCCCGACAGCGGTATTCTGTTTGATGATATGCTGTTTCATAGTGGGGCTGTCGTGCCGAAGGGGCGGTTTATCCAACCTCGTATGGAGGCCGAGATTGCTTTTGTGATGAAGTCTGCCCTTGGTGGTGCGGGTATCACCCGTGAGGATGTGATTGCGGCAACCGATCATGTGACGCCCGCGATCGAAATCCTCGATACGCGGATTTTACGGGCCGATCCCGACACCGGACAGGCGCGCAAAGTATACGACACGATCAGTGACAATGCAGCGAACGCGGGTATCGTCTTGGGGCCGCGGAAACACACATTTGGCGCGCATGATCTGCGTTGGGTTGGCGCAATGGTTTTTCGCAACGGGGAGATTGAAGAGACAGGTCTGGGTGCTGGTGTGCTGAACGATCCTGTCGAAAGTGTTGTCTGGTTAGCGCGGCGCATGTCGCAATACGGGCAACAGATCGAGGCGGGGCAAGTGATCTTGTCAGGGAGCTTTATTCGGCCCGTTGAATGTCCGTCTGGCTCGAAAATCATTGCAGATTACGGTCCGTTTGGCACAGTTGCAGTCGATTTTGCTTAGTCGTTCTTCCGACATAGGCAGTGTGGGCAATTTTTCTGACATCATTTGTTCTTGACGTCGAGCGTCAACCGTTCAGCTTGGAGCAATTGAGAAACTCCAAGTTGAACGGTGAACAAGATGCCCACATTATTTGTAACGCGCCCCTTGCCCCAACGCGTGATTGACGCTGCTGCGGCTTCCTTTGACGTCACTGTGCGGTCCGAAAATACACCTTTGACTAAGGCCGAAATCGCGAGTGTTCTTGCGGAGTTTGACGCTGTTCTGCCAACGCTTGGTGATGTTTTTCCGGCTGATGTATTTGAGGGCAAGCCGCGCTGCCGCATCCTTGCGAACTTCGGCGTTGGCTTTAACCATATTGACGCTGCAGCTGCCCGCGCAGCAGGCGTTGAGGTAACCAATACGCCCGGTGCGGTGACTGACGCGACTGCCGATATCGCCATGACCTTGATGTTGATGACCTGTCGGCGCGCAGGAGAGGGCGAGCGGATGGTGCGTGCAGGCAATTGGCCCGGCTGGCACCCGACACAGCTGTTGGGCATGCATGTGTCAGGCAAGACGTTGGGGGTGATTGGTATGGGTCGGATCGGCAAGGCGATTGCCAAGCGGGCGATAAACGGGTTTGGCATGAAAGTGGTGTTTTACAACCGCTCGAAAGTGAGCGAACTTGAGAGCGATGCCAGACAACTCGACACATTGCACGAGGTTTTGTCAGCCGCAGATGTGGTGATCATCGCTTTGCCAGCCACACCCGAAACCCACCATTTGATTGATGCGACGGCCCTGGCGGCCTTGGGTCCGCAAAGCTATCTGGTCAATATCGCGAGAGGAGATATTGTGGCTGAGGCTGCTTTGATCGAGGCCTTGCAACAGAACCGCATCGCGGGGGCGGGGTTGGACGTGTACGAGTTTGAACCCAAGGTGCCAGAAGCTCTGGTTGCGTTGGAAAATGTCACGCTGTTGCCCCATCTGGGCACTGCAGCGCAGGAAGTGCGCGAGGGTATGGGAATGATGGCGGTTGAAAACCTGATTGCGTTTTTTGACGGCAAAGCGGTGCTTAATCCGGTGTAAGCTGTCAGAAAGCAGACGGGGCGCACCCATTGGTGCGCCCCGCTGTTTACACTGTGAAGGGAGGCTTACTTCCAGCCTACTTCGTTAAAGATTTTTTGTGCTTCCGGTACGTTCTTAGCCACGGCGGAAAGATCTACTGCATCAGCCTTGAATTCGCCCAGTTTCGCGACACTCTCGCTGAGTGTGACACCCGGAACGGCAGGGAATTCATCGTTGCCCGCAGAGAAGTACTGCTGCGCCTGATCGGATGCGAGATATTCAAGGAACTTGATCGCGTTGTCCTTGTTTGGTGCATGCGCCGCAACACCGGCACCCGACAGGTTCATATGCGCGCCTTCAGCGTCCTGTGCAGGGAACACCCAGCCGATCTGGTCGATATCCGCGCTTAGTCCTTTTACATCCGTACGCAAAGCGCGGGCAAAGTAGTACGTGTTGGCCACGGAAATATCGCACTGACCCGAGATGATGCCGCGCAATTGGTCGGTGTCGCCGCCTTCGGGATCACGGGCGAAATTGGCGACTACGCCAGCAGCCCATGATTTGGCTGCTTCGGCACCGTGGTTTTCGATGATGGACGCAAGCAGTGTCTGGCCGTAAACGTTTGAGGACGAACGGTGGCAGACCTTGCCTTTGTATTTCGGATCGGCGAGCGCGACATAGTCCATCGGTGGGTCTTGCACGTCGGTCTTGTCATAAAAAATGATCCGCGCGCGTTGGGAAAAACCGAACCACTGGTTGTCGTTGTCTTGCAGGTTGGATGGTATGCGCTCTTCCAGCACAGCGCTGTCGATGGATTGCAAGATGCCGGCATTTTTGGCCCGCTCTAGGCGTGATGTATCCACGGTGATCAACAGATCGGCAGGTGAATTTGCGCCCTCCGCCTGCATACGTGCGATCAACTCGTCTGCTTTGCCCTCAATCCGGTTGATGGTGATGCCGGTTGCCTCGGTGAAGTCTGAGTAAAGGCGTTCGTCGGTGTCATAGTGGCGTGAGGAATACAGGTTCAACTCGCCTTCTGCCAAAGCGGCGACAGTGCCGCCCAGCAAGGTTGTAGTGGCCAGTAGAGCGGTGATGGAACGGCTGCGAAGGGTCATGGTTTCTCCAGATTAAATTCTTTACTTAAATACTCAAGTAACAGATTCGCATTGAAAGGCAATATAGTTTATTAAATCAGTAAGGATTGAGGGGCGCGCCGTTTCAAAGGCGGTTGTTTTCCTTTTCTGGTGCATTTCCCGCTATGTATCCTGATCTTACAGAGTTCGGGCCGGTGGGTTCAGGCCAAGTTGGATCATCTGCTATTCTTGTTGTGTAAACGTATGATCACCAATGTTGGGTGGACTCTCGGGAAGGCCGGGGTTCCCACTTCTGAGGCGCAATTCGTCTGTCATGCTGTGGATGTAGACACATATTCCCCCTCACGCGGGTTTGCGGTGAACAAACGCGATTGCGCCGTTTCCCTTGCAACGACTTGTAAACCCGCCGGTGATCCTCAAAGATCAGGCTTGGAAACACGGGAGAGACACTAATGAAATTTACCAAGATAATTGCAAGTACAGTCGTTGCGTTCAGCCTGATGGCTCCGGCAGCTTGGGCCGAAACGCGGATCACCTATAAATCTGCGAAAACCAGTTCGTCGTATTACCAGATGGGCGTGCAGATTGCCGAAGCGATGAAGGCGGGTACCGATGGCAACGTGATTGTCACGGTCGAGGAAAGCCAAGGCTCCGTACAGAACGTGATGGAAGTCCGCGCGCGCGGCAGTGACTACGTTTTCACCACACCACCTGTTCTGGTGTCGCTTGCCCAGGGTGGCAAAGCGATGTTTGAGGGCAAGGGCGATCCGGCGTTTGACGAGATCCGGGCCTTGTTCCCGATCCCGTCGCTAACCATGCACTTTGTCATGGCAGAGAAATCCGGCGTGACCACGTTTGCGGATATGGAGGGCAAGACGATCCTGCTCGGTAGTGGTTCGTTTGGTGCGCGTGAGGGTGAGAAATACCTCAAGCTGTTTGGCATGGAAGGCAAAGTGACCATCGCGGACAGCGAACTTTCCAATGCGGTGAATGCGCTCAAAAATGGCCAGATCGACGGATTTGTCACAGCAGGGTCATACCCTGCACCAAACGTCATTGAGGCCGCGGCATCCACCCCTGTTAAGGTCATCTCGTTAAGTGATGAACAAGTAGCGCAATCCAAGCGCACAAGGTTGGTCATTCCGGCGGGCACCTATGCGGGACAGGATAGTGATATCGTCACAACGTCTCTTCCGGTTGCCGCCTTTACCACGACCAAAATGGACGAAGACACAGCTTATCAGTTGACCAAGACCTATTGGGAACGTCAGGCCGAAATGGGCGAAGCTGCGGCATGGTGGAAAGGCGTGTCTGCTGACATGCTGAGCAACATAAAGACGTCAATCCATCCCGGCGCGATCAAGTATTACAAAGAGATCGGCGTGGCCCTTTCTGACGCGCATATGTAAGTGTTTCTGCTCCGTCTGATGTCTTGGCCGGAGCAATTATTCCAAAGGCAGTCCTCCATGACAGAACGAATCCGACCGCCCCTGTGGATTGCTTTGGGCGCACTGACCTGCGTGTTTCATCTGGGCCTGATCTTTTACGGATTGGTGCCAAACCTTGTCAGCCGTCCGTTGCATATGGCGCTGCTTTTGCCATGGGTGTTTCTGTTTGCCGCCAAGGGCCGTGTTAGTCTGATTTCGGGTGCGCTGATCATGGTGATCGGCATTGTTTGTTGTCTGTGGATCGCGTTCAATCACCAGCTATTGCGCGATCAATACGGTTTCCTTGAAGGGCGCGCGCAGATCTGGATGGCTGTGGCTTTGTTGCTGATCGCAATCGAGGGCGCACGCAGAATGATCGGCTGGCCGTTACCGCTGGTGGCACTGACTGCGCTGGCATACGGCTTGTTTGGCCAATACCTGCCGGGGGAGTTTGGCCATTCCGGTACGCCGCTGCCCAGTTTCCTGGGCACGCTGACGATTGCAGAAGGTGGGCTTTGGGGCAGTCTTACGGGTGTCTCGGCGAATGTTGTTGCGATATTCGTGATCTTCGGCGCTGTTCTGAACGCAGGCGAAGCAGGACAGGGGTTTATGAACGTGGCTTCCACAGCGGCGGGGCGTCTCAAGGGCGGCGCAGCGAAAGTGTCGGTTATCTCTTCTGCGCTCTTCGGGTCGATATCCGGCTCGGCCTCGGCCAATGTGGCCTCTACCGGCGCAATTACGTTGCCCGCCATGACCAAACTCGGCTACCCCAAACGCCTCGCCGCAGCGGTCGAAGCTGTGGCCTCATCCGGGGGGCAGATCATGCCACCGTTGATGGGGGCAGGGGCCTTTGTCATGGTAGAACTGACAGGCGTGCCCTACACTCAAATCATGATTGCCGCGATCTTGCCTGCGCTGCTTTATTTCTTTGCCGTCTGGGTTGGGATCAACGCTTATGCGGGCCGATATGACCTGAAGGGTGTTCCAGTCGAGGACCGCCCGAGCGCGCGGGACGTTCTGGTGACGTCCGCTTTTTTCCTCGTTCCCTTTACAGTTCTACTAAGCGCGATGTTTGCGCTGGGCTACACGCCACAATACGCGGCCTGCATTGCCGTATTGGTTGGCGTTCTGGCCCTCGCCCTGGACGGCAGACGTGGGTTGGATCTGAACCAATGGGGCACACGAGTGGCCGATGCAGCCCTGTCTGCAGGCAAACAGGTTGCGATGATTGGTTCTATTATCATTTGTGCGTCTATCGTCATTGGCGTTTTGGGTATCACCGGTCTGGGGGTGAAGCTAACCTCTGTGATCATATCGGGGTCTGGTGGATTGTTGTGGCCATCCCTTTTTCTAACGGCCCTCGCCTGTCTGTTGCTGGGCATGGAAGTGCCAACGACAGCCGCTTATGTGATCTGCGTTTCGGTGGCCGGTCCTGCATTGATCGAATTGGGTTTGGAGCCTTTGCAGGCACATCTGTTTGTTTTCTGGTTTGCGCTGCTTTCAACCATAACGCCACCTGTCTGTGGCGCGGTTTTTATTGCAGCGGGTATGATCGAAGAAAACTGGCTTAGGGTGGCGCTGACGGCAATGGCCCTGGGTGTCGGACTCTATCTGATCCCGCTTGGGATGATTGCCAATGAGCAACTGATCAAACTGGGCGCAGCACCGGGATTGGCGCTGTGGGCGACGCTGCGCATGGGTGCAGGTTTGGCGCTGGTGTCTTATGGGTTGATCGGTGCTGCGGGTTTGCCGCTTCGTATCGCACTTCTCGCCGGTGGGCTGGTCATCATGTTCGCGAGGGTCTGGATTTGAACGCTGCTTCGACGCCTGTCTACTCTAGATATGCCGTTTACTACACACCGTCTGGTGCGTTGGGACAGCGTGGCGCGCAATGGCTGGGTTGGGATGTCGCGGCAGCAATGAAGGTTGCGCAACCAGACATTGAAGGTCTCGACATTGCGGCGATCACGCAAACACCACGCAAATACGGGTTTCACGGCACCCTCAAACCACCGTTTGCGCTGCGGGAAGGCAAGACAGAAAACGCCCTACGAGACGGCTTTCAAACTCTCTGTGCGCATTTGAAACCGGTTGCCTTGCAAGAACTGCAGGTAACTCGATTGGGCCGGTTTCTGGCATTGACACCGCAAGGCCCGCAGGATGCGCTGAATGAACTGGCGGCCTGTTGTGTGCGCGAGCTTGACGGTTTTCGCGCGCCTCCTGGAGATGCAGAACTGGCGCGCCGACGTAAATCAAACCTGTCCCCGGCGCAGGAACGCAATCTTATTGATTGGGGGTATCCGCACGTCATGGAAGCGTTCCGCTTTCACATGACGCTGACCCAAAGGGTTGGGAATGCAAACGATATCGCTCCTTTGGTCAGAGACTTTTTTGCGCCGACCCTGCCCACACCGTTTGTCATTGACGCCCTGACGCTGGTCGGGGAAATGCCCAACGGCATGTTTGTACAAATCGAAAGACGCCTTTTAGGGGAATAAGACAGACCAAAAGGTCAGAATAACTCGGCAAGCAGCGCGAACAGTTCTGTCTGCGATGAAATTGTCAGCTTGCGATAGATATTGCGGCGATGCACTTTGGCTGTTTCACGCGAAATGCCCATGAGCAGGGCAGCTGAAACATTGGAATGTCCCTGAAGGATAAGGGCCGCCATTTCGCCTTCCCGTTGGGTGATTGCGGTACCGGTTTTTGCTTTTACGTAGCTGCGGATCAACGCATCCAGTGGCCGCGTTTCACGCTCAGGGATCGAGTTAGTGCTATCGTTCAGACGATGTTCAAGGTGCTGGCGCAGAAGCTCGGTCAGGATAGGGCTGTATTGGCGCAAGCACTGGAGTTCTTTGCGTCGAAATGGGCCAACCGCTTCCCTGCGGCTAAACGATAGATGCCCGATCGATCCGTCTGAAAGAGGAACCAGCAGCCCTACTTCATCAACAATCCCCGTTTCACGGTAATACTGTGTGTAGTATTCGCTTGAAAAGAAACGAACCGGTGCAATTTCGGAAAGACGGAACAGACCGGTTCGGCTGCGCCGTTGTCCAAATTGATAAAACGGGTCGAGGCGGTAAGCTCTTTCAGTGTAAAGCTGTGGATAATTTTGCGCGACAACGGCATCTTTGATCCACGTTGCAACAGGCTCCGGTGCGCCCCGCGAGGGGAATTTCAGGATCAGGAACGTGTCAAAGAACAATCGGGCACGCAGAAGATTGCGTAGCGCCCCGAAGAACGATTCGCTGGTGCTTGACGCCATTGCTTTTTGCAGGCGCTGTATGTCTCTTGGCTTGAGGAGTTCCATTTTATACCCCGAAAATCCCGCTGAATTGTCCATATCTACCCCGTTCGGGGTATTTTTGAACTGAAAATTACAGGCAATCATCAATTAACCATTGGCAAAAGTCAGAGATATGCTTTGCTGTCGTCAGGATAGGACCGGGGAGTAGACCATTTGAGTATCGCCATCAGCGCCCGCAAGCTGCGCAAGGTCTATGCGGGCCAACCGCCTGTTGTGGCCTTGGCCGAGGCGAGCATCGAGATCAAGGACAACGAGTTTTTCACGCTGCTGGGGCCTTCGGGCTGTGGCAAGACCACGTTGTTGCGGCTGATTGCGGGGTTCGAACATCCAACGTCCGGAGATCTGGAAATGCATGGGTCCAGCGTGGTGGATTTGCCGCCACATAAACGACCCATCAACACGGTGTTCCAGAATTACGCGCTGTTCCCGCATATGACTGTGGCGCAGAATATCGGTTTTGGTCTTGAGATGCTGGGCAAGCCAAAGGCAGAAATCAAATCGACCGTCGATGAAATGCTGGAGCTGGTCAAAATGACCGAAATGGCGGACCGTCAGACGGCTCAGATATCAGGGGGACAGCAGCAACGGGTTGCACTGGCCCGCGCGCTGGCACCGAAACCCAAGGTGCTTTTGCTGGATGAACCGCTCAGCGCGCTGGATTTCAAACTGCGTAAAGAAATGCAGCTTGAATTGAAGCGGTTGCAAACTGAAACGGGCATTACCTTTATCTTTGTCACCCATGATCAGGAAGAAGCACTGACCATGTCGGACCGGATCGCGGTGATGAGCGCTGGCACCATTCGCCAGATTGGCGGGCCGCGGGACATTTATGATCATCCTGCTGAACGCTTTGTCGCCGATTTCATTGGCGATACGAATTTTCTGCCCGCTGAGGTGGTTACGTTTGAAGGGGAGACCGCGCAGGTGCGTTTGGCATCGGGCAAGACAATTGTTGCGCGCACGCCAGAAGGCGAAGCCGTTCAAGGCAAGGTCACTCTTGCTGTGCGCCCCGAACACGCGACCATCGGAGCCGAGGATGCAGGGTTGTTGAGCGGCACTTTGGGCGAGGTTGTCTATTTCGGGACCGACACACATTACCACGTCTCCCTGAATGACGGCACCGGTTTTGTTGTGCGCCAACAGAACCGTCCCGACCACGATAACGATGTCGCAAGCGGCGACAGGGTCGGCATCGCCTTTCCGCCCGATGTAGGGCAGGTGTTAAAGGATTGATGTATGACTGATCTTGCCACCCCACAAGAAAGGCGTGCGGCACGCAACCGATGGCTGTTGCTGGCACCGGCGCTGACGATCCTGATCATTGCGGCAAGTGGACCACTGTTGATCACATTGGTCTATTCTTTTCTGAGCGCTGGTGATTACGGCGGCGTCGAGTGGCAGTTTTCATGGTCGGCATGGTTCAATGTCTTCATGGAGCGGGACATTTTTGATGACACGCTCGGCTTTTCGGATGCGCATCTGAGCATCTTCTGGCGCTCTGTTAAACTGTCGTTGATGACAACGCTGCTCTGTCTGTTTTTTGGTTTTCCGACCGCTTATTTCATCGCAACACGGCCCAAGAAACAGCGTGATCTGTGGATGCTGCTGATCATCATTCCATTCTGGACAAACCTGTTGATCCGGACCTTTGCTGTGGTCGAGCTGATCCGAAATGAAGGCACGGTAAACACTTTGCTGATATGGACAGGCATCATCGACGAGCCGATCCAGATGTTGTTCACCGAGTTTTCGATCCTTGTCGGGATGGTCTATGTTTACCTGCCACTGATGGTGCTGCCGCTTTATGCGTCGATGGAACGGCTGGATTTCAGTTTGGTCGAAGCAGGCTACGATCTTTATGCCACACGGATAAAAGTGCTGCGGCGTGTGATCCTGCCGCTGGTGAAGCCAGGAGTGATTGCAGGCTCGATCCTCGTGTTTGTGCCGTCTTTGGGTGCCTATGTGACGCCGCGGGTAATGGGCGGGGGCAACCAGTTGATGATCGGTAATCTCATCGAGTTGCAGTTCGGGCAGGGGCGCAACTGGCCTTTGGGTGCGGCGCTGTCGATTACGCTTCTCGCCATCGTGATGATCGCTTTGCTTGCTTACGTGCGCACCGCTGGTGAAGAGGATACGCGGCATGGCTAGGTCGTTCAACATACGTCGCCAGACGGGTTTCACGGCCATAGCAATGACTTGTTTTGTGTTGCTTTATATGCCGATTATCCTGTTGGTGGTCTATTCGTTCAACTCCGGTACGTCGATTGCGATCTGGGAAGGGTTTTCGTGGCGCTGGTATCAATCCGCGTGGCAAAACGAACAGGTGCAGGCCGCAACCGTGCGCAGTCTTGTGATCGCGCTGTGGGCCTCTGCGATTGCGACGACAGTGGCGGTTCTCGCCGCTCTTGCCACAACCCGCACGCGCAAGTTCAAAGGGCAGTCCGCCGTTTTCGCCATGATCAACCAACCATTAATGGTGCCGGAGATTGTGACAGCTGTAGCGCTGCTGATCTTCTTTGCGATGATCAAGGTTGCGACGGGCTACACGGGCCTGTTGTACCTTATTATCGCGCACTCGGCGTTCTGTATCCCCTTTGCCTACCTGCCGATCCGCGCACGTTTGCAAGGTATGGACCTCAACCTCGAACAGGCCGCCGCCGACCTTTATGCAACGCCGTTTCAGGTGTTCCGTCGCATCACCTTGCCGCAGCTTTGGCCCGGTATTCTGGCCGGTGCGATGCTGGCCTTTGTCATCTCGCTTGACGATGTGGTGATCACCGAATTTGTGAAATCTGCGGGGCAAGATACGCTGCCCACGTACATGCTGGGCCAGTTGCGCCGCGTTGTGACTCCAGAGATTAACGCGATCTCGACGGTCCTGCTTGGCATCTCGGTGACGTTTGTCATCATCTTTACGGTGCTGGGAAAGATCAAGAAATAACCAAAAACCAACGGGAGAAACGATATGAAAAAGACACTCACGGCCCTCACGCTGGCCCTTGCCAGTCCTGCCTTTGCCGAAGGGCAATTGAACCTCTATAACTGGGGCAATTACACATCGCCCGAGATGATCGAGAAGTTCGAGAAAGAGACCGGCATCAAGGTCACAATCACGGATTATGACAGCAACGACACCGCACTGGCGAAGCTGAAAGCGGGCGGTCACGGCTTTGACATTGTTGTACCGTCCGGCACCTATATCCCGATTTTTGTAGGTGAAGGGCTGCTGATGGAAAGCAACCCGAACCAGATGGAAAACTTCAAACACATGGACCCGCAGTGGGTAGATGTGGAATTTGACCCGGGCCGCAAATATTCCGTTCCGTGGCAGTGGGGCACCGTAGGCGTGACGGTGAACACGGCTGTCTACAGTGGCGACATCAACACGGCAGCGGTGATCTTTGATCCGCCCGAAGAACTCAAGGGCAAGATCAACGTCGTGCCCGAAATGAACGATGTGATGGGCATGGCGATCCATTATGCAGGCGGCGAGCAGTGTACGGCAGATAAAACCGTCCTCAAGAAAGTGCGCGACATTCTGAAAGAGGCCAAGACCAATTGGCTTTCCATGGACTACGGCAATATCGAGAAATATGCCAAGGGTGACCTGTCCGCCGGTGTGAACTGGAACGGTGCATCTTTCCGTGCGCGCAACCAGAACCCCGACATCGCGTTTGGCTATCCGCAAGAGGGTTATCCCGTCTGGATGGACAACGCTGCCATCCTGTCGGATGCCACCAATGTTGAAGAAGCCAAAATCTTTATGAACTTCATCATGGATCCGGAAAATGCAGCGATGCTGTCCGAATTTGCCCGCTATGCCAACGGTATTGCCGGATCGGAGGCCTTCATGCCGGAAGATATGAAAACCGCGCCTGAGATTGTTGTGCCAGCGGAGTTGAAGGCAGCGGCTTATGTGGCCAAGACCTGCCCGCCTGAAGCAACCAAGCTCTATACCGCGATCTGGACCGAACTTCAGAAATGACACAGAGGCGGCCCCGATGTGTTTCGGGGCCGCATTTCGTTTGGAGAACCCTTTATGACCGCTACGCCTGACATCATCATTCACAATGGCACGTTGATCACTTTTGACCCTGACATGCCGGAAGCGCAGGCGCTTGCGATCACCGGTGGCACGCTGAGTGCGGTTGGTGACAACGATGGGATCAAGGCACTTGCCGGTCCGCAGACCCGTGTCATTGATGCCCATGGTGGCACGGTGATGCCAGGTTTCATTGACAGTCACGTGCATCTTTTTGGCGGGTCGATAGAACTGAGCCTGCTGAGTTTGTATGACGTCGAAGGGCTGGAGGAGATGCGCAAACTCATCCTGCCTTATGCTGCCGAAAACCCTGATGATGACCTCGTCTTTTGTGTGATGGCCGATTACGGGATCCTTGGCACGGGCAACACGCTCACACGCCATGACCTTGACGCCATCCTGCCCGACCGCCCGCTTGCAATGTTCGCTCCGGACCACCACACCATCTGGGCGAATACGGCGGCCTTGGAGGCTGCCGGTCTTTTACAGGGCGGAGAAGTGGATGCGGGATCGGTGATCGTGATGGGCGAGGATGGTCTCGCCAATGGCGAGTTGCTGGAGCCTGGTGCTTATGGTCCTATTCTGGAACTGACCCGCCACAAGGGGCGCGAAATGCTTGGCTTGGTCACGGGCCGTGACCCTGATCCTGCCGCCACACCAGAGCAGCGAAAAATGGACAAGGACGCAATCGAAGCGGGCCTGCGCCATTGTGCCGAACAGGGTATCACCGGGCTGCACTTGATGGACGGAAATGTCTACCAGCTTGAACTGTTGAACGAGCTGGAGGCCGAAGGGCGTTTGCATTGCCGCACCATGGTCCCGTTCCATTTCAAAGGCACTGACGATCTGAGCCGGATTGAGGCCGAAGGTGTGCCGATGCGGGACCGTTTTCAAGGTGACAAAGTCTGGTGTGGCCACATGAAGATGTTCATCGACGGCGTGGTCGAAAGCGGCACCGCGCTGATGCTGCAACCGTACCCCGGCAAGATGGGCGCGAATGATAACATGGGGGACGAGGTCTTTACCCAAGAGCATTTTGTCGCCGCCGCAACAATCGCGGATCGCAATGGTTTCCAGATCGCGGTGCATGCCATTGGCGATGCTGGCGTGCGCCGCACCATCGACGCCTATGAGGCTGCACGTGATGCAAACGGCAAGCGCGACAGCCGCCACCGGATCGAACATCTGGAGGTGATGCATCTGGATGATATCCCGCGTCTGGCCGAGCTTGATATTGTTGCCTCGATCCAGCCGGGGCATGCGCCGATCGGTCATATTTTTCCGCCAACAGGTGTCGGTCAATATCTACATGACCATCAAATTGCGGGGGCGTATGCATGGCAGGATATCCGCGCTGCAGGTGCGAAGGTTATCTTTTCAACCGACTGGCCCGTGATACCCGTAGACGTGATGGACAACATCAAGGCGGCGATCGCGCCGCTTGATCTGGGGGAAGGCTGGCGCGATCAAACGCAGACACTGGCGGATACGCTGGCCAGCTACACAAGAGACAACGCATGGGTAGAGTTCAACGAAGACCGCAAGGGCCAGTTGAAAGCTGGCATGATGGCTGACGTTGTCGTCCTGAGTGAAGACATTGCGATTGTGCCCCCGCCGGACGTGCCGCGCGTAGAGGCCATGGTAACGATTTGCGACGGGCAGGTAACGTTTCAGCGCGGATAATGATCGCTGTTGGTGTAACTCCGGTAGCCCGAGAGTGGCCGGACCGGTTCACATCCCTGCATTTTGACGGATGCGCCCGGTTTCAGCGATTGCCGTCAGGGCTTTTCTGAAGTGTGGCCAGCAAGGCTTGCAAGGCGGGCTTCAGATCAGATGCCTTTTGTTGATCAAGTTGTGCCAACAGGCTTGCTTCGTGTTTTTTTGCCTGCGGCACCAACTCGCCAGCCACATTGCGCCCTTCATCGGTTAGAAAAACCCGCACGCGGCGGCCATCTTTGGGATCACCTTGCCGCACCACAAGGCCACGCTCCTCCATCTGGGCAATGATACGGGTCAGTCGGGATTGCTCGAACAGCGAAATCTTGGCCAGATGTGTGATCATCGCACCATCAAGATCATTCAGACAGGCCAGCACCCGCCATTCGGGGACGCGCAGACCCTTATTGCGAACCTCTTCATGAAATTGCGCGCTGGCCCCTTCGCTCGCGGCGGCAAGCAGGTACAGAAGATAGTCAGCGACAAATCCTGTTGTCTCTTTGGAAGAATTGTCTGGCGGTGAACTTTGCATATCCTCATGTCGAGGATTGGATGTAACATTGTCAATGCGGTTGCAGAGTTGAGAAATCACTTGACTGAAACTATATGAATTTTCATATTGTTTGAAGGGAGATATTTGATGGACAAGATTCAAGGCAAGGTTTTGGCGGTCACAAAGCTAACCGACCGGATCACCGCGTTTGAGGTGGGGCGTACGGATCATGGCGTTATGCCAGTATACACCGCTGGATCACATGTCTTGTTTGATGTGAGCGGTGATGACACCCGCGCCTATTCGCTGATCGATTTCACACCACCGGATAGAGAACCAGTGTCCTACCGGATCGCTGTGCAACGTGAACCGGAAGGGCAGGGCGGTTCCACGTTCATGCATGCTCTCAAGCAGGGTGACAACATCGGGTTTTCGGCACCAAAGAACGACTTTCCACTGGATGTCTCTGCGCCTGCTGTCTTGTTGGCGGGCGGTATTGGCGTAACGCCGATGATCTCGATGGCGACACAGCTTGCGGCGGCTGGACAGGGGTTTGTGTTTCATTATGCGGGGCGATCTAGGAATGTGATGGCCTATACCGACGAACTGGCCGCGCTTTGCGGGGATGCGCTGCACCTGCATTTTGACGACGATCCGGCAACGGCGCTTGATCTGTCCGCAATCATGGCAAATCTGGGTGATGCCCACGTCTATTTCTGCGGTCCGCGCGGGATGATTGATGCGGCGCGAGCCGCGGCAGAGGCAGCAAATATACCCGCTGAACACGTGCATATCGAGTTGTTCGAAACCGTCGCCCCGCAAACTGATGATGATGACTTCGAGGTCGAAGTGGCGTCAACCGGTGCGGTGTTCACCGTCAACGCAGGGCAAAGCATTATTGAGGCATTGGAAGGCGGCGGCGTCGATGTGATGTATGATTGCCAGCGCGGCGATTGCGGGATCTGTCAATGTGACGTGATCAGTGGCACCCCGGATCACCGCGATGTGGTATTGTCCGAAGACGAACGCGCCAGCGGCAAAGTCATGCAAATCTGCGTCAGCCGGTCCAAGTCACCCCGCTTGGTTCTGGACCTATAAGGAGAGCCACCATGGGCAGCTATACCGAGAACCCTGACAGCGTTGCAGCACTGGTTGAACCACATCAGGTGCATCGCGACATCTACATCTCGCAGGAAGTGTACCAGCTTGAGATGAAGCACCTTTTTGCAAATGCCTGGGTGTTTGTGGGGCATGAAAGCCAGACCGCGAACAAAGGTGATTATTTTGCCACCCAGATCGGCAACCAGCCTGTCATTCAGGTGCGCCATTCGACGGGCGATATTCATGTTTTGTATAACCGCTGCCCGCACAAGGGCACCAAGATCGTGATCGACCGTCAGGGCAACACCGGCAAGTTCTTCCGCTGTCCCTATCATGCGTGGTCGTTCAAAACCGATGGCTGCCTGCTCGCGATTCCGCTGAAAAAGGGCTACACAGATACAGGCCTGGATCAGACCGAAAGCGCCAAAGGCATGAAGGCGGTGGGGGCGGTTCACAACTATCGCGGCTTCATCTTTGCGCGGCTGGCCCCCGAGGGGATCAGTTTCGAAGATTACTTTGGCGACAGCCTGTCCTCTATCGACAACATGGTGGATCGCTCGCCTGCGGGGCGCCTTGAAGTTGTCGGATCACCTCTGCGCTATCTGCACCATTGTAACTGGAAAATGCTGGTCGAAAACCAGACGGATACTTGCCATCCGATGGTGGCACATGAATCCTCTGCCGGAACGGCGGTGAAACTGTTCGAGGAACTGGACCTGCCTGAAGGGTCGCCCAAACCGGCCGCGATGGAGATTATCGCACCATTCATGTCTGCTTATGAGTTTTTTGAGGATATGGGCATCCGCACATGGCCAAATGGCCATGGTCATACCGGTGTCCATCATTCAATCCACTCCGATTATTCTGCTGTGCCGGGGTATTTTGAGGCGATGGTGGAGAGCTATGGCGAGGAGAAGGCCAAGGCGATCCTCGATGAAAACCGCCATAACACCGTCTATTTCCCCAACATTATGATCAAGGGTCCGATCCAGCAACTGCGCAATTTCATTCCGCTCGGTGCGGACAAGACCATTGTTGAAAGCTACATCTACCGTCTTGTGGATGCGCCGGACGAGTTGACGGCCCGCACCGCGATGTACAACCGCATGATCAACGCGCCGACGTCGATTGTCGGGCACGACGATCTGGAAATGTACGAGCGTGCGCAGGAAGGCATGATGGCGGACGGGCTGGAATGGGTGAATATCCAGCGTTTGCGTACAGGTGACGAGGATTTCAGCAAGGAAGCGGTCGAGAACGGCACAACCGAACGCCAGATGCGCAACCAGTTTGACGCGTGGCGCAAGTTCATGATGGTCAGTCTGGGGGATGCGACATGAGTGTTTCCAAGGAACAATTGATTGATTTCATCTATGAAGAAGTGCGCATGTTGGACGAGGGCCGCTATGACGACTGGCTCGCGCTTTGGCTGCCGGATGGGCATTACTGGATGCCGCTGGAGTACAAGCAGACCGACCCGATCAACCAGACCTCGTTGATGTATGAAGATATGTTTATGCTGAAACTGCGGGTGGAGCGGTTGAACGGCGCGCGCACGTTCAGCCAGAAACCCAAAAGCCGCTGCCATCATGTGATCCAGCGCCCCTTTGTGGACGAGATGAACGACGATAGTTTTGTGACAACCACATTCATGCACTACGTGGAAACGCGTCTGGATGAGCAGCAATTGTTGGCCCTCACCGCGCGGCACGATCTGGCACTTGTGGATGGTGCCTTGCGCATTGCAAACAAGCGGGTGGATATCCTCAACTGCGATGCAGCCTTCCGCAACATTCAGCTTTTGCCGTGATCGGGGATCAGGTGCGCACGGTCTTTGAGGCGTTTGGCGCGGCGGCTGGTCGCTGGCCCGAACGTCCCTTCCTGAATGTGCTGGACGAAACCGCGCAGGTTTATGGGATCAACGCGGGCGCAATTACATACGGCCAAGCTGCCGCAGAAGTGACGCGTTTGACGCAGGATTTGCAGACTGCCGGATATGTGCAGGGCCAGCGCGTGATGCTGTTGATGGAGAACCGTCCGGCATTTTTCCTCTGGTGGCTGGCATTGAACAGCTTGGGCGTGTCGGTTGTGCCGGTAAACCCCGATCTGCGGCTGGCAGAGCTGACCTATATGATCGGTCACGCGGAACCTGTGCTGGCGGTGGCGCTTGAAAACCGCTGCGAGGAGTTGCGAGAGGCAGCAAGAAGTGCTGGCATCAACATGCCCGTTATCGCGCCCGCGCAGTCCCTACCTGCACCGCGCGAAAACGCAGCTGTTGCCATACGCGACGGCGATCCTGAGGCCGCGATGCTCTATACGTCCGGCACAACCGGCCAGCCCAAGGGGTGCATCCTGACCAACACCTATTTTCTGGAAGCGGGCCGCTGGTATGCTACAACCGGTGGGCTTTGCGCACTGAAAGAGGACGGCGAGCGTATGATCACGCCGCTGCCGATTTTCCACATGAACGCGATGGCGTATTCCTTCATGGCGATGATTGCTGTGGGCGGATGCCTGACTGCGCTGGACCGTTTCCACCCGCGCACATGGTGGGACAGCGTGCGTACTTCTGGCGCGACCTGCCTGCATTATCTGGGGGTGATGCCGTCCATGTTGATGGGCGCTGATCCCGATCCATCCGACAAGGATCACTCCGTCCGGTTCGGTTTCGGCGCTGGCGTTGATCAGAAACTGCACGGCGATTTCGAAGCCCGCTTCGGTTTTCCGTTGATCGAGGCTTGGGCGATGACGGAAACAGGCGCGGGGGCCGTGATCTGCGCCAACCGTACCCCGCGCCGTGTTGGAGAAAGCTGTTTGGGCAAACCGGAAGGCGATTTGGACGTGCGGATCATCGACGATGCCGGTCAGGATGCCGCCCAAGGTGAACTTCTGGTGCGGCGCAAGGGGGACGATCCGCGCAAGGGGTTCTTTGCAGGCTATTTCAAGAACGCCGAAGCGACAGCGGAAGTCTGGCAAGACGGCTGGTTCCACACTGGTGACATCGTGCGTCAGGATTCCGATGGGGCGATGTTTTTTGTGGATCGCAAAAAGAATGTGATCCGCCGCTCTGGCGAAAACATTGCTGCTGTTGAGGTTGAATCAACCCTGATGCGGCACCCCGATATCGCCAGTGTTGCGGTCACGGCGGTGCCGGATGCGGTGCGTGGGGATGAGGTGTTTGCCTGTGTAGTGTTGACGGCCGTTCCGGCTGACCGTGCTGCGAAAGCGCAGGAAATTGTGACATGGTGCCTGGGTCAGCTTGCCTATTACAAGGCACCCGGCTTTGTGGCTTTTGTTGATGCTCTGCCACTCACGGCCACGCAGAAACTGCAACGCGCCGTGCTGAAATCAAAGGCGGTCGATTTGTTGGATGACCCCAAGACAACGGATACACGCGCGTTGAAAAAACGCGCCAAGACCTAAGCGGCGAAGAGGAAACGGAATGGACAATCTGACAGCTGTGATCACGGGCGGGAGTAAAGGCATCGGGGCGGATCTTGCCGGACGTCTGCTGGAAAAAGGCTATACCGTGGTCAGCCTGTCGCGTGGTGCGCCTGACTGGAGCCATGCGAACATGGTGCCCGTCGAAGTGGATCTGCTGGACGCGGATGCCGTGGCCGAGGCCAGTGCGGAAATTGCCGCGCAACATGAGGTCACGCATCTGGTGCACAACGCGGGCCTGATCTGGCCGAACCTGCTGGAAGATGTCACACCTGCCGACATCACGGGTCTTGCGCAATTGCATCTAGGCGCTGCGCTGACCCTGACCCAAGCCTGCCTGCCCGCGATGAAAAACCGCAAGTTTGGCCGTGTGCTGTTCAACGGCTCACGCGCTGCGTTGGGCGTGCCGACGCGCACCGCCTATGCAGCGACCAAAGCGGGGATAGTTGGCATGGCGCGGACATGGGCGCTGGAACTGGCACCGCACGGCATCACGGTGAATGTGGTCGCGCCCGGTCCGGTGCTGACCGATAACTTCTGGGGCATCATCCCCGAGGGCAGCGAGCGCGAAGAAGCCTTGGCCGAGCGTATTCCGGTGGGCCGCCTTGGCACGCCGCGCGATGTCAGCAACGCGTTTTTGTATTTCTGTGATCCCGAAAACGGGTTTGTCACAGGACAGACGCTTTATGTTTGTGGTGGCGGCAGCGTAGGCTCGCTGGCGCTTTAACCTGCGACCAGCGCCATCACCCGCAATGGGCTGCCGGTACCGTCTTTGATCTTTAACGGCGGTGCTATCAGCACGGCACCGGTTGGCGGCAGTTGATCCAGATTGCACAGACATTGCAGCCCGTATTTGCCCGCGCCATGTAGATAGAAATGTGCGGGGTAGGGCGGCGTGTAATGCGCGCCCTGACCCGCATCGGTGCCCACTGTCTCTGTTCCAAAGCCGCGAATGTTGCGTCCCTCGATCAACAAATTGATCGCATCCGGTGTCGGGCCGGGTGAATGTGGGCCGTCCTCTTGCATGTTCAGATAAGCCGCGCCGCGTTTTTTGGACCAGTCTGTGCGCATCAGAACCCAGCTGTCTTCGGGAATTTTACCGTGTGTGGCCTCATGGGCCAAGATCACTTCGGGCGTCAGTTCAAAGTCCGCGTCTTGGGCAGCACCCGCCACGCAATCAATCACCACAACTGGTCCGATAAATACCCCTGGCGGGATTTCGTTCACTGAATTGTTAGGCAAATCACGCCCTGAAACCCAATGGGACGGAGCATCGAAATGTGTGCCGGTATGTTCGTTCAGCGTCAGGTTATGCCACTTCCACGCAGGCCCGCGATGATCATACGCGGAGACTTCTTCCATGCGAAAACGCGCGCATTGGCCAAACTCCGGTGGCAGGATGATCACAGGGAAATCAGGATCGAGTGTGTGGGTCAGATCAACAACCCTAAGATCACCGGAGGCGATGCCATGGGCCAGATCGTTCAGGGTTTGCTGGCTCATGTGCTGCCTCCTGAAATTGTTAATTCGCGCTCCACCACATCGGGGTTGATGCGAAATCGCTGAATAAAATCCTGTGCGACCTCACCGCAAAAGATGTCCTCCAACCCTTCTTCAAGACCGGCAACAATGCTGCGGGCAAGCGCGTTCGGGGCAACCTTGGGTGGCGGCAACGGGTCATACCAATCATCATCCGTTGGCCCTACGTAAGTGTTCATCACGCGCAAACCGGAGGGTGCGAAATCACACCGCATGTTTTGGGCAACGGACCGCGCGGCGGCGTGGCTGGCTGAAAAACATCCGTATGCGGGATCATTCGAAAGGCCATGTACCGACAGGATATTGACCCATGCAACAGCGGAGTTCGCCCCGTCTGCGGTGCGTGAACACATGGCTGGACCAAAGGCCTGCGCCAACCGCATCAGGCCCAGCACATTCACCTCCATTTCCTGCGCGGCAAAAGCAGTATCGCCCCGTGCCATCACGCCGCCGGGGCGCATGAAGCGGGCATTGTTGATCAGGATATCGGTCTTGCCCCCCAGTTCCGCAGCAAGGCGTTTGACGGATGACGTGTCGGTCACGTCCAGCGGCAGGATGCTGACACCTTCGATAGCTTCCAATTGCGCGCGTTGCGGATAGGGCCGCCAGCTTTCAGCCTCGCCTACAAAGACGGTGGCTGCACCAGCCTTTATCAAGGCCTGCGTGATCGGCGCAGCATTGGCTGAACGGGCGTCGGTGATCAGAATTCGGCGATTGCGGGGGGATGACGTCATATGTTGCAACTGTGGATCATCCTTCAGGGTGGCGGGGGCGTCATGGGGGAGGGCGATCAGCACCGCTTGCCCGGAGCGATCAAGGCGGTTGATCAGGCGCACGCGGGTGTTGGGGGCCGTCGCGGCATGTAGATGGCAGACAACACTTGGACCAGCATCAAGGCGGACAAGTCCGATGCGCCAATCGCCACGTTCACGAAAATAAAGGTTTACGGAAATGCGCACAGTGGTGTGGGCCATTACGGTGCCGGAAGGGTCGACGTTCTGCCACGGCAGATCGGTTGAAAGACATGTCACACAAGCATCGCGGGGCGGATACTGAATGCTCCCGCATTCTGCGCATTCTTGCAGTGCGAAGCGTCCTTGGGCGGCGGCAACCGTCAGGCCGAGGGCAGCACGACTGCGTGTTTGCGGAGGGGATTGTGGCGAACGGGACCGTTTTTGCGGATTTTTCCTTGCCGGAGCATCAGTGCTCATGTTGCTGCCCCCTCTAGAATAACAGCACCCGAACAGATGCCGCGGTCATAGTTGATCATGCCAAAGCCCGAGAACAATGCGCGTTTCACATCTGCAACTTGTGTCGAGCCAGCGGAGCCCGTGACCTGCCGGATCGCTTCGGTCAGGCCAAGGTATCCGCCTGCAGCGCCTGCTTGTCCGCCCGAAAGCTGGCCGCCTGATGTGTTGTGGGGAAAGCTGCCATTGATGCCAAGGTCATGTCTGCGTACGAAATCAGGGCCTTCGCCTTTGGCACAGAACCCCAGATCCTCGAATTGCATCATCGAGATAACGGGGTAATCGTCATAGGTCTGCATCACGTCGATGGCCTCGGGGCCGCAGCGTGCCTGCGTATACAGTTCGTCGATGTCCATGGTCCACCCGCCGCGCAGTTGTATCGGATCATCGCGGTGCGCATTGTGCCGTTCGATCACGCCGGAAATCCGCGCGTAAGGCAAGCCAAGTTGAACGGCGCGTTCCTCGGTCATGATCAGAAACGCCTCGGCTCCGGCGCAAGGCATCACGCAATCAAACAGCGCGATCGGGTCAGAGATCATCCGTGCGCCGAGATATTCATCCATGCTGAGCGGTTTTTTCATTAAGGCAGTCGGGAATTTCAGAGCATTGTCGCGCTGGGCAATGCAAATCTTGCCGAAATCTTCACGCGTTGCACCATATTCCTGCATATAGCGGTCTGTCAGTAGCGCAAAGCTCATGTTCGGGCCACCCGCGCCGTAAGGATAGGCTGCATCCGTGGCGAAACGTGAAAAGCCTGACAGGAGTTTGCGAAAGCTGTCGATGTGATTGGTGTCGCCGGCGACGCAGGCGATTATGTCAGCATCACCCGCCTGAACCGCGCGGGCCGCACGACGTATCGCAACGATCCCGCTCGCCCCGCCCATGGGAATATGATCAAGCCACCGTAGGCAAAGGCCCAGATGTTGGGTCAAACCAACGGCGGTATCGGGGCCAAGACTGAAGCTGCTGGCGCAAAACCCGTCCAGATCGTCCTTGCGCAAACCCGCTGCCTTTAATGAGCCACGCAATGCCCGTGCAATCCACCAATGCGCTGTTTCAGCTGAATAGCGAACGTAAGGTTCAGTGTACGGGGCTGCGAGAACCACACCTTCATATGATTTTCGTTGACCCATTTGTCCTGCATGTCCCTGTCTGCCCAAGGAGAAGACTAGCAGTATTCTTACAAAGGAACACGCCATTTACAAAAGAACAGCGTGTTTGTTTCCATTCAGTTTTCTCGGGTCAGATAGGCATCTGCGCAAAACTGGATGGCATGATCAATCGACAGATTCGACCCTGCCACGCGCAGTGCTGCGCTGGTGCTGAACACCGCACTGGGTGAAGCTCCTGCGGGATCAAGGCCGAACACGACCTGACCGCTTGGCGTGGTTTTGGGCTGTTGGACATAAATACGGGCAGTGCCGGGTTGGGCGAGAACACGCATTGCATACTCAGCCGCTGCACACCACGTGCCGCGCGCGCCAAAATTGCTACCCGTTGGGACCGAAAAACTGCTGGGGCCAACGGGCTCCACGATTACACGGTTTGCAGCTTTGAAGTTCTGGGAACTGGCCACACTTGCGATAGCAATGAGGGGAAGTGTAAAAAGAACTCTGCGTAACATAACGGGCTCCTGAAATGATTGGATTTCTGTTGCCCAGAACATAGGCTTGGTAGAATTCTATCCAAGGGGTTGCGCGTAAACGTGATGCGCAGCATCCGAATAAGTTGGAGCAGACGAACCCGGGCGCGGCAGTATTCTTTGTGTGTCGACAAAACATGCGGCCCGTGGGATTGAACGAACATTCAGAAAGCAGGCCAAACGGAGCGCAAGCAGTAGATGGCAACATGGCAGGACCTTGATGCAGAATTGGACCTTTGGCAGAATGCCGGAGAGCGCCCGACATTCTGGTGGCGCGATGATGATTGCGAAAGCCCAACCGATGCGTTGCGCCAGTTGATTGATCTGTCTGGGCGATATGCGGCACCTTTGCATTTGGCGATTATCCCTGAACAGATTGACCCCGCGTTGGCAGGATTGCTGGCAGCCTCTCCGCATGTGTGGTCCTTGCAGCACGGATATGCCCACAAGAACCACGAACCCAAAGGTTTGCGCGCCTCGGAAGTTGGTGTGTCCAGAGACCTTTCCCTGCAAGAGGCAGACCTGCGCGAAGGGTGGCGGCGCATGTTGGATGCGGGTTTGCCGAACATGGCGCCTGTTTTTGTTCCGCCATGGAACCGGATTGGCGCACAGGTTGTGCCTCATCTGACGCACTGGGGTTATGCCGCCTTGTCCGGGTTTGATCGGCGCACTATGCGGACCGACCCCAGTGGTTTGCTGCATCTCAACGGACATGTTGAACCGCTGCGGTGGCGTCCCGATGCCCGTTTTGCCGGTACAGAGAAAACGCTGGAGCAATGCGTCGGCCATCTGCGCGAACGCCGGACGGGCCTTGCAGACAAGGACGAACCCACAGGCCTTGTCACCCATCACTTGCAAACGCCCCGGGATGTCTGGGATTTTTGTGATGCCTTTGCCGACAGATTGCAGGGGCGTGTTGAATGGATCACGCTTCATTCGTTGCTGAAAGAACACTGAAATGGTTGAGATTGCCTATGCCCGCCCTGAAGAGCGCGAAGAGATTGCGCAGTTTATGGACAGCGTTTTTGTGCGCGCAAAGTGGGATATCGAAGGGTGGCGCAAGCTGGTTGCCGGTCGGTGGTGCGGACCGGAAGGGCGCTATGCGATTGCCGTGCGCGACAGCGGCAAACTGATCGGCGTCTTGGGGCTGGTCTATGCCGAACGGATGACAAAAGCGGGGCGCAGAACGACCGCTGATATGACCTCGTGGTATGTCATGAAGGAATATCGCGGGCAGGGCATCGGACAAAAGATGATTGCGCTCGCGACCTCTGATCCAACCGTGACCGTGACGAATTTCTCTTCCGCCAAGGCGGCGGTCAGTGTTTTGATCAATGCAGGGCTGACTGTGTTGGATAAGGAACGATTGGTTTGGCATCCGCGTGAAGCCACTGCAGGCCTTGTCGTGCATAATGATCCGCTGGCCCTAAGCGGGGGGCTGAGTGACAAGGACCGCAAAGTGATTGCAGATCATCAGGGTCTGAACTTGCGTCATCTTGCGGTTGAAACACCGGACGGGATTGTTGCGATGGTGGTGTATCCGCAGAAAAAGAACGATGATTTTGTCACCCACGAAATCATGTATCTCGGTGATCAGCCGCTGTTTGCACGCTATGCCGCTGAAATCTCAGGCGCGGTTTTGCCAGAGCGTGAGGCGATCCTGTCGCTGGACCGTCGCTTTGCGTCCGAAGGGATTGAGTGTGATGAAGTGCGCCAGTTCGAAACGCCGCGTTACTGTCAGCCCGGTCTGCTGGAACCATCAGAAATTGATATGCTCTATTCCGAATGCGTCTTGTTGCCGATTAAAATCCATTAGGTCCGGCCGTTTCCAATCCGTTAAACAAATACATGTGATCCGATGAACCAAATCGCTGCCAGCCTCAAACTTGCCCCTTCGACAATTGCGTTTCTGGAGCGACAGGGAATGGGTGATGCCACATTGGATGCATTGCCAGGAGACGCCTCCGCGCGGCGGTACTTTCGTCTGGTGGGGCAAGGTAAATTGCTCATGGAAGACCGTGACGATCCGGTGGCATTCGCCGCTTTTGTCCGGCTTGCGGATCATCTGGCTGCGTTGGGCCTTAGCGCCCCAAAGATTTTTGGTGCAGACCCAGCATCAGGTCTCGCGTTGATCGAGGATTTTGGCAAAGACACCTACGGCGCGCTGTTGAACGCAGGCTATGACGAAGAGGCACTGTATGCCCTGGCCATTGATGCTTTGATCCATTTGCACAGCAGCAAAACGGCGACGGCGGTCAAGGTGCCGACCTATGACACCGCAGTCTTGCTCGATGAGATTTCGATCTTTTCGCAGTGGTTTGGTCCCGCACTGCAACCAGATTGTGACGCAGCGGCGTTTGATCAGACTTTCCGCGAATTTTGGGCGGATGCTTTTGGCGCTTTGGCCGACCAGCAAACAACGCTGGTTCTGCGCGATTTTCACGTTGATAATCTGATATTGTTGCAAGACCGCGAAGGGGTGCATCGCTGTGGTTTGCTGGATTTTCAGGACGCGGTTCTGGGGGCACCTGAATACGATTTGATGTCGCTTCTGCAAGATGCGAGGCGTGATTTGACCGATGGATTGGAAGAGGCAATGCTGGCGCGGTATTTATCAGCGATACCTGAAGTACTCGGCACGCCCGAGCAGATTATGGTGCGCTATCATCTGCTGGCCGCACAACGTCACACGCGCATCGCCGGATTGTTTTTGCGTCTGAACAAGCGCGATGGGAAGTCGGGTTATCTGCGCTTTATGCCACGTGTTCTGGGGCAGATGCAGAACGCGCTGGAGGCGGCGGGGTTGCGCGAGATCTTAGCGTTTCTTGACGAAAGTTTGCCGGGTTGGCGCAATGCAGGACCGCACCTTGCGCAAGCGAATTAGGCGCAGCATTCCATCCGCTGCGCCCATATTTACGTCAAGCGGCTGATAGGCCTGCGTCAAGCGCGGAAAGGATCGTATCAACATCTTCCGCACTCAACACCAAAGACGGTGACAGGATAAGGTTCGGACCTGAAATGCGCACCATCGCGCCGTTCTCGTAAGCCACATCCTGCACAACCTGCGCAGATTTGGCGTTGATGGGGGATTTGGTGGTGCGGTCACTGACCATTTCAATTGCGGTCATCAGGCCATAGCCACCACGGACATCGCCGATGATATCATGCTTTTCCATCAACGCCTGACAGCCATTGAACATTTGGGTGCCGCGTTCTGCTGCGTTTTCAACCACGTTCAGGCGTTTCGTTTCCGCAAGACAGGCCAGTGCTGCCGCCGCACCAACCGGATGACCGGAATATGTATAACCATGCGCGATCTTGGCCGCTGGATTGTCTTCAAAGGCTTCCACCATCCGCTCGCCCAGCATCAAGGCACCAAAAGGGAAGAAACCGTTGGTAATGGCCTTGGCGGTACACATCATGTCGGGTTTGATGCCCCAAAGCCGCGCGCCGGACCATGCACCTGTGCGCCCGTAGGCGGTGATGACCTCGTCGGTGATCAAAAGGATGCCATTGCGGTTACAGATATCTTGCACCATCGGCGCGAAGGAGGGATGCGGCGGGATGACGCCGCCAGCGCCCAAGATCGGCTCGATGATCATGGCCGCAATGGTGTTGGCCCCTTGGAACGCGATTTCGTCTTCCAAGGCGGCAACACAGAGATGGGCCAGCTTTTCTGGATCGGTCTCGTTGAAGGGATTGCGGTACGTATACGGCGCAGGAATATGGAAACAGCCGGGCATCAGCGGTTCATAGGCGTTACGGAAATTCGCGTTGCCGTTGACGCTGGCACAGCCAAAATGTGTGCCGTGATAGCCCTTCTTGAGGCTCAGGAACTTGGTGCGGCCCGGTTCACCACGCAGTTTATGATATTGGCGCGATAGGCGCAGGGCGGTCTCGATCGAATCCGATCCACCAGAGGTGAAGAACGACCGCAGCATGCCGTCCGGTTTAAAAAATTCGGCCAGCTCATAAGACAACTCAATCGCCGCATCATTACTGGTGCCGCGAAATGTTGAATAATAGGGCAGGGTGTCCAGTTGTGCGGCAATTGCGTCTTTGACCGGCTGGCAGGAATAGCCAAGGTTTACGTTCCATAGACCTCCAACCGCGTCGATCACTTCATGTCCGTCGATGTCGGTAATCGACACACCTTGCGCGCTGGTAATGATCTTGGGAGGTGTGTGCTTACTGTCCTCTGGTGAGGTCATCGGGTGCCAGAAGTGACGGGCGTTGTTTTCTTTTAGGAAATTGGAATCTTTCATGGTGCCAGTTCTTTCTGTTGATCTGCTTCAAGCGATTTGCGCCATAGGACGTCGATGTGCGAGGGGATCGTACCGCCCCAATTACGGGTGATGTCCC
Source organism: uncultured Sulfitobacter sp. (assembly GCA_947501805.1). Taxonomy (GTDB): domain Bacteria; phylum Pseudomonadota; class Alphaproteobacteria; order Rhodobacterales; family Rhodobacteraceae; genus Sulfitobacter. Next base: position 11,907 of record CANMXJ010000015.1, on the reverse strand, counting down.
GGCTTGCCTTCACCAAACCGGTGCGGGTCTTTTGTTCAAGTTCTGGCGTCATCCGGTTTGCCACACCGGCGACAGCCACGGTGCCGGCCAACTGGCCTTGATGGTCGAAAACGGGAACAGCGATGCTGTGAATGTCACTTTCAAAGCTGCCCTTGCTCTCGGCAAAACCGGTTTCCTGCGCCAGCTTTGTCAGGGCCGCTACGGCATCTTGTGTCGTCGCTGTTTGCGCCGTGAAGGGGTGCAAATGGACAATGGCTGTGTCCATCAAGTCGGTTGGACCAAATGCCAAGGCGCACAGACCAGAAGCAGTCGCATGTAGCGGCAACTGGCGCACATCCATTACCGCCCGCGTGCTATGGGCTGTCGATTCGCGCGATACCAGCGAATGCAGGGATTGCCCTGACAGGACAGCGACATGTGCGGTTTCACCTGTCAGATCTGCAAGCGCCTTTAGCGGGGACAATGCACCTTCGCGGCGGGGTACTGTCGTTTCCCTCAGTTCGGCGAGCGGAAGAACAGCAGGCCCAATCCGGTAAGCCTTGGTTATCCGGTTTTGTTCAATAAACCCAAGCGCCTCAAGTGCGGACAGATGCCTGTATGTGGTCGCTTTGTCGCGCTTTGCCATGCGGCAAAGCTCGGACAGGCCCACCTCCGGCATCTCTTTGGAGAAGTACCCCAGAAGCTCGATTGCTTTGGCGACAACGGACATTCTGCTCTCACTTCAGTTCACACGTTAAGAAAAAGTTTGACCGTTTAGATCGAAGATGGCAATCTATTTTTTACAATAATGGTTCAATAAATGAACCGATCTAGGGAGAAATCAATGAATATCTTTGTGAAGACTCTGGCGGCAACCGCGATTGCTGCAGCATCGTTCGCTGGCGCGGTTCAAGCGGAATACCCTGAAAAGCCGGTACAGTTCATTGTGCCGTGGCCGCCGGGCGATCTTGAAGATGTCTTGACACGAATGATTGCCGAGGACTTTCAGGCAGAATACGGCGTTGCAGCAGCCGTTGTGAATAAACCGGGTGGCGGCGGTGGTCCATTCCCCGGTGCTATTGAAGTCGCGAACGCCCCTGCTGACGGATATACAATCGGGTCTTTCATCATCGCCATTCCTGTTGTGGGTCCGCAGATCGGCATTCCTGAGTTAAACCCCGACCCGTTTGAGCCTTTGGGCAACTTTCTGACCTATCCGTTTGTCATCGCGACAAGTGGCGATGCGCCATATAATGATATGACGGGTCTTGCAGCCCATGCGAAAGATAATGAAGTTGTGTTGGGCCATTTTGGTGCGCCACTTGTCCCGACGCAGGTCACTTTTGCTTTGGCCAAGGAAATGGGCTTTGCTTACGCTTCCGATGCTGCATTTGACGCGCTGGACTGCAATACGCTGGCCTCTGGTGATGTTGATGTAATCAACACCACCTTGCAGCTGATCCTGCCTTGCCTTGATCAGGTGAAGGTACTCGCGTCTATCGGGTCAGAGCGGATTCCGCTCACGCCGGACACGCCAACTGTAACGGAACTGGCACCTGATCTGGATGTCGCCCTGTGGAATGGTCTTTTTGTGCACAAAGACACCCCTGACGATGTTCGCGCCAAGATCATTGCAGTTGCGCAAAAGACGGTGATGTCAGACCGCGCGCAGAAACTGGCCGCAGAAACCGGTGCGCTGGTGTATTGGCAGGATGCGGCGGCTGTCGCCTCGCAGATCACCAAAGACATCGAGACATTGGGCAACATTGATACGATGCTGTCCGAGTAACTTGAATTGACAAGCAGGTCGGGGGAAGCCCGGCCTGTTCTCGAAGGTGAATTGGGGAGGGGCTGACATGTCGCGGGTGCGTACACTTCAAGCGTTGTTCAAACGCTATCGTCGTCCCGGTGACATCGTCTTTGCATGGTTCGCGCTGATTGTTTCGCTTTTCCTGCTGTCACAGCTGTTTGAGCAGACCGCGTTCAAGGCTGGTGGCAAGTTGCCTGCGCAGCCCCGTTTCTGGCCTGCGGTTTCGCTCACGGGGATGAGCTTTTTTGCGGCGCTGCACCTGCTGGGGTCGGCCTTGTCAGAACGGCTTGACGGTCGTTGGCGCGAAGTTGGTCTTTGGATTGCCTCGCTTGAATATGCCGCGTGGTTCATCGCTTACGCTGCCGCTGTGCCTTATGCTGGCTACCTTCCTGCAACGATCATTTTTGCGCTGCTGCTTGTGCTGCGCGTGGGCTATCGCAGTCGCATGCTCCTTTTGTCCACTCTGCTATCTGCTGTGATCATCGTCTTGCTGTTCAAGACGCTCCTACAGGTCAAACTGCCTGCGGGTCAGATCTACGAGGTGCTGCCGGACGGGTTGCGCCAACTCATGCTGAATTACTTCTAGGGGCCGGGCATGGAAAATCTACTTGCAGGTGCCGAAATGCTGGCCCGCTGGGATGTGATGGTTGCCCTTCTGGTTGGCTCCATTGGCGGTGTGATCATCGGTGCGATCCCCGGTGTTGGTCCCGCGGTGGCGATTGCGATCCTGTTGCCCGCGACGTTTTCATTGGACCCGATTGTCGGCCTGACCATGCTGCTCGGCATCTATGGATCCTCGATGTACGGTGGCGCGATCCCGGCGATCCTGATCAACACGCCGGGTACGGCAGTGAACGCGCTGACGTCTTATGACGGCTACCCGATGACAAAGAGGGGTGAGGGGCATCGCGCGCTGTCACTTGCCTATAGCGCCTCGTTTTTCGGCGGGATTTTTGGCATCTTGTGCCTGATCCTCCTGTCTCCGGTCCTCGCTTTGATCGCCCCGATGTTCGGCAGTCGTGAGATTTTCCTCGCCGCTTTACTCGGTATTATCTTGGTTGTTCTTGCGCATCGTGGGCAGATTTTTGCGGCAGGTATGCTCGCAATGTTTGGCATCTTCTTGAACACCATTGGGCTGGACGCATTCACGTATACACAGCGGTACACCTTCGGTTATTCCTTTCTGTCCTCGGGCATCAATCTGATTGTGGTGGTGTTGGGCCTCTTTGCGCTCAGCCAAGCGTTCTTTCTGCTCACCGCGCCAGACAGTTCGCCCGAGGCGCAGCCGGTTTCGGGCAAGCTCACCTCTGGATTTCGCGAACTGATGGGGCACAAACGTGTGGCATCCGTCTCCGCAAGTTTGGGTGTGATGATGGGCATGATCCCCGGCGTAGGCGAATTCACAGCGCAGTTCATGAGCTACACTTACGCTCAGAAATCATCCGATACGCCCGATGACTTTGGTAAAGGCGCGCCCGAAGGATTGATTGCATCCGAGGCCGCCAATAACGCCGTGCCTGCCGCCGCGATGATCCCGCTGTTGGCACTGGGTATTCCGGGTGAGGCGCTGACCGCGATGATGCTGTCGGTATTTTACGTGCATAACGTGATCCCCGGACCGCAGCTGTTCCAGAACAACATTGATCTGGTCTACGGCCTTTATCTCGCGCTGTTGTTGTTGAACGTGATTGTGATCCTGTTCTTGCTTGTCTCCACCAATCTGCTGACCAAGATCATTCGCGTGCCGACCCGCTTCCTTGGTGTGTTGATCCTGATCCTGTCTTTTGTTGGTGTCTATTCCCTGCGCAACTCGCTGACCGATTGTATGTTGGCGGCAGGTTTCGGGGTATTGGGCCTGATCCTGAAACGTCTGAACCTGCCTGTGGTACCGATCATACTTGGCATGGTGTTGGGGGGCATTTTGGAGGTGAAACTGCGCTCTGCCCTGCCACGCCTGAAGACGCCAATGGATATGATTGATCGACCGATTTCCTTTATCATTTTTGTGATGATCCTGCTGGTGATCGGATTGCACCTGCGCACGCTGATCCGCGAAATAAAGGCACATCAGATTGATGACGATCACGACCTTCACGATACACAAATGCGGTGAACTAGATGGACCAGACCCAGATCAACACGTGGCGCGCCAAAGACATTCCTCCTCAAACGCATCTGATTGATGGGAAGAACGCGCCTGCTTCGGATAGTGCAACAATGGAGGTGACGTCCCCGATTGACGGGCAAGTCATCACCACAATGGCGCGGGGAACGGCGCAGGATATGCAGGCTGCGATCGCCGCCGCCCGTGCCGCGTTCGACGATCGGCGTTGGGCAGGGCAACCGCCTGCAGCCCGCAAGAAGGTGTTGATGAAATGGGCTGATCTGATCGACGCGCATGCGCTAGAACTGGCCGTATCGGGCGTGCGCGATAATGGCACCGAGATCGGGATGGCATTCAAGGCCGAGCCGGGATCAGCGGCTGGCACGATCCGCTATTATGCCGAAGCGTTGGACAAAGTGTATGGAGAGATTGCCCCAACAGCTGATGACGTTCTGGGCCTGATCCACCGCGAACCTGTGGGCGTCGTCGGTGCAATTGTTCCGTGGAACTTCCCGCTGATGATTGGCGCGTGGAAACTTGGGCCAGCCTTGGCAATGGGCAATTCTGTCGTCCTTAAACCTGCCGAGACTGCATCGCTTTCCCTCATCCGTTTGGCAGAGCTCGCGCATGAAGCGGGTTTGCCTGCCGGTGTGCTAAACGTCGTGACGGGCGAAGGCGCGGTGGTTGGTGAGGCAATGGGCCTGTCGATGGATGTGGATGCGTTAGTGTTCACCGGCTCCGGTTCAACAGGGCGGCGGTTAATGGAGTATTCCGCACGCTCGAACCTCAAGCGGGTGTATCTGGAGTTGGGCGGGAAATCCCCCAACATCATCTTTGCGGACGCACCGGATTTAGACGAGGCGGCCAAAGTGGCCGCGATGGGTATTTTTCGTAATTCCGGTCAGGTTTGCGTGGCGGGATCACGGTTGCTGGTTGAGGCATCAATCCACGATGAATTTGTCGACGCTGTCGTCAATGTCACAAAAGCGCTCAAGGTCGGTGATCCGCTTGATCTGGAGAACCACATCGGTGCGATAAACTCTGAAACGCAGCTGATGCAAAACCTGCAGTCTGTCGAAACAGCACAGCGCGAAGGCGGCACGGTGACCCTTGGTGGCGGGCGCATCCTGTCCGAAACTGGGGGCTACTACATGGACCCGACAATTGTTACAGACGTGACACCGGAAGCATCGCTGTCGCAAAAAGAGGTATTTGGCCCTGTTTTGGCTGTGACGCCCTTCACCGATGAAGCCGAAGCGACCCGCATCGCCAACGCGACTGACTATGGTTTGGCTGGCGCTGTCTGGACGCAAAACCTGTCACGTGCGCACCGGATGATCCGGGCTGTACGCACTGGCGTAATGCATGTGAACACCTATGGCGGCGCGGACGGCACCGTGCCGCTGGGCGGTGTTGGGCAATCAGGTAACGGGCATGACAAATCCTTGCATGCGCTGGACAAATATACCGATCTGAAAACCGCCTGGGTAAAACTCTAGTCCCGCAAGGAGCACATCATGTCTGACAAGACCATTCTGGTGATTGGCACTTATGACACAAAAGACGACGAGTTGGGTTTTATGGCTGACACCATCCGTGGGCAAGGTGGACAGGTGATTACGATGGATGTGTCGGTTTTGGGCGATCCTTCGCAGCCTACGGATTACTCCAAACATCAGGTGGCTGAGGAGGGTGGTAGCTCCATCAAGGCGGCGATCGACACTGGTGATGAAAATCACGCGATGCAGATTATGGCACAGGGTGCCGCACTGCTCACCGCGCGCCTGTACGCAGAGGGAAGATTTGACGGGATGGTCGTGCTGGGCGGCACAATGGGCACGGACCTTGCGCTGGATGTCTGTGCTGCATTGCCGTTAGGTGTGCCAAAATACATTGTGTCCACAGTTTCATTCTCCCCATTGATCCCCGCCGAACGTCTGGCTGCGGATACGCAGATGATCCTTTGGGCGGGGGGGCTTTATGGTTTGAATTCGGTTTGCAAGGCGTCACTCAGCCAGGCGGCAGGTGCCGTTCTGGGGGCCGCCCGCGCCGCCCTTGCACCGGATCGCGGCAAGCCGCTGATCGGGATGACTTCGCTGGGGAAGTCGGCGCTGAAATACATGGTCGCGCTGAAACCCGCATTGGAAGAGCGCGGTTTTGAAGTCGCGGTCTTTCATGCAACTGGCATGGGCGGGCGGGCGTTTGAGAGTCTCGCCGCGCAGGGCGCTTTTGCCTGTGTGTTTGATTTTTGCACGCAGGAGTTGGGCAATCATATCCATGGTTCGAATATCTCGGCAGGTGCCGATCGTTTGGCCAATGCAGGGAAACACGGCACGCCTCAATTGGTTGCGCCGGGCTGCTATGATCTGGTCGATATTGTCGGCTGGAAACCTCTACCGGACAAATGGGCGGATCATATGCAGCATGCGCACAACCGGTTGTTGACATCGATTGTACTGGATCACGAAGAGCGTAAAGAGGTGGCCCGCGCACATTCCAGGCAGTTGGCGACGGCTGTTGGGCCTGTCGCACTTTTGTTGCCGCAAGATGGTTTGGGCGAATGGGATCGGGTCGGCGCTGATTTGTGTGATCAGGAAGGTCTCGCGGTGTTTTTGGCAGAGATCGAAGCGACTTGCCCGGATAATGTGCGTCGCATTAATGTGGATGGCCACATAAATGATGCAGCTTTTTGCCAAGCGGCATTGGCGGTTTTTGACGAATGGTGCGCAGCTGGCATCGTCCAGGTGTAGGCCAACCTCAAAGAGAGACAGATCGGGCCATGTTGGCTGGACCTGAGATGCAAGTCAAAGCTCAAGAGTCGAAAATCATTGATTTAGGGCTGCATTCCTCGCTAGACTGCCTCCATTATAAGACGAATTTTTAACCAACCCCATTTTCACTGTTCATTTGCCTAAGGGATATGGATCATGAACACCGACTTTCTGGACGACACTTCCTACCTGATAACATCAATCGAATTTGCCGCATCGCCTACGCCAGAATAACGGCTGTTTGAGTGCGGTTGTTTCGAATGATGAAAAATTTGCGAACGACCTGCCCTGTGAGACGCAAAAGGGCAATCGACACGGACCAACGGGTATCAATACCAACAGAGCGCACTACTGACGCTGACAAGGGACATTTCGGATACCGACATTATAGATTATGACTAGGAGGACCTGATGGCTAAGAAACCCAGCCCCGCCGAGCTGAAGAAGCAAGGCGAAGAACTCAAAAAGACATTTGGCGCGATGCGCAAGGTGCAGCACCAGTTTGCGTTGCAGATCGGCAAAGAAGGCATTGTGTTCGTAGCGGACAAGAAAAAGCCCGCCGCAGCCCTGTGGCGTGCCGCCAAGAAGGACGGCGGCAGCAGCAAAGGCGCGATGGGGACGGTCACGATGAAGGGCAAGGTTATGGAGCTGGATTGCGAAGATCCAGGTGCCGTGCCAGCTGGCCTTGCAAGAAAGGCAAAGGTCTATTTTGCGGATCGCGGCCAACCTGCAAAGGTTGTGATCCTTGGCGTTGAAGAAGAAGGCGATGACGAAGATGTCACCGCAGACGAGGGCACGACCGAGGAAGCTGCAGCACCCGCCGAGAGTGGCGGCGGCGAAGCAGCCGACGGTGGCGGCGCTGCTGAGGAAGAAACCGTCGAGGAAGCCGAAGCCGGCGGGGGTGCAAAAGAAGAAACTCCCAAAGAAATCCTGCAACGGGAATACGCTGAATTGGTGCCACAGGTCGAGGCGTCAGAGCTGTCTCCAAACGCAGGCATTGCCAAGAAGATCGGCGGCCTGAAAGGCATGTTCGAAAAGGAAATCGAGGGCAACGAAAAGAAAGCCCGCGCGGTTCTGGAAATGCTCAAGACCACGATTACAAAAGCACTTGATGATGGCGACATCCCCGAAGCAGGCGCGAAAGGCGCGGATCCTGCTAAAGAAGAGCGAATGTCAAAAATTGCGGAACTGGAACGTAGTGTCGACGAGTTGCTCGCCGAATTTGCCTGAACCAATCGCAAGGCGGCCTCTGTTGTCTGAGGTGGCCTTGTCTGGCGGCAGGGCCAATCAGCTTCTCTCAAGCCGCCGGAACAACATCGACAATCCAAAACAGATGACAAAGTAAAACGCCGCCGCGACCAACCATGCCTCGAAGATCATCCGCGTTGAAGCGACCAATTCAACCGTTTTGAACGTTAGCTCTTGCACGGAAATCAGTGAGACAAGCGAGCTGTCTTTCACCAGCGTGATGAATTGGTTGGCCATCGGCGGCAGCACTTTGCGCATGGCTTGTGGCAGCACGATGTAACGCATTTCCTGATAGCGGTTCATCCCGATTGAGCGCGCCGCCTCGCGCTGGCCTTGGTCGACAGACTGGATGCCTGCGCGTACGATTTCACCGACAAAGGCGCTCTCGAACAGGGCTAGCACAATCACGCCGGAGATAAGCTGCGGAAAACGGCGCATGTCGCCAAAGAAGAACGTCCAGAGCGCGTTATCCTCTTGGCGGGCAATACCACGTGCCCAGCTTTCCATGTTGAGCGCAACGATGAGTTGCTCGGACAGGAAAAAGAAGAAGATAAAGATAACCACGACCGGCGGGACGTTTCGCAAGAATTCAAGGTAGGTGCGCGCGAGCATGCGCACCGTAAGGTTTGCCGAGCAACGTGCAATACCTAGGATCACGCCGAGGATCAACGCGAGAACGGAGGCGTAGATGCTGATGCGTATGGTGGTGACAAGCCCTTGGATCAGCAGGTTTGCGACCCAGCGGTCTTCGGATTCTTTGTACCGGAATATGTAATTCGGGATTTTGTCCCAGCGCCACTCATAATTCAGCGCGGTGCCGATGCGTGCGGCGATGAACACGCTAAGGCCGATCACAACCGCCAAGATAACGTAGTCCATCCAGTGCAGGCGTTTGAGGAATTTCGGCATCAGTTTGCTTTCGCGGCAATCAGGGCAGGATGGGCAAGGACGGGTGGGCGATTAACGCCCACCCGTTTGAAGTATGTTGTGAGGTCATTCGGCAACGAGATCTTTCCACTCTTCGCCCTTGAACCAGTATGTGTTGCGCTCTTCCAGCCAGCCGGTGCGCTCTTTGGTGCCGATCCAGTTGTTGAAAAAGTTTTCGGCGTCCGGATCGCCTTTGCGAAAGGCAAAGCCTTCACCCGCAGCGAGGAACGACTGTTCGAATGGCACATACAGCGTATCAGGATAGCGGCGCGCTTCGGTAGAGGGGGATGGTTCTGATGACATTGTTGCGTGTGCGTTGCCGTTCAGCACTTCTTGGGTTGCGGCACCATCTTCGTCAAACAACAACAGTGTGGCTTCGGGGAACATCGACGCGATTACAGTTGCCGGTGTTCCACCGCGGCGACCCGCAAAGGTCACATCCGAACTGTTGTAATCTTCCAGCGTGAATCCTTCGGTCATGGCGCGATTGGCAAGGATGGTCAGGCCGGAATAGGCATAGGGGTCAGAGAAGGAGACCGTCAGGTTACGCTGTGGGGTGATTGTCATGCCGCTGATGATGACGTCGAATTTGCCCGACACCAGCGCGGGAATGATGCCGTCCCATGAGGTCGGGATGAATTCTGCGTCCACACCCATGTCCTTGGCCAACTCGCGGCCCACGTCGAGTTCAAAGCCGACAAGCTCTCCGTCCAGATCGCGCATCGACCACGGCTTGAAGATGGACAGGCCGATTTTGATCACACCGCGCTGCTTGATTGTTTCGATCACGCTTTCGCTGGATAGGTTTTGGCGTGTGTCTTGCGCAGCGGCAGGCAGCGCAAGGGCCACGGCAGCGGCGGATGCAAGCGCAAGGCCCGTGAGGCGTCTGGTGAATGTCATGTCGTTCTCCTGTTTAAGTCGTCTTAGTTTTGAAGGGCGTATCGTTTTTCCAAACGTGATACGCCGATGGATAGAATGAGCGTTACCACCATGTAGACCGCCGCGATGGTGAACCAAATTTCAAAGCTCATATAAGTGTCGGAAATGATATTGCGCCCGATGGTGGTTAGTTCTGCAACCGCGATCACGCTGACAATGGCGGAGCTTTTGATCAGGTGGATCACTTCGCCTGTCATCGGGGGCAGCATGAACTTCACAGATTGCGGCAGGATGATGTAGCGGTAAGCCTGTCCTTTGGACATACCGATGGAGGTCGCACCCTCCCATTGGCCTTTTGGGACGGCCTCAATGCCTGCGCGGAATATCTCGGAAATCAGCGCGGCGTGAAAGACGGCGAGGCAAAGAACACTGGCGGTATAGCGGTTGAGGTCAAAGATCGGGCCAAGGACATAGTAAAACAGGTAGAGAAGCACGAGGATCGGCATGTTGCGGATGAATTCAAGGAAACCGATGGCAACTGCCTTGCCGATGATCAGTCCGGACATGCGCAGTAGCGCAACGATCAGGCCAAGGATGGTGGCAAAGACAAAGGCAGTTAGCGACAGTTGTAATGTCTTGACCAAACCGATGGAAATTTCGCCCCACTGAAAGCCATCATCGGTCAATGAATAAAAATATTGCGGTATGCGATACCATTGCCAATTGTACCCCATGTTCTGCGCACCTGTGTAGGCGAGCCAGACAATCCCGCCGACGATCCCCATGTAAAGGGCAACAGACACGGGAACCGAGTTCATCAGCGTGGAAATACTGCGCGGACGCGGACGTTGGGAGGGGCGCGTCATTCTTTAGTGTTCCAGGATTTGGCCAAGGAACAGCCTGCAACGTTCACTATCAGGGTTTGTAAAGAACTTCTCGGGCGGGGCGACTTCGACAATGCGACCTGCCTCCATGAACACCATTGTATCTGCCACCTTGCGCGCAAATCCCATCTCGTGTGTGACGCAAACCATGGTGATGCCTGTGTCTGCCAACTCCACCATGACATCCAGTACTTCGTTGATCATTTCAGGGTCGAGTGCAGAGGTCGGCTCGTCAAAGAGCATGATCCGGGTCTCCATACACAGGGAACGTGCAATCGCGACCCGCTGTTGCTGGCCACCGGACAATTGCGCAGGATACTTGTCCGCCTGCTCAGGAATATGCACCCGTTCCAGATAGTGACGCGCGCGTTTCTCGGCGGCGGACTTCGATATCTTCTGCACACGGATGGGACCGATGGTCAGGTTCTCCAGAATGGTGAGGTGCGGGAACAGGTTGAACTGCTGAAACACCATACCAACGTCCTGACGCAAAGTGGTCAGTTGCTTTGAACCCTCGGCGACTTCCATGCCATCAACGATGATTGTGCCCGCATCATGAAACTCCAATCCGTTTAAACAGCGGATCAGCGTGGACTTGCCGGAACCGGAGGGGCCACAGATGACAACCCGCTCGCCTTTCCTGACAATCAGGTCAACTTCTGTGAGTGCTTGAAACGGACCATAATATTTGTCGACCTTCGAGACCGCGATCATGGTATCGTGGGTTTCCATCTGTGGGGATCCTTGATTAACGCAGCACTAGATCAAGTATGTAGGTGTCCGTGCAGAAATGGCAGATATTTTTTTCAAGAACGCTCTTGCTTGAATGGACCGGTGTGTCAGGACGGACAACGGGCTGTATAGGTATATAGTCTGCTAAAGATCCCACTAACCCCCGATCTAGTTCGAGGTCTTGTGCGCATGTACGAGAACGGGTGAATAACTCGCCGCCTATGGGGGTCTCAAGCAAGGTGAGAAGAAAAGAAGACGTGGATGATTCCCCCAAGGGCCGCAAAATTCGAGAATCTACGGAGGATTTAAGAAGTTTGATTCTGGATTCGATCTACGAACGGGGCCAAAGCGCGCATTTCCTCCCAAGTTAACGGTGACGCTTGGCCAAATCGGGCAATTTGCCCCTTCGCTTTCACCCCGTTTTTCACGATTTACAGTTAAAAGTTCAATATTTTGAGCTGCAGGCAACTTTTCCCGATATTTCTTCAAGAATCTGCTTGCGACCCTGCTGATCTAACACTAGAACCCCCCTTACCGGACGAGCAGCGATGCTCTGAGGGTCGCCGGAGGGGC
>CANMXJ010000014.1 GCA_947501805.1 uncultured Sulfitobacter sp. | reverse complement strand
TTGTCGGCCCCACCATTGGCTATGTCATTGTCATCGCCGCTGAAAATCCGGTCCGACCCGGCACCGCCAAAGACCCGATCAAAGCCGCTGCCGCCAAAGATCAGGTCATTTCCCGATCCCCCAAAAAGCAGATCAGCCCCGTCACCACCATTCACAACATCATTATCCGCGCCGCCCGACAGCACATCCGCTCCGGCCTCGCCATTCAGATTGTCGTTTCCATCATCACCACGCAAGACGTCACTGTCCGCCCCGCCCATTACGCTATCGTCACCCGCGCCAGCGTTTACGGTGTCATCGCCCGCCAGACCGTTGACCGTGTCGCTGCCTTTGGAGCCGACAACAACATCGCCGCCTATACCGCCAGTAAAAGTGTTGACCTGCCCGTCAGGAAGGACGTTCAGCGTCCCAAACTCGATGTTGGCCGCAGTCAGGCTCGCTCCGGTTGCGTTGTGAAAAACAAACGCAGACGTTGACCCGGGTAAATCTATCTCGCTGACGTTTGAAAACGGATTAAAGACTAGTGCAAGAACATCTGCAGCGGTTGTCAGCCCGAAGGCCGGATCAACCACAATCTTATCAACGCCAAAATCGAAATCATTCAAACGACTTTGTTCATCTCCTGCACCAAAGAAGTGACGGTCGGTTCCCGCACCGCCAAAGATATTATCTGTGCCGGTGCCGCCACGCAAAAGATCGTCACCGTCGCTGCCGCTGATGGTGTCATCACCGGCCAGTGCGTCAATGGCATCACCCAGATCGGTTCCAAAAATGACTTCACCCTGATCCGTTGCCAACGCAAAAGGGGTGCCTTGCTTGCTAAATCCGGCGATCTCGTAGCCGATGTCCGCAAGGATCGCTTTGTCCAGATCTGTTGGCAATGTCCGGACGCCCGAAAATGTCACCGGATCCATAACTGCCGGTCCGCCGGGCAAACCGGGGGCAATGTGATTTTCGTCCGCAGTCAACTGGATGCCGGCACCGCCGGTGACGCTCATCGCGTTTGGCCCTGTGAAAACACCGCCTACAACTGAGTTGAGGAAAGGAGAACTGGAGACGCCGAGAACGTGGCCGATTTCATGCAGGGCGACAGAGACAAAATCAATCTTTCCCTGTTCCGCAGCAGTGGTTGCAAAACTCCAATTCGCGTCACGATCGAAATAGGCAATACCGATGTAGGGTTCAAAATCTGTGGTCGGTCCCTGACTGCGGAAATCACTTGCCACCCGCAGTCTATTAACATCGCCGGATGCGTCATAGCCATCGGGTCCGGCCAGCGCCAAAGGACCGTTCAGATCGCGTGATCCGACAAATATCAGCAGATCATCAACATCTTGCGTGAGCGTGACGGGTACCCGTGTACCGGTTTCAGGATTCTGAACGGTGAATGGTTGGCCTGCGAGAAAGTCGGGAAACTCATCCTGTATGACGGATTCCCAAATTGTCGCCGCTTCTTCAAGGGCCGCCCGGGCGGGGGCAGAGAAAAAACCGAAGGTATCAAACCGGTAGTCGAAACTGATATTGAAAGACATCTTATTGCGCTCCTTGCGGGCCGACTACATCACAAAATCACATTTGAACCGAAATTATCATGAAACAGGACACGCTCATAGGCAGGACCAAATGATGCGATGAATGTAGTTAACTTGTGTCAGTTTGGTAACGCGCCATTACGGCCGGATGTGCGGCTGCTGCCTTGGCAGCCCCTAGCTTGAGAAGCGAACCGATGTCAGGCTTTTCTCTTCTCAACCGGTGGATACTCTCAAACAGCGATCTGTTACGCCAAACGTGTGGCGCGCGGACTTTCGTCCATTTGATAAGTAAGATGTTCTATCAGCCGCAAGGAAAGCGCGGCCTTGGCCTCGGCGTAGGCCGGATCATCCCAATAGTTCTGGGTTTCCCTAGGGTCGGCTTGCAGATCATAAAGCTCCCCCCAGTCTTCACCCGCATAAACACTCATGCGCCATTTCTGCGAGCGCAGGGTGCGCACCCGTGCGGCATGCTCGAAACCCATTCTTGGCCCGCCATCGTTGTGTTCGATCAACACATCGTCACGGTGAGGCTGGGTGCCGTCCAGTGATTTGAGAAAGCTGCGCCCCTGTATCCCGTTGTAAGGGGCAAGGTCCGCGCGCTCCAGAATGCTGGCAGACAGGTCGATGGTCGACGCCATGGTGTCGGTGCGAACCCCTTCGCGAGACTTGGGATCGGACCAGATCATGGGCACGCGAGTGATCGACGGCAATTGCAACGGACCTTTCAACATCAAGTTGAAATCCCCCAGATAATCTCCGTGATCCGATGTAAAGATGATCACTGTGTTCTCATATTGGCCGCTGTCCTTGAGGTGCTGCACAACGCGCCCGATGTGATCATCAATCATCGTTATCATGCCCGCCGTAAGCGCCTTCGCCTCAAGGATGTGCTGGTCATCCGCACGAAACGGCATTTGGGGAATGGGCGGCAGCTTTCCTGACTCCCACATGGCGCTGGCGTGCTGCATTGGCGGCACGGGGTTCTTGTGTGCACCGTAAGGCAGTTCAACGGCAAAGTCGTCAGGGGCGTACATGTCCCAGTATTTCCCCGGCGGATTGAAGGGGTGATGCGGATCGGGAAATGAGATGAACGCAAAAAACGGATCGTCCTGATCGACGCGCGTGGCAAGGTAGTCAATCGCGCGATCCGCGACCCAGGCGGTTGGGTAGCTCTCTTCAGGGACGGGGGTACGGTAGGCTTGCGGGCAGGTGTAATTATGCGGGATTTCGTTTGCAGGATCATGCAACGCCTGCCAGTTTGGCACCGTTTCGCGGAACCATTGCCCGTATTGCCCACCACATCTGTCGCCATGGCTTGTGACCATGTCAACGTGCTGAAAACCGTAATAGGGCACCTCGAAGGGTGACACACTATTGCCCTCGAAACTGGCAGGCTCTTCCATGGTGTAGGTCACGTTGTCGGGCTGCCACGCCTCCGGTACCAGTCGTCGAATGGGATCAGGGGCGCGCTGCGGCGGATTGTCTGTGAAGGGTTGCAAATGGCTTTTTCCAATGCTCGCCGTCGCGTATCCGCCCGCGGCAAGGACGTCGACAAAGGTATTTGCACGTTTTGGCAACAGACAGCCGTTGTGGCGCAATCCATGTACCGATGGCATGCGGCCCGTCATCAATGACGCGCGGTTGGGCATGCAGACGGGCAGGGCGACATGGAAATCCGTGAACAACGTGCCTTGCGCTGCGATCGCGTCAATGTTTGGTGTGCGGACAACCGGATGACCGGCGCAGCCAAGCCAGTCGGCGCGGTGCTGGTCAGTGATGAAAAACAGGAAATTCGGTCTGTCGGTCATGGAGACCTCCTAGGCTTCGAGGGTTTGGCGCGCTGTCATTCTATGCAGCACCAGAACGGCGCATGCGGCGGCAATCGCAGAAAAATAGACCGGCTCGGGGCGGGCCAGCAGGCCAACGGCAATAGCAAGACGGACTAGGACCCACATCATGTTCAACGGCCCCACATCGTATCGTGCAAGCGCGCTGGCCACAAAATAGAGCGCCAACATCAGTTTCGCCAACAACCAGACCAGTGACGTGAACTCTACGCCGTTTTCATACCCCGGCAAGAACGATTTGTCCGGACTTGAGGGGTCAATCAATGCCTGATCAATCAGTAACAGTTCCGGATAAAAGGCAAAGACAAAAGGGATAACAAACATCACGATGCCCGAGCGCACGGCGCTAAAGCCTGTTGCCATCGGTTCTGCCTTGGTGATGCTTGCGGCGGCGAAGGCCGCTAGCGCCACAGGGGGCGTGATGGCGGACGCCACGGCAAAATAGAAAATGAACATATGCGCGGTGAAAGTCGCAATACCCAGACCAATGAGCAGGGGCCCCATCAGAAGAGCGACGTTGATATAGGCAGGTACCGCAGGCATTCCCATGCCAAGCAGAACGGCCAGCAACATGGTGATGCCAAGTGCGATAAACTGGAACGACACGGACCCGTCCGCCCCCAAATCAAGCGAGAGCAGAAAGCGCAGTACATCCACTGCGACGAATTTCGATAGACCCGTGAAGTTCAGACAAACGTCAATGACAGTCACCGCAAGGAACATCAGATAAAGCGTTGAAACGGTGATACCTGCCTCGGCGAGCGCATCCAGTGCCTTGCGGGGGGTGGCGCGGAAATCCTTATCAAGAAACAGGAGCGCAATAACAAAGGCGGCCCCCCACCAGCCGGTTGCCCCAGCATCGCCGGCCGCATTTTGATAAAGTTGCAAGATCCAGGGCAAGCCGGTGGCACGGCACACGCCATCTGTGAGAGTCGTCTGGGCGCCGAGAAGCCATCCCAGCGGACCGCAACCTACAGCGTCCTTGGGTGTCAGCAGCAGGATCAGGATCAAAAGGATCGGCAGGAAAATCTGCAACAGGTGCATGACGTCTGTGCGTGACATCCGCATGTCCTCAGTCAACGCGCCGTAAGCCTCTATGCCTTGTTTGCGCGATTGGAACATCGCCGTCAGGAACAAGCAAAAGAAGTAAGCAATTGCGGGAATACTCGCAGCGATGATCACATCGCCATAGGGTGTGGCCGTAAGCGCCGCGAGAATGAACGCGGCAACTCCCATGACAGGCGGCATGATGGAGCCGCCGGAAGAGGCTGCGGCCTCGACCCCGCCGGCAAATGTCGGGGAAAATCCGCGCCGGATCATCATCGGAATGGTCAGGACGCCGGTGGACAACACGTTTGTTACAGGCCCGCCGGTGATCGTGCCAAACATCGCAGAGGATACAATCGCCGCATGGGCCGGGCCACCGCGCAGATTGCGGGTCCAGCGAAATGCCAGCTTGATCAGCGATTGACCGCCAGCGGATTTGCCAAACATCGCCCCCAGAATAATGTAGGGAAACACGACATTCATGATCACATCCATGAACCGGCCAAGCATGCCGGACGCGTTGTTCACCAGCGCATCATGAACGTTTGGTCGCCCGTCAAGAAATGTCCGGGGCTCTCCACCCATTTTGGTCATCAGGTATTTGTTGATGTCTTCGGGGCCGTGAAAGTACCACACCAAAACCGTTCCGATGGTATAAAGTGCGACCACAAGGGCAACCAGCACCAGCGGCAGCCCCCAGACCTTGATATTGTAGCCCAGAAACACCAGCATCGAGGCCCCCATGATAAGCACCAGCCAGATGCCCGTTGTGGTGCTGCACTTGGGGTTGTCCACAGTGTCCGGAATGGGCAGGCCGTATTCCTCGGCAAAAACAATCTCGGCTTTCAGCGTCTGAGCAATGAGGCGCGCGCGATCCCCGTTTAGCAGATCAATCAGGCAAACACTGTCAATTTCAATAAGATATGTGAAGGAAATCAACGCGGAAGCGATGATTAGGGCAACATCCATGAACAAACCGAAGGCCGCCCAAGAAGTGCCTAGCCATGCCCGCCACATTGAATGCTTGAGGGCGACAATTGTCATCATCAACAAAAAGACGAGCGGGTAGAACCATTCAGTCGGGAAGGAGCGGACCTTGAGGCTTTCCAGTCCGCTAAGCGCACGCCACATGTCGGACCAGCCGGGGATAGCGGGTGTGCTGTTCACAATGCCCATAAAGACGAAGATCAGCGCAAGAACATACAGCGATCGTGTGGGAAAGGTATCCCTGAACGCGTCATTGCTTTCAGCGTCTGACATGATCGACCTCTAACTGTGATTGGAAACGCCGCCCCTGAAAAGGGACGGCGCAGGGTCAGAAAATCCGGGTTCCCTAGCTTTTGTCTTTAGCACAGTCGGGGATTTCGAAACCGGCCTCTTCCCATGCTCTTGCGGCCCCTTTGTGGTATGTCACAGGGTTTGCACCACACATACCCAATGAGGGATTGTCATAGTTCACGGTGTTCCCAAACGGGGCTTTGGCTTTGAGATCATCCAAGGTCGCGATGTAGGCGGTGACCAGATTGTAGACCAGCTCTTCGTCCATGTCCTTGTGCACAACATCACCGCCAATGGTGGCAAAAGCGCGAAAGGTGTCATCTTCGGACACAAAGGTCCATTGGTTCCCCATGATCGCCTGAAGCTCTGCCACCGGAGCCGTAAACGGCGCACTTCCGGGAGCTTTGATGTATTTCTTCATGGCGTCGCTTTCGTAAATCTCCTTTGGCATAGACCACGCGGTCACCTTGCCCGATGCGCCCATAGTAGAGACCCGACTGCTCGGGAAAAGCTCTGGCAAAACAACAGCGTCAGGCTCACCACCGGTGATGATCGCGGTTGCCTGACCCCAGTTGGCCTGTATACCTTCATAACCTTCGCCATCTTTCATACCGGTAATGATCTGGATCATCGCACGCGCATTTGTCAAAGCACCGCCACGGGGCGGACCGTTGAAAATTTTCTTACCCTCAAGGTCGTCCCAACCCGTGAGGCCCTTGGCATCATAGGCAAAAAGAAAGAAAATCCCAAGCGTGTAAGGGTAAACGGCGCGGATATTGGACGCAAGCTCGGCACCTTTTTCCGCACCCAGTTCGCCGAAGGGACCTACACCACGATTCATGAGGAACGGCAAGATATGCGGCGTACTGGCAATGTCTGTCTTGCCTTCGGCCACGTTTTGCAAGGAGTTGGTCAGCGTCTGACCATCCGCCAGTTGCACGTTCGCGATACCCGTTGTACCGGCAATCTCGGCCATATGGCTTGCTGACAGATAGGTGGCACCACCGGGGCTCGCGGTCTCGGCTGTCAGATTGACTTGTCCCGCAACCGGAGCAGCCAGCAAGACGCCGCCAAGCAGAGCTGCAAATGCAGTGAGTTTCATACGTTTCCTCCCCAAAACCATGATTTTTATGACGCTATCCTCACTGAATTTTTAAAATTTGGCAAGAATTTAGTTAACATGAAAAGTAATGCCTTAGACGATCTCGTGCACTGTTGGACGGGAACGGGACGCTTCTTCATGCACGCCGACAAACCTGAACTCCCCATTTCTAGATCATGTGATTGGCGCTTGTTTCTCAACACATGTGTGAACTTCGATGGGGTTAGTGCAGGCAAACCGTCCTAGTACCCCATCGCTGATCCATCCTTGCGCGGATCGGACCCGCCAGCATAGCCGCGCGCGCCAAGCCTGTGGATCAATTGTGCACCACCAAAGCCGAATGCGTTGTCAGGGGCTTCAAGCGAAACACTGTGTCCCATCGCCTTTAATGCCTTGATCGTTGTGCTGGGCAAATTTGTTTCGCAAGCCACACCCAAGCCTTCCGTTACCCGCCAGCGCGGTGCATCTGCCGCCATTTGTACGTCCTGATCCCATAACTGTGTGCGCAACACCATTTGCACATGGCCCTGCGCCTGCATCGGTCCGCCCATCACGCCAAAGCTCATCAAAGGGCCGTCAGGGCCCATCAGAAATCCCGGAATAATCGTATGGAAAGGGCGTTTGCGTGGGCCAACATGGTTCTGGTGGGCTGGATCAAGTGAAAATCCGGCCCCGCGGTTTTGCAAGGCAATCCCTGTTCCGGGCACGACAACACCAGAGCCAAATCCTGCATAGTTGGACTGTATGAAGGACACCATCATACCCGATGCATCCGCTGCCGTCAGATAGACAGTGCCGCCGTTTTGGGGTGCGCCAGCACCGAAATCAGTGGCCTTGCGCGGATCAATCAGACTTGCACGGGTAGCGAGATAACCGTCATCCAACAGGTCATCGGCGGTTACACCTTTCATATGATCTTTATCCGCAACAAAGGCCTCGGCGTCACGCAGCGCCAGTTTCATCGCTTCGATTTGTAGATGAAAGGCCAGCGGATCATCCGCATCCAGATCGCGAATGGCGGTCTGGCCAAGGATGCCCAACCCCATCAAGGCCGCGATGCCCTGTCCGTTTGGTGGTATCTCGTGCAGCGTCACATTGTCGAACTGCTTCGCAATTGTGCCACACCATTCAGCGCGGTGCGCTGCTAGGTCATCAAGAATGAGTGCCGCGCCATGCTGGGCTGCAAAGGCTGCTATTTTCGCGGCGATCTCTCCCTCGTAGAACGCGGCACCCTTGGTGTCGGCAATCTGTTTCAGCGTTTGCGCATGATGGGGACTTGCGAAGTATTCACCCGCCCGCGGTGCACGTCCGTTTGGCATGAAAGTATCAGCAAAACCGGGCTGGTCCTTTAACTCCTCCGCTGCGCGCGTCCAAAGGGTCGCAATGACAGGGGATACCGGAAATCCGTTTTCGGCATAGGAAATCGCAGGGGCGAAGAGGTCGGCAAATGGCAGTTTGCCAAACCGCTCTGATAACATGACCCACGAGGATACCGCTCCGGGCACAGTGACGCTTTCCCAGCCCCGAAATGGCATTTCGGATCGCCCCGCAAATCGTGCAGCATTCCACGCAGCAGGGGAGCGTCCCGATGCATTCAGTCCGTGCAATTGCGCCCCGTCCCAAACGATTGCAAAGGCATCCGAACCAAGGCCGTTGCCCGTCGGCTCAACCACCGTCAACGCAATGGCAGTGGCAAGGGCAGCATCCACCGCATTGCCGCCGCGCGCCAGCATGGACACACCCGCTTGCGCGGCGAGGGGCTGTGAGGTGGCGACCATGTTGTCCGCGAGGACAGGGGACCGGCGCGATGGATAGGGGGGATTGGATCTCAGGTGCATGGGCCCGCTTTCGGTTGGGTTTCAACGATACTCTAACGAAAACCGTGCGGTCGTGGGATCGAAAAAAAACCTGATTGAACAGGCGACATAGATGCGGTCCGCGCACTGGTGGTTGACCTGCTTTGAGGTGCAGATAGGGTTGCGACAAAAAGGGGCCACCGACATGATCATCCATTCTTCTCCGGATACCTGCCACTGGGGCTATTTCGACGCGCAACGCGCACCGGTGGCACAGATCGAAAGTGGTCAGGAGGTTACGATCAACACGGTGTCCGGTGCGCCTCAGGTGCTGCCGGATGAAGGCTTTTACATACCACCGGAGTTGCTTGAGATTCATGCCGCAGGTCCACCCCCGATGCCGGGTCATATTTTGACCGGACCGGTGGCGGTGCAGGGCGCAGAGCCGGGGGATGTCCTGCAGATCGACATTCTCGAAGTTGGTTTGCGACAGGACTGGGGCTACAATTTCATCAACCCGTTAAGTGGCACATTGCCAACCGAGTTTGACCGCTTCCACAAGACGGTTCTTCCGCTTGATGGAGACCGCGGAATTGCAACGATGCCGTGGGGGCTGGAACTGCCGCTTGCGCCATTCTTTGGCGTCATGGGGGTGGCACCGCCCGCCGCGTGGGGCCGCATTTCGACAATCGAGCCGCGTGTGCATGGGGGCAACCTCGACAACAAGGAACTGGTTGCAGGCACCACGCTGTACTTGCCGGTCTTTGTGGAAGGTGCGCTGTTTTCATGCGGGGACGGGCATGGTGTACAGGGCGACGGTGAAGTTTGTGTGACTGCGATAGAAACGGCACTACAGGGGCGTTTTCGTTTAACGGTGCGCAAGGATTTGGACGTGACGTACCCGGAAGCGGAAACACCCGGTCATCTGATCACAATGGGGCTGCACGCCGATCTGGACCGCGCTGTTGAAATCGCGTTGCGCAGGATGATTGCCGTGGTGGAGCGCGAGGTCGGCATCACACGGGCCGAGGCCTATATGCTCTGCTCGCTAGCGGGTGACTTGCGGATCACGCAAACGGTGAACCGCGAGAAAGGCGTGCATATGATGATGGCCAAGACCCATCTGGGCACGCCGCGAGTCTACTAGGTGGCTATTCTGTTCAGCTTCCCTTTGCCGGTTCGTCCGGATCGTCTGCCGCTTTGTCATCATCCATCAGGATACGCCACGCAGCCCCGTCCAGATCTTCGTATTGATCGGCGCGCAGGCTCCAGAGAAAGGCCAGCAGGCCAATTCCGCCAAGGGTAAGTGAAACCGGAATGAGTATCGCAAGGATGTTCATACCTTAACCTTTCGTGACAGGCGCAATGCGTTCAATAAGACAGTAATCGACGACGTCGACATTGCAATGGCAGCTAACAAGGGCGTCACAAAACCTGCAAGGGCAAGGGGGATCACGAACGCATTGTATCCCGCTGCAATGGCAAAGTTTTCCAGAATACGCCGCTTGGCAGAACGCGAGGTGGTGATCAGGTTGGGCAGCGGCGCAAGGCTTTCTCCCAACAACACCACATCCGAGGCCGCGCGCGCAGCGTCTGCTGCGGCGGCCGGCGCAACCGAGGCGTACGCACTTGCCAGCGCGCCGGTATCGTTCAGACCATCACCCACCATCAGCACCTTTCTGCCCTGATCGGCAAGGTCGTTCAGGTAGTTGATCTTGTCTGCGGGGGTCTGACTTGCGAGGTACGTCGTGATTCCCAGTTCCTGTGCCACAGCGCGGGTAGCGGCGGGGGTGTCGCCGGAAATCAGATGCACTTCGGTACCGGTAGCCAGAAGGGTCTTCATCATGTCCGCCGCACCTTTGCGCAGACTTGCCTCTAACGCGAGATGGGTCGGGGTGCCTGATCCGATCCGCAGCCATGCACCGGGCAGTTCTGTCGCGGTGGCCCCGGTGAAATCAGCTGATCCAAGACGGACCTCCGCGCCTTTCCACGTTGCCGTAAGGCCCGATCCGGCCTGTTCTTTGATATCCGTTAGCGTTGCAGGGCAAACACCGGCGGCCGTCAACCCCAACGTCAGCGCGCGCGAGATAGGGTGAGTGGAGCTTTGCGTCAGGGCAAGGGCCACACCGGCCGCATCCACATCCAAGGCATCAAGCGCGGCGACCTCCAGCTGGCCTTCGGTCAGGGTACCGGTTTTGTCAAAGACCACGATATCCGTCTCGGCAATCCGCTCCATCGCTGTGCCGTTTTTAACCAGCAAGCCTTCGCGAAAAAGCCGTCCAGCCGCAGCGGTCGACACGGCAGGTACGGCCAGTCCCAAGGCGCAAGGGCAGGTGACGATCAGTGTGGCAATGGCAATATTCAACGCCAAACGCACGTCACCCGCAACATACACCCAGCCCAGAAAGGCGAACAAAGCAAGAAGATGCACCACAGGCGCATAGACCCCTGCCGCACGGTCTGCCAGTGCAGTGTAGCGATTGCGCGCAGATTCAGCTGCGTCGATCATCGTGACCATCCGGCGCAGGCTGGTTTCATCGCCCACCGCGGTTGCCCGCAGGGTCAGCGGGCCGCTCAGGTTCACTTCACCGGCATGCACCTGGGTGCCTTCGCTGGCGTTGACCGGCAGGCTCTCCCCCGTGAGCAGGGCGCGGTCCAGAGTGCTGGTACCGTCCATGACCACACCGTCAACGGGAACCCGCGCACCCGGTAGAACAATGATATGATCGCCGATTTGGGCTTGGGACAGGTTGATTGTTTCGCGTCCTTGCGCGGTTTCACGCAGCACTCGCGGTACTTCCAGTGCGGCCAGTTCTTGCGCAGCAGAACGTGCTGTGGCGCGGCAGCGATGGTCCAGATAGCGGCCACACAGCAAAAAGAATGTCAGCGACAGGGCCGCATCAAAATAAGCCTCATGTCCGCCTGCGGCGGTTTCATAAAGCGACATGATAGAGGCCAGAATCAGCGCAAGTGAAATCGGCACATCCATGTTCAGGCGGCCAACCCGAAGCGCCCGCCATGCGTTGCGGAAAAACGGCTGTCCGGCGAACAAGACGGCAGGCAGTGAAATCGCGGCAGACAGCCAGTGAAACAGGGTGCGTGTGGCGTCTTCGGCACCGGACCAGATGGCGACGGACATCAGCATGACATTCATCATCGCAAAGCCGGAAATGGCGATGCGCAGCAACAATCCGCGCCCCTCTACATCTTCGGTCTGGCCCAAGGCATCCCGATCCAACAGGCGCGCCTCAATCCCCAATCCTGTGAGGTGTTCGATCAAAGCTTCCGGTGCAGTAAGCGGCGCGTGGGCAATTTCAACCTGTTTGCGGTTGAGGTTCACCCGTGCACGGTAAACGTCGTCACGGGCCAGCAGGCCGCGTTCCACAGTTGCAATGCATCCCGCGCAATGAATGCCGGGCAAAGAGAGATAGAGTTTGGATCCAACCGCGTCAGACCCTTTGCCGCCCAATTCAGCCGGGTTGGCAATGCAGCCGGGGCAGGCGACAAGGCCGGGGCTTTCTGCCATGCTCACGATTATGTGCCTTTAACGGTAAGTGGTATGCGACGGCGAAACGGTGTGCCGTCTTTTGCTTCCAGCTCAAGCCAAAGCGTCCAATAGCCCGCTTGAACAGGGGCGTCTGCGATCAACGCGGTGCCGTTCCAGATAAAATCGGGCGTCATATCGTCTGCCACATGCGTCGCGCGTCCCAAGGTTGCCTTGATGACAGTGGGTTGCACCGCCAGCCCTGTGGCGTCCTTGATTGCAAGCGTCAATGTGCCGTTTGTGATATCCGTTGCGACATCCCAGCCCAATCCGTCCTGAGAAATACGATCCGCATCAAAGCTCTGGCTGGCGATGTAAGAGTTCTTGGTCACAAGGCCGGGAAAGGTGTTCAGGGCTTGATAGGCGAGGGTCAGGTTGACCGTGATAATCACGCCAAAACATCCTGCAAAAATACCAAAGACATGCCATCCGGTAAGGGTCTTTTGCATGGTCATTCTCCTTTGCCGTTAAAGATTGTTGCGCTGCCAGCACGTGTTTTGGTGGTCAGGTCTTCGACCCAAAGGCGCAGGTCGGTGCGGTCTGCGGATGCCGCCGGATCATTGCGTCTTGCGGTAACATAGACCCGCTGTAGCAGGGTTTCGTTGGCAGGTACATTGACGGTAAGCGTGTTTGTCCCCTCCAGTCCGATGCGCAATGTCTCTTCGGATGTTAGTGACAGGTGGAACAGGCGGTCATCACCTGACTTGTTGCGCAGGCGGACGTCATAGATGTTACGGATGGAACCGTCACTTTGCATGACATAGGTCGGGTTGCGCACCGGCGACACGGTCAGCTCGATATCGGAGCGCACAAACAGGGCAAAGACCAATCCGGCACCAATGGCGGACCAGATCGCCGTGTAGAGGATCGTGCGTGGTTTGAGGATATGTTTCCAGATCGGGCGGGGGGCCCATGTGGCGCGTTCCGGTGAATCCACTGGCGGAGGCACATCTTCGAGCGCCAGATAGTCGATCAACCCGCGTGGTTTGCCGATCTTGTCCATGATCTCGTCACAGGCATCAATACAGAGTGCACAGGTGATACATTCCATCTGCTGACCATCGCGAATGTCGATGCCCATGGGACAGACGTTGACGCAGGCCATGCAGTCGATGCAATCGCCTGTGCCTTGATCCGCTTCGGGCAAATTGGTTTCAACATAGGCGGTGGCTGTACCTGCGGCGGCGGCGGCACGCGCGCCCTTGCGGTGCTTGCCACGCGGCTCCCCGCGCCATTTGCGGTAGCCGACGGTTAGCGTTCCTTCGTCCATCATGGCGGCCTGAATACGCGGCCAGGGGCACATGTAGATGCAGACCTGTTCACGCATGAAACCGCCAAAGATAAAGGTTGTTGCAGTCAGGATCGCAATTGAGAAATAGGCCACGGCAGGGGCAGAGAGGTTCACCAGATTGACGGCCAGCGTCGGGGCATCTGTGAAGTAGAACACCCATGCGCCACCTGTGGCGATCGAAATAGCCAGCCAGATCAACCACTTTGTGACCCGCAAGCGGACCTTGCGCAGATCCCATTTCGCCTTGAGCAACCGGATTTGGGCGTTTCGATCCCCTTCTACCCAGCGCTCTACCAGCAGGAACAGGTCGGTCCAGACGGTTTGCGGGCAAGTATAGCCACACCAGACCCGCCCGAGGGCAGAGGTGAACAGGAACAGGCCCAAGCCAGCCATGATCAACAAGCCCGCTACGAAATAGAATTCGTGTGGCCAAATCTCGATCCAGAAGAAAAAGAAGCGACGGTGTTCGAGATCCGCCAGAACCGCCTGATTTGGCAAATTCGGACCGCGATCCCAACGGACCCAAGGCAACAGGTAATAGACACTAAGCGTAAGACCCAAAATCCACCACTTGAGCGTGCGGAAGAATCCGGTCACGCGGCGCGGGAAAATCGGTTCACGTGCAGCATATAGGGATGGGGGTGTATCAGCCATTTCGGGCTCCTGTCTCTGTTCGCCCCTTGGCTATGCGACAGCTCGAGGGGCAAGTGCATTGATCTGGGTCAAGGAAATCCGTTATTGAAAAAAAATCGGGGTGCTCCGGGAAGAGCACCCCTGACGCTGCACGGATTTGGTGCGAACAGAGCCGCGCAGAGTGTTCTTGTATCCTTAGTTTGCAGGATCAACCTCGCCGCCGCCCAGTTGGTGCACATAGGTTGCAACCGCCTGGATTTGCGCTTCGCTCAGGCGCGGCGACCACGGTGGCATCACGCCGAAACGTGAGTAGGTGATTGTCTCTGTCAGGGAGTCACGATCCCCGCCATAAAGCCAGATGGCATCTGTCAGATTTGGCGCACCTTGGTCGCGGTCCCCCATGCCATTCTCGCCGTGACAGGCTGAACAATTGTCGATGTACAACTCTTCGCCGGACGCGGCCAATGTGGCGTCATGCTCTTCTCCGGCCAGTCCGCGTACATATTCAACAAGTACAGGAATGTCACCTTCTTCAAGAATTTCACCGAAGGCAGGCATTTCGGAATAATGGGCATCATCGTCCGCATCATTGCGGATGCCGTGGCGCACAGTATAGGCGATCTGCTCGTGGTTGCCGCCCCAGAGCCAATCGTCGTCCAGCAGGTTCGGATATCCCTTGGCACCTGCTGCACCTGAGCCGTGGCACTGCGAACAATTGTTGCGAAACACAGCCGCGCCCGAAGAGACCGCATAGCGGTAGAGGTCTTCGTTTTGCGACAATGTGGCAAGGTCGGATGTTGCCAGTGCGGCATCATTAGCGGCACTTGCCTCGCGGAAGGTATCAATGTCACGCGCCACTTCGCCGCGCGTGGAATATCCCAGAAGGCCCGGAGTGGCCTTGCTGATCATCGGCCAGGCAGGGTAGGCGATGACATAGCCAATGCCCCAGATGATCGTGAGATAGAAACACCACAGCCACCAGCGGGGCAGGGGATTGTTCAGCTCTTCGATGCCGTCCCATGTGTGGCCTGTTGTTTCAACACCGGTAACATCATCAACGGGTTTGTTGTCTTTTGGGTCGCTCATGACGCGCCTCCGATCTTGACGTTGTCGTCCTTGCCGTCATCATGCTCTCGGCTCGGGTTGGTCTCGTTACGAAACGGGATGCTTGCCGTATCCTTGTAGGTCTTGGTGCTGCCGGGGCGAAACGCCCAGACAATCACACCAAGAAAGAACAACGTCATGGCAAGCAGCATCCAGCTGTCTGCGAATTCGCGTAGGAGAGAATAGGTTTCCATCTTGCCCTCCTTAGCGGCTTGCGTCTGGGGTAAAGGTCGAGAAATCAACCAGTGTACCCAGCATTTGCAGATAGGCGATTAGCGCATCCATTTCGGTTAATTCGGGACGGCCATCAAAGTTGGAGATGATCGCCGTCACGCCATAGCGTTCGATCAATCCGTCATAGTCGCTGTCCGGATCGGCCTGCGCCTTGAAGTCTGCGCGGGCGTTCTCGACCATCTCGTCCGAGTAAGGCACGCCGACAACACGGTGTGTCTTGACCAGATCCTCGATGTACTTGCCGTCGATAACGGTGCTCGCAAGGAACGCATACTTTGGCATGATCGATTCAGGCACCACAGACTGCGGATCCATCAGATGATCCACATGCCACGTGTCGGAATAGCGACCACCAACCCGTGCCACGTCAGGCCCGGTGCGTTTTGACCCCCACTGATGCGGGTGGTCATACATGCTTTCTGCTGCCAGCGAGTAGTGACCGTAGCGGTCGACTTCGTCACGCATGGGGCGGATCATCTGGCTGTGGCAGACATAGCAGCCCTCTCGCACGTAGATCTCTCGTCCCGTTAGTTCCAATGGCGTGTAGGGGCGCATGCCGTCCACTTCCTCGATTGTGTTTTCAAGGTAGAAGAGCGGTGCAATCTCTACGATGCCACCGATGGAAACCACGACCAGCGACAGAACCATCAGCAAGGTCGCCGAGCGTTCGATCATCGCGTGTTTGGCAAGGAAGCCCTTTTTGGGCGGTGTGTTTTCAGTATCAGACATTTCTTTTTCCTTACTCAGCCGGAACACCGACGGGGGCAGTGACTTTGCTCCCGCCACGGATGGTCATCCACAGGTTCCAGACCATGATCATGGCACCTGCAAGGTACATGACCCCGCCCAAACCGCGCACAACATACATCGGGAACTTGGCAGCGACGGTGTCGGCAAAGGAGTTCACAAGGAAGCCCTGGCTGTCGACTTCACGCCACATCAGGCCTTCCATGATGCCGGTGACCCACATGGACGCCGCATAAAGAACGATCCCGATGGTGGCCAACCAGAAGTGCCAGTTGATCGCAGACATGGAGTACATTTGTGCACGCCCCCAAAGTTTCGGTGTCAGGAAATACAGCGCGGCAAAGGTGATCATGCCGTTCCAGCCCAAGACGCCGGAGTGTACGTGGCCAATGGTCCAGTCAGTGTAGTGTGACAGGGAGTTGACCGCGCGGATTGACATCATCGGACCCTCAAAGGTCGACATACCGTAGAAGGCCAGCGAAATGACCATCATCCGGATGATCGGATCGGTGCGCAACTTGTCCCAAGCGCCGTTCAGCGTCATCAGACCGTTGATCATACCACCCCATGAAGGCATCCACAGGATGATGGAGAACACCATGCCAAGGGTCGCCGCCCAGTCAGGCAGGGCAGTGTAATGCAAGTGGTGCGGACCCGCCCAGATGTACAAAAAGATCAGCGCCCAGAAGTGGATAATGGACAGCTTGTAAGAGAACACAGGACGTTCGGCCTGCTTGGGTACGAAATAGTACATCATGCCAAGGAAGCCGGCGGTCAGGAAGAAGCCCACGGCGTTATGGCCGTACCACCACTGTGTCATGGCATCTTGCACGCCCGAGAAGACCTGAACAGATTTGGACCCCCAAATGCTGACGGGCACGTGCAGGTTGTTGACGATATGCAGCATCGCGACGGTGACGATGAAGGCAAGGAAGAACCAGTTGGCCACATAGATGTGTTTTTCCTGACGCTTGATCAGCGTGCCCATGTAAATGGCAAGGTAGGATACCCAGATGATCGTCAACCAAATGTCGATATACCATTCAGGTTCGGCATATTCACGTGATTGGGTTGCACCCAGTACATAGCCCGTAGCCGCCAGAACAATGAACAACTGATAGCCCCAGAAAACGAACCAACGCAGGTTGCCGCCCCAAAGGCGCGTTCCGCAGGTGCGTTGAACGATATAGAAGGAAGACATGATCAGCGCATTGCCCCCGAAGGCAAAAATCACCGCAGAGGTGTGCAGGGGGCGTAGACGTCCGAAATTGAAGTAGGGTTGTGCCCAGTCAAAGTTGAGCGCCGGAAAGGCAAGCTGGAACGCGATGAACGTTCCGGCAAGGAATCCCACAATGCCCCAGAAGGTCGTGGCGATCACACCGGCACGGATCACATCATCCATATAACCGTTGTCATCTACTCCTGCACGCACCGGTTCGTCCGTATTGCGCAATACCCAGATAAACATGCCGGCAGCGATCACCATGATCAGAACCGCATGTACCTGATAGGCCAGATCGCGGCCCCAACTGGCCGCAAGCGCCGCAAACAGCGTCACCCCCGCCAATACAATCAGTTTCAAATAGTTAGACGTCATTTTTTTGTCCCTTCATTCACCCACGCAGCCAGAATCGACAGCACGCGGGCGCTCGTTCGCATGGGGTCTTTTCTCAAAGGCCGCAAGTGGGGTCTTTGATCTGAGTCAATGAATCCGGCGAAACTTCATGCCAAGGAGAACGGGCTCAGATGCCGGAGCGACTTTTCATGCTCCGGATCTGAAAGTAGGAGAATACCTTGATGTCAATCCAGACTGTCGCGACGATCCTGACCGATATCGACGGGGCTACCGAACAACTTGATGCGGCGATCGGATTTGCCCGCGCGATGGATGCCCATTTGCAGGTTCTGGCTCTTGCCATCGGGATTGACCAGACAGGTATGGTTCAAACAGCGCTTGATGCCGTGCCAACTGCTTATGGAGTTGCGGACAGTATTGAACAGGCCAGATCACTTGCCGATCATGCCACAGCCAAACTGGCGGATGAAGACATCCGCTGGAATGTGGACCCGATCGGGGTCACGTCTTCGGCCAGTGGTCGCGAGATTGCACATCACGTCCGGTTCAGCGATCTGGTGATCCAGCAACAAAGGTCGGGAAGCGCGCATCACGACACCACGCGCATGTTGGCAGAGACCATTCTTTTTGACGCGGATACACCGCTGTTGTTGCTGCCGGAAGCCACTGCGATCATGGCACCCCCGCGCAAAATCATGGTCAGCTGGGACGAAAGTGCCGCCGCTCTGCGTGCTGCCCGCTATGCGATGCCGATCCTGACAGCAGCCTCTCATGTGCATGTTGTGTTGGTTGATCCGCCCAAAGATGCGCCCGACCGATCCGATCCCGGCGGTGCCTTTGCCCAGTATTTGTCACGTCACGGGATTAAATGCGAAGTCTCTGTCTGCAATCAAATGGACAAGAGTATCTCTGCGACATTGGAACACCGGGCGCAAGAACTGGGCTGTGAGATGATCGTGATGGGAGCCTATGGGCGTTCGCGCCTGCGTCAGGCTATCTTTGGCGGCACCACACGGGACATGCTGACGCGTGCGCAAACACCCGTCTTCATGGCACATTAAACGCGATGTTGGGTCAGGCTATGTGTTTCATTCATCATAGGAGCTTCGATATAATCGCCGGTTTCGGCCATCAATGCCGCGAGGTCGGGAATGGTGATTGTCCGGCTGCCGGCAATTTCGATCAAGCCGTCCTTGCGCAAGGACGTCATCTGGCGGCTAACGGTTTCGATCGTGAGGCCAAGATATTCCCCCATCGCTTCGCGCGAAATCGGCATCTCGAAAGACTGGCGCCCGCCAATGGATTTCAGGTGCAAGGACGCATAGCGCCGCGCAATCAGCGAGAGCAGGCAGCTTATCTTCTCCCGCGCGGTCTTGCGGCCCAACAGCATCATCCATTCGCGCGCCACTTCCAACTCATCCAGCGACATTACCAAAAGGCGCTGGCCAATGTGCGGTGTCTTTTCGATCATGGCTTCAAACGGCTTGCGCCGGAAACAACACAACGTCACTTTCTGAATGGCTTCGACGTCATAGTCGACGTTCTTGCGACCCGGACGGCCGATAAAATCGGAGGGCAGCAATAGACCCAGCATTTGTTTGCGACCATCTGGCAAGGTCCGGGAAAGTTTGACCGAACCTGTGACCACAGAGGCGAGAAACTGCATTTCATCGCCTTCAAACATAATGGGCTGGCCGGGATCATAGGTGCGATAATACTTGATCTCTTCCAGCATCTTCAGCTCGTCCTGATCGCAGGTCGCGCAAACAGCGCGGTTGCGGATGTTGCAATCAGCACAGGGGGATGAGTCTGAGTGATTCTGGGTCATATCATTTGATCCACTAAATTTCTTATGCGTTGGTGACCAGCGTATCTATCCGCGCGCGAGAAAACAATCGCCGTTTCAACCGCTTGGTGCGCAAGGCTGTCAGGCGACAGCTACCTGCGGCTTCTGAATTGGCACGTTTTCGGGGATAGGGATACGTTGGCTGCTCCGCTGGTTGCAGTGAAAATTGCGCCACAAACCTCTGTCCGGGTGGCTGGGTGAGGGGTTAAAGTCGCACGTTGCATGCAAACAATGAAATGCGACATGGTGACCGCCCGTTTTGCAGGGGCAGGTGCCGGTTTCGTGATGGCGGCGATCCGGTTTTGGATGTCTTTCTGAGAGACCTGAAGGCACGTGCGACAAGACCAGGTCCATGCCTCTGATGTTCAACTTCTCTGAAAAATCAGGCGATCGCCCGATATACGGATCGCGCCTTTTCAGTTATGTTTTGATTTTTCTATCGCGTTCTTTGGCATCGTCGAAGGTATGTTACTCTATTGTTACCAATTCCATTTTGATTGATTTAACCAGGAGCGTTGCCGACGAATGAACATCGAGTTTCCTCATCAGGTTTGTCCGGTGTGTGTTGACAGTCTTGGCGCTGATGCCAAGGTCCGCGGCCAGCATGGAATTGGACAATCCCCGCGCAATACCTTGGAGGACCTGCAACTCCCTGTTTGTCAATTCAGGGATTTCGTTCGAACTGCTCATAACACTTACAACGGAAGGGGACAGAACGATTTGGCCTTTAAGGATGCGGGCGACATAGGCGCATATGTCCGTTGGGGGGTCTGATTTGAGAAAGATTCCGCACACGCCGGCATCAAGAAGACTGGTAAACAAGTTTGCCGACGGATGCCCGGTCAGCACTGCAAATTTTGTCTTGGGGGACCAGCGTTGTGCTTCGAGGAACACCTCGACGCCATTTGCACCCGGCATGTTGATGTCAAGGATCGCAAGGTCGGGCTGCGTCGACTTGATGGATGCAATCGCATCTATCCCATCATGTGCAAGCGCTGAAATCTCATAGCCATGCATTTCCAACTCGATACTCAAGCCGGAAGCAATAAGCCTGTGATCGTCGGCGATGACGATCCGATTTGGTTTGCCATCGGGCATATTTTTTCGCGATGCTCTTCTTTCTCACTGACTAGTAACATGCGCCTTCTTGCAGTTATGGCAACGTTTTTTCTTCTGCTCGCGACACCTTTGTTGGCGAAATCGCCGGTGGTTGGGCTGGATGGGCCGCGGGCACCGGAAAGCCTTCAGGGACATATTGACTACTTTCTGGAACCTGCGGGAGAGTTGAAACCGGCCGATATACTGGCTTTGCCGGAGGCAGCCTTTTCACCTGTCACGACCGTTTCGCCGGACTTCGGATATACCGACAGTACCATTTGGTTGCGTCTTTCAGCCATCAATACCACCCAAGACGTGCGATCCTGGCGCATCCACTTTCGCGAGAATTTCAAACAGCTTCTTGAGGTGCATGTGTTGAGTGCCGCAGGCGCGATCAAGACGACCTATGACGTTGGTCTGGGGGACACATTCCATAAACGGCCAATCGCTTATCCGGAAATGGTTGCGCCCCTAAACCTGCCACCCGGAGAGACAGCAACGATCCTGATCAAGTACTGGTCTCAAGGGTCGTCGCATCTGGCGTTCGGGTTCGAAACGGAGACCAGCTTTGCAGCCCGCGCCGCCGCGCGATCGGCCAAAAATTTCCTCTATTATGGTATGATGATTATTCCGCTGCTGTTGGCTTCTTTGGCATTGGCGATATACCGTCATCCGGTTTTTGCAGCATATATCGGTAGCTGGTTGGCCGCACTTCTTTTTGTCATGCATTCGGACGGGGTCACTTTTCAATATTTCTGGCCCAACGCGCCTGCGTGGAACAGCTTTGCATCCATTCCGCTGGGGGCGGGGGTCATTATTCTATCGCCCAATTTTGCCCGGGTTTTTTTGAATACAAAGGTCAATCACCCCATTATCGACAAGTTGCTTTGGGGGGTGATGGGATTGGCCTTCGCCATGGTGGTGTCATCGGCCTTTCTGGACAATCAGACACTCAAAAAATTGCTGGTGTTACTATCTCTCATTTCGGTCGGGATGTGTGCGTTTTCGGGGTTTGTCGCCGCGCTGACCCGGTTCAAGGAAGTTCGGTTTTTCGTGATCGCTTGGGTTGGATTCCTATTCGCGGCCTCCATCATGAGTCTGCGCCACTGGATCGGCCTCGAAATTTCGCAGGATTTTCAGAATGATGTGATCCGGACCGTGATGGTTGTGGACGCTTCCCTGATGGGTCTGTCGATTGCGGATCGCTACAATCAACTGCGTCTTTCACGCCAAGCGGCAATCAACAGACGCTACGCAGAGGAGAACCGCAATCTTAAGCTCCTGGCGCGTTTGTCCGACCTTGAGCGACGCTTTGCGCAGGAGAGCGAGCAGCTTAGATCGCGTGACGTGGCCAGTGCAAATACGCTGCATGATCTGCAACAACCCCTTGCAGCTTTGCGTCTGAGCGTGCGCGCACTTTCAAACAATGCAGAGCAAACGCCCATTGCCATCGATGAAATGGAGAAGTCATTCTTTTACATTGAGGGATTGATGAACGCCGCGAGCCAACAGCGTGAAAATAAGGTTACGTTGAAAGCGTTGGAGGCGGAGGAAGCGGACGATGCCACAAGTCGTTTCGCGCTGCGTAAAGTGGCGGATAGTGTCATGCAAATGTTCCTGCCTGACGCAACGGCCAAGGGGCTTGATTTGTGCTATTTCCCATCAAGACATGACACTATTGTTTCATCTATGGAGGCAATGCGCATCCTGTCGAACCTGTTGTCAAATGCCATAAAATATACCGACAACGGACGCATTCTGTTTTGTGTGCGAAAGCGTGGTGAAAAGCTGCGTGTGGAAATCCACGATACCGGACGGGGGCTGAGCCGCGCTGAATTTCTCAAGGCCAAAGAGCGCAGCACAAGGTTGTTTCAAACCGCCGAGGGAAAAGACGGTGCCGGTCTGGGATTGGCCATCGTTGATGAGTTGGCGCGATCTACGGGCTATGAGGTCAATCTGTTATGCGAGCGGTCCGGCGGGTTAAGCATTGGCGTTTCTTTCCCGTTGGCGAAAGGTTGACACCCGTCGTGTCGTAACGATCCGCAAATCCGCGAAAATAGGATGATCGCCCGATACAAGGATCGTCCAACTTCCTGCAATGTGAAGGTCTGTTTCAAGACACTTGAGGGAAGATTTCCAATGGTATTCCAATTGAACGCACCTGCCGAAATGGCATGTTTTCAAGAGAGAATGCTTATCAGCGTCTTCGCGCAAGACTTGAAACATCGAACGCGACACGCAGGCGGGCAGGATATTCGGGTGGTTCCAAAACCGCGAAGCCAGCGAAACAATCTGGAGCGTTTCATGAGCGGCCGTTTGGCCCGTTACGTATTTGACCATTAAAAAATTCTTTGTGATCGGAGCATTTTATGCCGAGCGAAATTCTTATTTTTCAAAACAATATCAACCAGGTGACAGGTGCGCTTTCGACGACACGCGGTGCTGTTTCAACCGCGATCAAGGCGCTGGAGATCACTGAAAACGCACTCAACGCGTTGGAAAAAATCGACACTAACGCAACCGCTCTTGAAAGTATCGCTTCGGGTCTTGAGACGGCTTTGGTATTGGTGTCGAAATTAAGCGGCCCTGTCGGGTCAATCGTTAACGCGCTCAAACGTGCAATTGATGTTGTAGAGGATCGCGCAGCCGACGTGCGCGCAGCGGCAGAAGCGGCCAAGCCTGCAGAAAGTCAGTTCACAGACATTCTTAACCTTGTCAAAGCTGAGAAACTGGTTCTTGAGGCTCAAGTCATCCTCATTGATGCGGAGCTGAAAGAGTTGGGGTCGGTGAAAGACGGCCTTGCGGACGCGGTGGACGTTGTGGAAAACACTGAAGGGTTTGACATCCCGACAGAATTCAACAGCGCTATTGCGGCGGCGAATGCGACGGTGCTGGGGATCAATCAAGGTTATCAGCCAATCATTGACGCGCTGGATACGGTGCAAACCGCGCAGGAAAACGTAGCGAACGCGCTCAACGGCATCATTGAACCTGGCCGTGCGATCATGAGGGCGCTTTATGACATCACCAATATCGTCGACAGTCTCAATTTCCTGAGCGGTCCGCTGGGGGAGTTGCAAAGCGTTCTGGAACCCGTTCAATGGGCTCTTGATGCCATTGAATTCATTTATAATAATACCATTGGTCTGGTGGTAAATCCGATTATTGATGCGCTTGGAGTCACGGATCTTTTCTCGGATATTCTGGATGATCTTGGGTTGGACAGGCTGCCAACGCTGGACATTTTTCCAGATTTCGGTGCGCCGCTGGACAGTCTAATTGCTGAACTTCAGGGCAATGTCATTGATCCCCTTGTTGCGGCGATTGACAATCTGAGCGATCAAATTTTGGGTACGGACCTGCTGGGTCCGGTCAATGAGAATCCGACCGCTGGCTCTGAACTGGTCATTGGCGACGACGACAATCCGCCGCCAGATGATGAACCCGGCACATTGCTGAATGCGCTGGCAGGCGATGATCTGGTTGCCGGTGGCCTTGGTGATGACACGCTGATCGGCGGGACTGGCAATGATTTATTAATTGGCGGCTTTGGCGATGACGTGATTGATGGCGGCGATGGTGTTGACGGTGCCGTATTTTTTGGCAACTGGGAGGAATTCCGGTTTGGCTACGGCACAGACGACGCACTGATCGTTACGCACCAAGAGTTCAGCGGCGGGCGGCAAGGGTCGAACAGACTGTTGAACATCGAGAAGGTCATCTTCTCCAACCGGACCTTTGACATCGCCGAATTTGAGGACTTTTTTTACACGAACTCGACCCCTACCCAAGGCGACTCTATCAGAGGCGACGATGATCCAAACTACATTTTTGGAAACATCGGACGTGATACGCTCTATGGCGAAGGAGGAGACGACTACCTTTTTGGGGGACGTGGGAATGAAGGCTATTCGGGGGGCCGCAACACTCTGTATGGCGGCGACGGAGATGATATCCTGGATGGCGGCAGCTTCCTGTGGAACGATTATTTCGGGGGGGCTGGCACTGATACGGTTACCTACGAAACCTATGGCGCGAACGGCAGCGGGAATTCAATCCTCTACTTGGCACTGACGAATGACGCCGCGCGCACGCCTTTCACGCCTGAATTTTATGAAACCTATAACAGCATCGAAAACCTCACCAATGGCTCGGACACCAAAGGCTGGATCTGGGGGGACGCGGTGGACAACGTCCTAACCGGTGGTGATCTGCAAGACAGGATCAATGGCTTTGCAGGCGACGATACCCTCATTGGTGGACAGGGCCGAGACCAGCTGGTTGGTGGCGCTGGAGACGATTACGTTGACGGGGGCGAGGGGAGGAACCTTTTCATCGCGGGACCGGGTGATGACACCTACGTCCATTCCGGCAATGTTGATCATGAGCTTTGGTACGGGGGGATATCCGAGCGTTCCTATAATGGATGGAGCGCGCAAGCCTACAACTGGCGCGCCGTCGAAAACAGCGAAACGGTTGAAACAAACGACGACTTTGTGCGGCTGGCTGTCATGGGCTTTCTGGAACAAGACGTGCCATCGTTGATCCCGGCGCGGATCGAAGTGAATCTGGAAACTGGTGTGGTCGAGAAATTTGATCAACAGGACAATCCCTTCGGGACAGATACGTTGGTCTCAATCGACACTGTTACCGGTTCTCAGGGCAATGATACCTTTTACGGGGCAACGTTCCAGCACGAGATAAATGGCGGCGGTGGGAATGATCTGTTTATCGGCGTCGATCAAGACGAGGAACAGTTTTATAACAACTGGTCTGGCGATGCCGGCAATGACACGTTCCGGCCCGGTGTTGGCCTCACGTCCATAAACGGCGGTGACGGACGTGACAGGGTCGAAGTGAGCAAAGATGGCTTTTTCTCTTTCAGTGGCGGTGATGGCGCTGATACCGCCAGTTTTACCGGAAGTGGCCGGGCGTGGGACTTTGACCCTTCTCGATCTGTTGAACAGGCAGAAGGCTTCACACCCGGTGATATCCGCAATATCGACACTCAGAAATATGCAGACGTCGACGTAAAAAGTATCCGCGAGACGGAACAGATCATCGGTTCACGCTTTGATGACATTCTCAGAACGAGTAACGGCACGGCTTCGGGTGGTGACGTCACAAACCTACGCGGGTTTGACGGGAACGACCAACTCTACTCGAACGCGTCCAATCCTTCCGCTGTTGCACCTGCGCATTTTCTGTCTGGCGGTAACGGTGATGATTTGCTGTATGGCGCGGGCGGGAACGAGAACTTGCTTGGTGGCGCAGGCAACGACCGGTTCTGGGACGTGGCACCGGGAAAGACACATGCGAACTTGGGTGTCGACTCTTATCAGGGAGGGGCGGGCAACGATCGCTTCTACTTTTCAGAAAGTACGTTTACAATCAGGAACATAACTGGCGGCGATGGTTTTGATACGGCGGATTTCTCCCGGTACGAAACCGCTGTAGACATCAATCTTGTGACGTCATCCAATCTTGATCGCATCAGTGAGATCGAAGAAGTCCGCGGGTCGCAATATAGTGACGTCATCGAAGGGGACGATATTTTCAACAGTCTTATTGGTATGAACGGGAATGATCTGCTGCGTGGCCTCGGCGGGGATGACAAAATCTATACCGGACGTGGAAACGACACCGTAGACGGTGGCAGCGGGAACGACCACATTTTTGCCGCCCTTGGTAATAACATCGTCCGTGGTGACACCGGAACCGACACGCTGTCGTTTGAGGCCTATCAATCTGGTGAAGAAAGTCAGCCCACAACAGGTTGGGTACCGGACGCGTTTTTTGGCTCGGTTGTTGCCGATCTTCAGGCGGGCTTGGCGACGTTCACGCCAGATGATGATTTGCCTGTCTATGAAACAGATTTCAGCAGCATCGAGAACCTGACAGGTACGCAGTCCGCTGACATGCTACGCGGCGATAGCGGCGCAAACGTCATCAATGGCGGCTTGGGCGCTGGCGCTGATCTGATCGAGGGTCGCTATGGCGCTGATATCCTCTTTGGCGGGGATGGCGCTGACACGATCTATGGTGGTTTTGAGTCCGCGACGCAGCCAAATTTCTCAAACACCGCGGCGGTGTCTTTCAATCGTGGCGCGGAAAACCAGCAGGCGGCTGTGCTGGATACTTTTGACATGCCAACTGACGACGTGACGGTAGAACTGCTCTTTCGCGCAAATGACGGCGTTTTGCCATCCTCTTACATGTCGTTCTTTTCATACGCTGCCGGAATTCCCGTTGATCAGGAGGAACTCCTGATATTTGGATATACCACCACCCTGAGCGAGACTTTGGGCGTGCGCATCAACGGCAACAACTTTCTCAGCGCAGTGCCGACGAGTACGATCCTTGACGGAGAGATCCACCGTTTGTCTGCCAGCTATGATGGCGGCACTGGAGCGGTCGCACTTTTCCTGAACGGAACGGAAATCGCGAGCGGTGTCACAAATGCTGGCGGTCTGGCCGCAGACGGTCGGGTCGTGATCGGGCAGGATCAAGACGCCGACGGGCTATTCCGCCCGCGAAAAACGATGCCAGGCGATATTGCCGATGTCCGCGTCTGGGACGAGGTGCGCAGCACAGCCGAGATTGATGCCTTAGCGTTTGTGGATGGCCTTGATCCGCTGGCTAATCCCGCTCTGGTTACAAACTGGGTTCCGGATGACGCACGGCCCGCTATCCTTCAGGACGTAATTTCCGGAGCCGATTTGCAATTGGTTGGCGGCCCCGGGTTCTCCAGCTTCACTGACGGTGACGACACTGTAGATGGTGGCGGGGGCAATGACCTGCTGACTGGAGGTGGCGGCGATGACAATCTGCGTGGCGACACCGGCGCAGATGTGCTGCGTGGTGAAAGCGGAAATGACGTGTTGTCGGGTGGCAGGGAAAATGACGTGCTGAACGGCGGTGATGGTGAGGACGTGCTGTTTGCTGGCTCCGGCAATGACCTTGTTTTTGGTGGCGCAGGCTTTGACAAGTTGTTTGGCGGCGCAGGTTCGGATCGCCTCTTTGGCGGGGCAAGCAACGATATCGTCAATGGCGGTGCTGACAACGACATCATCAACACCGGCTCCGGCAATGACCTGATCTTTGGGCAGAATGGTAACGATCTGGTATTCGCACAATCGGGCAACGATGACATCTTTGGTGGCGCGGGCAACGACAAACTGTTCGGAGGAAGTGGCAACGACGAGATCAATGGCGGTGCTGGGAATGACGACATCTTTGGCGGTGCTGGGGTCGATTTGATCAACGGCGCTGTTGGTAATGATGTGATGTCCGGTGGCGGGGGCGCTGACAGGTTTGTTCTGGTCGCCAATCAGGGTGATGACAGGATCACTGATTTCACTGGCATTGACCGCCTCGACATTTCGTCCTTCGGTGTCACGGATGGTACAGCGTCCCAGCAGGACTGGCGTGATGCGACAACATCGGTCGGCACCAGCGGGGGAGGCGCGAATGTGACCATAAACTGGGTCGGCGGCGGTGCCCTCATTATCGAGAACATTGGCGTCGCTAGCCTGACTGATGCGGCCTTTGTATTTTGAGGTGTAAAGCACGGATGCAGAACCAACTACCGCCTCTGAAGGGGCGATAATGTCCTGAAGCTCAGTCTTTATTTCAAACATTCGCGCAACAGCACTTTTTTCCGAGGGCTTTGCATTGCTCCAGCCCTTTGGAAAAAAGCGATCCTAACCGGAATTTGACCAAACTCACATAGAACGATCCGAAGTGTGAATGTTCTCTGTTGAGACTAAAAGCTCTGCTTTTTAACGGCCGCCCATTGACCCGCTAAAGCCATGCAGACGCGGGCTTTTTTGATAACCCTGAACACTATTGGCTGTCGCGGTGTTCGGAAAACGATTGCAATCTTGAACGCCCCGATTGCCAAGTCCCGTTTCATTTGGTCGCATCTCACTGCCGGCAGTGCAGGAAAGCATGTGAGGGAGAGGCCAAGTGATCACGCGCCGAGAATGCAAATTCAAGATCGCAGCTAAATCAAACCAATCCCCGTCAGTTCTGTGAACACCTTCACGGCAACAGTTGCGCAGGTGAGCAGCGCGCAATTTCATGGTGCGGATCCGCGATCACTCATGTGTTTGATTGCATTCAAACGTCATGCACCCCGACGCAGATAGAATTTGCTTAACAATTTGTTGAAACATTTTTGAACCATTTGCCGGTCCAGCGCGACCAATTCCTGTTCGGCGCAGAAACCTGTTCCGAAACAGACACTCATGCTGAGGACCCCTCAGCCACATAGGAGACGCGATATGGAACCGATCATTGGCACAGAGAATGGTGAAACCCTCAGCGGTACGGAGCTTGAAGATACAATTCAGGGTCTTGGTGGCGATGACACCATTTTTGGACTGGCGGGCGATGACCTGATTGAAGGGGGCGAGGGCAACGATCTGCTGGTCGGTGACAAAGGGTCCGACACGGTGATTGGCGGTGCTGGTGATGACACGATGGTTTGGAACAACGGCGATGGGTCCGACAGTTTCACCGGAAACCTCGGGACTGACACGCTGATCATCAACCTGTCTGATGGTGAAACCGGTGATATCGTGGTTCTGGACGGCTCATCAGACACCTTTGAACGCACGAACCTGATCCCCTTTTCGTTGTCGATTTCAAGCACCGAAGCCATCGAGATCAACGGTGGGCTTGGCGATGATATGATCACGGTTGGCGGTTTTGCTGGTGTCACAGTGGATGGTGGTGCTGGCAATGACACAATCGAGGCCGCCGGAGGGGGGAGGCATGTATTGATCGGTGGTGACGGCGATGACGTTTTGACCGGAAACTTCCAACAGGACATACTGATTGGTGGTATCGGGGCCGATACTCTGGACGGCGGCGGTGGCTCGGACACCGTTGACTACAGCGAGTCGAACGCAAGCATCACAGTAAATTTCTCAAACGGTGACGTTGGTATTGGTGGCGATGCAGAAGGTGACGTGTTCATCAGGATCGAGAACGCCATTGGATCCGAGTTTGATGATGTGATCATCACAAACGAGTCCAAGGTGAGGATCAATGGCCTTGGGGGCGATGATTTCATTTCCACGGGCCGAAACAACGACAATGCCTTTGGCGGTGAAGGTGATGACACATTGGACGGTGGCAAAAACTCTGACAACCTATTTGGTGAGGCAGGCAACGATGAATTGCTTGGCGGTACCGGTAACGACATGCTGGATGGCGGGGTGGGCAATGATGCGCTGTTTGGCGGTCGCAACGATGACACGCTGCTCGGCGGAGAGGGCGACGATTCCCTGTCTGGCGAAGAGGGCGATGACACTTTGGAAGGCGGCGAGGGCGCAGATGCTCTGGCGGGTGGCACTGGCGACGACGTGCTGCGCGGTGATGCGGGCGTTGACAATCTACGCGGTGAGGACGGCAATGATGTGCTCTCTGGCGGCGCTGACAGTGACGTGGTCAATGGCGGCGCGGGCGATGACCTGCTGTTCGGTGGCGGCAACGATGATCTGATTTTTGGCGGTTCGGGCGCTGACAAGATCTTTGGCGGTGATGGTTTTGACCGCATCTTTGGTGGATCAGAGAACGACATCGCCAACGGCGGCGGCAGCAACGACATCATCAACACAGGCTCCGGCAACGATCTGGTGTTTGCTCAGTCAGGTAATGATCTGGTCTTCTTGCAGGCGGGCAACGACAAAGCCTTTGGCGGCGAGGGTAACGACAACATCTTTGGCGGTGACGGCAATGACGAGATCAATGCGGGTGACGGCAACGACGATGTCTTTGGCGGCGCGGGCAACGACATCATCTCGGGTGCAGGTGGCGATGACATCCTGTCCGGTGGTGGCGGGGCGGATGTGTTCATCTTTGCAGCCGATCAGGGTGTCGACAGGATCAGCGACTTCACTGACGGAGACACAATCGACATTGCAGCCTTCGGTCTGACGGACAGTGCGGAATCCGATCAGGACTGGCGTGATGCGACGACATCAATCGCGCCGAGCGATGATGGCGAAAACGTCACGATCACGTGGGACGGCGGCGGCACTGTGACGCTTGAGGCCGTTGGCATCGCCAGCCTGACGGACAGTGATTTCTTGTTCTAAGGGATGATCTGGTAACAGGGGCCAATGACTGGCCCCTGTTATGCCTTCTATGAGGCAAACGGGTGACCCCGTCCCAACGGGC
This sequence comes from uncultured Sulfitobacter sp., assembly GCA_947501805.1. GTDB lineage: Bacteria > Pseudomonadota > Alphaproteobacteria > Rhodobacterales > Rhodobacteraceae > Sulfitobacter. Next base: position 69,111 of record CANMXJ010000014.1, on the reverse strand, counting down.
GTCAACATTTTTTGAATTGATGTCTGGTTACATGGCGCTGCCCAACATCTGTTTTAAGGCCAGCTTTGCCAGCTTGCGATTCACATTTTTCACAGTCCGCAGTCGCTTCGCATCAGTTGGCACCATTTTCGGAAATATTTCTAGACGTTAGCCTGCCATTCAGGGCATGCCGCGGCGACAGTCTTCTCACCACTTCCAGTGCCTTGGTATGATCTGTTCATCCAAGGATCGTGACTTCATGGACCTACCCTTTTGTTGGGCACCCCCACACAAACTCAGGGACATTTTGGGGGTGCGGGTCACTGCGGTGAAGCAGTTCGCCTCTGATCAAGCAGAGTCTGAAAACAACGTTACCACCGCGCGTGATTTTGCAGATCACATGGCGCACGGTGGTACGTTCCTTTAACGATAGCCTAGCAGTTTGGAGTTGCGCTCACGAGGCCCGCGCCAAACGTAGTGTCATGCCCGTCTGCCCCAATGTCTTTTGCACGCCTTGCCAGCTTGCGCCGCAGTGTGGCGACCGGCAGACGCGCAAGTGCCGGATCTGCTGCAATGACATTTGTGACAAAGGGGGCCGCAAGCGAGGTGCCGCTTGAGACTGAAGGGCGTCCATCAAGCGTCAGCAAGATATCGACGCCGGGTGCGGCGAGGTCGACATGCGGGCCGCGTACAGCATTGCGATAAATTGCACCTTCACGATCCACAGCCGTGACAGCCAACGCAAACGGGAAGGCGGCAGGGTATTGTGGCGGGTGACGTGGTCCGGCGTTACCGACAGCCGCAACCAAGGTCATGCCGTCAGCAGCAGCTTGGCTAAGTGCACGATCCATCAGTTTGTTGTAAGGTCCGGCAAGGCTGACATTTACGATCTTCGCTTCCTTCGCGGCAAGCCAATTCACGGCGCGCAGGATAGCGACCACCCCTGCGGCGTTGCCACCTTCAAGTGCTGGATCAATGACGCGCGCGCTAAGCAGCTCCGTTCCACGCAATCGCCCCCTGCCGACAAGCAATTCCGCAACGCGGTCACCATGGCGCGTGTTTGCAGATCCCTCAACAAAGCTGCGCTGCGCGATCCGGCCATCCGTAAGGCCGCGATGTCCCGGTGTAACACCGGCGTCTATCATACCGACACGGACTCGTGCGCGGCATCCACCTTTTGGCCAGCCGATCATGGCGGCGGCATAGTCGCGCCGGTCCGCCCCGGCAATAGCTTGCAGTCTATAGAGATGATTTGCGCCTGCGGTTACACCGGGAGCCGCGGCCTCGATCTCCTCGATAGCGGTCGGTATCGTACGCGTTTCGGGAATGCGAAGCACAATCAACGTGTCATTGAGTTCGGGCAGCGGATGCACGGCGCGTACTGTATAATCCAAACTCTCAACAACTTTGGTCAGGGAGGCGGCTGACCCGGCCGTCAAGACGATCAACTCGCGCCTATCTGTGACGGCGGGGGGCTGCCCGTCAGCGGTCTGAGCACGAGGGGTTTCGTCATTCAGCGCACAGGCGGTCAAGGCGAATACCAGACAAAACATAAGGATACGGCGCATTTGCTCAGTTCTCCGCGACAAGATCGATAAGAGGGGCAGTGCCAAATGTGGCGAGGGCCGACGCGCGGGCATCCTCGGTTTCGAATGAAACGCGGTAGAGACCTATCGCGCTTGGTCCATCCGTGATCCGAGCGCCGTTTTGCCGAAGCAGTGCCTCAATCTCAGCAACAGTGGCGTCCGGCACAAAGGCAATTGCAATGTTGAAGCCGGATGTTTCTTCACTGACCGTGCGATACAACGGCGTATCCCCGCCTGCAGGGGCAAGCGCGATGTAGGTCCCCTGTAGCAGAGCGACAACGCCCAGTCCCGCAGCCGCCAACCGCCAGCTCTGCACGCGAGGTACAGGTGTGGCCGCTTTTGTCTGCGCAATCTCGGTTTCAAGCCGCTTCCAGCCAAAGGCGCGGGTATCGGGCGCGTCGGTTGATGCCTTGAGCGCCTCTTTCAGGCCGCCCATCACCGCCAGCTCTGCCCGCAGATTGGGGTCAGCTTCTGCGGCGGCCTCGATTCGGGCCGCTTGTTCGGGCGCGCTGTCGCCACGCACATGGGCGGCAAGCTCTTCTTCTGTCAATTCGTGTGAGCGATCCATGGCACTCTCCGTCTGGGTTCCTGTCTCTTGGACGTGTCAGCCGCGAGAAGGTTCAAAATCATTTTTGCGCCCCGAGGCTCAGACACCGCATCAACAGCTTCTTGGCGTAATGAATGCGGCTTTTGACCGTACCCTCGGGCACGGATTCAATGCGTGCGATCTGCGCGAATGTCATCTCTTCATAGAAGGCAAGATGCACAACAGCTCTCTGGCGCTCTGGTAATTTCTCGACGCAATTTCTCAGGCGCGTGGCTTCTTGCACAGCGCCCAAAACAGCCTCGGGATCGGGCGTGTCGTCGGGAATGGTTTCGTCTGTATCACCAAGCGACACACGGGCTTGTTTGCGGATGTGGTCCACGGTGCAGTTGCGTGCAAGCGTCAAAATCCAAGACCTCGCAGCGGCACGCCCCTCAAAGCCAGCCGCGCCGCGCCAGACTTTGAGCATGGTGTCATGTACGATGTCCGCCACTTCAGCGTCGTCGTGTACCCGGCTGCGCACAAACCGGGCAATCGCGTCGGCATGTGCCATGTAGACGGCTTTCATCGCTGCCATGTCGCCGGACGCTACTCGCGCAAGCAAGGCTACGTCTTGCGCATGCGCAGATAAGCTGCCGGTGGGGGAGGGGTCGGTCATGCCAGACACCGAAACACAATAGGTTAACGAATTCAACTGTAGCGTGCTTGACCGTTCCATCAGGATGTTTCTCGCCGTTGGAAACGTGTGAGTTCTTTTGGTGCGTGGGCTTTTGTGGGATCGCGGGTATGACGCGGGCGGGTTCTATAGCAACCCGAAAGAGATGGAGGGTGAGCCGTGGATTCCATCGCGAAAGTCTCAAAAGAAACGCATCCCCTATGATAGAATCCGCGACAAGCCGCAGCAAAAGATCGAAGATATGCTTGGTAGGATCAAGGACAACCGGCGCATCAGGACATCGCGCTGGTTTTCGCCGCAATTGCAGCGATTAGCTGTTCAGGGCAGGCGTTATCGGTGACAAAATACCAGACGAAATGGCGCAATTTTTGTCTGCTTTGTGGCCTGTAGATAGATATCGGCCTTCCGTTAGGCATGCAAAAACACGCCGTCTTTTTCCGTGGCAATATCACCCTACGAGGGTTTGCCATGGCCGCTTCTCGCACATTCTAGGTTTTCTTTGAACCGATCTGCCCGCTTGTCCGACCTATGTCCGAAGCTGGCAAAACCAGCGTCGTAAATCAGACAAGGAGAAAACCCATGACCGTTACACCCGAAAGAATCACAAATGACATCATTGCCAACTCAAGCACCCGAGCTGGCATTGACCTTCACAGTATCACGCTGAGCGATGGGACTTTCCTTGTGGCCTATGTCGCCAGTGACGCCGACACGACAGCGGGCTTTGATATTGTCGCACAACAGTTTGATGCCATTGGCAACAAGATCGGGACGGAGATGATTCTGGCTTCCACTGTCTCAACCGACGTGGGGCTTCAGTTCGATATTGTCGCGCTTGAGAACAACCAGATCGGCTTTGGTTTTGAGAATTTCGGCGACATTCAGGTCGAGGTGTTTGATGTTACGAACGGGGTGGCGACGGCGAATCCCGCGCTGTCGCAGACGGTGAATGCACCGGGATCAACCCTTTTGGATGTGGCGCTGAGCGGGGACAGCCTCTCCACGCTGAAATTGCACTATGCCGAGCGGACGGGCACCACCAATGTCCTTGTTGAACTGCGCGATGTGTCGGGCGGTGAATTTACGGCCTCCACGAGCTTTGCGTCGGTGAACGGCAACGCAAACATCGAGTTGGATTCAGACACGCTGGCCAACGGGAACACAATTGTTATCAGCGACCGTTTTGGCGGGAGTAATGACGTAAACGATTCGTTCAATATCCTGATTACGGCCCCCGACGGCACCGAGGTCTTCAGCGGTTTTGACCGCACCCCGCGCGCCAACCTTTTAGAGCCACGCGTGACCGCCTTGAAAGACGGCGGTTTCGTCGTCGGCTATGCGACACGGGAAGTGGACAACGAAGTCTTTTATCAGGTCTTTGAGAATGACGGTACGGTGCGCGCCGGACCCTTTCGCGTTCTGAACACCCCCGCCGACGAAGATGACGACCCGGAGATTATTGCTCTGGACGATGGCGGTTTTCTGTTTCTTTTGGACAGTAACACCGGCTTTGGCGGATTGATCGGGCGGCGTTTTGACAGCGACGGTGTTGGCGTTGGTCAAACATTCACTTTTGATTTCGGAGATACGCCGACAATTATCGCGGCAAATGTAATGGAAGATGGACGGCTTGCGATCAGCAATATCGATTCAGGTGACGTTGTGACCCGCGTCTTCACCACCGAGGTGCCTGATCTGATCACCGGCACCGATGGCAACGATGAATTTAGCGGGACAAGCGGCAATGACACGCTGAATGGTCTGGATGGTGATGACAAGATCAACGGCGACGGCGGCAACGACACCTTAGATGGTGGTGCAGGCAACGACACACTTGAGGGGGACAATGGCGACGATCTGTTCATAGGCGGTGCGGGTGCGGATGACATGGATGGTGGTTCGGATTTTGACACCGTCAGCTATGCCAATTCGACAGCGGGGCTGGTCGTTGATTTTACGGATCTGGCGGCGAACACGGGTGACGCCGCGGGCGATCGCTACACCGATATCGAGAGCCTGATCGGCAGCGCCTTTGATGACACGCTGAAGGCTGACTTTGGTGTAAACGTCATTGCCGGTGATGGGGATGACCTGATCTTTTCAGCGTCAAATGCCACGTTGAATGGCGGGGATGGTGATGACACGGTCTCATACGAAAACGCGTCGGGTGCTATTATCCAGCTGGAAGGTGTTTCCGGCTTTCACGGCGATGATGAACTCCGTGGGATTGAGAATGTTATTGGTTCTGATGCCGGGGATGACATTGGTGGAAACAACACGGCCAACGTCTTGCGCGGCGAAGGCGGCCAAGACTTTATCCTGGGCTTTGGCGGCGACGATGTGATCCGCGGCGGCGCGGCCAACGACACGATTGAAGGCGGCGAGGGTGCCGACACGCTGGCCGGCGATGAGGGCAACGATACAATCGACGGCGACGAGGGCGATGACGTGATCACCGGCGGCTTTGGCAGCGACGTCATCCGTGGCGGTACTGGTGCAGACAATATCAACGGCGGCGGAAACAGCGACGTTTTGAGCGGCGGCGACGATGACGACACGCTGACGGGTGACGGTGGAGCCGATACGCTAAGGGGCGAGAACGGCGATGATACGCTGGACGGCGGTGCCGGCGAAGACGAAATCGAAGGCGGTGCTGGCAACGACAACATCATCGGAGGGGACGGCAGAGATGCAATTACCGCCGGTGCAGGCAACGATCTGATCAGTGGCGGTGCGGAGCGTGATGAAATCCACGGCGATGCTGGCAGAGATACCATCGATGCCGGTGACGACAGTGATAATGTCTTTGGCGGATCCGGCAACGACATCATCAATGGCGAGGGCGGAAGCGATCTCCTGCTCGGTGATGAGGGTCATGACTCCATCTCCGGTGGCGACGGGAGCGACATCATCAGAGCGGGGTCCGGTGATGATGTAGTCACAGGCGATGTTGGCGGTGACTTTATCTTTGGTGATGCCGGCGATGACACGCTGGACGGCGGGGCGGGGAGCGACCAAGTAAGCGGCGGCATTGGGGATGACCTTCTGATCGGCGGCAGCGGTGCGGACATACTGATCGGTGGCGATGGGATTGATACTGCGGATTACACAGCCTCCGCTGTGGGTGTGGAGGTCGATCTCGTTGTCGCAGGCGTCAGTTTCTCCAGCGATACCATTACAGGCATCGGCCAGCTTTTCCTGAATGCGGGCACAGGCATCGGTGGCGATGCACAAGGCGACAGGCTGGCCCTGATTGAGAATGTCTTCGGCTCCGATTTCGATGACGAGCTGACCGGAAGTGCTGCGGACAACCTGTTGGTTGGCGGCACCGGCGAAGACGAGCTTGACGGCGATGCAGGCAATGACACGCTGCTGGGCGGTGCCGATGATGATGAGATCACCGGTGGCGCGGGCAACGACGCACTTGACGGAGGTACGGGCATCGACACGGCGCGTTTTGCCGGGGTTGAGGATGATTTTAGCTTTGCATCGCTGAGTGGCGGGCGTGTGAGCGTGACGGCGCAGAACGGCGAGGTGGACATCCTGTCGAACTTCGAATTCCTGCAATTCGATAATGGCACATTCACCATTGCCGATGTGCTTGCAGCGGCGGGTGGAGTGCCCACCGAAGGCGACGATGCGCTGACCGGGGGGGCCGGTGCGGACACCATCGACGGGCTTGGCGGCGACGACGAAATTAATGGGCTTGGCGGTGCTGACCTGCTGATCGGCGGTCTGGGCGATGATACGCTGCGCGGTGAAGACGGGTCTGACAATTTGCGCGGCGAGGATGGCAGTGACGTGTTGTCGGGCGGCAACGGCAATGACGTGGTAAATGGTGGCGCGGGCGAAGACCTTTTGTTTGGCGGTGCGGGTGATGACCTGATGTTCGGCGGTGCCGGTGCTGACGAGTTTCTTGCCGGATCCGGCGTCGACCGGATTTTTGGCGGCGCGGGGAATGACATTGCAAACGGCGGGGCTGACAACGACATCATCAACACTGGCGCGGACGACGATGTTGTATCGGGGCAGGCCGGTAACGATCTTGTCTTTCTGCAGGCCGGCAATGACATCGCCTTTGGCGGTGATGGAAATGACAAGATCTTTGGTGGCATCGGTGACGATGAAATCGACCTTGGTGACGGCAATGACGAAGCCTTTGGCGGCGGCGGTCAGGACATCCTGAACGGCGCTGGCGGCAATGATCTTCTCTCTGGTGGCGGTGCGGGCGATATTTTTGTCTTTGCGGCCAATCAGGGTGCGGACCGGATTACCGATTTCAGTACTGGCGACGCGATTGAGATCACAGCCTTTGGCATCACCGATGGCGGCGCATCGGATCAGGACTGGCGTGATGCGACGTCTTCTGTGGTCACAAGCGGTAGCGGCGAAAATGTCACCATCGCCTGGGACGGGGGCGGCACGCTGGTCCTCGAAGCTGTTGGCATTGGCAGCCTGACGGACAGTGACTTTATCTTCTGATCCGCACCTAGTGCAGCGTTAAGATCAGCCAGCCTTTCGAACCATGGTTCTGAAGGCTGGCTGATTTGCTGCCATCTGCGGGATAACGGGATGCTCTCCGAATGACACTGTAAACGTCGCGCCTGCGCACGCCCCCAGCAATCTGTGGCTTGAAAACTTAATACTGATCCACCTCCATAGCAGCACGCCTTGTCGTCTCTGCCTTATTGGTTCCCCAAAAGGTCCGGATAACGCCATTGCAGGAATCGCTCTGGAAAAGGGAGGGGCAGTTTGTGATCATCGCAAAACGAAAGGATGGACCAAAGGGGCTAAATAACTGGCCATTAAGGTCCCGTACGCGTTAATGCGTCTTTTTTGATTTATGGAGTTCTAATGGTGCCCCCACACGGAAACGTATCCCTAAATATTGGTATTCCAAGGTGTATCGCCCAGCGCTAAAACATCATAAAAGTAAAGTATTTCCTGTACTACGGTGTTTCAAGGTGCACCATCCCATACTATATGTAGAGGGTGGACTAGAAGGGGGACCGTATGCCGCGCCCATTGAATAAGCTATCAGCGCAGACCGTCAAAGCCGCTAAAGCTGGCAAGCACTCCGATGGCGGAGGGCTTTGGATTTTCAAGAACGATGACAACGGGGGAAAATGGGTACTACGGGTCCATGTGCATGGAAGAAGGCGAGAAATGGGGCTGGGTGGTTACCCTGCCGTTTCGTTGAAAGAAGCGAGGATTGAAGCGGAAAAATGGCGTGGCATGGCCCGTAAAGGCCAAGACCCGATCAAGCTGAGACAAAAGAAGGCCCGCGATGCCGCCCGAAACCTGCATCTGTTGAATGACGTGGCGCTAGATGCTTATGAAAGCCGCAAGGCTGAGTTGAAGGGCGATGGCAAAGCTGGGCGGTGGTATTCGCCTTTAGAACTGCACGTCCTGCCTAAGCTGGGTAAGGTGCCAGTGTCCGAGATAGACCAGCGCGATATACGCGACACCTTGGCCCCGATCTGGCACGAAAAGGCCGAAACGGCGCGAAAGGCGATGAACCGTCTGGGCATTTGTCTACGCCATGCCGCCGCGCTGGGCTTGGACGTTGATCTGCAAGCCACCGAAAAGGCCAAGGCGCTTTTGGGCCAGCAACGCCACCAGACACAGAACACCCCGGCGCTGCATTGGCATGACGTGCCAGCTTTCTATCAATCGCTGCATGAAGGGACCGTTACGGAACTGGCGTTGCGCTTGCTTATCCTCACTGCCTTGCGCTCAAAGCCTGTGCGCTTCCTGCATCTGGACCAGATAGAGGGCGATACTTGGACGGTCCCTGCTGAGTTTATGAAGGGCCGTAAAGGCACAACTACCGATTTTCGAGTGCCGCTATCCACTGAAGCCCAAGCCGTGATTGAACAGGCCAAACCCTTTGCGCGGGACGGGTTGCTTTTCCCCGGCCTGAAACGCGGCGTTATCTCTGACGCCACCATGTCGAGATACATGGACCGCCGGGAAATGAAAGAACGGCCCCACGGGTTCCGGTCCTCATTCCGCGATTGGGTGGCAGAGGCGACCAACACGCCGCATGAAGTGGCCGAAACCTGCCTTGGGCATGTAGCAGGGGGCAAAGTAGAGCGGGCGTATCGCCGGACCGATTTTTTGGAGCAACGGCGGGTGTTGATGGAGCGGTGGGCAAATGCCGTAACGGTTGCCTGTACCGAAAAGGTGGTGGCCTTTTGAAACCTTCTCGTGAATACGGTTGCCCAGATTGGAGGACACCTGACGCATACGGCGATGTAGATAGTTGGGATGATGACCGATGGCGTTGGGAGTTTAAGCGAAGGAGTCCGAACTATCGCTATTGGTATGAAGTCTTAAGCTCTCGCGACCACATGGAGAGATATCCCGGAAAGCCAATGCCAGTACACCCCATTTGGCTTCCAGAATATTCTGAAATCGTTTTCTTTCCTACACCTGCACGCGCCGCTGAGTTAGGTTTTGCTGTTCTTGCAAATCCGCTCTATTCGGAGAGACCGAAAAACTATTGGGATGCTGTGAAGGACCCTTATCTCCGTCTAGAGAGGCGAACCATTACGAGGGCACATTGGGCGGCTGTCGAACATGGTACGATGGAGGCGTCTGACGTACTTGGACACAACGTTGTCGCAATCTCGTTCGATCTAAACGGACCAATTCTTCCTCAGGTCGAGGGTTTGACCGAGTATCTCCAAGAAATCCAACATCGGCACGCACCGAAAGATATTGTTAGGCGTCAGAAAGACAAATGGTTTCGATACCTTAGGGTTTTGGATGCCCGACAGGCAAAAGCGACATGGGCGGAATGCTCTGCAATTCTCGCAAATACTATTTCCGGCTCCGAGCAGTCAGCACGGGACACTCACCGACAGGCAAAGCTACTTCAAGAACGGTTGTGATTTAGCACGGCTCCTTGTTTCACAATTCCTAATCATTGAACGTCGAGACATGCTGTTTCCACATTAACCAAGGAGCAGCACTATGCACTTTCTAAGTTTTAGCGACCTTCAAGCGAAACTCGGTGGCCGAAGCCGAAGCGCGATCTACCGTGACTTTGGTCCGGATGGATGGTTGCCCAAACCCACTAAAATCGGGTCTCGCCTGTATTGGAATGAGGCCGACGTTGATGCAGCGATTGCATCTCTTGCGGGCTAAGACCCGTCCCACCCGGCGCACAGGCGCTGGGCATTGGGACAGGAATATATCCTCGCAAGATATCCTCTACCAATACGCCCAGCGTCGCGCCTTTTCAATCGAAAGGATTGAAGATGCCACAGGCAAATTTCTACAGCAAACCCACGAGCGTCTACTGGACGTGCAAGGCGCTCTTGGACCAGCGCACCATTTCCCAACTGACCCAAATCCAGAACGTCAAAGGCTGGAGGCTGGGTGCAATCATCCACCGCTTGAAGCACGAATACGGTTGGCCGATCCACACCGAATACACCAGCCCCGGCCATGTCGCGCTTTACAGTCTCGCCCCCGGCACAGACCGGGCGGCACTGCGCTTTCCCAAGTCGGCGAAGTCGCTGGCCCAAGGGGAGGACGCGGCATGAAACAGCTTCAAATCATCCGCCTGCAACGCCGCTACGGCATGACCGCAACACAGGCCCGCCTGGTGGCCGAACTGCACTTTGGAGGGACGCGCAATGCATAACCGCTTCAAACTCAGCCCCAAGGGCAAGGCGTGGCACATCATGGCCCGCAAGGGCGCTGGCGCGGCGACTGAGGCCGCTTGGGTATCGCTGGGCGGTTGCCCCTGCCAGATCACCGCAATGCGCGTCTATCTTGCGCTCAAGGCAAGGGAGGGCCGCTAATGGTGCGCAAACCCTACAAGCACCGCAAAAAGGGGGCTGGGCGTCATGTCCAGCTTCCTGAGTGGCTTCAGGCGTCTGAGGCATGGGCGACACTCAAACCCGGCCCCCGTGCGCTCTACATCGAACTCAAACGCCGCTTCACCGGATCGAACAACGGGCGTATCATTCTCAGCCACAGGGACGCGGCAAAGGCGCTGAACGTCAGCAAGGATACGGTGGGCGCGTGGTTCAAGGAACTTGAGGCGCGGGCGTTCATTCGCGTGACCCAAGGCCACCACCTTGGCCCGTCCGGTATCGGGCAATCATCACACTGGGCGCTGGAGGAACTGCCAACGGACGATATGAAAACTGCCCCCAAGCGGTTCATGTCATGGCGGCAAAAACAAAAGCCCCTCAGTAAAATCAGGACACCCCGTCCGAAAATTTATGACAATAAGGGCAATCTCAGGGTGGTGAAGGCATGAGCCGTCCGAAAAACGATGACGCCGCACCCCGATCTGGGCGGAATTACCGTCCGAAAAAACAATACATTTATACATATAGCCATAGGCAGGACATATGACAGGCAAAGCACTCAAGGCACCGAACACCATTGGCGTCACCGTCAAAGGAACACCCGACAAAGGCCAGAACGTCCGGGTGAAGGCAGAGGATACCGTTCACAAAGTTTTCGGCACAAAGCACCCTGAAACCGCCGATGGCCTCTTGCGGCATTGCCTGAAGGCGCTGGGCGTGGCCGAAACATCCGACGATCTGCCTGCAAACGACGAACGCACATTCATGGTCGCGGCGGTGGCAGAGGTTGACCCGCATGATGGGGTGGAAAGCATGCTGGCCGTCCAGATGGCCGCAACTCATGTGGCGATGATGCGGTCTGGCAGGTGGCTGGCCGGGGCTGACACCATCGAACAGGTGAAGGCGCATTACTCAGGCTTCACCAAACTGACCCGGGCCTACACCGCCCAGATGGAGGCACTGCGCAAACACCGCAACGGCGGCAATCAGACCGTCACCGTCCAGCACGTCAACGTAGAGGGCGGAGGGCAGGCGATTGTCGGCAACGTCCAGACGGGGGAGGGGTGCACATGAAAAGTGACGCCAACCCCATGCAAAGCGCACATGCGGCCCCGCGATGCACGGCCCATTCCAAGCGTACTGGCTTTCTATGCAAAAATCCCGCCGTGCGCGGCTGGCGCGTCTGTCGGATGCATGGCGCGAGGGGTGGGCATAAGGAGTTGTCCGAAAACCCCGCGTATATTCACGGTAATCGTTCACGGAAGAACATCATTAAACGCAGATTATTCAGCGAAATGCTGGCTCTACTTCAGCCCTAATCACTTTGCATCAATCCCAAACTGACGAACCAAAACTTCCAAGGCTGTTTTGGTTTCCATACGGCTGAACAATTACTGGTGCTTGATTGGCGTATGGATTGGTCGGGCTACTGTTACTATAAGGACTACCATATTTTCCGTAGGGGTTGTTGATGCTGTCGGAGCTATAAGTACTCCCATAACGCCCATAAGGATTCGAAACGCTGTTTGGGTCGTATGGATTTGAATTCAGGTTTCCTAAGTATTTACCGCTAGATGGGTCTACAAGCACGAGACCATTCTGTGCAAAAGCGATATTTCCCAGAAATACGCAAACAAACAACAAAAATATTCTACGCATCAAAAATCCCTCCGACGTTTCAACGATAGACTGGAGGCATCACGATGTGTCAAGCATTGAAAGTTTTATATAAGGGTGGGCTGTAAGGTGGTCCATCATTTCAGCCTGCGACCTAAACATCTGAAATGTATTTATAAATTTATTTTAAATGGTGCCCCCACACGGACTCGAACCGCGGACCTATTGATTACAAATCAATTGCTCTACCAGCTGAGCTATAGGGGCCAAGCGTCTTGCGACGGCTTGCACCGTCAGGCTGGTAAATCCTGCGCGGTGTGGGCGTTCTTTAGTAGATGCCGTTTCGGGATGCAAGCATTCTCAACACAGATTTTGCATCATTTTTAACATGGCATCCGTAGGTTGCTTTCAATCCGGTTTTTGCCATTTTACACGGGCGGCCGGACCCTGTATCCCAACTCCCATCCAACCATCTATCGAGTAGACCCCATGCAGCTCGTTTTGCACACCGGTGCCCACTACACAGAGCAGGAACGCCTGATCAAATCGGTCCTGCGCAACAAGGACGCGTTTTCGCAGCGCGGCATTATTGTGCCGGGGCCGAACAGTTATCGGGGCATTCTACGTGACACATTGAATGCGATGCGCAAAACACCGGCCTCCGCGCAAGCGCGCGAGGTTTTGTTGGACGTGATGCTGGATGACCAGCCTGCGGACCGGATGATCCTGTCGGATGCCAATTTCTTTCGCACTGCCGGTACGGCGATCCAGCGCGGAGTTCTTTATCCGGCAGCACCCGAAAGAATGGCGCATATGGCGGCGCTGTTTCCGGATGACGAATTGGAAATCTTTCTGGGTATGCGCAACCCCGCAACGCTCATTCCGATTCTCTATGACAAATCCATCGACAATTCGGAGGATGCATTCTGGGACGGGCGCAGACCGCAGGATATCCGGTGGTCCGATACCATTGCCGGCATCCGCGAAGCCGCGCCGCGCATTCCGATCACAGTCTGGTGCAACGAGGATACGCCGGTAATCTGGTCGCAGATCATCCGTGAAATGGCCGGTATCGAGCTTAACGAAAAGATTATTGGCGGCTTTGACCTGCTTGCGACGATCATGAGCAAAGAGGGCATGGAACGGCTGCGCAGTTACATGCATTCGCATCAGGAAATGACCGAAATCCAGAAACGGCGCGTGATTGCCGCGTTTCTGGACAAGTTTGCCCTTGAAGACGAGATCGAAGAAGAACTCGACATGCCCGGCTGGACCGAGGAACTCGTGGACGAATTGACCGATCTCTATGATGAGGACGTGGCAGTTGTTCAGCGCCTCCCCGGTGTGACGCTGATCTCGCCCTAGATGATCTTGCCTGCCAATTCGGTGATCACATCATAGGCATCATCGACGTCTTCAGCGGTACAGGTCCACGCGCCCGCCTGAAAACGGATCACCAGCGCGCCGTCCACGCGGGTTTGTGTCAGATAAATCCGCCCGTCGTCATTGATTACATTCACCAGTTTCTGGTTCAGCACATCGCTGTTGGTGTCATCCTTTGGCAAGATTCGGAACGTAAACAGTGACAGCATCGGCTCCGAGACGATTTCAAAACCTTCCGTCTTGCCCAACCGTTTGGCCAGCTGTTCTGCCCATGTCACGTGATTGCGGATCATTTCGCGCAGCCCGTCCAGACCGTGTGCACGCAGAAGAAACCAAAGTTTCAACGCACGAAACCGGCGTCCCAGAGGCACGGACCATTCAGAATAGTTGATGATCCCGTCCGCACCGTGCGTTTTCAGATACTCGGGCTGGATTGCCAGCGTTTTCACCAATGTTTCGGGATCTTTCAGGAAATGTGTGGTGCAATCAAACTGCGCGCCCAGCCATTTGTGCGGGTTGAGCACAACAGAATCCGCGCGTTCCACGCCCTGCCAGATATGTTGGTATTCGGGGCAGATCATCGCGGCACCGGCCCAGGCCGCATCGACATGGGTATACAGGCCTTCGGCTTCGGCGACATCCATGATTGCTGTCATATCATCCGTTGCACCCGCACCGGTGCTGCCAATGCAGGTAATGATCCCTGCGGGTAAAAAACCTGCTGCACGATCTTCACTGATTGCATTTTGCAATGCAGTCGCATCCATGCTGCGGGTTGGCCCGCCCGAGGGGATGCGCACAAGGTTTGCCTCGCCAATGCCCGAAATCCAGATCGCACGGTCAATCGAGGTATGCACTTCGGCGCTGCAATAAACCCTCAACCGTGGCTGGCCGGCAAGCCCGTCACGGTTGGCTGCCCAATCCAGGGTCCGCTCGCGCATACTCAGCACGGCGCATAAGGTCGCTGTGCTGGCGCTGTCCTGAATAACGCCTGCAAATCCTTCGGGCAGACCAACGGCCTGACGCATCCAGTCGCAGGTGCGTGTCTCAAGTTCGGTGGCGGCGGGCGAGGTTTGCCATAACATGCATTGCGCGGCGATTGCAGTGACATAGCTTTCGGCCAGCACCGATACCGGCGCGGCATTGGCGGGGAAATACGCAAAGAAGCGCGGATGTTGCCAATGGGTCATGCCGGGCATGATCGTGTGTTCAAGATCGTTCAGGATGTCGTCGATGGATTCAGCGGTATCAGGAGCCCGTGCTGGCAATTGGGCCATGATATCACCGGGTTTGGTCTGTGCGCGTACGGGACGATCACGCAGGGTTGCGTGGTAATCTGCGGCCCAATGCGCCGCGTCACTGCCGCGTTTGCGGAACTCTTCCCAATCCATCTTTGCCCCTTTCACAAAGTCTTAATGTAGCCTGTGGGCCAAGCCCGGAAATTACTTAATGTGTTAAGCAGTTTGGCAATCGGTGTCAACGTCGTGACACATTTCGGCGGTAGGGCGCATCCGGCGGGAATTAGAATTATTGCTTTAGATATAAAATATTTTTACTTGAAGGATAATGGCTTTGCGCATAGCCTGCTTTCAACACATCTGATTTGGGGAATGCGATATGCGTGCAATCTGTTTGGGCGGGGGGCCGGCAGGTCTTTACTTTGGCATCTCGATGAAGTTGCGCGATCCAAGTGCCGAAGTGACGGTTCTGGAGCGGAACAAGCCGGACGATACCTTTGGCTGGGGCGTGGTTCTGTCGGATGAAACGCTGGACAACTTGCAGGAAAACGACCCTGTTTCCGCCGCTGAAATCCGCAAGAATTTCGCCTATTGGGATGACATGGCCCTGATCTACAAAGGGCAGAAAACCGTCAGTTCGGGGCATGGTTTCTGCGGCATCGGGCGTAAAAAGCTGCTGGAAGTCCTGCAGGCGCGTGCCATCGAACTGGGCGTTGATCTGCAATTCGAAACCGAAGTGGCAGCGGCCTCGACCTATATGGATGACTATGATCTGGTTGTGGCCTGTGACGGGCTGAATTCCAAGACGCGACTTGAGTTTCAGGACACCTTCCAACCCGATATCGACGTGCGCAAATGCCAGTTCATCTGGTTGGGCACACACCAGAAATTCGATGATGCCTTTACCTTCATCTTTGAAAAAACCGACAAGGGGTGGCTGTGGGTGCACGCCTACCAGTTTGACGACAACACCGCGACTTTCATCGTGGAATGTTCCCAGCAGACCTTTGACAACTACGGCTTTGGTGATCTGACCCAGCAGGAAACAATTGCCATCTGCGAAGAGGTGTTCAAGGACCATCTGGACGGCCATGCGCTGATGACCAATGCCAACCACATCCGTGGTTCGGCGTGGATACGGTTCCCGCGGGTGCTGTGTGAAAAGTGGCACCACGAGAATGTCGTGCTGTTGGGTGATGCGGCGGCAACTGCGCATTTCTCGATCGGGTCAGGGTCCAAGCTGGCGATGGAATCCGCGATTTCGCTGGCCGATCACGTTTACGCCGAAAAAGACATCAAACGGGCCTTCGAAAAATACGAGGACGCGCGACGTCTGGAAGTGCTGCGCCTGCAATCGGCGGCGCGCAACTCTCTGGAATGGTTCGAGGACGTGGAACGGTATCTGGACCTCGATCCGGTACAGTTGAACTACTCCATGCTGACTCGCTCGCAACGGATCAGCCACGAAAACCTGCGCGAACGCGATCCCAAATGGCTTGATGGGGCGGAAAAGTGGTTCATGGAACAGGCGGGCGCGGGGGCAAACGGACCTGTGCGCGCGCCGATGTTCGCGCCGTTCCAGCTGCGTGATATGAAGCTTGCAAACCGCATCGTTGTGTCGCCCATGGCGCAATACAAGGCTGTTGATGGCGCTCCAACTGACTGGCACCTGATCCACTACGGGGAGCGGGCCAAAGGGGGGGCAGGCATGGTCTATACTGAAATGACCTGCGTGGCGGATGATGGTCGGATCACGCCGGGCTGTCCGGGGCTTTATGCCCCCGAACACGAGGCGGCGTGGAAACGGCTGACCGATTTTGTGCATGCCGAAACAGAGGCCAAAATCTGCTGCCAGATCGGGCATGCGGGGCGCAAGGGGTCAACCAATCTGGGTTGGGAAGGCATGGACAAGCCGTTGAAGGATGGCAACTGGCCGCTGTTCTCCGCATCCGCAATTCCGTGGTCGGATGAAAACGCAGCACCTGCCGAGGCCAGCAAAGACGACATGGATCGCATCCGCGACCAGTTTGTATCGGCGGCGCAAATGGCGGATCGTGCAGGCTTTGACATGATCGAATTACATGCGGCGCATGGCTATTTCATCTCGTCGTTTATTTCTCCGCTTTCCAACACCCGCACGGATGAATTTGGCGGCAGTCTGGAAAACCGGATGCGCTATCCTTTGGAGGTGTTCAAAGCGATGCGCGCGGTCTGGCCCCAAGGCAAACCCATGTCAGTGCGCATTTCGGCAAATGACTGGTCAGGCGATGATGGTGTGACACCGGAAGAAGCGGTGCTGATAGCGCAGATGTTCGAAGCGGCAGGGGCCGACATCATCGACGTTTCTGCCGGACAGACCTCGACCCAAGGCAAGCCGGTCTATGGCCGCATGTTCCAGACACCGTTTTCGGACCGCATCCGCAATGAAGGCGGGATCAAGACAATGGCGGTGGGCAACATCTATGAGGCGGATCACGTCAATTCGATCCTGATGGCGGGGCGTGCCGATCTGGTTTGTATCGGTCGTCCGCATTTGACCGATCCCTATTGGACCCTGCGCGAAGGGGCCGCCATTGGCGACCGCCATGCGCATTGGCCCTTGCCCTACGAGGCGGGCCGCGATCAGATGTGGCGACTGGCGGATAAAGCCGCGGAAATGGAGCGGGTATGAGACAGGTTCTAATCACAGGCGGCGGGTCCGGCATCGGACAGGCTGTAGCCCGTGACTTTGCCGCTCAAGGCGACAGCGTGACGATTGCAGGGCGCCGGATGGATGCGCTGGAGGAAACCAACGCGGGTGGTGACATGCGCTGCCTGACCGTCGATGTTACCGACGAAGCTTCCGTCAAGACACTGTTTGACCGGCCCTATGACGTGGTTGTCGCAAACGCGGGTTCGGGTCATGCGATGCCGGTGGCAAAGATGCCGCTTGATGTCTGGAACGACACGTTGGCGGTGAATATGACGGGTGTTTTCCTGACATTTCGTGCCGCACTGGCGGAGATGCCGGCGGGTGGGCGGCTGATTGCCATGGCCTCGATCGCCAGTCTCAAGGGGGGGGCGAACCTTGCGGCCTATGCGGCGGCAAAACATGGCGTGCTGGGGCTGGTGCGCTCGCTTGCCATTGAAGTGGCGAAAAGCGGGATCACCTGCAATGCCGTGTGCCCCGGTTTTGTGGACACGGCAATGGCTGATGGTGCGGTGCGTAACGTCATGAAAATGATGGATATTGATCGTGAGAAGGCCGAAAAAATGCTTGTCTCCAATAACCCGATGCGCCGGATGATCACCTGCGACGAAGTGGTTGCGGCGGTGCGTTTTCTGGCCTCTCCAGAGGCGTCGATGATCAACGGACATGATCTGGTGGTCTCCGGCGGAGAGATATGACAGCCGCGAAAGACCGTGTGCGTCTGTGGCTGCGGCTGCTGAAGGTCGTGCGCGGTATCGAATATGAAGTGCGTGACAAATTGCGGCGCGAACACAACACAACGCTGCCCCGCTTTGATGTGATGTCCGCCTTGTCCCGCCACCCCGAGGGGCTGAAAATGAGCCGCTTGTCCGGGGTGTTGCGGGTGTCCAACGGCAATGTCACGGGGATCGCAGACCGGCTCAGCGATGAGGGTCTGGTGGAACGTGTGGCGGTACCGGGCGACAGGCGCGCCACCGTGTTGCGGCTCACCGCTGCTGGACAGACCGAGTTCGCATCACAAGCCCGCGCGCATGAAGACTGGATCAATCAAATGCTAAGTGGTGTGAGTGCCGAGGATGCCCGTGCAATGGCCGCACGGCTGCACGCCTTTGCGGCCGCCACCGAAGCCCAAAACCAAACCTCAGAAAAGGAAGACGCCCATGCGCAGTGATGTGAAACATTTTCTATGTGATATCGAGGATGGCATCGCCACCGTGCGGCTGGACCGCCCGGAGCGCAAGAACCCGCTGACGTTCGAGAGCTACGCAGAGTTGCGCGACTGGTTCCGGGATCTGGTTTATGCGGATGACGTTGACGTGGTTGTTTTTGCGTCCAACGGGGGTAACTTTAGCTCCGGCGGAGATGTTCATGATATCATTGGACCTTTGACCAAAATGAACATGAAGGAACTGCTGCGCTTTACACGTATGACCGGCGATCTGGTCAAGGCGATCGTGAATTGCGGCAAGCCTGTAATTGCCGCTGTGGATGGGATCTGTGTGGGGGCTGGCGCGATTATCGCCATGGCCTCTGATCTGCGGATTGCAACACCTGAGGCAAAAACTGCGTTCCTGTTCACCCGCGTCGGACTTGCGGGCTGCGACATGGGGGCTTGCGCGATCCTGCCGCGCATCATCGGACAAACGCGCGCTGCCGAATTGCTGTATACCGGACGCTCCATGTCGGGCGACGAGGGAGAGCGTTGGGGTTTTTTCAACCGGCTGGTGTCGTCAGGGGAGTTGGATGCGGATGCACTGAAACTGGCAAAACAGATTCAGGCGGGGCCAAATTTTGCACATATGATGACCAAGACGATGTTGGCGCAGGAATGGTGCATGTCGATCGAACAGGCGATTGAAGCCGAAGCACAGGCGCAGGCGATTTGCATGCAGACGGGTGATTTCGAGCGGGCCTATAACGCGTTTGTTGCAAAGGAACGTCCGGTTTTTGAGGGCAATTGAAGATGCTGGAGGGGGGAGCCTCCGGCGGGGATTTGGAACCATTTGGAATTTAGGGGAGGTGCTTCATGTCTGATCGGAGTTTCCTGACGTGGCCGTTTTTTGAAGAACGGCATCGCGAACTGGCGGATGCGCTTGATGTCTGGGCGGCGGACAAACTGGCAGATGTCGACCATAATGACACCGATGCTGCATGCCGCGCGTTGGTGGCAATGCTGGGAGAGGGCGGCTGGTTGCGCCATTCCGGTGCGATGGAGGGAGAGAGCCTTGATGTGCGCTCCCTTTGCCTGATCCGCGAGACTTTGGCGCGCCATGACGGTCTGGCTGATTTTGCTTTTGCCATGCAGGGGTTAGGGACGGGGGCGATATCGCTATTCGGTACGCCCGAACAACAGGCCGAGTGGCTACCCAAGACGCGCACAGGGACGGCGATTTCCGCTTTTGCGTTGACGGAACCGCAGTCGGGGTCGGATGTGGCAAGTTCTACTATGACGGCGACAATGGACGGCAACGGTTTCGTGCTGGACGGGCGCAAGACCTGGATTTCCAATGGCGGGATTGCGGACGTTTACACCGTATTTGCCCGTACCGAAGAAGCGCCTGGGGCCAAAGGTTTGTCCGCTTTTGTTGTACCCGCCAACACACCGGGCCTGAAGGTTGAAGAGCGGCTCGAAACCATCGCGCCGCATCCTCTGGCGACATTGCATTTTGACGGGGTGAAAGTGCCGGGATCAGCCTTGCTTGGTGAAAGAGGGCGTGGGTTTGGCATTGCCATGTCGGTGTTGGATGTATTCCGCTCTACGGTTGCAGCCGCGGCTCTGGGCTTTGCCCGCCGTGCGCTGGACGAGGCGATAGACCGCGTAACCTCGCGCAAGGTGCAGGGCGCACCCTTGTCGGATTTGCAGATGGTGCAGGGGCATATCGCGGACATGGCCGTGGATGTTGATGCCTCCGCCTTGCTGGTGTACCGCGCGGCCTGGGCCAAGGACAGCGGCGCGGCGCGGGTGACCCGCGAGGCGGCAATGGCCAAGCTGTTCGCCACGGATCACGCGCAGATGGTGATCGACAAAGCGGTGCAACTGCATGGCGGTGACGGTGTGCGCCACGGGCAGATGGTGGAAAGCCTGTACCGCGAAATTCGCGCATTGCGCATCTATGAAGGCGCGTCGGACGTCCAGCGGGTTGTCATTGCGCGCCAGACTCTGGGGGGAAGATAAATGCTCAGACCATCAGCACATGTCGATACGTTTTCACGGGATAATCTGCCGAACCCCGACACGTGGCCGGATTTACTGTTGGAAGGTTTTGACTATCCGGACCACTTGAATGTAGGCGTCGAACTTACTGATAAAATGGTTGAAAAAGGTTTCGGCGATCGCACTGCGCTGATCGGTAATGGGCGCCGCCGGACCTATAAGGAGCTGAGCGACTGGACAAACAAGCTGGCCTGCGCGCTGGTTGAAGATCTGGGGGTGAAGCCGGGAAATCGCGTGCTCATCCGTTCTGCCAACAATCCTGCCATGGTGGCCTGCTGGCTGGCTGCAACTAAAGCGGGGGCGGTGGTGGTTAACACCATGCCGATGCTGCGGGCGGGCGAATTGGGCGCAATTGTAGACAAGGCAGAAATCAGCCATGCGTTGTGTGACACCCGTCTGATGGACGAGATGACAACCTGTGCCAAAACTTCCAAGTATCTCAAAACGGTGGTTGGATTTGACGGTACCAGCAACCACGATGCAGAGTTGGACCGGCTTGCCTTGGAAAAACCTGTACAGTTTGACGCGGTGGAGACGGCGCAGGATGATGTGGCACTTTTGGGTTTCACGTCCGGCACCACCGGCGATCCCAAGGGGACGATGCATTTTCACCGCGACCTGCTGATCATCGCGGACGGCTATGCGCGAGAGGTCTTGCAGGTTACGCCCGAGGACGTCTTTGTCGGATCACCGCCTTTGGCATTCACCTTTGGCTTGGGCGGCTTGGCCATCTTTCCGCTTCGTTTTGGTGCGGCCGCCACCCTGTTGGAAAACGCAAGCCCGCCGAACATGATCGAGATCATCGAGAAATTCAAAGCGACGGTGTGCTTTACCGCGCCAACCGCCTATCGCGCTATGTTGCACGCCATGGACGAGGGGGCAGACCTGTCTTCTTTGCGTGCGGCGGTCAGTGCGGGCGAAACACTGCCGGCCCCTGTATATCATGACTGGCAGGCCAAGACAGGCAAGCCGATGCTGGACGGTATTGGTGCCACCGAGATGTTACATATTTTCGTGTCGAACCGGTTTGATGATCACAAGGCGGCCTGCACCGGCAAACCCGTGAGTGGATATGAAGCCCGTGTGATCGACGCAGACGGGAATGAAGTGCCCCGTGGTGAGGTCGGGCGTCTGGCAGTGCGCGGGCCGACCGGCTGTCGGTATCTGGCGGATAAGCGCCAGAAGGTCTACGTCCAGAACGGCTGGAACATCACCGGGGACAGTTTCAGCATGGACGCCGCAGGCTATCTGCATTTTGCCGCCCGCAACGATGACATGATCATTTCTGCCGGATACAATATCGCAGGCCCCGAAGTTGAAGCGGCGTTGCTGAGTCATCCTGCGGTAAGTGAATGCGGCGTTGTTGCAGCGCCGGACGAGGCGCGAGGGTCAATTGTGCAGGCGCATATCGTTCTGAAAGACGGTTTTGAAGGAGATGCGGATCTTGTCAAAGAACTGCAAGATCACGTCAAAGCAACTATCGCCCCGTTCAAATATCCGCGCGACATTCGCTTCATTGACACGTTGCCCAAGACGGCAACCGGAAAAGTGCAGCGGTTTGCGCTAAGGAGCGACACTTGAGCGATTTCGAAAAAGCAGCTGACGGTGCCAAGATGGATTTCGCCAAGGACATGTCTTATGGCGATTACCTTGGCCTCGATGCGATCCTGTCTGCGCAGCATCCATTGTCAGATGCCCATGACGAGATGCTTTTTATCATCCAACACCAGACGTCTGAATTGTGGATGCGTCTTGCAATCCATGAATTGCAGGCGGCGCGCGGTGTCATGCTGCAAAATGACCTGCAACCGGCTTTTAAGATGCTGTCGCGCGTGGCGCGGATATTCGAGCAACTCAATAACGCATGGGATGTTCTGCGCACCATGACGCCAAGTGAATACACGGCGTTCCGCCCCTCACTTGGCAATTCATCGGGCTTTCAATCGCACCAGTATCGCCTTGTTGAATATCTGTTGGGCAACCGCAACGAGGCATTGATGAAGCTGCACAAACACAAGGCGGCGGCCTATGATGCCTTGAGTGCGGAACTGGCACAGCCGAGCCTCTATCAAGTGGCGATTGATGTGACCTGTAAGCGTTTGGAGGTGGCCCCTTTGGCGGGGCAACCGCGTGAGGGGGACTGGCAGGCTGATCCGGCGATTCAGGATCTTTGGCAAAAAGTGTACGAAAATCCGAACACCCATTGGGAGCTGTACGAGCTGGCCGAAAAACTGGTCGATCTTGAAGATTACTTCCGGCGTTGGCGGTTTAACCACGTGACAACAGTTGAGCGGATTATCGGCTTCAAGCGTGGCACGGGCGGCACCTCAGGGGTCGCTTATTTGCGCAAGATGCTGGAAGTCGAGCTATTCCCTGAATTGTGGAACGTGAGGGGCGCTTTGTAGCAAGTGGCATTGTAAGGAAAGAACTGTTGGCCTAATTTCAGGCACGCGGGTATCTGGATCCGGCGCCCGTGTGACATAATTTCAAACATCAAAAAACATCGTTTCACCAGCACCTTGCAGGTGAATGTTAAAGCGATAGGTGCTTTCTTCTTCACGCTGCGCCAAAAGCGTTCTCACCCTGTTGCGATGTTCGATCCGGCCAAGCACCGGATCACTGTCATTCTCTGGCGCATCCTCAAAATAGGCACGGGTGTGCAGGCCAAGGTTGATGCCGCGCGCCACAATCCAGATCGTGATATGCGGGGCCTGCATCCCGCCTTGAGGCCATGGGACGGCGGCTGGACGAACAGTTTCGAAGCGGAACGTGCCATCGACCGGATCACAGGCGCAGCGGCCAAATCCGGTGAAATGCAGATCGGCTTCGGGCTGCCCCGCATATAGCCCGTTTGCATCTGCCTGCCATGCTTCGACCATGGCGTCACGCAACGGCGTGCCGGTCCCGTCAAAGACCTGACCGAGAAGAGTGATCCGTGTGCCATTCGCCGCGCCGGTTATCATTTTTGCGCCAAGGTCGTCGGGATATACGCCGTTGATGCCCGCAAAATTCGGGGTGCACCCGATGTGCACATAAGGGCCAGCGGTCTGGCTGGCTGTTTCGGGAAAATCGTTCATTACAAGCCCTCCATCCGGTTTTCAAACAATGTCTGACGCCGCCCGCGCAGCGTGATGTCAAAGCGGTAGGCAAGCGCATCCATCGGCAGGGTGTGTGGCTTGTCCAGTGGTGCAATGAGCCGCGCAACCGCAGCCGCGTCATTGATCGTGCGCACAATCGGACACAGCGGGATCAGCGGATCACCCTCAAAGTACATTTGCGTGATCAACCGCTGCGCAAAACCTGCGCCGAAAACGCTGAAGTGGATATGGGCGGGACGCCAATCGTTCGGGCCATTTGGCCACGGATAGGGGCCCGGCTTGACAGTGCGCAGTTCGTATCTGCCATCCGCGTCGGTGATCACCCGTCCGCAACCGCCAAAATTGGGATCAAGTGGGGCGATGTAGCCTTCTTTGACATGGCGATACCGCCCGCCTGCGTTGGCCTGCCAGACTTCGAGCAATGCACCCGCCACCGGACGGCCAAACTGGTCCTGAACACGGCCATGCACGATAATGCGCGGACCAATGGCGGTTTGATCCTGTGGCCCGAAGTTCCTGAGCAAATCACCGTCCAATGGGCCCAGCATGCTGTGGCCGAACACGGGGCCGGTCTCTTCACTGATGGTAGAGGGGAATGAGAGCGGCGCGGCCTGCGGACTGCGCTTTACGGACGTACGGTAGGGGGGATACAGGGCTACTGGATGATTGGCCGGTAGCCGTGCGGCATAGCCACCTTTGGGCGGGGTATTATTGGTCTTGTCTGGCATCAGTATGGCAATCCCACATAGTTTTCGGCAAAGGCCTTTTGCGCGGCGTCATTTGTGCGCAGGAATTCAAGCTCCGACTGCTGCATGCGCAAGTCAAAATCGGATTGATCCGGGAAACGGTGCATCAGCGAAGAGAACCACCAGCTAAAGCGTTCCGCCTTCCACACGCGGGCAAGGGCGCGTTGCGAATAGGTATCCAATCCCGCGCTGTCCTGCGAGCCATACCATGATTTGAAGCCTTCAAACAGATAGTGGACGTCGGAGGCGGCAGTGTTGAGACCTTTTGCCCCTGTTGGCGGGACGATATGCGCGGCATCGCCACATAGAAACAGCTGCCCCCAGCGCATCGGTTCGGTCACAAAAGACCGCAGGGGAGCGATGGATTTCTCGATCGTGGGTCCGGTGACCAGCTTGGCTGAAACATCTTGGGGCAGGCGGCGCTTCAACTCGGTCCAGAAATCCTGATCCGACCAATTGTCGACATTGTCCGCCATAGAACACTGCACATAGTAACGGCTGAGATTTGCGTTGCGCATCGAGCAAAGGGCAAAGCCGCGTTCGGAGTTTGCATAAATCAATTCGTCATCGACGGGTGGTGTCTCGGACAGGACGCCGAGCCAGCCAAACGGATAGACCTTTTCAAACTCGCGGCGTTTTTCTTCGGGAATGCTCTTGCGGCTGACCCCGTGAAAGCCATCACAGCCTGCGATGTAGTCGCAGGCAATGGTGTGCGGCTTGCCATCCACCTCAAAATGAACGGCGGGCGTGTCCGTATCCGCGCCCTCAATTGTCACATTTGCGACGTCAAAGATCGTCTGGGCTCCACAAGCCTCGCGCGCATCATAAAGGTCGCGTGTCACTTCGGTCTGGCCGTAAACCATGACGGTTGTACCGGTATGTTCGGTGAAATCGACGCGAAAACTGCCCATATCGCTGGCAATCAACGTGCCGTCATGGGGCATCCCCTGCGCCTTCAGGCGTGCGTCAACACCGGCTTGCTCCAGCAAGCCGACCGTACCACGCTCCAATACACCCGCCCGTATCCGGCTCAGGACATAATCGCGGGTTTTGCGTTCCAGAACAATCGCATCCACCCCAATGCCATGCAGTAACTGCCCCAGCAACAGGCCTGATGGACCGCCTCCGATGATAACAACCTGTGTGCGCATGAACCCCATCCGATTTTTCGAACAGATTAGCTTAATCGGGCAATAGTTCCAGTGTTAACGCATGTTATCGGCTTCTGATTGCAGGTGACAATGCAGTTGAAAAAGCAAAGAAAACCGCCGCGGCCGAAACGATGCTGGGTCCGGCGGGGGTGTCAAAAAGGAACGAGGCACCAAGACCTGCACATACCGCAATGCCACCCAACGCCATCGCACAGAGCGCCATGCCTTCGGGCGTCCGCGCAAAAGGGCGCGCAGCAGCGGCAGGGATTACCAGCATGGCCGCAATCAGCAGCGCGCCAACAACCTTGATCGCCACGGCCACTGTAACCGCCAGGGCAAGCGTCAGGATGAACTGTTCGCGTTTCGGGTTTCCCCCCGAGGCTGTGGCAAGATCGGGGTTCAGCGTGGCCGTAAGAAGCGCTTGCCAGCGGGCGAGCAGCAGCAAGGCGACCAGTACCGCACCCGCCCAGATTACCACCACATCCATGCTGGACACCGCAAGAATATCACCGAACAGATAGGCCGAAAGGTCCACTCGTTGCCCCGGCACCAGTGATACCGCCACAAGACCAAACGCCAGTCCTGCATGCGCTAGGACACCCAACAAGGCATCCGAACTCACATGGCGCTCGGACAGGCTGCTGATGATCAAGGCCATCACCAGCGCGATTATCAGTACGCCTGCAATCACGGGAATGTTGGTGGCGAGCGCAAGGGCGACGCCAAGCAAGGCTGCGTGGCTGGTCGCATCCCCGAAATAGGCCATGCGCCGCCAGACCACAAAACAGCCCAAAGGTGCAGCGGCAAGTGCGACGCCCAAGCCGGCAAGGCCCGCACGCAGTATGAAATCATCTAGCATCAGTGGGAGTGTCCGTGCTCGTGGGAATGGTCATGCGCGTGATCGTGATCATGGCGATACAGCGCCAACGTGCCTTGTGTGCCAGTGCCAAACAAGGCGCGGTATTCTGGTGCGTCAGCGACAATCTCTGGTGATCCCTCACAACAGACATGGCCGTTCAGGCAAAGCACCCTGTCGGATGCAGCCATGACCACGTGCAGATCGTGGCTGACCATCAGCACGGCCAGCCCCAGATCACGGCGGACCTCTTCAATCTGACGATAGAAACCCGCCGCTCCCGGCTGGTCGAGGCCTTGAGTGGCTTCATCCAGTATTAAGATGTCAGGTTTACCAAGCAACGCACGGGCCAGCAGAACGCGCTGGAATTGCCCGCCAGACAGAGAGGTCATCTGGGCTTGGGACAACTCGGGCACACCTGCGCGGGTCAAAGCCGCTTCAATATCTGCCGGGTTTTGTCGCTTTGGCAGGTTCAGGAAGCGCTGCACTGTCAACGGCAAGGTCGCATCAATATGTAACTTCTGCGGGACGTAGCCGATCTTGAGGTCGGGTTTGCGTATAACGTCACCAGAGATCGGGCGCAGCGCACCGATCAAGGCGCGCAGCAGGCTGGATTTGCCAGAGCCGTTGGGTCCGACAATCGTCACAATCTCTCCGGCTTCGATGGCAAAACTCACATCGCGCAGCACAATTTTACCGCCATAGCCAAGCGTCAGATTTTTGGTTTCGATCAGGCTCATGCGGCAGCCTTCTGGCAGGCCGGACAGAGACCTTGGGCCTCCACCACCGTGCGCTCGATCTGAAAACCGGCTGCGCGGGCGGCATCGCCAAGGCGGCCCGATGCGGGCGCGGTATCTGCTTCGGCTACCGACTTGCAACTGCGACAGATCAGAAAGGCAGGCGTTTGGCATGTGCCAAGATGCGCGCAGGCGATATAGGCATTGAGCGCTTCGATTTTGTGGGCAAACCCCGCCTTGACCAGAAAATCAAGGGCGCGGTAAGCAACGGGCGGCTGCGCGCCAAGGCCTTCCTCGGCTAAGACAGCAAGCAGGTCGTATGCGCCCAAGGCGCGATGTTCTGCCAGCAGGATTTCCAAGGCACGCCGCCGCACAGGAGTCAGGCGCAGGCCGTTTTCTGCACATTGTTTTTCGGCTTTGGACAGGGTGCCCGCCACGCATCTTTGATGGTCATGCGGTTCAAATCCGATGGTAGACATAATGACTCTCCGCGTTTTCAGGCTTGATATGTTATAACATACGTTTTATCAAATGTAATAGTATAACATTTTGAGGTATCCCATGCGTGCGCTGCTTTCCTTGCTTTTGATCTTTCCTGCCTTTGCGCGTGCTGACGTGCCGGTTGTTGCAACCGATATTGCGCCCGTTCATGCGATGGTGTCGCAAGTGATGAAAGGTGTAGGGGAGCCGATTCTGGTTATTCCGGCCGGTGCCTCACCACATGCCTATGCCATGCGCCCGTCTGAGGCCCGCGCGCTTGGATCTTCCGATCTTGTGGTCTGGGTCGGGCCTGCCTTGACGCCCTGGCTGACGGGTCCGCTTGACACTTTGGCGGCAGATGCACGCAAACTGGAACTGATGGAGGTGTCTGGGATGCAGTTGCTGCCATTTCGGGAGGGGGCAGGCTTTGACGCGCATGACCACGGCGGGCATGAAGATCACGATGCGCACAAGGATGATACGCATGCCGAGGGCGCGCATGATGATGGGCATGAAGATCACGACGATCACGCACATGAGCAGGCCACAGAATGGAAAGGCGATCACGCGGGAAGCGATCCGCATTTGTGGTTGAACCCCTTGAACGGCGCGGTTGCTATGGGTGCAATCGCGCAAACGCTTGCCGTGATGGACCCGGCGAATGCGCAGACCTATTTCCGGAATGCAGAGGACGGCGACAAGCGGCTTTTTCTTTTGGCACACCAGATTGAAAAGATCGTATCGGACCTTTCGGACCGCCCGTTTATTGTTTTTCACGACGCCTTCCACTATTTCGAGGCGCGCTTTGGGCTGGAAGCTGTAGGTGCCGTCAGCACAGGGGATGCTGCGAAACCCGGTGCTGCACGCATTGCGGAACTGCGCGGGCACATTGCACAGACGGGGGCCGTTTGTGCCTTTGCCGAACCGCAAATGAACACCGGTCTGCTAACAACTGTTATCGAGGGGCTGGATACCAAGCTGGCGACCCTTGATCCTCTTGGCACCGGACTGACACCTGGTGCCGATCTATATCCCGACCTTCTGATGGGGATGGCCAAGGATATGGCGGCCTGCCTTACTCCCTAAGCGATTTTGCCACCGCCCCGCTTTGTGATCACCACGATGGACGGGCGCGGCGGCATTTCAGGATCAAAGTCGGGCCAGCGGGTTGCGGGATCATCAAAGGTCGATGCGCGTTCGAAACCCTTGAAATACTTGGTACCGTCTGTTCCGGGGTGCTGCACCGCGAGAAACAGGGTCTCGCCATCTTCGGTAAAGCAGGGGCCGCAGAGTTCGCCGCCGACCGGGCAACGAAAGAACAGCTTGGAGTTGCCACGGGCGTGCCCCTCGGTCTCAACCGCATAAAGCCCGTCGGACTTGCCACTTTTGTGCCAGCGCGCGCCTTGGTCCGTGGCGACCCACAGCCGTCCATCTGCATCCATCGCGCAATTGTCAGGTGATCCGAACCAGCCGTCCTGAGACGTGTCAGGGTTCCACTCGGCACCCACTTCGGCAACGGAGGGATCACCGCATTTGATCAGGATCGACCACTTGCCGGTAGAGGCCGCATGATTGCCATGGTCCTCCTTGATCTCGATGATATGGCCAAAGGTGGATTCAGCACGTGGATTGGCGGCGTTGGGTGTTTTGCGCTTGCGGTTGTTGGTCAGCATCACATAGGCCGTGCCATCGCCGCGGGGTTGCGCGTCTTCGGGACGATCCATCGGGGTGGCTCCCAAGGCGTCCGCGGCTAGGCGGGTGTCGATAAGAACATCGGCTTGTGAGGGAAAGCCGTTTTCTGCTGTCAATGGCCCCGTGCCATGAACCAGCGGGAGCCAGCTAAGAGTTCCGTCCACTTCAAACCGCGCGACATAAAGCGTACCTTCATCCAGCAGGTTGCGGTTTTCAGATGGGGTATCCGAAACGATGTTGTCCGAGACAAATTTGTAAAGATAGTCGAAACGGTTGTCGTCGCCCATGTAAACGACCAGCCGGCCATCGCTGCTGATGGTGGTTTCCGCGCCCTCGTGGCTGAAACGGCCAAGGGCGGTGCGTTTGATCGGGGTCGTATTCGGGTCCATCGGATCAACTTCAACAATCCAGCCGAACTTGTTGGAATAATTCGGTTCTTTGTCGATGTTAAAGCGGTCATATCGCGTGCCCCAAGCGTACCACATGGACGGAATTTTGTAGCGTTTTTTAGATATTGCATCGGGGTGGGCCGAAAGGTCGGGTTTGCCCTTGGCGTCCAGCACATCGGTCCAGAAATAGCCGTGAAAATTCTCTTCTGCCATCAACCATGTCCCCCACGGCGTCATGCCGCCCGCGCAATTGTTGAGCGTACCGATGACTTGTGTACCTTCGGGGTCATCGCCGGTTTGCAGGCGTGGATGTCCTGCCGCCGGACCACTCAGGGTCATTTTGGTCTCTAGCGGCGTGATGCGCCGGTTCAGCTGGCCGTCGCGGACCACGAACCATTTGCCTGAGGTATCTTGCACGATTTCAACAATAGACCCGCCATGTGCGGCCATTTCGATGTCGATCAATTCAGGCGTCATGCCCGAGAATTCGTTTCTGTCTTGCCGACCCAGGCCGGCAAACATCATTTCTTCGTTGGTGTATTCATGGTTCACGCACAGCAATCCACGGGTGCCTGAATTATTCATCGGCACGAAGCCCACAAAATCGTTATTGTAGCCGAATTGCTGCAATTGGGCAGCGGCGCTCTGGTTATAAACGTCGAAAGCAGGGGCATCAGCTGTCACAGGATCGCCCCAGCGCAACAGGATCTGAGCGTCATAACCTTGCGCAATGTGGTGGGTTTCATCATTGCCCGCCGCCAACTCTTCAAAGTTGTATCGACTGGCAGGCGTACTTGACGCGCCAGCTTTAGAAGGGGCAATCAAGGCAGACGTTCCAAAAAGCGCCGTACTGGCCGAAACACCCAGCATGCCGCGCATGATATCGCGCCGCCCGTAGCGGGCGTTGATGACATCCCCGATGGTGCGGCCAAGATCAGGATTGCTCGCAACGTCGTCAACGGCCTCATAGGTCTCGGCCTTGTTGCCGAATTCAGGGCTGTTGATGATTTTTTGCCGTGTCATTTACGCTCCGCCGGGGTGGTGGGACATTGGGGTCAGGTCTGTGCTCGGTTTGCACCTGTTTGGTTCGGGTTGTCGCGCCAAACACTTAAACCAATATCATCTGCCCGATAAGGTCCGGAATGTGTTTCTTGAACGCAAAGAAACCTTTGGTCGCCAATGGCCATGCTGTGGTGTCAAAGGGACGGCGTATCTGACGGACCGGCAAAGCCCCT
Organism: uncultured Sulfitobacter sp.; assembly: GCA_947501805.1. Classification (GTDB taxonomy): domain Bacteria; phylum Pseudomonadota; class Alphaproteobacteria; order Rhodobacterales; family Rhodobacteraceae; genus Sulfitobacter. Next base: position 37,972 of record CANMXJ010000014.1, on the reverse strand, counting down.
TCCAGATGCGCATAGGCCTGCCAGATTTCGCGTGAGGGGCCAACGGGTGCGTAGGGAATGATAATCTGATCCAGCCTGTGCGTCGCGGCCCAACCTGCAATGTCCTGCACGGAAAAAAGGCGCGTGAGGGTCTCCGCCTTCGGGGTCATGTCCACTGCCATATTCCAGCGGAATTCTCCGACATGTGGGGCCATTTTCAACGGGCTGTGGCCTGCTGCATCATCCAGAAACCCCAAGGCGCTTGGGGCAGGGGCCTGCGCCAGCAAAGGTGCCATGTTCACATCGTCGCCGTGGGTTGCAATACCGTAACGACCGGTCAATGAAAACCGCGCGCAGTCAGGCAGAGGCGTCGCTGATGGCGCGTCGGGTGCATCCTGCGCAGGGGCATGTTTGGCCAGCCCTGTTACCGTCCCAAATCTGCCTGACGTGTATTTTGCAATATTGTCGGGTCGCGCAAGGTAGGTCTTGCCCCGCGTTTGTATTCCCGCAACCCAGCGCCAGCTGAGCGTATTCACGGCGGCATCACCGTCCAGTAAATGCCGCAAAAAGAAATCAGCGCCCAATTGCCACGGCAATTGCAACGTGAATATCCAGATTGAGGCAAACCACATCCGTGCATGGTTGTGCAGGTACCCTGTTTCCACCAGTTCATGCGCCCAGGCATCAAAAGGTGCGATTCCGGTTCTGCCCAGACACGCCTCTTCCCACCGGCTGCGCAGTCCGGATTGGGTCTGAATATCGTTTCCGAGCCGCTTTACATCACTTCTGTACATGTCCCAAACAGCGGGTCGAAGCTCCATCCAGCCTTTCCAGTAGGTACGCCAGAACACTTCTGCGATGAACTTGTCAGCAGCGGCAGGTGTGTGGTGGTCCAGAATGGTACGTGTCACCGCTATCTCGTCCAGCACACGTAATTTCAGGTAGGGTGACAGGGTCGAAACCGAGGTGTGCTGGCCCGGCCCGTGATCAAAATTACGTGTTGAAGCGTACCGCGCGGCGTTGGGTGCAAAAGCGTCCAATCGGTGACGGGCGGCAGCAACAGACGGGGGGAATGTGGTTAACGAATTCATCATGCACATGAGATAGAGCGCGCGGTAAGGCAGACAACACGCGCCACCCCCCTTGAAGGTCCCACGGCCCGCGACTAATCTTGGTCCAACGGTTTCGCGGGTATGGTCCGGCAAACACAAATACAGGCAAGCAATATGAACGATCCAGTTGAGACATATATGAACCTCGTCCCCATGGTGGTCGAGCAGACCAGTCGGGGCGAGCGTGCTTACGACATCTTCTCGCGTCTGCTGAAAGAGCGGATCATTTTCATCAACGGCCCTATTCACAGCGGGATGAGCCATCTGGTTGTGGCGCAGTTGCTGCACCTTGAGGCAGAGAATCCGTCCAAAGAAATCAGCATGTATATCAATTCCCCCGGCGGCGAAGTGTCTGCCGGTTTGTCGATCTATGACACCATGCAGTACATCCGCCCCAAAGTGTCGACGTTGATCTGTGGTATGGCCGCCTCTATGGGGTCCGTGATTGCCATTGGTGGCGAAAAAGGCATGCGCTTTGCCTTGCCCAACGCCGAAGTCATGATTCACCAGCCGTCCGGCGGATCGCAGGGCAAAGCCGAAGATATTTTGATTTCCGCGCGCCACATCGAAAGAACCCGCGAGCGCATGTACCAGTTGTACATGAAGCACTCCGGTCAGGATTATGATACCGTACGGCAGGCACTCGACCGGGATCTCTGGATGACGCCGGACGAGGCGCTGGAGTGGGGCCATATCGACGAGATTGTGGCCAACCGTGGCAAGCAGGACGAGGGTGATACGCCCAAGGACAAGCCCAAGAAGGGCAAGGGTGACAAGTAAACAAGTCGCATGGCGCTGCGATTTTGCGATTGTAGCGCCTTCGGCACTGCCCTAGTATTTTCGGGCAAGGACCGCGCCTTTCGATTTGGCGCAAAATTCACGACAGACCTGAAAGGGCTGACATGGCTAATAATTCCGGTACTTCTGGGGGTGACAGCAAAAACACGCTGTATTGTAGCTTTTGCGGCAAAAGCCAGCATGAGGTGCGCAAACTAATCGCGGGACCAACCGTGTTCATCTGTGATGAATGTGTTGAGCTTTGCATGGATATCATCCGCGAAGAGACCAAAGCATCGGGCCTCAAGGCGACCGATGGTGTGCCGACGCCAAAGGACATCTGTGATGTTCTGGACGATTACGTGATTGGTCAGGCGATGGCCAAGCGGGTTTTGTCCGTAGCTGTGCATAACCATTACAAACGTCTGAACCACGCCCAGAAGGGCGGCGATATCGAACTGGCGAAATCCAACATCCTGCTGATGGGGCCGACGGGTTGCGGTAAGACACTGCTGGCCCAAACCCTTGCGCGGATTCTGGATGTGCCGTTCACAATGGCGGACGCCACCACGCTGACTGAAGCGGGGTATGTGGGCGAAGATGTTGAAAACATTATCCTCAAGCTGTTGCAGGCGTCCGAGTATAACGTGGAACGCGCGCAGCGCGGCATCGTTTATATTGATGAAGTCGACAAAATCACGCGCAAGTCCGAAAACCCGTCGATCACCCGTGACGTTTCGGGCGAGGGTGTGCAGCAGGCGCTTTTGAAGCTGATGGAAGGTACGGTTGCGTCTGTGCCGCCACAAGGCGGGCGCAAACATCCGCAGCAGGAATTCCTGCAAGTGGACACCACGAACATCCTGTTCATCTGTGGTGGAGCGTTTGCCGGTCTGGACAAGATCATCTCGGCACGTGGCAAGGGCTCCGCAATGGGTTTTGGCGCGGATGTGCGCGATCAGGATGCGCGCGGCATCGGCGAGGTCTTTACCGATCTGGAGCCGGAAGATTTGTTGAAATTCGGTCTGATCCCGGAATTTGTCGGCCGTCTGCCGGTTCTGGCAACGCTGGAAGATCTGGACGAGGACGCATTGATCACCATTCTGACGCAGCCAAAGAACGCGCTTGTGAAGCAATATCAGCGCCTGTTCGAGTTGGAAGACACGCAACTGACCTTCACCGAAGATGCGCTTGCGGCAATTGCCAAACGTGCCATTGAACGTAAGACCGGCGCACGTGGTCTGCGCTCGATCCTCGAAGATATCTTGTTGGATACGATGTTTGATCTGCCCGGTTTGGATACAGTCACCGAAGTTGTGGTGAACGAAGAAGCGGTCAATTCAGATGCCGCACCTTTGATGATCCACGGTGAACCCAAGAAAGAGCCTGCTACAGCCGGCTAAGGTGGAAAACACTCAGTGTAATCGGGCGTATCCTTGGATGCGCCCTTTTTCGTAGACAGGGTACAGGGCTGACATGCTGACCCTTCCAACAAGGATATGAAAAATGACAATCAAACGAATCCATTCGGGCGGTGAATTCGAAGCGAAACTTGGCTATTGCCGTGCCGTGGTTGCAGGCGGTTTCGTACATGTGGCGGGAACCGTCGGGCAGGGTGACGATGTGGTCAGCCAGTGCAAGTCGGCGCTTGAGGTGATCGAAAACGCGCTGAAAGAAGCAGGAGCGAGCCTCGCGGATGTGGTGCGTGTCACGTATATGTTGCCCGACAAAAGCGAATTTGCGCCGTGTTTCGAGACACTTGCAGCGACCTTTGGCGCAAACCCGCCTGCCGCAACCATGATCGAGTGTGGTCTTATCGACCCCAAGTACCGTATTGAAATCGAAGTGACAGCGTTGTTGCCGACCTAAGCAACCGCCTCGAATTTGTCCCCGAGGCGTTCCTGAACGGCCTTGGGGTCAAGAGAGGACCAATGCGCGCCGCCCTTGCCAATGAAGCCAGCTGTGGACAGCGCGGATTGCAGCGCGGGCATGTCCAGCTCTCCCATCCAGCTGCGCGGTTTTGCGGGGCCAAGCGGCTTCCAGGAACGGGTCAGCTGCGTCATCGTGCTCGGGGCTTTGCCGGTAAAGGCCTCCAGGTGGGTTTCCAGATTGGCGGTAGCACCGGAAGGGCGGCGCACAATCAGAGCAACGTCGGTTTTCTTGTCCGCCACCATAGCCAGCATGTGCAGGGCGGACCCTTCCGCTGCGATCACCTTTTTCGCGGCTTTGTAGGTCGCAATCTGGTGTTGGATATCGTGTTTTTCGGGATGGTAAATCGTGTAGCCTTCCGCGCTCAGCTTGGCCTCCAACTCTGCTTCGCCAATCAGATTGCCACGCCCCGCGGGCAGTTTGCTGCGGCTGATATAGAGCTTGTCAGAACCGTCGGCTTTTACGTCCTTTGCAAATCGCTTGGCAAAGGTTGCGCGGAACTCATCTGTGCCCGAGATCATGGATCCAAGGCCAAATCCTTGACCCGGAACAATCAATTTTTCGACCCGCTCGGGGGCGGCCGCACATACAATGGGGACGTCCACACCCATCAGAGAGATAAAATCGCGCTGGAACTGGATCACTTCGTCGCCGTTGCGCGGGCGTTTGGGGATAAACAGGATGCCGTCGATTTTGTCTTTGATCTGATCCAATGCCCAAAGACGCGCCGTGCTTTCCACAAGAAAATGGCCAAAGTGCATCCACAGAACCCCGCCCCAGAGCCAGGTACCTTTTCGAGTGGGCATGTCGCCTTCGGGAAGGGGTGGTTTGATCGTCAATGCCCGCCCGTTACGCCACAGTGCGCCACTTGACGCATACCCTCCCTCGGCGGTCAGGATGCCCGCCTTTTGAACAAAGTTCTGCTCGGTAGGTGGTACAACAACCGCATCGTTGAGCGTTTCGATTTGACGGGTCCAGCCAGCTGTCGGCACGGGCGGCTGCAATCCCTCGTCATAGGTGCAGGTCCAGACATGGCGCGTGCAATGCCCCGGCACTTTGGCAAAACCGGCACGTTCCAGTATCGATTTACATTCCTTCATGCCTTCAATGCCGTAAGCTTCGGGATGGAATTCGATGACAATTGCACGCACCCCTTCCAAGGAGGCGTGACGCAAGAAGTCGAGTTCCCCTCCTTCGATGTCCATCAACAGAACATCGGGGGCCAAGTCCTTGTGAACCTTCGCATAAGCAGCTGTTGGCACATCAACGCGGGTAGTTGCGCGGCTGTCAGAATCAATCAGGGAAGATCCAAGATAGGAATTGCGGATGTGAAACGGCATGGTTTCGGGCGCATCTGGTGCGCTGATCAACACTTCGTTGCGCACTTCGATTTTGGTACTGAGGCGGTTCAGCTTGTACAATGCCGTGATGTGTTCGATCAGGCCCGGATTTGCCTCAAATGACACGACTTTGGCGGGCTTGGCATTTTTGGCAACAATCGCACCGACCAGACCGATACCCGCACCAAGTTCCAAGACTTTGTCGCCTGCCTGCACAACTTCCAGCGCACCGGCGATTTCCTGACCCTCATAACGTGCGCCATTGATACGTTCGATACGTGTAGGGGTAAGTAAGGGGCTGTCGGGAACCTTTACGCCATGACATTCAGCAACATGCGTTGGTTTCGCGGGTTTCTTGGCCATAGCGACTGTCTCCGTTTTGGAAATATTAACCTGCTGGCGGTTTTGCGCCAACAGAATTGCAAATCCGTCCCCATGCTTGGTGTGGCGTCGAGTCTTTGCCGCAACACCCGTGCGGGGCTCAGCATGGCTGGACGCGGCGCACGCACTGGTGCATAACCACGCCAAGGCGCAAGCGGAGAAAAACATGGGCATTCTGAACACAATCTTCCGGGCATTGACGTGGTGGGACCGCGCAACGTTGAACACGCAGTTTTTCACCTGGCGTAAGGGTGAAAAAGTGGGGGAGGACGATCAGGGCAACACCTATTTCCGCAATAGCGATGATTCCAAACGCTGGGTCATGTTCAATGGTGATATGGAAGCGAGCCGCGTCAGCCCAGAGTGGCATGGGTGGTTGCACCGCACCTGGGACGAAACGCCATCGGAAAAGCCTTTGGTGCAAAAGCCGTGGCAAAAACCCCATGTCGAAAACCTGACCGGCACGATGCTTGCCTATGCGCCCGCCGGTTCGATCCGCAAGGATATCCCCAAAGATCGCTCCGACTACGAGGCGTGGACACCGGAGTGATGATCCGCGTGTCATCGGTGATTAAAGCAGTCCGGAAGTCGTTGGTCGCAGGGGCGTTTTTTGCATCATCTGCCGCCTTGGCGCAGCAGGTGACAAGCGCGTCTGGCGGTGTTCTGCGCGCGTTGGACAAGACATCAGGACAGACCGTTGATATCGAAATACGATCTGGTGAGTTGCGCAATCTGGGCAGTTTGCAGATTGTTATGAACGATTGCCGTTATCCGGCGGGCAATCCGTCCGGTAACGCCTACGCAGCGCTTGAGATTTCCGAGCGGGGCCGTGAAGGTGTGTTGTTTTCAGGCTGGATGATCGCGTCCGCACCGGCGTTGTCGGCCCTTGAGCATCAACGCTACGACGTCTGGGTCATCCGCTGCACAACCTGACGCAGCGGGATAACCTCTGCTGCGGTGAAGTCCGCCTTCTGCATTTTGGCGTGATCCAGCTGCGCATGATAAACACGCCGGGTGATTTCAACAGCACCAAGTGAAGCAAGATGTTCGGTTAGAAACTGTGTGTCGAACAGTTTGAAACCCGCAGATTTCAGTCGATCAACCAAAGCCGCAAGCGCCATCTTGGAAGCATCCCTGCGCCGTGAGAACATACTTTCCCCAAAGAATGCCGCACCAAGCGTAACGCCGTAAACACCGCCAACCAACGTCTCGTTGTCCCATATTTCGACGGAATGGGCGCACCCTTTGGTGTGGAGCGCAGCATAAAGCGAGGCGATCTCTTCGTTAATCCAGGTATCGGCGCGGTCCGCACAGGCTGCCACAACAGCGTCAAAGTCATCATCGACGCGCACCTCGAACGTTGTACGCCGCATTGCGCGCGCCAAGGAACGCGATATGTGAAAGCTGTCTAACGGCATCACGCCCCGCCGTTCGGGGTCTACCCAGAAGATCTCTGTGTCAGTGCGCGATTCTGCCATCGGAAAAATACCGATAGCGTAGCCTTGCAGCAGCACCTCTGGTGTCAGATCGGACATCGCCGTTCAGGCATCCCCAAAGCGGGTTTCCAACCAATGCTCCAACCAGTGAATGTTGTAGTCACCGGTGTGAATCGCTTCTTCCTGCAACAACTGGTGAAAGAGCGGGACCGTCGTATCTACGCCGTCCACAATCAATTCGCCCAAGGCGCGGTTGAGACGCGCAAGCGCTTCGGGACGGTCGCGGCCGTGCACAATCAGCTTGCCAATAAGGCTGTCGTAGAAAGGCGGGATTGAATACCCGTCATAAAGTGCGGAATCCATACGTACACCAAGGCCACCGGGGGCATGATATTGCGTGATCCGGCCCGGACAGGGCGTAAAGTTCGGCAGTTTTTCGGCGTTGATGCGCACTTCGATAGAGTGGCCGTTGATGTGCAGGTCTTCCTGAACAAAGGACATGTCCAAGCCGGAGGCGACACGAATTTGTTCGCGCACCAGATCAACGCCAAAGATTGCTTCGGTCACGGGGTGTTCGACTTGCAAGCGCGTGTTCATCTCGATGAAATAAAACTCGCCATTTTCATAGAGGAACTCGATCGTACCGGCACCGATGTAGTTGATATCGGCCATAGCATCCGCGCAGACCTTGCCAATGCGGGCACGTTCTTCAGCGCTGATTGCAGGGCCGGGGGCCTCTTCGAATACCTTCTGGTGGCGGCGTTGCAGCGAACAATCCCGTTCACCCAGATGCACAGCACGCCCCTTACCATCGCCAAACACCTGAATTTCGATGTGGCGCGGTGTGGTCAGATATTTCTCGATGTAGACTTCGTCGTTGCCAAAGTTCGATTTGCCCTCGGCGCGGGCCGTTTGAAACGCCTGTTCCATTTCCTTGGCAGATTGGGCAACTTTCATGCCCTTGCCGCCGCCGCCTGCCGTGGCTTTGATGATAACGGGATATCCCATTTCCTTGCCAAGGGCTTTAGCGTCTTCAAGCGTTGCAACACCACCGGCAGAGCCGGGCACACAAGGAACACCAAGTTTTTTCATGGTGTCTTTTGCGGTAATCTTGTCACCCATGACGCGGATATGTTCCGCAGTCGGGCCGATAAAAGTCAGCCCGTGATCCTGTACCACCTGCACGAAATTCGCGTTTTCGGACAGGAACCCGTAGCCGGGATGGATTGCCTCTGCGCCCGTGATCTCGGCCGCCGCGATGATTGCAGGGATGGACAGATAGGATTGTGTGGACGAAGGCGGACCAACGCAAACCGACTCGTCCGCCATGCGCACATGCATGGCGTCACTGTCAGCAGTGGAATGCACCGCTACAGAGGCAATACCCATTTCACGCGCCGCACGGATGACGCGCAGGGCGATTTCACCACGGTTGGCGACAAGGATTTTCTTGAACATTGTCAGCCCCTTATTCAATGATGACGAGGGGGGCGCCAAACTCGACCGCATCCCCGTCGCCGACCATTATGCGCTTGATCGTACCGGCGCGGGGGGCGGGAATGTGGTTCATTGTTTTCATAGCTTCAACGATCAGGATCGTATCGCCCTCGGCCACCGAGGCACCAACCGTAATGAATGCAGGCGCTTCGGGTTCCGGCTGCATGTAGACGGTGCCTACCATTGGTGATGTCACGGCCCCTGGATGGCTCGCCGGATCGACGGGGGTGTCTGCGCCAGATGCAGCCGGTGCAGGAGCGGCGGCAACCGGTGCCGCAGCGGCCAGCGGTGCAGCCTGTATTTGCTGGCCCGGTGCGGCCATGATCTGTTGAGGAGGTTTACGGCTGACACGCACGTTCAGGCTGTCATCTTCTGCGTAGTCGCGTTTGACCTGCAACTCCGTCAGATCGTTCTCGTTCAGAAGCTCGGCCAGTGCCTTAATGAAAGCCACATCCGCATCATGGGTGTTTTTTGTCATAAAATCCTCGACGTATCCCTATGTCCGGCAATGCATCCTGCCGTAACGTTTTGACGTCTTATAGGCTAAGGGCTGGTCGGTGAAAAGCCGCCAGTTGTCAGTCCAAGATCGGACCTGCATGTTAGGGTTTCAAGGAGAACGAACATGAACCTTTCCCATTGGCTGATCCGGACTGCTGCACATACGCCGACGCGGCCCGCTTTGTTTCGCGGCACAACGCAGGTAGCGGATTATGCAGGCTTTGAGGCGCGCGCCCGCGCCATTGCGGGATGGTTGGTTACAAAAGATGTCCGGTCCGGCGACCGGGTCGCGATTTTTCTAACGAACACGCCGGAATATTTGGTGGCGCTCTATGGCATCTGGATGGCAGGCGCGGCTGTGGTGCCGATCAACGCGAAACTTCATGGTCGCGAGGTGGCGTTCATCCTTGAAAATGCGCAGGCTAAATTGGTTTTTACGGATGCGGTTCTGGGGCATTCTTTGAAAGAGATTCCTGTAACGGCACAGGTGGTTGATTTGTGCGAGGTTGAAACAGACCGGATATTTGACACCGCCCCGATAGCGCGTAGCGCGGATGATCTGGCATGGCTCTTTTACACCTCCGGCACCACGGGTCAGCCCAAGGGGGTGATGATCACCCATGGCATGTTGATGGCAATGGCGCTGAGTTACAGCGTGGATGTGGATCACGTCAGTGCAGAGGATACCGCGCTGTATGCAGCGCCGCTTAGCCATGGTGCGGGGCTTTACAATGTCATGCATGTGCGTGCGGGTGCGCGTCATGTTTGTCCGGCCTCAGCCGGATTTGACGCGGGGGAAATTCTGGAACTGGCTGCTCATTTCGGGCGCGTTCACATGTTTGCAGCGCCAACCATGGTCAAGCGCCTGACCGAAGGGGCAAAGGCAGCAAGATCAAGAGGGGAAGGTCTGCGCACTGTCGTCTATGGGGGTGGGCCGATGTATGTGGCAGACATTGTTGAGGCGTCAGAGTGGTTTGGCCCGGTGTTTGTGCAGATTTACGGGCAGGGGGAATGCCCGATGGCGGTCTCGAGCCTGTCGCGGGAGGATGTAATGGATCGGGATCATCCCGACTGGCAAGCGCGGCTGGCGTCCGTCGGGCGCGCGCAATCAGTTGTCGAGGTACAGATTGGCGGGCCGGATGGCGTGGCCTTGCCTGCGGGCCAACAGGGAGAAATCAGGGTGCGCGGGCCCGTTGTCATGCCGGCATATTGGCGCAATGCGCAGGCCACGGCAAAGGCGTTGCAAGACGGCTGGTTGATGACAGGGGACATCGGGTCGATGGATGATGCGGGCTATCTGACGCTGACGGACCGTAGCAAGGATGTCATCATCACGGGCGGATCAAATGTCTATCCGCGCGAGGTAGAAGAGGTGTTGCTGAGCCATCCGAAGGTACAGGAGGTCTCGGTTGTGGGACGCGCACATGCAGAATGGGGCGAGGAGGTTGTAGCATTTGTTGTGGGCAGTGCCAGCGACGCTGCACTGGATGCGCTCTGTCTTGAGAATATCGCGCGGTTCAAGCGGCCCAAGACATACATTCGTCTGCGTGAATTGCCAAAGAACAACTATGGCAAAGTGCTCAAGACCGAATTGAGGGAAATGCTGTAACGGCAGGCATCGGAAAGTTTCAAACTTTCCGATCGGACTTTTTCAAAAAGTCCGATGCCCGCCGCACATCAATGCCTTTAGATGGCGAGGTATTCCGCGCGTAGTTCCGCGTTGTCCAGCACCTCTTGGGCGGTGCCGTCAAACACAATCCCGCCTGTGTCGAGGATCACGGCGCGATCCGCCAGTTTCAGCGCGCGCACCGCGTTCTGCTCAACCAGAATCGTTGTGATCCCTTGAGCTTTGATGATGCTCAATGTCTTTTCGATCTCGTCGACAATCACCGGGGCCAGACCTTCATAAGGCTCGTCCAGCAACAACACCTTGATGTCGCGGGCCAGTGCGCGCGCGATGGCAAGCATCTGCTGCTCACCTCCGGACAGGGTGATGCCCTCTTGTGATTTACGCTCTCCCAGACGCGGGAACAGATCATAGAGACGATCCAGTGACCAACCGATGGGCGGCGCGATCTGGGCAAGCTTGAGGTTTTCCTCAACCGTGAGGCCGGGGATGATGCTGCGGTCTTCGGGCACAAGGCCCAGACCAGCCTGCGCCGCCTCATGCGATTTCATTTTGTGCAACGGCTGGTGATCCAGCCAGACCTCACCGTGATGCACTTCGGGTGAGGACATCCGCGCAATCGCCCGCAAGGTTGAGGTTTTCCCCGCCCCGTTGCGGCCCAGCAGCGCAAGGATTTCGCCTTCATGCACGTTAAAGCTGATGCCCTGCACGATGTAGCTTTCGCCATAATAGGCTTCCAGATCCCAGACCGATAAGAAGGCAGGAGCGGTGGCAGCATGGTTGGCGTTTTTAGAAAGCGTTTCAGTTGTCATGTTCTTGATCCTTTGACGGCTTGCGCGCGCTTACGCTGCATCCTGGCTTTCGCCCAAATAGGCCTCACGGACTTTCGGATGGCCCTTGATCTTGTCCGGCGTGTCTTCGACCAGCGGTGTGCCTTGGGCCAAGACCGTGATGCGATCGGCCAGCGAAAACACCACATGCATGTCGTGTTCAATGATGGCGATGGTGATGTCGCGTTCGTCCTTGATCTGCTTGAGTAGGTCGATGGTGTTGTTCGTATCGGCCCTTGCCATGCCCGCCGTTGGCTCATCCAACAGCAACAGACGTGGGTCTTGGGCCAGACACATCGCAATCTCGAGGCGGCGTTTGTCACCACGCGACATGGAGGAGGACTGCATCGTGCGTTTGTCGATCAGGTTCATGTCCTCCAGCATCTTTTCGGCTTTGCCAACAATGTCTTTTTCATCGGCAATGCTTTCGATGGCGTGCATCCGGAATGCACCGTCCCGTTTGGCAAAGCAGGGGATCAACATGTTTTCCATGACCGTCAGATCGCCAAAGATTTCGGGCGTCTGGAAGACCCGCGAAATGCCCATCTGGTTGATCTCGAAAGGTTTGCGCCCCAACACGGATTGCCCGTCAAACATCACCGACCCCGTATCCGGGATCAGCTTGCCCACCAGACAATTAAGCAGCGTGGACTTGCCCGCACCATTTGGGCCGATGATCGCGTGGACGGTGTTTTCTTCGACATTGAGGTTCACGTTTCCCAGTGCCTGAAGGCCACCAAACCGTTTACCCACATCTTTGATTTCAAGAATAGCCATAGTGTCTTTCCTTATTCTGCGGGGGTTTTGGTGGCGTCGGTTGTGTCATCCGAAGCCTTCTTGCGACTGAAGGCCTTGCCAATACGCTGGCCACCCTCAACCAGACCACCGGGCAGGAAGATCACAACCAGCATGAACAGTAAGCCCAGCGTCAGATGCCAGCCCTTGCCCACAAAGGGGTAAATCAGCGTGATCATGATGTCTTCGATGCCATCAGGCATGAAGGCGAACCACTGCTCAAGAACCGATTTGTTGATCTTGGAGACGATGTTTTCCATGTATTTGATGAAACCGGCACCCAGCACCGGACCAATCAACGTGCCTGCACCGCCAAGAATGGTCATCAGCACAACTTCGCCGGATGCAGTCCAGAACATACGCTCCGCGCCGACCTGTGTGTCCATCGCCACCAGCAAACCACCCGCCAGACCAGCATACATGCCAGAGATCACAAAAGCGGCAAGCGTGTAGGGGCGTGTGTTGAGGCCCGTGTAGTTCATCCGTTGCTGGTTGGATTTCACCGCGCGCAGCATCATACCAAACGGAGAGCGGAAGATGCGGATCGACAGATAGAAAGACAACAGCATCACAATAGCGGCGATGTAGTAGCCCGTGTTGAAGGTGAAAATCCAGTTGCCAATCTCCAGTTCGGAACTGGCTTTCATATCCAGACCAAAAAGGTTTGCGCGTGGCGACTGACCAGGCTCAAGAGCGGCGTCCAGAATGCGCGGATCGTTGTACTTTGGCTGCAAGCCTGTCTCGCCACCGGTGATTGGTGTCAGCACCGAATAGGCCAGCGCATAAGACATCTGCGCAAAGGCCAGTGTCAGGATCGAGAAATAGATACCGGAACGGCGCAAACTGATCCAGCCCACCAGAAGCGAGAACAATCCTGCAATCGCGATCGAGACAACTATTGCCGGGATAACATTCATCGTCAGCAATTTCATCATCCAGATCGCGGCATATGATCCGACGCCCAGAAACGCGGCGTGACCAAAGCTGAGATAGCCTGTGAGACCAAACAGAATGTTGAACCCGATGGCAAAGATGCCAAAGATCACCAGACGTTGCATCAAATCGGGATAGCCCGCGTTGAACTGCGCCATTGCTGATCCTTCAGGGAAGGGGTTCAGGATGAAAGGCGCTGCAAGAGCCAGAAAGGCGACGATAAGCAGCAGACCACCGTCTTTTTTGTTAAGTCCAAACATAGTCTTAATCCTCCATCACGCCTTTGCGCCCCATCAGGCCGCGTGGTCGGGTCAATAGAATGATGATCGCTACGAGATAGATGATGATCTGGTTGATGCCCGGAATGAATTCCAGCACCACCGCCATCGAGGCGAAGCTTTCAAGGATACCGAGCAGGAAGCCCGCCAGCACCGCACCGGGCAGGGAGCCCATGCCGCCGACAACCACCACAACAAAGCTGAGTACCAGAAAATCCATACCCATATGGTAGTTGGGCGAGTTGATCGGCGCATACATCACACCTGCCAATCCCGCGACAGCCGCCGCAATGCCGAACATGATGGTAAAACGCTTGTCGATGTCGATGCCCAAGAGGCCCACGGTTTCGCGGTCGGCCATACCGGCACGCACAACCATGCCGAAGGTGGTGAATTGCAGGAAGGCAAACACCGCGCCAATGATCACCGCCGCAAAGGCAAAGTAGACCAGACGCCAGTAGGGATAGATGATGTTATTGGCTTCAAACCCCAGCATCGCCCCGAAGTCGAATGATCCTGCAAAAGCTGCGGGTGCTGGTGTCGGGATCGGGTTTGCGCCGTAGAAATATTTGATCACTTCTTGCAACACGATCGCCAAACCGAAGGTCACGAGGATCTGGTCGGCATGCGGGCGGTGGTAGAAATGTTTGATCAGGCCACGTTCCATAATGAAGCCGATGCCGATCATAACGGGAATCGTGAACAGGATTGACAGCGGGACTGCCCAGTCGATGATCGCGTCACCTGTTGTCACTCCGAAGAGGTCGTGGATGTAGGGCACTTCCACCTTCAGCGGATTGCCCAGAAAATCTTTCTTGGTCTCGTCAACGACGATATGGCTGAACGACAGCATCTTGCTAAAGGTCACTGCACAGAATGCACCGATCATAAACAAAGCGCCGTGGGCAAAGTTCACCACACCGAGTGTGCCGAAAATCAGCGTCAGCCCCAATGCGATCAGCGCATAGGCGGAGCCTTTGTCCAGGCCGTTAAGAATTTGCAGAAGAATTGCGTCCATGGTGTCCCACCTCCAAGGGCTGTCGCCCGGTCAGGGCGTGGGTCAGGGCGAAGAAATCCTCGCCCTGATAGTGATTTAGTGCTGCAGGAGCAGTGTTACGCGCCGGGGTTACAGGTGCCCAAAGAACCGCCCGAGAACTGCGGGTGATCGGGGGCGTAAGTGACCTGCTCGGCAGGGGTTACTTCCACGATTTCAACCAGATCGTACTGGTTCTCCGGGTTCTCTTTACCCTTCACAACCAGCACGTCCTTGAAGCACTGGTGATCGTCGGCACGGTACAACGTCGGGCCGTTGCCCAGACCGTCAAACTCGAAACCTGCAAGCGCTTCAACAACCGCACACGGGTTGAAGGAACCTGCGCGCGTGACCGCGTCTGCGTACAACAATGTCTGAACGTAGCATGTGTGCGCCGCCTGTGACGGTGGGAAGCCGTACTTGGTGCCAAAGGACTGAACAAAGGCGTTTGTGCCTGTGTAACGTGCGCCCAGTTTGTCCTCAAGCGACCAGTCCCAGTTCTGCGACCCGATGATGCCCTTGATGTTGGCACCAGCACCGCGCGCCATCAGCTCGGAGTAGAGGGGCACAACGATCTCGAACTTCTTGCCGTTGACCGTCTGGCCACGCAGGCCGAACTGAACCGCGTTTGTCAAAGAGTTGACCATGTTGCCGCCGTAGTGGTTCAGCACCAGTACGTCTGCACCGGACTGGATAACAGGGGCGATATAGGCAGAGAAGTCTGTCGCTGTCAGCGGTGTCTTGACCGCGTTCACAGTTTCCCAACCGAGGGCCTCGGTGGAGGAGCGCACAGCTTCCTCCGTGGTGTAGCCCCAGTTATAATCCGCCGTCAGGTGATAGGCCTTGCGATCCGCGCCGTATTCGTTGGCAAGGATCGGCGCAAGCGCCGCACCGGACATATACGAGTTAAAGAAGTGGCGGAAGCCGTTGGCGCGTTTGTCTTTACCCGTTGTATCGTTGGAGTGTGTCAGACCGGCCATAAAGATAATGCCCGCTTCCTGACACAGCGCCTGAACAGCAACAGCCACACCGGAGGACGATCCACCGGAGATCATCACGGCACCGTCTTTTTCGATCATCGACTTGGCGGATGCGCGTGCGGCGTCTGATTTTGTCTGCGTGTCGCCTGTGACGAACTGGACTTTCTTGCCTAGGATGCCTGTACCATCCAGCGCCTTTGAGCTGAAAGTCTGCATCATGCCACCGTCGCCTTCACCGTTCAGGTGCTCGACAGCCAATTCGAATGCGCGCAGCTCGTCCGCGCCCTCGTCCGCATAGGGGCCGGACTGTGGTACGTTGAAACCAAGTGTTACGGTGTCGCCCTGTGGTGCGTTGGTAAAGCCGGTGTGTCCGTCCGCGCGCAAATAAGTAGGCAGTGCAATGCTGGCGCTTGCGATGGCACCCGTTTTGATCAGACCACGACGTGTGGGGTTCGAAAATGACATGAATTCCTCCCGGATTGTAAAAACGCCTGCCGATTCCTCCCCGGCAGTGCGGCACAGATGTGCAAATGCAGTATCAACTGGAAAGCGAAATTCCATCAATAAGCCCCTTGATAAACACACTTATCCTGTAAATATATTCGCAGTCGTTTTCGCGATTTGTAAAGAAAATGATGTTGCAACGCAGAAACGCGTTGAATTAATGGAATATTGTAGGGGCATAGATCATGGTGCGTGAGGCATTGACTGGCAGCCGGATACGCGAGCGCCGGATCATGGGCGGGCTGAAGCAGGCAGTTCTGGCACAAGAGGTCGGGATATCCGCCAGCTATCTGAACCTGATCGAACACAACAAGCGCAGAATCGGCGGTAAGCTGCTGTTAAACCTTGCTGCCGCGCTCGGGGTTGAGCCGCAGGCGCTTACAGAAGGGGCAGAGGCAGCGTTGATCGCGACGTTGCGCGACGCGGCGGATGAAGCAGGGTTGAGCGCCGAAGAGGCCGCGCGCGCCGATGAATTTGCGGGGCGTTTTCCAGGCTGGGCTGATGTACTGGCCAACACCCGCAAACGGGTTGCGGCACTCCAGCAAACGGTTGAGGCATTAAGCGAACGTCTGGCGCATGACCCGCATCTTGCCGCGTCCTTGCATGAACTGCTGACAACGGCTGCCGCAATCCGCTCAACAGCGGCCATTCTTGCAGAAACCAAGTCACTGCAGCCCGAATGGCGCGACCGTTTCCATGCCAACATCAACGAGGACAGCCGACGTCTATCGGACAGCGCGGAAGCGATTGTCGCCTATCTGGATACGGGCGCGGATCCGACTGACGCCGCGAGTTCGCCGCAAGAAGAGGTGGAGTATTTCCTGTCCGCACATGATTTCAGCTTTGCGCAGCTTGAAAAGGGCCTGCCGGACCCGGGCCTGATTGACAGCATGGTTAACTCGGCCCCCGAGTTGAAGTCGCAAGCCGCGAAATACAGTGCGGCAGGGGTCTTGCGTCAGGTGGTCGAGGATGCGGGCCTGCTGAAACTCTCTGATCTGCGCACCGCAATGGCAGAGGTTGGCACGGACCCCCTTGCGTTATCGCGCGTCCTGCATTGTGCCATGCCTTCTTTGTTGCGCCGCTTGGCGGCATTGCCCGAACTGGGCGCGGGCCTGGTCGTCTGTGATCGCTCCGGCACCGTGATTTTCCGAAAATCCATCGAAGGGTTCACCGTGCCACGGCACAGTGCATGTTGCCCACTTTGGCCGCTGTTTGCGGCCCTTGGCCAACCGGGGGTGGTGATCAGCGAGCGGGTAAACCAGTTGGGACGCGCGGACTCACCCTTTGATTGTTTTGCGACAAGCGAGAATATCCTGACCCCCGAGTATAATGCGCCCCCTTTGATGCAGGCTGTGATGTTGTTGCTGCCTGCTCAAGCGGGCACAGGGCAGGGTGCCCCGGTCGGATCGACCTGTCGGATCTGTTCGCATGATACCTGTCGGGCACGGCGCGAGCCGTCTGTGCTTGCTGTTGGGGTTTGAGGGCGATGCGCGCCTTGTAGATGACCTTTTGACAGCCCCCTCGTTAACGTGCATCCTTTGCAGCGATGTGGAGAGAGCGCGCGCAAGACCGCTCCACACATCATATTAGGGGGAGGACGGCCGAGCATGGGGAAACATGTCGTGCTGGTGGAAGACGAAGTGAACATCGCCGAGGCGATCCGGTTTCTGCTGTCCAATGAGGGCTGGCGGGTGGAAATGCTTGCCAACGGGACAAATGCTGTTGAGGTGATCCGCAATGCCGCGCCCGACCTTGTGATGTTGGATGTGATGTTGCCGGGGCGCAGCGGCTTTGAAATCCTGAGCGATTTGCGGGCCGATCCCGATCTGGCGGATTTGCCGATCCTGATGCTGACTGCGCGCGGTCAGGCGCGGGATCGCGAAATGGCCGAACGTGCGGGCGTGAGCCGCTTTATGACCAAGCCGTTTTCAAATGCCGAAATGCTGGACGCGGTGCGCGATCTGACCAGCTGACGAAAGGTCCCCTTACCATGCCTGACGGCCCGGTCTTTCTTGAACGCCGATCCTACCGGATGCGCCGGTTGATGGATGCCATTCGTCTGTTGCCCTTTTTGGGGCTGGTATTGTGGATGGTGCCGTTGGTCTGGCCGCTACCAGAGACAACACCAACAGGCGCAATCGCGATGAGCACAGCGTTGAAGTATATTTTCGGCATCTGGATTCTGCTGATAACCCTGTGTTGGTTGTTGTGGCGCAGAACACGGATAAACGTCGGGGATAAAGTGGCTCCCAAGCAGGGCGACCCAGACTAATGGTGGGCCTCAACCAGCTTTTGTTCGTCTGTCTGACTTACGTTGTCTTTCTGTTTGGCATCGCATTTTTGGCAGAACGGGCAGCGGTGCAGGGACGCGGTGCCGCCATTCTACGCTCTCCTCTGGTCTATACGTTGTCGCTGTCGATCTATTGCACGGCATGGACGTTTTACGGTGCGGTTGGTTACGCGGCGCGCTCCGGTCTTGAATACTTGACCATCTATCTTGGACCGTCGCTTGTTATGATCGGCTGGTGGTGGATCCTGCGCCGTTTGGTCAGTATTGGCCGCAGCCAGCGCGTGACCTCCATTGCCGATCTCATATCCTCGCGTTACGGCAAGTCGAACATGCTTGCGATCATTGTGACACTGATGGCCGTTATCGGCGTGACGCCTTATATTGCACTTCAATTACAGTCGGTTGTGCTGTCGCTTTCGATCTTTGCAACGCCCGAAACCATGGGGCCGGACGATACCGGCGCTGCCTTCAGTGCCACGCAGGCTGCGTTCTGGGTGGCCACCGGTCTGGCCCTTTTTACACTGCTTTTCGGCACCCGGAACCTGAACGTCAACGAACGCCACCACGGCATTGTCATTGCGGTTGCAGTTGAGGCGGTCGTCAAACTGGTCGCGCTGATGGCAGTTGGAATATTTGTGGTTTGGGGGCTTGCGGGGGGAGTGGCGGAAACTTTTGCCCGTATCGACGCGTCCAAGATTGGGGCGTGGGAGGTGCAAGGCAGCCGTTGGGCTACTCTCACTGTTCTCTCTGCAGCGGCATTTCTCTGTTTGCCACGCATGTTTCAGGTAATGGTGGTCGAAAACGATGACGAGCGCTATTTGCAAATCGCCTCGTGGGCTTTTCCGACCTACCTGATGTTGATGAGCCTGTTTGTGGTGCCGATTGCCGTTGTTGGCCTTGATTTGTTGCCGGCAGGGTCAAACCCGGACCTGTTTGTCCTGTCTCTGCCGCTGAGCCAGAACCAGAACGGTTTGGCGATGCTGTCTTTTCTTGGCGGTTTTTCTTCGGCGACGTCAATGGTGATTGTCGCGACACTGGCGCTCAGTACCATGGTTAGCAATCACATCGTCATGCCGATATGGCTGGCTGCACAGCCCAAAGGGGCGACGCAATCGGGGGATGTGCGTCATGTTGTAATCCTTGCGCGCCGCATGTCGGTTCTGTTCATCATTGCGCTTGGTTTTCTGTATTATCGTGCTTCCGGCGGCAGCGGAGCGCTGGCCGCTATCGGCACCATCAGTTTCGGCGGTGTTGCCCAGTTCTTGCCAGCAATGTTGGGCGGCTTGTTCTGGCGCGGTGCCACGCGCAACGGTGCGCTTTGCGGACTTGCGATCGGCTTTGCGCTGTGGATGTTCACGATGTTGTTGCCCAGCTTTGGCGTAGATGCTGTCTTGTCCAAGGACACCTTTGACAAGGGGCTGATGGGGCTGGCGTGGCTGCGCCCGCAGGCGATGTTTGGCATTGAGGGTATTGATCCAACCGTACATGCGGTGTTCTGGAGCCTGTCGCTTAACCTGCTGGCTTTTACACTGGTGTCGATTTTCACGTTTCCGGAACCGATCGAACGCCTTCAGGGGGCACAATTTGTCAATGTGCTGGATCATTCCGGGACCAGCCGGGTCTGGAACGCCTCTGTCGCCGGTAGTGAAGATCTGATGATTATGACCCAACGCATATTGGGTGCCGCAGATGCCCAGATGTTTTTTGCAGGCGAAGCACGGCGGCAAGGGTTGGAGGGGCACTTGCCCGAACCGACACCGGATTTCATTCAGGCGCTTGAGCGCGAGTTGGCGGCGGCGGTGGGGGCGGCAACCGCGCATGCGATGGTGTCCCAGATTGTGGGCGGTACATCAGTCTCTGTTCAGGATCTGTTGGCGGTCGCTGATGAATCAGCGCAAATGCTGGAATATTCCAGTCAGCTTGAGCAGAAATCACAGCAGCTTTCTGAAACTGCGGGCCAACTGCGTACAGCAAATGAGAAATTAACCCAATTATCTCTGCAAAAGGATGCCTTCCTGAGCCAGATTAGCCACGAATTGCGCACGCCGATGACGTCAATCCGCTCATTTTCGGAGATTTTGCGCGATGCAGGAAGTTTGTCACCCGAAGACAAGACCCGCTACGCCTCTATCATCCACTCCGAGACGATCCGGCTGACGCGATTGCTGGATGATTTACTGGACCTTGCGGTGCTGGAAAACGGACAAGTTTCGCTGCATCTTGCGCAAAACCCCCTGCAGGAGGTGTTGGAACGCGCTGTGACCACGGCGCTGGCAGGGTCTGACGGTCAATTGAGCGTCGAAATCATGTCGAGCGATCCTCCCGTCACGCTGAATACGGATTTGGATCGTCTGGTTCAGGTCTTTATCAACTTGGTGCGAAATGCGCAGAAATACTGTTTGTCTGAACACCCCGCGCTCAGGATCACAACGCACCTTGTCGAAGGTGGCCTGGCAATTGATTTTATCGACAATGGGGAGGGGTTAAGCCGTGACGAGCAGGTTGTTATCTTCGAGAAATTTTATCGCGCACCGGGTGCACAGGGCGACGGTGCAGGTCTCGGTCTGGCGATTTGTCATGAAATTATGACCCGTCTGGGTGGGCGCATCAGTTATCTTGCTGGCCACGACGGTGCTGCATTCCGTGTTTTCCTGCCATCAGATGCATTGGCCGTGGTCGGGGAAACCGGGGGAAATCTGGTGTCCACATGAAGCCTATCTAAATCCTCTGGTAACACTTTCTGGGCTATGTCTTTCCCTGATACCGCGCACGCGGCAGGCAACGATAGGAACGATGTAGCACATGGCAGCGCCAGAAGGGTCAGCCACCGAAGGTTCGCCGCTCCACCGTAAGGTGCAGGCGGGCCGCGCAACGCATCAGGCGCGTGCAATGTCTCTGGCCAAGGCGCTGCGCCTCACACTTGCAAAAGTGGCTGATGATATGTTCGAAATGTCGATGGCTGTTATCGGTGTGCGGTCGGAAACCTGTGCAGGTGAAAAACTGGCGGACCATCTTGCCGCCTCCGGCTTGCTTATGCTGCTGGACGGGCCAATGCGTACACGCGCGGCTGTGGTGCTTGATGCTTCCTTGGTGGGCGCGCTGATCCAGCAACAGACCATGGGCAAAGTGCTGCCACAACCGGACATGTCGGCGCGCGACATGACACAGACGGATGCAGCGATTTCCGCCCCTTTTGTCAATGCGCTGCTGGAGCGTGCGGCACCGGTGCCCGAAGATCCGAAAGAGCGACAGCTGATTACCGGCTTTGCCTTTGGGGCCTGGGTGGAGAACTTGCGTCTGCTGTGCATGGCACTTGAGGCGGAGCACTATGAATTGATCCACCTTAGTCTGGATATCGCGGGCGGTGTGCGCCAGGGACAGATGACGCTATGCATGCCCGCTGTGGAACAACCCGACGACGGTGATGGTTTGGAAACCGGGCAGGATGCGCCGGAAGACGGCACACCGCCGTCGCATTGCAAGCCCGATTTGTCAGAGACAGTGTTGAACTTGCACGCTGACCTGCGCATTGCTTTGACGCAACGCAAGATGACGCTGCGCAGCCTGAGTGAACTTGAGGTTGGCAGCACTCTGGAGTTGGGCAACGCCAGTTTTGATCAGGTACGGATACAAACACTGACCGGAGCCCCCATCGGGCGCGGAATCCTCGGACAACTTGATGGTGTTCGGGCAGTGCAAGTGGACAGGGTGTCAGCGGCGTTGCCACTTCGCCGAAGAGGCGAAGACCGCGAAAGTTTGGACCTGCCGGATATTTCCAAACCGCAAGCAGCCCCTGCACGTCAACCCGAGGTACACGGGTTCGAAGCAAAGCTGCAGCAGCCCGATGCCTCAATGAACCCGGATCGCGATCCGGTTGTCGAACTCCCGGAACTGCCGGACATGTCCGACTTGCCGGAATTCGACGAGGGGTTGATGCTGCCGGCACTAAACGTCGGCTGACATATTCAGGTAAAGGGTTTTGCCAACACATCACGCATGTTGCTGATATCATAGCCGGCCGCGCGCGCCGCCTCGATGATCTCGTTGGGATCCATTTTGCCAGCCTGTCCCAGAGCCCAGGCAATTGTCGAGCGGGTGCCGGACGCGCAATACGCCAGCACAATATCACCGGAATCCGGACCCAGTGCACTGTTCTCTGCAATCACCTCGGGTACCATGGTTTGATGGGTCAGCGGCTTTGCGCCAAACTTAAGGCCCGCCGCCTCGGCCGCGGCACGAATGGCCGCCGCACTATGGCTGGGCGGCACTTCGCTGTCCGGGCGGTTGCATAGAATGCGGGTAATACCTGCGGCACTCAGCTCGGCCATGTCCTCGGGATCAATTTGCGGGCTGACGAAAAAGCGGGGTGTGATTTGACGAATATCCATGCCGCAGATGTATCCAAGCACCTATTGCCTGTCTAGGGGCATGAGCGCGACCAGACCGCATGTTCTAGTGTTCAGTCAGGACAAACACGTGGCAGCGGCATTTTCAGCTGAGAATAATGCCAACAATGACCATCATCAGGCCGATAGCAGAAAGAAACAACGCGCCAAGATTGAGGGGCAGGGCAGATTGCAGCACTTTACGCATCTCCTCATCTTCAAGCCCGGCCCGTTTGGCTTTGCTGACGCGCAGGATGCACCAGATCAAACCGGCCAATCCCAACAAGGACACGGCCGCGCCGGACCAGATGACGATCTCGAGTGCAGATGATGTTTCGTTTTCCATAGGCCGCGCAGCTAGCCCAAATCACAACAATGGGCAAGGGTACCTTGCAGGGGCGCGGCTGCACGGGTAGTCAGGTTCGAAACTCCAAATCACTTCTAATAGCAGGACCTGTCAGATGAGCGATCAAGCCACGAATCCCGAAGTTGTCGACACCGTGGGCGATGCCACCTATCGCGTCACCGCAAATGAATTGCGCGCTTTTGTCGAGCGGGTCGAGCGTCTGGATGCCGAAAAGAAAGACCTCGCAGAGCAGCAAAAAGAGGTGATGGCCGAAGCCAAGGCGCGCGGCTATGACACCAAGGTGCTGCGCAAGGTGATTGCGCTGCGCAAGCGTGACAAGGACGACATTGCCGAAGAAGAAGCAGTGCTGGAAATGTACAAGGAAGCCCTGGGCATGTAGTCCGTCCGCAAACTGATTTCCGGCTTGCCCCCCGCAAGCAGCGACAGGTGTATTCAGCCTGCGTAAACCCCTCTTGCACCTTCGCACCCAGCCACATAGAAGGATGCAAATTTTCCCCCGCGCGGAGGCCCGCGTGGCTTATTCTTATGGAGCAAACATGCAGGTCAATGAGACGCTGAACGAAGGTCTGAAACGCGGCTACAATATCACCGTAACGGCGGCTGAATTGGAGGTGAAGGTCAATGAAAAGCTGACCGAGGCGCAGCCAGAAGTTGAAATGAAGGGCTTTCGCAAAGGCAAGGTGCCTATGGCGCTGCTGAAAAAACAGTTTGGCCAGCGGGTCATGGGCGAAGCGATGCAGGAAAGCATCGATGGTGCCATGGCGGAGCACTTTGAAAAATCCGGCGATCGCCCGGCGATGCAGCCCGAAGTCAAAATGACCAACGAAGACTGGAAAGAAGGCGATGACGTCGAGGTCGCGATGACCTACGAAGCGCTGCCGGAAATCCCTGAACTGGACATGTCCAAGATCAAGCTGGAAAAGCTGGTGGTCAAAGCCGACGATGCGGCGATTGAAGAAGCACTGGCGAACTTGGCCGAAACCGCGCAGGACTTCAAAGCCCGCAAGAAGGGCTCCAAGGCGAAAGACGGCGATCAGGTTGTCATGGACTTTGTCGGCAAAGTGGACGGCGAAGCTTTTGAAGGTGGATCTGCCGAAGATTTCCCATTGGTCCTTGGCTCCGGCAATTTCATTCTCGGTTTTGAAGAGCAGCTGGTTGGCGTAAAAGCGGGCGACGAAAAAGCTGTTACCGTGACGTTCCCTGAAGAGTATCAGGCAGAGCATCTGGCAGGCAAGGAAGCGACTTTTGATTGCACAATCAAAGACGTGAAAGAGCCTGTTGCAGCCGAGATCAACGACGAGCTGGCAACCAAGTTCGGTGCCGAAGACCTTGCGGGATTGAAAACCCAGATTGCAGAGCGTCTGGAAGCCGAATATATGGGCGCATCCCGCGCTGTTATGAAGCGTGGCTTGCTGGACGAGTTGGACAAAATGGTTGATTTCGATTTGCCACCGTCCTTGCTCGAAGCGGAAGCGGGCCAGATCGCGCACCAGCTGTGGCACGAAGACAACCCCGAAGTTGAGGGCCACGATCACCCCGAGATCGAGACCACAGAAGAGCACACTAAACTGGCGACACGCCGCGTACGTTTGGGCCTGCTGTTGGCTGAGATCGGTCAGAAGGCTGAAGTTGAGGTGACAGACGCAGAGATGACCCAGGCGATCATGAACCAGGCACGTCAGTACCCGGGTCAGGAGCGCCAGTTCTTTGAGTTCGTTCAGCAAAACCAGCAGATGCAGCAGCAGTTGCGCGCGCCTTTGTTTGAAGACAAAGTGATCGATCACATCGCCGAAGGCGCGAAAGTGAGTGAGAAAGAAGTCTCAAAAGAAGATCTTCAGAAAGCTGTTGAAGCACTGGAAGACGCTGAGTAAATCATCGAACTTTGCACAAATTGAAGGCCCCGCTGATCTTGCGGGGCCTTTTTCGTTAACCCTTAACCGTCGCGCAGACCTGTCTCAACCAGCATGCCACGTCGTTTTGCTTCGTAGTAATAGCCGCGCGCGTACCATTTAATGGCAGTGGCATGATCCCCATCCGACAGCAGCCATGCACCGCGCAGATATTTCAGCGCATATTTCAAGTTTGTGTCCGCATCCAGTAAGTCCGCCGGGTTCCCTTTGAACC
This sequence comes from uncultured Sulfitobacter sp., assembly GCA_947501805.1. Classification (GTDB taxonomy): domain Bacteria; phylum Pseudomonadota; class Alphaproteobacteria; order Rhodobacterales; family Rhodobacteraceae; genus Sulfitobacter. The sequence continues at coordinate 12,880 of CANMXJ010000014.1, read as the reverse complement.
CCATGGTTCGGGCTGTTGCAGGCAGGATTTGCAGAAGGCCGTAGTAGGGGCCATTGCGGGCTTTGGGGTTGTGGGTGCTTTCGCGGATTGCCAAACGGTGAACGAGTGTGCGCGGCAGATCGTAATGGTCAGCCCATCGGTTGATCTTGGACCGCAATTCAGGCGTTTCATTGGCGTGAAGTGGTATGGTGGGTGCAACCGATGGCCTTGGTGGGCTGCTGGAACAGGCTGCAAGACATAGTGCAGTGATGATAAGAAGATAACCGTATGGTCTTGTGCGCATGAATCCGGTCCGGATGTTGTTTCCGAGAGCCATTAAATCCGTTAACGTTGCCGCAACAAGGGGAGAGCGGCGGAACGGCAGGCTTTCGCGTATGGCATGGTTTCGCGCGTTGGTGATGTTGTTGTACAGCTCCGTTTATGAAGGTAGGTTGATCTTATGAAACAAGTGAAAAAAGAAACCACCGATGATGCGCTTATTCAGGAGTTCCTGAACAAAGGGGGCAAAGTCAGCAAAGGCAAAACCAAACCGATGAAGCCGGAGTTGGGGTTGAGCAACAATCAGTGGAACAACGTCCTAAGCAAAGACGAAAAAGCCGCACGGGATGGTAAAGAGCCTAAGAAGTGAGTTGTGGACCAGATATTCTCAAGGTTCAGACGTCGGCGAGAAGCGTTTGTTAAACTTGGGATATGTAGCTTCTGTGAGAGTACTTTGCGGAGTGCTAAGGTCTGTGCGCTTATCAACGAACGAATGGCTTTTCCAGGTCTTGGCACGTGTTGCTGCGAGTGCGGCTAAAGAAGTTCAATAATAAACAGAACCAAGAAAAGAGCGCCACATGGGCGCTCTAGTTCAGATCAACGAGATATTTTGTGTCACGAACAGGATTTTCGGCGGCGTAGAATGCCAATTGCACATACCCCAGCCAGTAACAACGGAAGACCAGCGGGTAGCGGGATCGGCGAAACTGGAGTTGATAGATCCGTCTTAATGCTGCCAGATTGATTAGATGTTGACTGAGCACGCACTGCAAATTGCGAAAACGGGTTCATCGCGAGCGATCCTGCTGCCGCAATATCGAATACAACCGTCTTTACGAAATTATTGGCATTACCGCCATTGTCACCAATACGAATAATGTAGTCAAACAACGACGCGCTGCCAGATCCGTTGAAATTGCATCCGCCACCGCACGAGCTTTGACTGCCGGTATTATTTCCAAACAACGCGAGAGTGGGGGAAATAGCAGAGTTATCGGCTCGAGTCGCGCTCACTAGGGTGATATCGCTTTGCGTAATGGACGACCCGGCAAAGTTAAATCCGAGGCCCAAAAAATCTGCAGTGCCAACGAGCGTAGACAGGCTGAATCGGAAACTGCCCGATGCGGAGTCGTCAATCTCGAGCTGCATATTCGGAGAGGTTTCCGAATTGTTGTATGTAACTGTGGCGGCACTTACGGGTGCCGTTAGACAGAGCGCCAAAATTCCCGAAGCGACTAACTCTTTAAGATTACTAACCATCACGAAATCCCCCTTCTCAAAAAAACCTGTAAACTGGTCGTTGACTTAAGGAAAATTTGGTAAGCCTCCAGCCATGCAAATATACGCTAGTAAGGGTATTTGCGCTACCATCCTGCAGTTGAATCGCTTGAAAGACCGCGATGGCGCACATCAAATGGCGGTGTATGACTGTCCGGGTTGGCGACCGCTGAGAAAAAAGAACGATTGACGGTTTTTCCCTCAAAAGAAAAAGCGCCGCATGGATAATGCGGCGCTTTAACAATTTCGAAAGAGGAGAACAGCTTAGTTGGCGGCTGTCTCTTCCTCATCATCTGCGATCACGTCTTCTACGGCCTCAGCCAGATCGTCGTCGTCAGACGCGGCAGCGCCGATATCGTCGAATAACTCGGCAATCTCGAAGTCTGCTGCGGCTTCTTCTTCCGCAGCCAACTCCTGAATCGACTTGCCGGACGCCTGAAGCTCGGATTCTTCAACGGAACGTGCGACGTTCAGCTGGATTGTCGCTTCGACTTCCGGGTGCAGAACGACGGTGACGTCGTGCAGGCCCAGCTCCTTGATCGGTGCGGCCAGAACGACCTGCTTGCGATCAACGGTGAAGCCAGCCTCGGTTGCAGCATCAGCCGCATCGCGGGTGGAAACAGACCCATAAAGCGCGCCCGCGTCAGACGCAGAGCGAATCACGATGAACTGCTGACCGTTCAGGGTATCAGCCATCTTCTCGGCTTCGGCCTTGGTCTCGAGGTTCTGCGCTTCAAGCTGGGCTTTGCGGCCCTCGAATGCAGCGACGTTGGCCTTTGAGGCGGAGAGTGCCTTGCCTTGTGGCAACAGATAGTTGCGCGCATAGCCGGGCTTTACGTCAACAACTTCGCCCATTTGGCCAAGTTTCGCGACGCGTTCCAGAAGGATTACATGCATGTGCTTTTCTCCTTACTTAACGGCGTAGGGCAGCAGGGCGAGGAAGCGTGCGCGTTTGATGGCACGGGCCAGTTCACGCTGCTTTTTCGCCGATACGGCTGTGATACGGGAAGGTACGATTTTGCCACGCTCTGAGATGTAGCGCTGCAGCAAACGTGTGTCTTTGTAGTCAATCGCAGGTGCGTTGTCGCCCGAGAAGGGGCAGACTTTGCGACGGCGGAAAAATGGTTTTGCGGCCATGGTTTAGGTCCTTTCTCTCAAGCTAAAATCAGCGACGCTCACGGCGCTCTGGGCGCTCGTCACGCTTTTGCATCTGAACGGAAGGCAGCTCTTTGTGCTCGTCCATCTTGATGGTCAGAACGCGCATCACATCGTCGTGCAGGCGCATCAGGCGTTCCATCTCCTGCACGGCTGTGGCCGGTGCATCAGAGCGCAGGAAGGCATAGTGGCCCTTGCGGTTCTTATTGATTTTGTAAGCCATCGTTTTGATGCCCCAATACTCGCTATCCACGAGCTTGCCGCCATTGTCGGCGAGGACGGTGCCAAAATGTTCGATAAGGCCTTCGGCTTGCGTGTTGGACAGATCCTGACGCGCAATCATAACATGCTCATATAACGGCATGGTATCTCCATTTATATCAAGGCGCATTTCATAGGCAGGGCGTTTTCCTTTGCGGCCCCACCACGAGAGACTGCGCGGTTCATTACTTTGCAAAGGAATGGCTCATATACACGGTATGACGCGCAGGGCAAGGGCTGTGCGCGCCGGAGAAGTAAAGTGTGATTTTCCGGCCCAAGGGGCGCCGGGGATTGAGGTCCTTGGAGCGTGGTTCGTCTTTGGTGTTGAGCGCAAGACTGTCTGAGGGTTGTCAGGAAGTTGCGTCGTGTATCAATGCGCTCAACTTTGGGCAGGGACGGGACCAGCTCAAAGGGCGAGATTATCTTTATCTGGACAGGGTTAAAGATCGTCGTAGGTCAACGGCAGTCTGATAGACAAGGTTCCGCGTGATCCGCATCGAGCCGCGCGGCCCGACGTTTGGAAAGAGTGCGCATCGCCCCTTAGTTAATCCGGTAGCGGGGCTTCTTGAGACTGGCAGTTCTGCGTGCTTCCTGCGTCCATCTCGTTTTCCAGAATCGCTGTATCGCCCTTTGTCCACCACACGTGCGAGCCGGAAACGTATTTTGCGCCTGACGCCGAAACAACGTTTACAAAAATTCGGGTCTCGCCATCGACCGGAACAATCGCAAGCACGTTTGCGCCCGAGTTAACATATCGCACGGCAAATTGGTCTCCGTCGTCACAAACGTAGAATTCTGAACCGATGCTGTCCGCGGGTGCAATCCCCAAAGCGATAGACAGAGTGACCTCTGCGGCAGCTGCGCCTGCGCCGACAACCATCGCAAGCGCCAGAATTGGGGTACGCATCATGTGTTCTCCTGAAATTGAAACGCTTTGGATCCGACAATTGCGATTCTTGAGTGCGAAGGCCTTTTAGAACAATTGTCATGGCAGTCAGACCTTCGCCCCGTTGCCGAGGATCGTCAAGGCGGACACCAACCGGACCATTGCCCGCGATCCGTGTGAACGGCCGCTTTGGCCAGTTCCTTCGTTTGCCGCCAGAGTGGTGGCGCGAATGCGACTGCCTCCACAATTCATATGGGCACGGTAAAGCCCTGACATGGTCCGACCCGCGCCCAAGGTCTGCCCCGTTTTGGTCGCTTTTGAGGATCAATAGTTGGTTAACAAATAAAAACACAGACCAACAAAAACACGATGACCGAGGGATAAAGAAAATGACTGCAACAGCTGGATTCGTAGACGTAAAAGCACTGGCGGTTGAGCCGGTTGGCGTGGTTGATGGTGGCCGCATGATCATCCGGGGCACACAACGTCTGTTTGGTGTGTCGCTGACAATCGCTGCGATTGGCCTTTGGCTTGCCCCGGGCGCATCCTGGGAAAGCGACGTCATGTTGTTCAAACTGATCCTCTCTATCACAGCAGTGATTGCGGGTCTGGGTCTGGTCAGCGCCAGCGCGAAACCTCGGGCACCCGAAGTGGAAATCGACACCATCCGTCGTGAAGTGCGCCTTGTGCGCCGACAGCGCGGTACAGCAGCTGAAATATTGCAGAACTGTGCCTTCGCCGATCTCGCAAAAGCGGAATACAAAGGCAGCACTGTGCGTCTTTGGGATGCAAGCGGCGCGTTTCTCGCCGAAGCGAACCTGAGTGACCGCACGGCTTTCTCCAGCCTGATTGCCGGTCTGCGCGATGTGGGCAAACTGGCCTGACCCAATCTGACAGTCCATCACATTTCGGTGTTTTCAAAGGCGCTCTGACCCGTTCAGTGCATCTTTTTCAGTTGTTTTGAGCGGATGTTCGCAAATGCGCATGTGGTGTTCAGACCTGTCGGGTTGCAAATAAGACGTGTTCGCTCACATGGTGTTTCAATAATGATCCAACACAGGAGAGACCATTCGATGAAATCCATTATGCTTGCTGCTGCTCTGACCCTTGGTGCCACCGGTGCTTTTGCCGCTGACAAATATGTGCTGGACGCCAGCCACAGTCAGGTGCTGTTCAGCTATGATCACCTCGGCTTTTCCACAACCTACGGCATGTTCTCTGGTTTTGAGGGCGAGATCATGTTTGACGCCGATGCACCTGCCAGTTCTTCTGTGAGTGTGAGCATGCCGGTCATGTCGATGTTCACGGGTTGGGAAAAGCGCAGCGGTCACTTTATGTCCGACGATTTCTTTGGCGCGGCCGAAGGGGACATGGTAACGTTCACTTCGACAGCAATCGAAGTGACGGGCGAGGATACCGCTAAAATCACAGGTGATCTGTCGATGAATGATGTGACCAAGTCTGTTGTGCTTGATGCGAAGTTGAACAAGGTTGGCGATCATCCGATGGCTGGCAAGCCTTGGATGGGATTTGACGCGACAACCACGCTGATGCGCTCCGACTTTGGTCTTGGCAAATTTGCACCTGCGATCAGCGATGAGGTCGAGGTGAAGATTTCGCTTGAGGCGATGAAAGCTGAATAAACTACATTTCTTGTTGTGAAGTGATGAAGGCCCGCCAACTTAATTGGCGGGCTTTTGTTATTCTGTCTCTGCTGTCGCCCGGGTCGCTGTGAGCTGGATTGTCACTTTGACCGCAAAGGCAAGGCTGGTTTCATCCCCGACATTTGCGCCAATGCCAAAATCGCGTCGGTCCAGTGTGATATCCGCCCGCATGGATGCTGTGTCGCCCTCAATGCCGAGGTTGAACGGCATAATCAGCGGCAATTCGTTGTCCTTGATCCGGAGGGTACCCGCCGCCTCGTAGCCGTCAACCGCATGGCGGATTTGGGCTTCAAAGACAGCAGTGGCGAAATTCGCGGCATCAAAGAAATCCGCGCCCATAGCCTGATCGGTGACAGAGCCCAGCGTGAGCGACGGAATCGCGATAGTTGTCGTGACGCTGCCAACGTCGCCGCCGGGAATCGTTTCATCAAAACGGATTGCGGACGTCCAGTCGGCAAAACTGCCAGTTACTTCACTGCCAAATTGCTGGACGGTGATCGTAATGTCACCGTTTTGCACAACCCAGTCTGATGCAACCTGTTCCAGTGCAACTTCGGCCACGTCGCTTTGTTTGTTGTTGGCAAGCACGCCACCCATGAGGATGGCCAGCACCCAGATAACGGCTGCCGTGATGGCTGGTGTTTTACGGTGCTCTTGCGGGGGCAGGGGGCCGACAAGGGCTTCGCCCGGTAACATGCGCCGCAACGTGGCATCGCGGTCTATAACATGGTGTTTTAAGGCACCCGCCACATGCAAAAGCAGCGAAACGATCAGGACGCGTCCTGATACCCAGTGCAAGGCTGAAAAGAAGTGCTCCACGCCGGTTGATTTGGCAACCAAGGGAAGCCCCTGTCCCAGCGGCCACCAGATCGGCGCGAAACCTTCGGCAGCGGCATGTGATATCCATCCCGAGAGTGGTACGATGACAAGCGAGCCGTACAGCAGCCAATGCACAAGTTCGGCGGCAAAGCTTTCGGCCTTTTTGTCGGCATTCAACAGCCCCGGCTTGGGTTGGCTGATCGCCCAGAGGATTCGCAGCACCGCAACAAAGAACGCAGTCACCCCAAGCGTCTTGTGAAGAGAAAACATCCACGCCTTATGCGCCAGTTCCGCGTCTGTTTCGTAAGGCAGTTGGTGTGCCCACCAGCCAAGCGGGATCAGTGTCAGGATCAGCAGCGCGGTCAGCCAGTGAAAGGATTTGGTGACGCCGCCATAGCGGGTCGTCGTGTTGGAAAATGCCAATGTCGGCTCCTGTGTTGATCTGTTCTCAAGATAACGTCTGAGACGGCCGCGGCAATCTCTGATCCTGCACAGTCTGCGTGCGCCCTTGTTCAGCCCCGCGCCGCGGGCTAGGCTTTTTGCGAGCAAAGTTAAGGGGCTATCATGAGCATTGCATTCGTTTTTCCCGGACAGGGCGCGCAAACTATTGGTATGGGGCAAGCGCTTGCTGATGCCTATCCAGCAGCGCGGGCGGTATTTGAAGAAGTTGACGACGCCTTGGGCGAAAAACTGTCTGATTTGATCTGGTCAGGTGAGATAGAGGATTTGACCCTGACGCAAAACGCGCAACCTGCGCTGATGGCCACGTCGATAGCGGCCATGGCGGCGTTGCAGGCCGAGGGCATCGAGCTTGAGCGCGCTGCGTTTGTGGCAGGCCATTCCCTTGGCGAATATTCGGCGCTGTGTGCGGCGGGGGCGGTGTCCCTGGCGGATACGGCGCGTCTTTTGCGCATCCGTGGCCGTGCCATGCAGGCGGCCGTGCCAGTGGGACAGGGCGCGATGGCAGCGGTGCTGGGGCTGGAGGCCGCAGCCGTCGAAAAAGTAGCCGAAGCGGCAGCGCAGGGCGATGTGTGCCAGTTGGCAAATGAAAATGACCCGACGCAAAACGTGATTTCCGGCAGCAAGGCCGCGATTGAACGCGCGATTGTTCTGGCGAAAGAAGCAGGAGCCAAACGTGCCTTGCCATTGCCGGTGTCTGCGCCGTTCCATTGTGCCTTGATGCAATCTGCGGCGGATGAAATGGCCCGCGCGTTGGAGGATGTGCAGTTTGACGATCCATCGGTGCCTCTGGTGGCCAATGTTCTGGCCGAAAGCGTTTCGGATGCCACACGCATCAAAGCGTTGCTAGTGGAGCAGGTCACAGGCCGCGTGCGCTGGCGTTCGTCTGTGGAATGGATGGCGGCGCAGGGCGTCACGGAGTTCTGGGAAATTGGGGCGGGCAAGGCACTGTCGGGAATGATCCGCCGGATTGCAAAAGAGACAACCTGCCGGGCTGTTGGGACGCCCGATGACGTGATCGCGGCAAAAGGCGCGTGAATAAGAATTCAAGAACAAGGAAGAATACATGTTTGATCTGACAGGGAAAAATGCGCTGGTCACCGGAGCCTCCGGTGGTATCGGCGCGGATATTGCGCGCCATTTGTACGCCCAAGGGGCAAGTGTGGGGCTGTCTGGCACACGCACGGAACCGCTTGAGGCGCTTAAAGCGGAGTTGGGTGAACGCGCCCATGTGCTGCCCTGTAACCTCAATGATATGGACGCGGTTACCCAATTGCCCAAACAGGCGATAGAGGCGATGGGATCGGTTGATATTCTGGTCAATAACGCCGGAATCACCCGCGACAATCTGTTTATGCGGATGTCTGACGAGGAGTGGCAGTCCGTGCTGGATGTGAACCTGACGGCGACGTTCAAGCTGTGTAAAGGCGTCATGCGGGGCATGATGAAGGCGCGTTGGGGCCGGATCGTGAATATTTCCAGCGTTGTCGGGGCCACGGGAAATCCCGGACAGGCAAATTATGCGGCGTCCAAGGCGGGTATGATCGGGATGTCGAAATCGCTGGCCTATGAGGTTGCAAGCCGCGGGATCACGGTTAACGCGGTGGCACCGGGTTTCATAGCCACGGCAATGACGGATAAGCTGACGGATGAGCAAAAGTCTGGAATCATGGGGCAAATTCCTGCCGGACGGATGGGCGAGCCTGCCGAGATAGCGAGTGCCGTGGTATACCTTGCCAGCAACGAGGCGGCGTATCTGACCGGCACAACCTTGCATGTGAATGGCGGCATGGCCATGTTGTAGTGCAGATTGCTAACCCGTTTGCGCAATACAAGTCTTGTGCTAAAGGGGGCGCAGAATCGAATTCGGGGGGAGGTTGATTACACCCCTCTCCCTGTGCGATTAGGGAAAAGAGCCGCTCCACGTTGGGGCAAACTCCAATTGCCCAAAACGGGTATGCGGATAGAAAAAGGGGCCGGTTGGCCTGAAGAATGAGGACTTTACTATGAGCGACGTCGCAGACCGCGTAAAAAAGATCGTTGTGGAACACCTTGGTGTTGAAGAGGACAAAGTAGTCGAAAATGCGTCGTTCATCGACGATCTGGGCGCTGACAGCCTTGATACAGTTGAGCTGGTAATGGCGTTTGAAGAAGAGTTCGGCATCGAAATCCCTGATGACGCGGCTGAGAACATCCAGACGTTTGGCGATGCGGTAAAGTTCATCTCCGAAGCCTCCTAAGCCTGTCGGGCTGGCGCCCGTAAGCAATAAAATTCCTGAGACGGCGTTGTTCCAAGCGGAATGACGCCGTTTCTGAATCTGCTGTGATCATCAGGGGTTGCGTGTGGCCCGTGGTCTTCGCAAAATGGGACAACGCCGCCAAGAGCGTGAAAGCAGTTAGTCCATGTCCCGTACGATCCCCACCATCAACACATCCCGATTGACTCTGCGTGCCATGCGCTCGGAGGATTTTGGCCGCTTTGCCGAAATTTGGGCAACACCGGAAGTGGTGAGCCATATTACCGGCAAGCCGCGTTCCAAACCGCAATCATGGGATGCCTTCCTGCGCAATGCGGGCCATTGGCAGATCAGCGGCTTTGGCCAATGGGCGGTTCAACCGCGCGGGTGCAGCCAGATGGCGGGTCAGGTCGGCTTTTTCTTTGGCTCGCGCGGCTTGGGGGAAGATTTCGATCCTTATCCCGAAGCAGGCTGGGTTATGGCACCGGAGGCACAGGGGCAGGGATTGGGCCTTGATGCGGTGCAGGCTGCACATGACTGGTTTGACCGGGTGATTGCGGGGCGGACTGTCTGTATGGTCGCGCCGCACAACACAGCTTCTTTGAGGATCGCCAAGATCCTTGGCTATACCTTGTTGCGCCAGACCGAACTGGAAGGTGACATCGTGCGACTGATGGTGCGAAACGGGCCGCCTGTTTGATGCGAGCGACGCGACCTGACTGCTTGAACAATTGCATCGCCCCAAGGTATAGCGAATAAAAGTGATAAGGGGACAACATCCATGCGCAGAGTTGTAGTGACAGGTTTGGGGCTGGTGACACCATTGGCCGACGGCGTTGAGGCAAGCTGGAGCCGTATTCTGGACGGGCAGTCCGGAGCCGGTCCGATCACGGGGTTTGATGCCTCTGACGTGATCACGAAATACGCCTGTGAGGTGCCTTTGGGTGATGGAACGGACGGAACGTTCAACGCCGACAGCTACATGGCCCCCAAGGATCAGCGTAAGGTGGACACGTTCATCATGTTTGGTCTGGCCGCCGCGCAGCAGGCAGTTGAAGATGCTGGCTGGATGCCGGAGGATCGCGCCAGCCTTGAGCGCACGGGCGTTTTGATCGGCTCGGGTATTGGTGGTCTGAATTCGATCGCTAACACGGCCATTATGATGAAAGAAAAAGGCCCCAAGCGTGTGAGCCCGTTCTTTGTGCCGGGGGCGCTGATCAATCTGATCTCTGGTCAGGTGTCGATCAAATACGGCTTCCGTGGTCCGAACCATTCTGTTGTGACGGCCTGTTCGACGGGCGCGCATGCGATCGGCGATGCGTCACGTCTGATCCAGTACGGTGACGCTGACGTCATGGTCGCAGGGGGTGCCGAGGCGGCAATTTGCGAAATCGGAATTGCGGGTTTCAATGCGTGCAAGGCCTTGAGCACGAAACGTGCTGATGACCCCAAGAAAGCCAGCCGTCCTTATGATGAGGATCGTGACGGATTTGTCATGGGTGAGGGTGCAGGGATTGTTGTTCTGGAAGAATACGAGCACGCAAAAGCGCGCGGAGCGAAGATTTACGCCGAGGTGATCGGCTATGGTCTTTCGGGGGATGCGTACCACATCACGGCCCCCTCCGAGGATGGTGACGGTGCAGAGCGGTCTATGCGTGCGGCGCTTGGTCATGCGGGCAAAGAGCCCAAGGACATTGATTACATCAATGCGCATGGCACGTCGACGATGGCCGATACCATTGAGTTGGGTGCAGTCGAGCGGATGATGGGGGAGCACGCGTCCAAAGTGACGATGTCTTCGACAAAATCCGCGACGGGCCATTTGTTGGGGGCTGCGGGTGCGATCGAGGCGATCTTCTCGATCCTTGCGATCCGCGACCAGATTGCACCGCCGACCATCAATCTGGATAATCCAGCCGTCGAGACCAAGATAGATTTGGCACCAAACAAAGCGGTAAACCGCGAGATCAACGTGGCGCTGTCAAACTCGTTTGGTTTTGGTGGAACAAACGCCAGCGTATTGTTCGGAAAGGTCTAGAACATGTGGCGCCATATTGCCTCGAACGCGGTGACCTTTCTGGTTGTGGCGCTTTTCCTCTTGGGCGGCGTTATCCTTTGGGGGCAATCAGAGTACACGGCCGAAGGTCCACTGGAACAGGCGATTTGTTTGCAGGTGAAACCCGGATCGACCATGCGTCGTGTGTCCAATGATCTGGCAGAACAGGGTGCCGTGAGTTCGGGTGCGATTTTTCGGATGGGCGCTGACTATGAGGACAAAACCGGACAGTTGAAAGCCGGTAGCTTTCTGGTGCAGCCCGGCGCGTCGATGGCGTCTATCGTGGAAACCGTGACCAAGGGCGGCGCAAGCACATGCGGCACCGAAGTGGTGTACCGTATCGGTGTCAACAGGGTGTCGGTGCAAGTCCGTGAATTGGACCCCGCGACAAGCCGCTTTGTGGAGCGGGCAGAATTTACGCCCGGTGCAGACGAGGTTCCCGAGATTTATGCGCAAAAGAAGGCGCAATCCGATACGCGGTTTCGTGTTGCATTGGCGGAAGGTGTAACCAGCTGGCAGGTTGTCGAGGCGATGAAGTCGATGGATGTGCTTGAAGGGGCGGCCGGAGATGTGCCGCCCGAAGGGTCCCTGGCACCGGATAGCTACGAAGTGCGGCCCGGGGATGACCGCGCAAGTGTTTTGGCCCGCATGGCTGAGGCGCAGGTCGCACGGCTTGCCGAGGCGTGGGAAGCGCGTGATCCTGACTTACCGATCAAGAGCCCCGAAGAATTGCTGACGCTGGCGTCGATTGTCGAGAAGGAAACCGGCGTTGCCGAAGAGCGTCGGCAGGTGGCAAGTGTCTTTGTGAACCGACTGAATCAAGGTATGAGATTGCAGACCGACCCGACGGTGATTTACGGGATTACCAAAGGCGAAGGTGTGCTGGGTCGTGGTTTGCGTCGCTCCGAGTTGCGCCGTGAGACGCCGTGGAACACCTATGTCATTCCCGCATTGCCGCCGACGCCAATCGCCAATCCCGGTCTTGCCAGCCTCATGGCTGCGGCCCAGCCGGACGAGAGCGAGTACATCTTCTTTGTGGCGGATGGCACTGGCGGACACGCTTTTGCCGTGACCTTGGCCGAGCATAATGAAAATGTTGCGCGCTGGCGTCAGATCGAGGCGGAGCAAGGTGCCGCTGCGGCCGGAAATGCCTCTACGGGTGGCGGGAACTGATTTCATTGAACAATGAGGTTCTGTCCCCACGGGGACAGTCATTCATTGGAAATTAGCCAGTAACCGCACGGTGTTGCAGGGTTCTATTAACCCTCTTTTTCTTGACTTTGCGCACGGTCTGACGTATACGTTCTGGCATGCTAGACGACGTGGGCGAGCGGCTTTGGGACATATCCCCAATGCCGCTTTTTTCATGTTCGCTCGGTCGGGGGTCCGTACAAGAGGTATGAGCCAGCATGACAATGACGACCCAAGAACAGGACATCGCGCGCGGTGAGGAAGTAGTCGAGACTTTGCGCGGTGCGATAATCGATCTTAGGCGAGAGATCGAGGGGCTGACAGTTGAAGCCCAAAGAACAGGAAACATAAATGAAACGGCGGCGAAGCAATCACTGGGGAAACTCAGGGAACTGGTTTTGCAATGCGCTAAGGCGGAGAATTTTTTAAATGAGTGTAAAAGCAAACGGAGCGGTATTGCACAGGGAGGATATGCCCTTGATCTGGACCGAGCGCGGGTTGAGATCGGGTGCAAACTGGATCGCCTGCGCAGATGCGGACTGGACCTGTCGCGGTTTGATGCCGCTCCTTTGATAGCATTTACTGCAACAAAGGAGACTGACTATGGGACTGAAAC
>CANMXJ010000013.1 GCA_947501805.1 uncultured Sulfitobacter sp. | reverse complement strand
TAATCAAACCAAACAGATGTGCCAGACCCTCTCTTAGATCTCGCGGCCATCTGTCCCAAAATCCCTGACGACGGACAGTCATCGACAACACACATGGAAATCTTTTTCAAAGACACATCCAAACCTGCAAAATACTTCATAGTCGTTCTCCTCACGGCTTATGTTCATAAGGCCAACATACCGGACCTCGTTCGCCACCGGAGAGCGACCGCCGCAATCACATCATGTCGAATGGTTCGGCACGGGATCAGACAAGTCGAGACGACAGAACCAACGAAACGCCAGGTTCAAATGCATTTCTTCACAAAGGCGGCGTTCAGATCTGATCCCAAAGCAATAGCCGACAAGCCGCATTCGGATCAGAAGTTCAGGATCAATCGAAGGACGGCCAGTATGGCTGTAAAAGTCTGTTAGATAATGGCGGATGTCATCCAGATCGACAAACCGGTCAATCGAACGCAACAGGTGATGTTCGGGGACATGCGCTTCTAAAGAGAACTCGTAAAATAGCGCCGCTTGCGTTCCCTGCTTTGGTCCCATCATCGCCAAATCCCCCAATCAATAAGGCAATTGAATCAGCGAAAGGGCATTCGATCAAGGAAGAGTTTTTCAACAGAATTCGCCAAATGTGCAGAAATTAAATCATACACCGTAGCAACGGTAGGTAACGGCGGTTGCGCCCTCCCGCAACCAACTTAACACACAACACACAACACACAACCTCCTGCCCGCAGGAGGTTTTTTGCCGTCAACACTTCCAGAAAACCCCAAAACAATCCCACACTAACAAACAACCACGGCGTATCTGAACTCCTAGCTAAGGCCAACCCGCAGGCCCTCCGAAACCACCAACCAACTGGAATCAAACCGCAGGCATATCCATGCCATCTCGCGATTATTGCAAAAATAGCATTAATATTTGCAAAACTTGCGCTGCATATCTCTTCAAGAGTCGAATTAACATCAATCTGACCAGACCGGGCATGCTTCGAGTCGCGCTGGAAATCGCGGGCGATGAAGCGCTGGCTATATAAAAAAGCCTTTCGCAGGGCTTGCTAGGCTCACTTGCTACGAATTTGACCGTGGCGAACAACAGTGGAGAGATAAATGCAAAAATCAAAAAAATCATTGGGAGTGACACGCCGTTCAGCCCTTAAACAGATTGGAGCGAGTGCAAGCTTGGCTGGAGCAAGCACTGTTCTCGGTGCGCCCATGATCTGGGCGCAGACCATAAAGGATGTCACGCTATTGCATCTCGGGCCTTCTTATTCTGCCTTTCCTGACATGGCCGCAAAAGCATCGGAGGATCTTGGTTTCAAAGTTGAAGTGCAAAATGCCTGGACAGATGGCATCATGGCTCGTGTGGTTAATCAACCGGATACGCTGGATATTGCGGACCTCGAATTTTGGGCAACGCAGCGTGTCTGGCGTCGTGGAAACTTGCAGAATCTGGATATCAGCCGGATTTCCAATTGGGAAGAGATTGTTCCCATGTTTCGGGACGGGAAGAACTTCGACGGATCACAAATGTCGACCCAAGGCACGCTGCCTTACGAAGTCCAGTACGTTGATAGTGAAGGCGGCTTTGCAAGTGGGGCCACAGGTGAAGCAACGATCGTGCCAACGATTTACAACGCGGATACGTTGGGCATTCGCCCTGATCTGATCGGTCGGGAGTTGAACAGTTGGGCCGAATTGCTGAATCCTGAATTTGCCGGGAAAACCGCGCTGATCAACGTGCCTCAGATTGGCATCATGGATGCGGCCATGGCCATCGAAGCGCGCGGCGATCTGACCTATGGTGACAAGGGGAACATGACTCCGGAAGAAATTGACAAGACCATTGCCATTCTGATCGATCTGAAAAAGGCCGGGCATTTCCGGGCGTTCTGGTCTTCGTTTGATGAATCCGTGAATTTTATGGCGGGAGGCGAGGTTGTGATCCAGTCGATGTGGTCGCCCGCTGTGACTGCGGTGCGCTCGCGCGGGATTGATTGCGAGTATCGCGGCCTCAAGGAAGGCTATCGCGGTTGGGGCAACGGTTTAGGTCTGATGGGACATCTGGAAGGCGTCAAAAGGGACGCAGCCTATGAGTACCTGAACTGGACGTTGTCGGGTGAATACGGTGCCTTTGTCGCCCGTCAGGGCTATTACGGAACAGTACCCGAAACCACTAAAGCCGCGCTGAGCGCGGATGAATGGGACTACTGGTATGAAGGCAAGCCAGCCGCGATCGAGATCAAGGATCCGTTTGGCGGTGTGATGGAACAACCGGGCCGGGTACGCGATGGTGGATCATTCCAGCAACGTGTCGGCAACATTACCGCCTGGAACACGCTGATGGATGAAGGCCAGTATCTGGTTGAACGCTGGAACGAATTTGTAGCGTCCTAACCCCGCCAAACTCTTGAACTGCCATGCGCGCATAAATCCGCGCATGGCCCCATTTGCATCACGAACAACCGGGTGGCGGCACATATGAACAAGACGATAATTTCATGGCTTCAGGTTCTGCCCATGGCGACGATTCTGATTGCTTTTGTCGGTATTCCCCTTGCCACGGTTGTATCTTTGAGTTTCTGGACTTTTGACGGGCTGGAATACTATCCCGATTTCACCTTTGAGAACTACACCAAGGTTTTTTCATCCTGGGTGACGTGGAAGATCTTTTTCAACACAATCCGTTACGCTGTAATTACTTGGGCAATTGCGCTGGTGATTGGATTTACGGTTTCTTACTACCTTGTTTTCCATGTGAGAAACCTGAAAATACAGATTGCGCTGTTCCTGCTTTGTACGATCCCGTTCTGGACCTCTACAGTAATCCGAATGATTTCGTGGATCCCATTTCTAGGGCGCGAGGGGCTTTTCAACAATGCTCTGATGTCCGCAGGGTTTGTAGACCAGCCGCTTGAATTCCTTCTGTTTTCCGATTTTGCGGTGATCCTGACGTACGTGAACCTCTTCACGCTGTTCATGATTGTGCCGATTTTCAACGCGATGGTGAAGATCAATCCGAACGTGATCGAAGCGGCACTTGATGCCGGTGCCAGCCAGATACAAATCCTGTGGAATGTCATCATTCCGCTGACCCGAACGGGTATCGCCCTTGGTACGATCTTTGTGATGACGCTGGTTATGGGCGATTTCTTTATCGTGCGGGTGATGAGCGGCGGGCAAAGCACGTCAGTCGTATCCGCCATGAAAAACAACATTGACCAGCTGTTCTATCCACAGGCTGCCGCGATGGCAGTGCTGTTGATCGCGGTCGTCGTGTTCATGGTCTCGGCAATCCTGCGCGTGGTGGACGTGCGCGCCGAGCTGGCGAAATAGGGGGCGATTTCATGGCACATGGTTCAAAATCTGGCCGCGGGCTTACGTTCTACCTGCTGACGATCTTTTTCGTCCTTTTCATTCTGTTCCTGTACGGGCCAATGATCGCCATCTTCATTCTTTCTTTTCAGGGTGAAACCGGTGGCATGACTTTCCCTATGCGCGGTGTGTCAACGCATTGGTTCAATGATCTCTTTGCCTCCACCCGCTACGGGGATCTGGCCGGATCTTTCAAACGCTCGATCATGCTTGGCGCGATTGCGATGCTGATTACAGTGGTGGTGTCCTTTTTTGCAGGTCTGGCCTTTCGCCGCAGGTTTTTCGGGTCAGGCCCCGTATTCTACCTTGCCATCATTTCACTTGTGATGCCGGGGATTCTGGTCAGTCTTGGTATCGGCCAGATGTTTCAGACCATGGGCATCCGACCGCATTGGTTGGTGTCAGGGCTTGGTGCCCACCTCAGCTGGACGTTACCTTTTGGCTTGTTGATCATGTTCGCGGTTCTCAACCGTTTCGATAGTTCCTGGGAAGAGGCAGCGCGCGATGCGGGGGCAAGTCCGATTGGTGTCTTGCGTTATGTGACCCTGCCCATCCTATATCCGGGTCTGATTGCCGTGGCGCTATTCGGCCTGACACTGTCCTACGACGAATTTCCACGTTCACTGCTGGCGGTTGGGACCAAGAACACATTGCCGATTCACATCGCAACATTGACCTCGAATGTGACCACGCCGGCACTTTATGCGATCGGAACGCTGACCACCGCGCTCAGCCTTGGCTTGATCGTGCTGGCCTTTGGCGCAATCGGTGCCTCCCAACGGCGGCACAAGAAATAATCGTCCGATATCTAACACAAGGAATTAAGAGCATGAGCAAACCGGGCGAGATCCTGCTGGATAAGGTTACCAAGAAATTCGGGGCCATCACGGCCGTCGATTCAGTTGATCAGGTGATCGAGGGTGGCAGCTATTGTTGTATGATCGGGCCTTCGGGATGCGGAAAGTCGACGCTGCTGCGGATGATCGCAGGACATGAAACGCTGTCCTCGGGTCGCATTCTGATCGGTGGCAATGACGTCACGACTATGCGCACAGGTGAACGCGGTACAGCACTGATGTTTCAGGACTACGCACTTTTCCCGCATCTCAATCTGGCAAACAACGTAGGGTTCAGCCTAAAGATTCACGGTGTCGGCAAAGCGGAAAGACAAGAACGCGCGCTGGAGATGCTTGAACGGGTGCAATTGGCGCAGTTTGCTAATCGGATGCCATCCGAATTGTCCGGCGGGCAACGGCAACGCGTGGCCCTAGCCCGTGCCCTCATCATGAATCCGCAAGTCTTGCTTCTGGACGAACCTCTTTCGGCGCTTGATGAATTCCTGCGCCTCAAGATGCGGGTAGAACTAAAGCGCCTTCAGGATGACCTTGGCATCACCTTCATTCATGTCACCCACACGCAGCCAGAAGCGATCGCTTTGGCGGACAAAGTGATCGTGATGGATCATGGGATCATCGAACAAGCGGCGCACCCGCGTGTGATTTATGATCAACCCCACAGCCCTTATATCGCGCGTTTTATGGGCGGACAGAATGTAGTGACCGGGACAGTGATCAAGGCCGGCAGTGAACGCATCGTTGCCGAAGCCGCAGACGGGGCAAAGTTCGATTTTGCGACAAAAAGGGAGGTCGCGGTTGGTGAAGCAATACGATTTTCCGTTCGCCGCGACAAAATCCACGTCGTTCCACGCGCAGAGCAGGACATCAACGCAATGCAAGGCGAGGTCGCGAATGTCGAATATCAGGGGACTTTTGTAAAAGTCGGATTGAACACCCGGCAAGACGACGAGTTCATCATCTACATGGATGACCGTGCATATTTCGAAAACCCCCTTAATGTCGGAGATAGCGTGATATCTGAATGGTTGGCCGAGGATGTTTGTCACCTGCTGGGTGAAAACAATTCCTCCGGAGATTGAACGGTATTGAACGGTTAAGTGATGCCGGGGTAAAGTTCCTCGGCAACCTCAACAAAATTCATCAGCGCAGGTGTTTTATAGGCGCGGTTCCAGACTAGAAGTGTGAAAATCCTGTCTTGGCAATCGCTTATCGGCTTTGTCATGATGGTGCGGGGCTGGAATCTGGAGATCCCTTGGGAATAGATCGAGATACCCAAACCACTTGAGACAAGTCCCAGAATGCCAAGGGCATTGGACGCCTCATAGCTGATCTTGATTGCAAGCCCTTCCCGCGAAAACATATCGTTCACAAAAAGCCGATAGGAATCCCATTCTGCCGTTGTGCCCAGCACCAGAGGATAGGCGGCAATCTCTGCTAGAGTCAGGGATGGACGTGTAGCCAGTCGATGTTGCGCCGATAGAATGGCGGCAGGGGGTTCCGACACCAGCAGCCGCGTTTCGTATTGCGGGTGCGAAAACGGACCTAGCATGAAGCAGACATCAAGATTATTGCGTGACAGTTCAATTTTTTGACCCTGCGTGCGCATATATTGAAGTTCGAGTTCGATATCTGGATACCGCAATGTGAATTCCCGGACAATTTGCGGCATGATTTCTATGGCGGCAAACGACATGTACCCCACACGGAGGAGGCCGCTTCTGCCTTCGGCTGCAATTTCTCCGGCCCGGACAGCGGTTGCAATTTGATTGCTCATCAGCCTTGTGCGTTCGTGAAAAATCTCGCCTGCGGCGGTTAGGGATACCTCTCGGGTTGTTCTGCGAACCAGTTGATACCCGATCAGATTTTCAAGCTGCCTTATCCGGCGACTCAATGCGCTTTGATCAATTGCCAGTCGTTCGGCTGCACGGCGGAAACTGAGCTCCACCGCCACTACATTGAAAGCCTCAATATCACGAGAGTTTGGCAGTATAGCCATTTTCCTACCCTTATAGCACTTCTTTTTCTCATATTTTGCATGAGCTTAACCATAATTGTAAAAAAGTCCATAATATTGGAATTCCCAACAATTGTTTTGACCACCTTATGAATGTTGACTTGGGGCAGGGTGCGGCCAGCGCCCACATGAATTCAACATTGATTGGGCCGGTGAGGTCCGCCAAAACAAAGGACAAGACATGGACGACGTAGATGTCAAAGAACTGGACCGCATGCTCCAGCAGGCGTTTGATGAAGCTTCCCGCCTTTACAAAGAGCGTGGCTTTGCGCGGCGTGTGGGGTTCGGCAAGCGGCCCGCGCTGGTCAGTGTAGACCTCGCAAATGCATGGACCCGCCCCGGCAATCCTTTTACCTGCGATCAGGAAAAGATGGACAACGAAATTATTCCGGGAATGCAGAAGCTGTTGAAAGCGTTCCGTGCCAAGAACCTGCCGGTTGTTCATGTCACCACAGCCTATGAAATCACTGACCGCAACGCGCCGTTTACGGACATGGGGCTGTGGCACGATAAAATTCCTGTCGATGTGGTGAACCTTGAGGACAAAGACATCTGGGCCATCGACAGCCGTATCGCACCGGTCGACGGCGAGTACACATTGTTGAAAAAGCGTGCCAGCTCGTTCCACGGCACCGAACTTGCGGGCATTCTGCGCGCCAATGGTGTTGACACCATTTTGGTTACCGGTGTTACGGCCTGTGCCTGTGTGCGACAGACAATCTGTGATGGCATTGCTGACGGGTTCCGTACAATCGCTGTTAAAGAGGCAATTGGTGACCGTGTGCCCGGTGCGGTGGCATGGAACCTCTTCGATATTGATGCCAAATTTGGTGATGTCGAAACAGTCGATACCTGCGTCGAGTACATCAACAAACTCTAATCGGTCTGGCCGGAGCAGCTTGCGGGTTGCTCCGGTTTTCAAATGGAAAACAGGAGGGGACGATGTCACTTACAGGAAAAATCGCAATAATCGCGGCTGCAGCGGCACTTTCGACTACAGCCAGCTTTGCAGAAACCATTCAACGTGATTTCAAGGTTGTTGGCACTTGGGGCAACCTGTCATCATGGCAGAACGTGGAAAGCCCGTTCTGGAGCGAACAATTACCTGCCGCAACGGATGGCAGGATCACTGGCAATGCCATTCCAATCACCGAAGCGGGGCTGAAAGGCACCGAAGTCATGCGCCTGCTCAAGTTGGGTGTTTTCGAAGTTGCGCACGGCCTTGGCAGCTATGTCGCGTCCGAAAATCCGGCGATCGAGGGTACAGACCTGTCAAGCATCGCGCCGGATTTTGCCACGATGCGCAAGATCGCTCAGGCCTATGAACCCACTATGGATCAGACTTTCCGCGATGTGTATGGCGCGACGATTGTGTCACTGCATCCATGGCCAGCGTCGATGATCTACTGCGTGGAGCCAATCGCAAGCATTGACGAGCTGCAAGGGCGCAAGGTCCGCGTACACTCTGCGACGTTGGGTGATTTTGTCGAAGGGGCAGGCGGCGTTGTTGTCACGCTTCCATTTGGTGAAGTTGTGCCTGCGCTTGAGAAAGGTGTCGCTGATTGCGCGGTGACTGACCCGGTGTCGGCCTTCAAGGCCAAGTGGCACGAAGTGATCAACCATGTGTTCACGCTGCCTATCGGTTATTCTATCACATTCACGGCTGTAAACGCTGACCTTTGGGACGGACTGGACGAAGAAAGCCGCAATGCGATGCAAGTAGCCTTTGACAAGATGGAAGATGCCGGTTGGGCCATTGCAGAGTCTGAACAGGCTATGGGTGTTGGGTGTCTGACCGGCACAGTGGAATGCACCATGGGCGAAGCCGGTTCTGCGTCACTCAACACACCGAGTGAGGCTGATGAGGCTGCACGTCAGGCCATCCTGAGCGACTTTGTTCTGAAACGCTGGTCTGACCGCTGCGGCGCTGATTGCGCGACGCAGTGGAACGAGACCGCCGGTGTTGCGGCCAATCTGGTCGCGCCCCTCAACTAAGCGAACCTCCCCGGAAGCGCGTCCCCCTGGGTCGCGCTTCTTCCTGGCGGTGCGCACCCATCATGCGCACCGCGCTTTTAACAGGTTCAACATGTACAACGCGACCTTGCAAAAATTGAAATCGACAGCGCGCATTGCGGTTTGGATTGGCGGCGCAATGATGTTTTTTGCGGCCTTCATGGTGACAATAGATGTCCTGTGCCGAAAACTCTTCGGTATATCGCTGGCTGGTTCTGATGAGATTTCCGGGTATCTCTTTGCTATTTCGACAGCATTCGCTTTTCCCTTTGCGCTATTGCAAAAAGCCAACGTGCGTATTGATGTCGCCTATCTGTTGTGTCCCAAAAGGGTGCGGGCGCTTCTTGATTTGCTGGGCATTACGCTTCTCACGATCTTCGCCGTTGTTGTGACATGGCGCGCTCTGTTGATGGTCAGCGTCACATGGGAGAACAACTCCCACTCAATCACGCCGTTACATACCCCGTTGATTATTCCGCAAGGCCTGTGGCTGCTTGGGTGGTGCCTGTTTTGCTTCACGCTGTTGTTTGTTCTGTTTGGCATGGTTTCCGCTTTCCTGCGCGGCAGGCTGGACGAACTACAAGCTCTTGGTGGCGCAACTTCCATGGAAGAAGAGATCAAGGAAGAAACCAGTGGCCTGATTGATCCAACACACTTTGACCGAAAAGAGAACTGATCATGCTGGGTGCCGCCTCTGGAATTCTATTCGGCCTTATCGCCCTCAGCGTGCCTATCGCGGCTGTAATCGGGATACTGGCGCTTATCCTTGCCTATATCTATTCACCCATGCCGCTTTATCTTGCGGCTGGCGATATCTTCTGGACCAACAGCATCGACTTTATCCTGACGGCAGTGCCGTTGTTCATTCTCATGGGTGAAATCCTGTTGCGTGCGGATGTAGCCAAGAAAATGTATGCGGCCCTTTCCCATTGGCTGTCATGGCTGCCCGGCGGATTGATGCATTCCAACATCACCGCCTGCACCATGTTTGCCGCCACCTCCGGATCTTCGATTGCCACAGCCGCCACGGTTGGCACCGTTGCGATGCCGCAAATCAAAAAGGACGGCTACAACCCGCGCCTCTTTATGGGCACACTCGCAGCCGGTGGAACGCTAGGCATTCTGATCCCTCCTTCGATCAACATGATTGTCTACGCGCTTTTGACTGACACATCGGTGCCGAAACTCTATCTGGCGGGATTTGTTCCCGGTGCGATACTGGCGGGAATGTTCATGCTGACGGTTCTGATCGCCTGTATCATCAAGCCTTCTTGGGGCGGAAGCCGCCAACACAGCGATTGGGCTACACGGTTCAGGGTGCTGCCCGACTTGTTGCCTCCACTGGGCATTTTCATGATCGTCGTCGGTTCAATCTATGCCGGCGTGGCGACACCGACCGAGGCGGCCTCGCTTGGCGTGGTTGCCTCCCTTGGTCTGGCCGCATGGAACGGCAAGGTTTCCATCGAGATGCTGAAACAGGCGGTCGAGGGTACCATGCGCACAACTGCGATGGTCATGCTGATCGTCTTTGCGGCCGTCTTCCTGAATTTCGTGCTGGCCGTGGTCGGACTGACGGATTTGTTGAGCGACTTTATCAACGGTCTGGGGCTTGGCCCGATGCAAACCATGGTTGTGATTGTCATCGCCTTTATGATCCTTGGCTGCTTTATGGAGGCGTTTTCGCTGTTGCTTATCGCAACGCCTCTGATTGCGCCCATCGTTGCTGGTATGGGGTTTGACCTGATCTGGTTTGGCATCCTGATGATGCTGATGTTGGAAACGGCACTGATCACGCCGCCCATCGGGATCAACCTATATGTGATTCAGGGCGTGCGCGACCGTGGGCCGATCAGTGATGTGATCATCGGCACGCTTCCTTTCCTGATCGCACTTATTGCGATGATCGTCTTGATGCTCGGCTTTCCGCAGATTGCGCTGTGGTTGCCGGAAGCAATGAATTGAAACTGAAAAAAAATATGTAACAGGGAGACTTCAAATGGCTCGAATTGGCGTAGATGTAGGCGGTACGAATACCGACCTTGTGCTGGAATGCGAAAAGGGAACATTCTTTCATAAGGTGCCCAGTACGACAGACGATCAATCCATCGCAGTTGTGGATGGGATCGAGCAGATTTGCGACATTGCCCAGATCGACAAGAAAGAGATCGAAGTCATCAGCCACGGCACAACTGTCGCCACCAATATCACGATTGAACACAACGGTGCCGAGGTAGGCTTCCTGACGACTAAGGGATTTCGTGATATTTTGCACATCGGGCGGCACAAACGCCCGCACAATTTCTCTCTGCACTTTGATGTACCGTGGCAAAGTCACCCTTTGTCCAAGCGCCGCAACCGCATCGCGGTGACAGAGCGTATTCGCCCGCCGACCGGCGAGATCGAAGTGCCGATGGATGAAGGCGAAGTGCGTGCCGCCTGCCAAATCTACAAGAAACGCGGGATCAAATCGATTGCGATTGGCTTCATGTTTTCCTTCCTCAATGACAGTCATGAAAAGCGCGCGCGTGATATCGTGCTGGAAGAAATTCCTGACGCCTATGTGTCGTTGTCTTCCGAAGTTGCAAATGTGATCCGTGAATACGAGCGGTTTTCGACCGTTGCGATGAACGCTTTTGTCGGGCCTCAATCCTCTCTTTACCTGCGCAATCTGGAATCCAAGGTCAAAGATGCAGGCATTCCTGCCAAGCTGCGGGTCATCCAGTCCAACGGCGGTATTTCGACTATCGACGGCTGTGCCAAGAAGCCGGTCGGCATTTTGATGTCTGGCCCGGCGGGCGGAGTTATTGGTGCTTTGTCCGAAGCCCGTTTGGCGGGAACCAACAATATCCTGACCGTGGATATTGGCGGCACCTCTGCTGATATTTCGACCATCGCGGACGGTCAGTTCCGTATCAAAAACCCGCGCGATACGATTGTTTCAGGCCATGCTGTTATGGCACCGATGATTGATCTGGAAACTATCGGGGCAGGGGGCGGTTCCATCGCCTACCTTGATGCTGCTGGTGGTTTCAACGTAGGTCCACGCTCTGCCGGATCACAGCCGGGACCGGCATGTTATAATCGTGGAGGGACTGAACCCACGGTAACGGACGCGCAAGTTGTTCTGGGCCGGATGGATGCGGACAAGTTTCTGGGCGGCGACTTGCCACTTGATCCGAACCTGTCCCACAAGGCCATCAAGGAAAAGATTGCTGATCCACTGGGCATTTCTGTCACAGATGCGGCACTCGGGATCATCAAAATCGTCAACAACAACATGTCCCTGACGATCCGGTCCAACTCGGTTGCCAGAGGATATGATCCACGGGACTTTTCCCTGATGCCATTTGGCGGTGCCGGACCGTTCCACGGAACGGCGCTGGCCGAATTGGTATCTGCCCGCGATGTGTTAGTTCCGCTTGCCCCCGGCATCACAGCGGCAATGGGCCTGTTGGGCACTGATCTGCAATATGAACATACGCGTTCTGTCATTACCAATCTCTTTACCGCTGACCAGACGGCCATCGACAAAGTAAACGCAGTTGCCAAAGAACTCAGCGAAATGGGGAAGGAGCTGCTTGAAAGTGACGATATTCCGGCGGCCCAGCAAGCTTACGAAGTGATTGCCGAAGTGCGTTACCACGGGCAGGGGTTCGAGCTGCGCATCCCGATGCCGGACGGCGGCCTAAGTCCGGAAAACAAGGCGCAAGTGATCGAGGCTTTCCACAAGCAGCACACCGCAGATTACGGCTATGCCTTTGATGACAGTCTGGTGGAGCTTTACACTGTGCGTGTGATTGCCACGGCCAAGGTGCGTCATCACGAACTCGATCCACTGGCCAAGGGTAAACCGGATGACGTGAAGAACGCGTTCTTGTACGAACGCGAGACCGTGTTTGATGACGGCAGCACACATGTAACGCCGCGCCTTGATCGCGGCAAACTGGGCGCGGGAACCACGGTTGATGGTCCTGCCATTATTATCCAGCACAATTCCACGATACTGCTACCGCCGGACTACACAGCCGAGGTTCTGGAATACGGTAGCATGCGTTTGACGAAGTCCTGAAGGAGGAAAGATTGATGACCAAACAGAGCAAGACAATTGATCCCATCACGCTTCAGGTGATCCGGGGTTCTATCGAAACCATTGCCGAGGAAATGGCGCATGTGCTGTTTCGCATGTCTTTTTCCTCGATCATTCGAGAATCCGAAGATTTGGGCGCGGGCTTGTTTGACACGGAGTTCAACACGCTTTGCGAATCTGAATCGACACCGATGCACATCGGTTCCATCCCCGGCTATCTGCAAGGAATTGCGGACACGATCGACGATGGCGAATGGTATGAAGACGACGTGGTTGTGCACAACCACCCGTACCACGGTGCGTCCCACACGCCCGACTTGGCGATTGTGATCCCGATTTTCTACAAAGGCGAACTGGTCGGCTATTCAGGCAATACCGCGCACCATATTGATATTGGCGCGGCCACACCCGGCCTGATCATCGACGTGCCTGATGTCTATGCCGAGGGTATGTTGTTTGCAGGCACCAAGCTTTATCGGAAGGGTGTGCGCAATGACACGATGTGGAGTTTCATCAATAACAACTCCCGTGCGGCACGCCAGCTGGTTGACGACATCGAGGCGCAGATTGCATCAGCGCGACTGGGTGTGAAACGGTTTATCGAATTACTGGACCGCTATGGCAAGGATCTGGTGTTCAACGCCTGCAATCAGCTTATGGATTACTCTGAAAAGATGTTGCGCCAGCGGATCGAAGCCATTCCTGACGGTGAATACCGTGCCGAAGGGTGGCTTGATGATGATGGTCGCAATCGCGGCCAGACCCTGCCGGTACATGTCTGCGTGCGTGTGATCCATGACCGGATCGAAGTGGACCTGACCGGTTCAGCGCCACAAACGCCGACCGCCTACAACGTGCCGTTCGAAGGGTCGACCAAAGTGGCGGCTTTTGCAGCCTTCCGCAAACTTCTGCTGGATACGGCGACCAGTGATGCGCGGGTTCCCTCCAACCAAGGCTCTTTCCGGCCAATTTCCGTAATTGCACCAAAGGGGTCGATCTTTAACCCCGAAGCACCGACCTCTGCGGAGGCACGATTTACCCAGTGTAACATGATGATCGACCTGATCATGAAGGCGATGGCACCGGTCCTTCCGGACGAGATTATCGCGGGCTCTTCCGCGTCGATTTCTTTTGCGTCTTACGCCGGTGTGCGACCAAGCGGCGAATACTGGGTGTTCCTCGAAGTGAACGAAGGTGCCTATGGTGGCCGCCCGAAATCGGATGGACCTGACAGCATCGACAACCTGATGGCCAACACACGCAACAACCCCCTTGAAGATCTTGCCATGCACATCCCGATGATCTGCGAACGCTACGAGTTGCGCGATGACGTGATGCCCGGCGCAGGCAAGCATCGCGGAGGGATCGGTGTGGTCAAAAGCCAGCGCATCCTGACGGACGGCATCATTACCCACGAAAGCGAACGTCATTCGAACGTGCCGTGGGGCATCTTTGGTGGCAAGGAAGGGGCTGTAGGCAAGTGCGAGATTTACAATGTCGCCTCAAATGATCCTGCACGTGAAATGCACTCCAAGTTTCACGGGCTGGAGGTCAAGAAAGACGATGTCATGGCCTATTACAGTCCCTGCGGTGGTGGCTATGGAAGCCCGCTTGAGCGCGATCCACAAAAAGTGCTGGATGATGTTCTTGATGGTTTCTGCACAATGGAACAGGCACATGACGTTTACGGCGTTGTGCTGGATCTGGAGGCCGAAGTTGTGATGGCTGACGCCACAACAGCGAGACGGGAACAGCTTGATACAGCGCACTGATCCGGCGGATTTCATAGCGAATGGAGGGCTGAGCGGGTAAATTCTCGCTCAACCTGTTTTTGAGCACGCATTTTTCCCGGATCAGTCATTGTCCGGCAAAGATCGCCGGTTGGCGCTATCCTGCTGCAAATGGGTCTTCGATGACCCTGGACAAATCACATGGTAGAGTCAGCATCGGTGGAATTGAGCATACCCCTTATTGAAAAAGGCACGGCCACATCTCAATATAAAGCCAATGTTTGAATTGATGAAAATGCCCACTCAAGCGCATGATCAAACGCGTTTCCGATTTCGCTTGTTCCGGCCTTATGCGATTGAGCATAAAGTGGACAACGTGAAGGTGTCTGCCTTGTAAAGTGAAACCAACTTTGCCCGCCGCTGGTGCAGGTCTTTGTATGGTCCTGCACAATTGACGCGAAACAGCTTTGTTTTCCTGCCTCGCCCTTGACTTCTCCGTCATCAAAAGGTGTATCTGCGCCAACAAATCCAGCCCTCGAAAGGGACCGTTATGCATGCCTACCGCAGCCATACTTGCGCCGACCTGAACATCGCAAACAAAGGGGACAGCGTGCGCCTTGCTGGTTGGGTGCATCGTGTGCGCGACCATGGTGGCGTGTTGTTCATCGACCTGCGGGATCATTACGGCATGACGCAAGTGTTGTGCGATCCAGACAGCCCCGTTTTTTCAGAGCTGGAAAAGGTGCGCTCAGAGTGGTGTATCCGTATTGATGGGGAAGTGAAGGCACGCGACGAGAGCCTGATCAACACCAAGATTCCAACCGGTGAAATCGAAGTATATGTGCGTGACCTCGAAGTTTTGGGCTCTGCCGCTGAATTGCCGCTGATGGTCTTTGGGGAGCAGGATTATCCGGAAGAAACGCGTCTGCGCTATCGCTACCTCGATCTGCGTCGCGAAAAGATGCAGGCGAATATGATCCTGCGGTCCGATGTTGTCGCTTCTATCCGCAAGCGTATGTGGGATCAGAAGTTCAAGGAATTCCAGACGCCGATCATCACGGCGTCCTCTCCCGAAGGTGCGCGGGATTTTCTGGTGCCTTCGCGCCAGCACCCCGGCAAATTCTATGCGCTGCCGCAGGCACCGCAGCAGTTCAAGCAATTGTTGATGGTTTCGGGGTTTGACAAGTATTTCCAGATTGCCCCGTGTTTCCGCGATGAAGATCCGCGCGCGGATCGCTCTCCAACAGACTTTTACCAGCTTGACCTCGAGATGTCGTTTGTCACCCAGCAGGATGTCTTTGACACAATCCAGCCGGTGATCGGCGGTATCTTCGAAGAGTTCGGCGGCGGTCGTAAGGTGGATCAGACATGGGAGCAGATTTCCTACAAAGACGCCGCTCTGTGGTACGGTTCTGACAAGCCTGACCTGCGCAACCCGATCAAGATGCAGGTTGTATCACAGCATTTTGCGGGCTCCGGTTTTGCGATCTTTGCCAAGTTGTTGGAGCAGGAAGGCACGGAAATCCGCGCCATTCCGGCACCTACGGGTGGCAGCCGTAAATTCTGTGACCGGATGAATGCCTTTGCCCAGAAAGAAGGTCTGCCCGGTATGGGGTACATTTTCTGGCGCGAGAAAACGGCCGATGCCGTTGCGCAAGAGCTTGGTATCACCGTGAAAGAAGCACAAGCCAAGCTGAAATCCGGCGAGGTCGAGGGTGGCATGGAAGCGGCTGGACCGCTGGCCAAGAACATTGGACCAGAGCGCACCGAAGCGATCCGTCAGCAGTTGGGACTGACCGTTGGCGATGCGGCCTTCTTCCTTGGTGGTAAACCCAAAGCGTTTGAGCCTGTTGCAGGACGCGCGCGTACGGTAATCGGTGACGAGTTGGGTCTGACGGATCAGGACCGCTTTGCTTTTGCGTGGATCGTAGATTTCCCGATCTACGAAAAAGACGAAGAGACCGGCAAGATCGACTTTGAACACAATCCTTTCTCCATGCCACAAGGCGGGATGGAAGCGCTCGAAGGTGATCCGCTCAAGGTGTTGGGCTATCAGTACGACCTTGCTTGTAACGGGTACGAACTGGTGTCCGGCGCGATCCGGAACCACAAACCGGAGATCATGTTCAAGGCTTTCGAAATCGCCGGTTATGGCAAGGAAGAAGTCGAAAAGCGTTTTGGTGGCATGGTGAATGCGTTTCAGTACGGCGCTCCGCCCCACGGTGGGTGTGCGGCTGGCATCGACCGGATTGTGATGTTGCTGGCAAACGAGAACAACATCCGCGAAGTGATCCTGTTCCCGATGAACCAGCGTGCCGAAGACCTGATGATGAACGCCCCCAGCGATCCGACTTCGGATCAGTTGATGGAACTGGGCCTGCGCGTCATCCCGCAGGAATAACTCAGCGCGTCTTTGCCCAATCATTGATTGCAGGTGAAAAGCTGACTGCTAATGGCTATGTTGCGAGGATGAAAATGTCCTCGCAACGGCCCGTTCCCCGATGAGTTTTTCGCCACATATGGCCGAGCAGAGGTTCGGCTATGGAAATAGCACCGCTGTCTCTCCGCCTGCGTCTGCGGCTAAGATGCTGGCATCGCTTTCAGAGACGGACAAGGCGCAAGCCGACTTTCCTATTCCGTCATTCCGTTACTTGCAGGACGCCATTGTCTTGCGCCGCCGGTTTGCCAGTTTTGCGCGCGACAATCCCGAGAGCGTAGAGGGCAGGGCGGCATTGGAAAAGTCGCGCAATATCCTGCGCGGTCTGCGCGAAGATCGAAACAGGTGGTTTGCCCAATTACAATTGCGCCGCATCAATGGACACAGCGGATTTCGCGAGCGGCTGGCCACGTTTTGGGGGGATCATTTTACGGCGCTGGGCAAGAATAACCTGTTACGCCTTGCGACCCCGATCTACATTGACGAGGCCGTTAGACCCCACATCAGCGGCAAATTTGCAGATCTTCTGACGTCTTGCGTCACGCATCCGCTCATGCTGCATTATCTGGATCAAAACACCTCGGCCGGACCAAACAGTCGCGCAGCACTACGACGAAAAGGGCGTCTGGGTCTCAATGAAAATCTTGCCCGCGAAGTCCTTGAGTTGCATACGTTAGGGGTCGATGGCCCTTATCACCAAACCGACGTGCGCGAACTGGCAAAACTTCTTACCGGTCTGGCGGCTACCCGCAATTACGGGTTCAAGTTTCGCCCGACGATGGCGGAGCCGGGCAGTGAAGAAGTTCTCGGCCAGACCTATTCGGCCAAGGCAAGCATGGCTCCTATTCGTGCCGTTCTGAATGATCTGGCAGTGCATCCCGCGACAGCGGCCCATATTGCCCACAAGCTGGCGGTGCATTTTATCTCCGACACGCCTCCTGCTGATCTGGTTGATCAAGTCAAATCGGCATACTTGGAAACGGATGGCAACTTGCAGGCCTGTTATACAGCGTTGCTGGATCACCCGGCCGCTTGGGCACACCCTGCGACAAACATGCGTTCGCCTGATGAATTCGTAAGCGCGACCTTGCGGGCGTTGGACGTTACGGCTGCGACGCTTCAAGGGTTAACGCCCAAAGCCATGCGTAAGATTTTTTTCCGGCCGATGACCTTGATGGGACAGCCTTGGCTGCAGCCTGCCGGACCGGATGGTTTTGCAGAAGAGGACAGCGCCTGGGTGACACCACAGGGGATTTCTGCACGCATGGAATGGGCGATGAACGCTCCGTCGCGATTGGTTTCGGCCTTGCCGGACCCTCGCATATTTATGGAGAACGCATTGGGGGACAATGTACCTGACGCGGTTGAATTTGCCGCAAATGCGGCTGAAAACCGGGCAGTGGCAATCGGTTTGATCTTGTCCTCTCCTTCTTTTCAGCGGCGCTAGAGGAATGGTCGATATGCTATCACGTAGACATTTTCTTGGCCGGGCCACCGCGATTGGGTGTTCTCTGGCGGCAAGTCCCTTGTTGACACCCGTGACGCTGGCAAGTGCGCCGTGGGACACGCGGCTGGTTGTGATCATCCTGCGCGGTGGCATGGATGGGCTGGATGTGGTCCGTCCGGTTGGAGATCCTGCATTTGCGGCCTTGCGGCCAACCTTGAATGCTGGTGACGCGGGTCTTGATCTGGACGGTTTCTTTGCGTTGCATCCGGCATTGGTTCCGTTAATGCCCCTGTGGCAGCGTGAGGAACTTGGGTTTGTGCATGCTGTTTCAACACCTTATCGCGACAAACGCAGCCACTTTGACGGGCAGGATATTCTGGAGGCGGGTACAGATACGTTTGCAGGTGCGGTACGGGATGGCTGGTTGAACCGGATGCTGCAACTGGTGCCGGAAATTCAGGCGGATACGGCCTACGCTATTGGAACAAACGACATTCATGTGTTGAAGGGTGCCGCGCCGGTGGCCAATTGGGCTCCGGATGCCAACTTGCGGATCAGCCCGCAGGCGCTCCGGCTGGCGCAAATGGTGATGGAAGATGATGCCGCAATGCATGCCGCTCTGGCAGAGGCGCAAATGCTGTCGGAAGGCGCGGTAAACAAACGGGTCAAAGGAAATGTAGAACGCCAGATTGCGTCGTTTGCCGCTTCGCGATTGCGCGCAAATGCGCGGGTCGCCGCGTTTTCTGTGCAAGGATGGGACACGCACCTGCGTCAAAGCCGTTCTTTGCCGCGCAGCTTGGGCCGATTAGCCGATACAATTCTGACGCTGAAGAATGATCTGGGGGCGGAGGTTTGGGGAAAAACGGCAGTTGTAGCGTTGACTGAATTTGGTCGTACAGCCTATGAAAACGGGACAGGTGGAACGGATCACGGTACGGCAGGATTAATGGTCATGGCGGGTGGCGCGATTCGAGGGGGGCGTGTCTATGGTCGCTGGCCGGGACTCGGGAGCGCTGATCTTTATCAGGAACGTGATTTAATGCCGACGGGAGACGTGCGTGCGCCAGTTGCCTGGATCATGCGCGGTCTTACCGGGATTGATGAATCCGCGCTGGAACGTGATGTTTTTCCGGGACTTGATATGGGCGGCGAAATGCACCTTTTGCGATAGCAATCAAGAACCGGTGTTGTCTACGCGCTCAAAGAAGTCATTGGTGTCTTCAGCAAGACCATCCGAGGTTTCCCCCATTTGAGAAACAATCGCGCCACCGATGACCGCAACCGCTGCGCACATGATGACCCATTCGACGGTTGTCGCACCGGAAGTGTCGTTCCAGAATTTTTGAAGCTGGGCCTTGATCATGCTGCTCTCCTAAATCGTCGTGTCTTTTTGTTAACCTTACCCATCGCTGAAAATTGCGGCTTGTTTCAGGAATGAACATGTCGAAATTGTGGCAATTTCTGCTGATCTCAAATGCTTTTTCGGGGCTTGGCGCGGGAAGCACTTGCGCCTAACGTGCCTGTTATGACGAAAGATATTCCTGATCCCCGACCTCTGGGCGCTTTGCTGCATAACTGGTCGCCTCCCCCTGTTCCGGATGGGGAAGTATTGAGCGGTCAATACGCGGAGCTGGCACCGCTGTCGGCGGAAGCCCATGCTGCGCTGTTGTTCCGGGCTTTTGACGGGCATGATTCTGTCTGGGATTACATGCCAAACGGGCCTTTTTCTTCTGCATCGCAGTATCACAGATGGGTGCGTGATCATGCAGATAGCACCGACCCGTTTTTCTATGCCATCCGCAACAAAGAGACCGATCAATGGGAAGGCGTGGCCAGTTTTTTGCGGATCAAGCCGGAAAGTGGTTCGATTGAAGTTGGGTATATCAGCTATAGCCCCGCTTTGCAGCGAACCCGCGCGGCAACTGATGCGATGTATCTTATGATGAAATGGGCCTTTGAAGCGGGCTATCGTCGTTACGAGTGGAAATGCCATGCATTGAACGCCCCCTCGCGCCGCGCCGCGGAGCGTCTGGGGTTTAGCTACGAGGGTGTCTTTCGGCAGGCAACTGTTGTAAAGGGACGCAATCGGGATACGGCATGGTTTGCTATCATTGATGCGGAATGGCCCGCGTTGAAAGAAGCGTTTGAAGCATGGCTGGCACCAAGCAACTTTGACAGTCAGGGCAAACAACTGGAACGCCTTGGTGATCTGACAAGACTCGTGCGGGCCTCAAGCGATCCAACACTTTAGGCGCGACGCCACTGGGCCAATGCGTGCCTAAATCGCGATCTTCTCGGCCAGTCGATGCTGGATAAGGCCGGCAATGCGCGCCGTCTCGGAAGCCGCAGTTTTGCCAAGCGCGCGTTGCCGTGCCAGCGCGTTGGCAGCATCTTCAAGTATTTTATCATCTGCCGAGCGTGCGACCCCGCTCAGGAATTGCGCAACATAGTCTAGGGTGTGATCGGACACCTGTTCGTCCAGAACGTCAGCAATATGAGCCATGTCGTCCTGATACGCGAGGCGGTCTGGCAGGATTGCGGTGTTGTCGACCTGCCGTGGTCCTTTGGGTTGGCGTTCTGCGGGAAGGATGGACAGCACCTTTTCCTGAAATTCCCCCAGCGAAGATATCGGTTTTTCCATAAATCCATCAGCACCGGCCGCCATTGCAGCCTCCTCAAGATGGGGGTTGCCGGATATTGCAAGGATACCGTCCACACGTGGTTGCGCCAAATTCAACTCTTCGATCAGGTCGGTTCCATTACCATCAGGCAGTCCCAGATCAATGATCACAGCGGAGGGTCGATAGACCCTGAAATGCCGACGCGCAGATCGCAGGCAATCCGCCCGTCTGATCCGTGCACCGGAACGCAGACAGAGCAAGCGCAGGGCTTCACAAGCAAAGCGGCTGTCCTCAACCACCAGCACCGTCAGCCCCAAAAGCGGGCGCGCGGCAGTGGGGGTCGGGATATTGGCCGCAAAAGGGTCAGTCGTATCCATCATAGCCTCCAGGTTTCTCAAGGTCATCGTTACCCAGAGGTGGCTAACAGGGGGTTAACGTGACGCATTGCCCTTCGTGTTTCTTGCCGCCATAACCATCGCCACAACGCCAAAAGCCTGAAGGAAGCCCAAAATGATCGGACGTTTGAACCATGTTGCCATTGCCGTGCCTGACCTTGAGGCGGCAGCGGATCAATACCGCAATGCACTGGGAGCAAATGTCGGCCCGGCGCAAGATGAACCTGATCATGGCGTCACTGTCATATTCATCGAATTGCCCAACACCAAGATAGAATT
Source organism: uncultured Sulfitobacter sp. (assembly GCA_947501805.1). Taxonomy (GTDB): domain Bacteria; phylum Pseudomonadota; class Alphaproteobacteria; order Rhodobacterales; family Rhodobacteraceae; genus Sulfitobacter. The sequence goes on along the minus strand of CANMXJ010000013.1, from coordinate 101,434 downwards.
GCTCTATCCTTTGGGCGACGACAGCCCGATTCAGGGGTTCCTTGATAAGAACCCGTCAGGTGGCATCCATCACATTTGTTACGAAGTGGATGACATCATCGCAGCCCGAGACCATCTAAAGTCTACAGGTGCGCGTGTTTTGGGTAATGGAGAACCCAAGATCGGCGCACATGGTAAACCTGTTATCTTTTTGCACCCCAAGGATTTCAACGGCGCTTTGGTCGAACTGGAACAGGTGTAGATTATGGGTATTACCTCTGCTCTGGTTCTGTTTGCCGTCATATGGTCCATGGTTTTTCTGATTGCATTGCCTATTCGTGTGCAGACCCAAGGCGATCTGAATGACATTGTACCGGGCACCCATGCGGGATCACCCGAACACCATCACCTGCGCACCAAGGCGATCTGGACGACTGTCATTGCCTTGGTCATCTGGGCCATCACCGTAACGATTATCGTGTCCGAATGGATCAGCGTGGATGATGTCGAGAGTCTGTTTCGGGCGGGCGCGTGGTCAGGCCGTGAAATAGATGGGTAAAGGTCGCGGCCCCCAAGATCGGGATGATGAGGTTTAACAGCGGGATAGAGAGCGGCATCGCCATCAGAATGCCAGCGATCCAAATGGTGCCGATGAACCTGCGTCGCAGCCTTTTAGCTTCGATGCGCCCGACCCAGCGAATTGCGACCATGGTAAAATACTCCCGACCGAGCAGGAAACCGTTCACGCCCCAGAATATGAACGGGGTGAGCGGCGCGAACAGTGCATAAAGGATGATGGCGAGTATATTCGCGCCAATCAGCACGCCCAAAAAATTGACAGTATCACGCAAGGCTTCGCCAAAGGAGACATCATGCGTGCGCGGCAGGCTTGGGTAGTGCTTGGCCTCAACGGCATCCGCAACATCATCAAGAAACATCGAAGTGATGGCCGAGGCAACAGGGATCATCAAGAACATTGACAGGAACAGCAGCAAGAACGCCGCACCCCAGGATACTAGATCATCAAGCCAGCGGACTTCGCCCAACACAGGCAGCCAGACCTCTTCAGGGGTGAGCCATTCCAAAAACCATGTGAAAGCGGCCGTAAAGCCGATCAGAAGCGCCAACGCCAGCGCGACGCCAATCAAAAACACGCGGCGGAAACCGGGATCGGACAATTGCCCAATCGCCAGTGTAAAAGAGCGAAAGATCAGTCCGAGTGCCACGTTGTCATCTCTGCGATGTTGGGACGGGGGCGTTCTGGTGGCACGGTCGTTTCGGTGCCGATGTGAACGATGCCTGCGATGCGTTCGTTTTCTGCCAGCCCAAAGGCTTCCGTCATAAATCCGCGATCATGCGAGGGCCAGCCACTCAGCCAGTTTGCACCCCAGCCGGAAGCCAAAGCCGCGTTCAACAAGGCGAGGCACACGGCACCGGCAGCGTAGGTTTGCTCCAACGCAGGAATTTTAGGGGACGGTCTTTGAACCTCCACCACAACCACGGCAAGGTTGCCTTGATCAAACTGGCTGCGCCCCTTGGATATTTGTTCGGGGTCCAGTGCCAACGCCACACCGCAGCGTTCAGCAGTATCGGCCAACCGCGCCATGGCTCCCTGTTCTATGACGATAAACCGCCATGGCTCCAGTTTGCCGTGATCCGGCGTGCGCGCGGCAGCAGTGAGCAGGGGTAACAGCGCATCGCGGGTCGGGACGGGCAAGCCCAGCGTCTTGGCGGGACGCGAGCGGCGCGTTTGCAGAAAGTGCAAGGCGTCAGGGTTTGGATCAGGCATCGGTCATATGTCCAGTTTCGACGCCATGTCATCGATAGACTGGCGCAGGAAGGCATCAAAGGCGGGTGACGGTTGGCGGAAGGTCAGATCCGCCGCCAACGGGTCAGGCGCGTGAATGTCGCTGCCCGCAAGCGCGGAGATTGTCGCATGGCCGCAGAATGGTACATAGACTTCCGAATACCCGCCTTCATGGACCATTACGAGCTTCCCATCACACAGGCGCTCGGCGGTTTCTTTGATCTTCTGCGTCATGGTGCCAAAGGTTCCGGCCAAGGCTTGCATCCGTGCAAGAGGGTCAATGATGGCGGCATCAAATCCGCAGGCAACAATGATCATATCCGGTTTGAACACTTCGATCGCCGGAATCACCACGCGCTCCAAAGCATGCATATAAGCAGTATGACCGGACCCCGCATACATCGGTAGGTTAATGTTATGGCCCTCGCCAGCCCCCTTGCCCCGATCAGCAAGTGCGCCGGTGGTCAGCGGGTAGTTCCCTTCCTGATGCAGCGAAATTGTCAGCACATCGTCACGTTCATAAAAAATCGATTCCGTGCCGTTGCCGTGGTGCACATCCCAATCCACAACCGCGATACGCTGCACCAGCCCCTTGGCTTTGGCCGCTTCAATGGCGATTGCAATATTGGCCAGCAGACAAAACCCCATCGGCGTTTCTGCTTCGCAATGATGACCGGGTGGACGGTTCAGCGCATAGGCGTTCTCAAGCGTGCCGGACGCAACCGCGTCAACTGCTGCCACGGCCAATCCCGCGGATTTGGTCGCAATTTCGTATCCGCCAACGGCAAAAGGGACATGATGGCCCAACTCTCCGCCTCCCGCATCAGAAGTTGTTTTGAAAGTATCGAGGTAAGATGCGGGATGCACACGTTCCAACATCTCCCGGGTCGCGCAGGGGGCGCTTTGCGCTGCCAGTTCCGCTGTCAGCCCCGTTATATCCATCAGGTTCTTCAACCTACGTTTGGTTTCGGGATTTTCAGGCAGACCACCGGACGCTAGGGGCTGTACCAAGCCCCCAATCGGTAGGGTAAAGGCGTAGTTCCCGCCGGCATGCCAAAAACACTGTTCGTCCCAGAAAAAGCCGGTTGCCATGATGTGTCTCCCTCAGATTTGGCGCTAAGGGTGGAGGAGGGCGTAGAGATTGTCCATGCCTGCGCTGGTCTTAGCTGACCATCCCGACAATCTCGTAGGTCTTTTTGAGGATCGGTGCGGTGATTTCACGCGCCTGCGCGGCCCCTTTGGCCAGGATTTTGTCAATCTCGTCCGGCTGCGCCATCAGACGCGCCATTTCGGTAGAGATAGGCGCGAGTTTGGACACGGCAAGCTCTGCCAATAGCGGTTTGAACGTGCCAAACTGCTGCCCGCCTACTTCGCGCAGCACGTCTTCGACCGATTGTTCATTCAGCGCGGCGTAAATGTTGACCAGATTGCGCGCTTCAGGACGTTCGTTCAGCCCTTCCACTTCGGAGGGCAGCGCATCTGGATCAGTCTTGGCCTTGCGGATTTTCTTGGCAATGGCGTCTGCGTCATCGGTCATATTGATGCGGGAAGCATCCGACGGATCAGACTTTGACATCTTCTTGGAACCATCGCGCAAGGACATCACACGGGTTGCTGCCCCTTCGATCACCGGCTCTGTGATCGGGAAGAAATCGACGCCGTAGTCGTGGTTGAATTTTGCGGCAATGTCGCGGGTCAGCTCAAGGTGCTGCTTCTGGTCTTCACCAACCGGCACATGCGTCGCGTGATAGATCAGAATGTCTGCAGCCATCAGCGCAGGGTAAGCAAATAAACCAAGTGATACATTCTCGGTGTTCTTGCCCGCCTTGTCCTTGAACTGTGTCATCCGTCCCATCCAGCCCATGCGAGCCACGCAATTGAATATCCACGCAAGTTGTGCATGCTCGGGCACCTGACTCTGGTTGATCAGGATAGACTTCTCGGGCGAGATACCAGAAGCGATGAAGCCAGCGGCCAACTCACGGGTGTTATGCGCAAGGTCTTCGGGATCCTGCCAAACGGTAATCGCGTGCAGATCGACCATACAATAGACGGTCTCGAAATTCTCGTCCTGCATCGAGACGAACCGCTTGATTGCACCCAGATAATTGCCCAGCGTCAGACCGCCGGAGGGCTGGATGCCTGAAAAGACGCGCGGAGTGAATTTGGGTTCTGACATGGACACACCTCTAGGGCTGGATTTCGGGCTGTCTGCGGCTTACTCAGGGGGATCGTCGCCGTCAAGGAGCGCCCATGCAAGACCCTGATCTCGAACCACCGGTGAACCCGTTGCCGCCTGTTGTTATCCTGACCTTTCTGGCCATCGCTGGCGTTGAGGCAGGGCTATCGCTTGGTGAAGCAGGCCTGATTGGCGGCCCGGGCGCGATTGGATGGCGATTGGGTCTTGTTCGCGATTACGGGTTTTCAGGGCAGATATTTGACTGGATGGTGGCGAATGGCCAGTGGCCGCTGAACGAGGTGATGCGCGTTTTTACCTATCCGTTTGTGCATCTCGGGTTTACCCATAGCCTGTTTGCGATGGTATTGCTGCTTGCGCTGGGCAAACTGGTGGCTGAAGCGATGGGGCAGCTGACTTTCGTCTTGATCTTTGTTCTCGCAGGCGCAGGCGGTGCGGTGCTTTATGGCTTGCTGCTGAACGATCCGATGTGGCTTGTGGGCGCATATCCCAGCGTCTACGGGCTGATCGGAGGTTATTCTTTCATCATGTGGCGACGATTGGCTGGCACAGGCACCCAGCAGTACCGTGCCTTTACGCTGATTGCGTTTCTGATGGGAATACAGCTAATCTGGGGCGTCTTCTTTGAAGTTGGTTTGCAGTGGATGGCCGAGTTGATCGGTTTTTTTCTGGGATTCGGATTGTGTTTCCTGTTGGCACCGGGCGAATGGGCGCGGATACGCGAAGGGTTGCGGCGGCGCTAGGGGGATTAACCCCTACGCATAGCGGCTTTGAATTCGGACAGCTTGAATGCACCAAACAACTGTCCGCAACCAAAGAAGCTGACCGCACCGATGCCCACCAGCATGAGCAACCCCAGTCCACGCCACCACGGCGTATTCAGGACCCCTTCAAGTGCAGCATTCCCCATGACTAATGCTACGCCCATAACAACGGACGCGGCAAGGATTCGCCAGATACGCTTGCGAAAACGGTCGTCAAATTTGGCAGCATCCCCATAGCGACGCGCACCAATAGCCAGACAGGCAACCATCACCCACCCTGCAATGGTGGTGGCTATGGCAGGGGCGATCCAGCCGATGAACGGGGCAAGGCCAACAGCCAGCACCACATTCACCACCATCGCGACAATAGCAAAATGGAACGGGCGGCGGGTGTCTTCGCGTGCAAAATAGATCGGTTGAAGGACTTTTTGCAGAACAAAAGCGGGCAAGCCAAGGCCATAGACAGAGACTGCAGCGGCAATAGCAGCAGTATCATCCACACCGGATGCGCCACGTTCAAATAGCACCGAAACCAGCGTTTGCGACACCACCATCAGCGCGACGGCTGACGGGATTGTGAGGGCAAGAGAAATCTCTGCAGCACGACTAAGTGCCGTGCGTGCGCCTGTGTCATCCCCAGCGCGCAAACGGCGGGACAGATCGGGTAACAGAACAATGCCCACGGCGATCCCGACAACGCCGAGCGGCAGTTGATATAGGCGGTCAGCGGCGAACAACCACGAGACAGCTTTGTCAAACTGGCTGGCGACCAGTTGGCCAACAACAAGGTTGATCTGCATCACACCAGAGGCAAGTGCGGCGGGCAATGCGATCACAACCATCGCTTTCATGTCGGGGGTCCAGCGTGGCCATGAGGGGCGCAGGGCAAAGCCTGCTTGCGCCGCTGCGCGCCATGTCAGCGCCAGTTGCGCGACCCCTGCAACGGGAATTGACCATACCAGCCAGTTGACGATTTCGCCCCCCATCACTGCGCCGGCAAGCATGGCGGCAATCACAAAGATGTTCAGCAAGACAGGCGCTGCAGCAGCAACAGCAAATCGGCCTGTTGCATTCAGGATGCCCGAGAACAGGGCTGCGAGTGACATGCATAATATGTATGGGAATACGATGCGTCCGTAGCCTACCGTCATGTCGAAACGGGCATCTTGTGCGAAACCTTCGGCAGTCAGCCAGACGAACCCGGGCATGAAAACCATAGCCAGCCCGACAAGGATCAGAACGACAAATGCCAAACCATTAAAGGCATCCTGAGCAAATTTACCCGCACCCTCCGCACCTTCCAGTTTCTTTGCGAACATAGGGACGAAGGCCGCGTTGAACGCCCCTTCGGCAAAGAACCGGCGAAACATGTTCGGCAGGCGAAAAGCAGCAACAAAAGCGTCCATAACGGGACCGGGGCCGATCAGCGACAGTAAAAGAACTTCGCGGATAAACCCCATGACACGCGAGAGCAGGGTCCATACACCGACGGTGAAAAAGCCGGACATGAGGCGGATGGGTTTCATCAGATGCTTTCAACGATGTCGTTTGTGGAGCCTTAACGTGCAGGGCTGATCCGTGCAATCGTGATCACGACTGGTTCAACAGGAGGGCAAGTGCAGTGTGCGGAAAGCTGCGCCGCGGTGTGACGGCGTAAAAACTCTCGACCAGATGCAGATCAAAGGGTGCTGTTTGCAACATACCTTGCGCGATTTCATCAGCCAGCACCACGGCGGGGGCAAGCGCGACACCCGCATCGGCGCGCGCCAAAAGGCGTACCATCGCCATATCATCCACTTCAGCTTTAATATGCGGGGTGATGCCGAGATGCTCGGTCATGCTTTGGAAGTCACTCCGGATGGAACTGCTTGATGGGATGATGAGGGGTTCGTTTTGTAGCAGATCGGCGAGCGTCTTGTGGCGCAGCCGTTCCGGGTGGCCGTGCAACCCCACTGGTTGTTCATCAATGCGCCGTGCGATCAGATCCTTGCCATGGGTGCTGTGGGGCGGTTCTGTGGTCAGCACGATGTCAAGTGCGAGGGAGGTCAAGCTGTCGAACAGGACATCTGCGCTGCCGGATTTCAGAATTATTTCAACGCTACCCGATGTCAGAAGCGGTTCCAGATAGCGCAGCTGGAAATTGCGCGACAGCGTTGAAAGTGCCCCGATCCGCAGCGGTGTCGCGCTGACGCCGGATTGTTGCAAGGTCGCAATCAATTCGGCACCCGTACTGAATATCCGGTCCGCATGGTCCAGCGCGATGCGGCCCACTTCGGTTAGGATCAGGCTGCGATCCTGTCGCAGGAACAGCGGATGACCCAGACGATCCTCCAGCGTTTTGATCTGCATCGACAGCGCGGATTGCGAGACGTTCAGTCGACCCGCCGTGCGGGTAAGATTACCGTCATGGGCGACCTCACGAAAGTACCGCAGGTGGTGGTAGTTCAATGTATCCATCGTTCTATTTAATAGATGCTATATTAAATAAAGATATATTTTTCTTTAGATCAGCCATCCTCCATATCTCGTCCAAACGCAGACAAAGGGATTTGTGCGATGGAAATGATAATGGATATTGCTGCGACGATCGTGGCGCAGATGCAAAAACCCACGTTGGCGTTTTTGATCGGGGGCATGATGCTGGCGGCCTGTGGCAGCAAGCTGGAGGTGCCAGAGCCGGTATATAAATTTGTGGTCATGCTGCTTTTGCTCAAGGTCGGCTTGGGCGCGGGCATTTCTGTGCGCGAGGCGGATCTGGTGGCGCTGGCCGTGCCTGCAGTCCTCGCCATACTGGTTGGCATCGGCATTGTATTGATCGGGTCCGGCACATTGGCGCGCTGGCGTGGTGTGTCGCATATGGACGGGATGGCAACAGCGGGTCTGTTTGGCGCGGTCTCGGCGTCAACTTTGGCTGCAAGCATGGCGATGCTGGACGCCGAACAGATTGCTTATGAAGGCTTCATTGGCGCGCTGTACCCCTTCATGGATGTTGCCGCTTTGGTCACGGCGATTGTGTTGGCGCGGATGTCTGCGGCGCGTAAAGCGGTCGCTGCAAATGCCGTTGGTGGTACGATCACCATGGGCGGCCGTGGCGGCACCGGGTCGTGTTTTGACGGTGCCGTGGTGCGGGGCATCTTGCGGGACACGTTCCAGAGTGCGGCAATCTCTGCGCTGGTCCTTGGCATCGTGATCGGCATCTTTGCGCGGCCCGAAAGTGTCTATAACAGCTTTTACGAGCCGCTCTTCCGGGGTTTGTTGTCTGTTCTGATGCTGGTGATGGGCATGGAAGCATGGTCGCGGCTGTCAGAATTGCGCAAGGTTGCGGGTGCTTATGTGGCTTATGGATTAGCCGCACCTTTGGTCCACGGTTTGTTGGGGTTCGGCGCGGGTCTTATTGCGCACCACCTCACGGAATTCTCGGCAGGTGGCGTGGTTTTACTTTCGGTGATGGCGGCGTCCAGTTCGGACATCTCCGGCCCGCCCACAATGCGCGGTGCCTTGCCAGACGCAAACCCGTCCTCCTACGTCGGTGCATCAACGGGACTTGGCACGCCAGTCGCGATCTTGAGCATTCCGTTGTGGATTGCACTGGCGGACATGGTGATCGGGGTCTGAACGCCACAGGGCAGGGGTTATTCCTCTGCCCGCTCCACGCCTTCGGCAATTGCCTGACGCAGCCGTTTTTCCAAAGACCGCTGTTTGCTTTCTGAATAATACTTCAGCCCGAACATATCCTTGACGTAGAAAGTATCGACCACCTGCTCGCCATACGTCGCGATCACGGCATTGGCGATATAGACGTTGGCGGCGGCAAGGCTGCGCGCCAGATCATAAAGCAGACCGGGGCGGTCACGGGTGTCGACCTCGATGATGGTGTAAATCTCGGAGCCCTCGTTATCAAATGTGATATGGGTGGGTACCTTGAACGCTTTTTCGCGCTTCTTGACCTTGTCGCGGGATTTCAGGGCATCGCTTGCAACGACTTCGCCGCGCAGGGTCTTTTCGATCATCTGACGCATGCGCGGCAGTTTGGCGGCCTCATAAGCGTTGCCCTCGGAATCCTGTATCCAGAAAGCATCGGTGACGTAACCGTCCTTGGTTGTGTAGCTGCGCGCATCGACGACATTGGCCCCTACCAATGCCAAGGCACCGGCAAGTCGTGAAAAGATGCCGGGATGGTCGGCCATGACAAAACAGGCGCGGGTGGCGTCGCGGTCCTCGTCAGGATGCAAATCAATGCGGATATCGTCATTGCCAATGTCGCGCAGCATTTGTGCAAATGCGACATGCGCGGTAACGTGAAGACCCTGCCAGTAAGGATCGTAATGACGGGCTGTTTCAGTTTGAAGCGCCTTGCGCGGCCAGTCCGGTAGGGCCTCGCGCAGAGTTTTTTTGGCCTCGGCACCGCGGTTTTCGCGGTTGAGGTCTTCGAGGCCCGTTTCAAGCGCACGTTTTGTTTGTCGATAAAGGCCGCGGATCAGCACGGCCTTCCAGTTGTTCCATGTGTTCGGGCCAACGCCGCGAATGTCACAGACCGTAACGACACAAAGCAGATCAAGGCGTTTGACCGTCTGAACAGCCTTGGCAAAATCGCGCACGGTTCGCGGGTCGGCAATATCGCGCTTCTGCGCCATGTCGGACATCAGCAGATGGTAGCGTACCAGCCACTCAACCGTGTCGATTTCTTCCTGCTTTAATCCCAAACGCGCTGCAATCTTGCGGGCCATCTTGGCCCCAAGGATCGAGTGGTCCTCGGGTCGTCCCTTAGCAATGTCATGCAGCAGCAACGCGGTATACAGAACCTTGCGGTTCACACCACGTTTCAGGATGGAGGAGGCAACCGGCAGTTCTTCCTCAAGCTCGTTCTTTTCGATGCGCGCAAGGTTGGCGATGGTCTGGATCGTGTGTTCGTCTACGGTGTAGCTGTGATACATATTGAACTGCATCATCGCGACGATGTTTTCGAATTCGGGGATGAAGGCGGACAAAACACCAAGCTCGTTCATCCGCCGCAAGGCGCGTTCGGGATTGCCGTGTTTGAGCAGAAGATCGTGGAAAATGCGCTGGGCTTCGGGGGTAGTGCGCATATCGTCATCCACCAGATGCAGGTTCGCCTTGACGGTACGCATGGCGTTGGGATGGATCAACATACCGGTGCGCAGGGCTTCTTCAAAAATGCGCAGCAGGTTCAGTTTGTCGCTAAGAAACTCTGCATCATCGACGATTGCGATGCGGTTGTGGACAACTTCATACCCCTGTTTGATCTTGGGGCGGCGGCGGAAAATCCGTTCCAGCAGTGGTTCTGCCTTGAGGTGGACGGCTTCAAGATTGGTCAGGAAAATCCGTGTCAGATCGCCGACAGCTGTGGCATGGCGAAAGAACGCCTGCATGAACACCTCGACACCACGCCGCCCGCCTGTGTCCTGATACCCCATCGCTGCGGCAACCTGTACCTGCATGTCAAAGGTCAGCTGTTCCGTGGCGCGATTGGTTGTCAGATGTAAATGTCCGCGCACGGCCCACAGGAACGCTTCGGCCTGTTTGAAGGTCTCGTATTCATCGGCCCGAAAGATGCCCATATCGACCAATTCCGCAATACGGTCTACTTTGTAGATGTATTTGGCGATCCAGAAAAGGGAATGGAGGTCGCGCAGACCGCCTTTGCCTTCTTTGACGTTGGGTTCCACAACATAGCGCTGGCCCTGCTTGATGTGGCGTCGGTCCCGCTCATCCAGCTTTGCTTCGATAAAGTCGCGGCCATCGCCCGAAAATAGCTCTGCATTGAGGGTTTGGCGCAGTTCGACCTGAAGGTCTTCATCACCGGTCACATAACGGTGTTCCAGCAGGGCGGTCTGGATGGTGAAGTCTTCACTGCCCAAGCGAACGCAGTCCTGAATGGTGCGGGTCGAATGGCCTACTTTCAGTTTCAAATCCCACAGCATGTAAAGCATGCTTTCGATCACGCTTTCGGACCAAGCGGTTGCTTTGTAAGGAATAAGAAACAGCAAATCCACGTCCGAAAACGGTGCCATCTCGCCGCGCCCGTAGCCGCCAACGCCAATCACGCAAAGCCGCTCGCCTTCGGTCGGATTGGGATTGCGATGCAGGACATTGGAGGCAAAGTTCAACGTCGCGCAGACCAGATGATCCGTCAGATAGGTATAAGCCCGCGTCATACCCCTTGCGTCAAAAGGGTTGGCGGCAAAACTTTGGGCGATTTCGGCGCGACCTTGTTTTTGGGCATCACGCAGTACTTTTACAGCAGCGGCGCGGCAATCCGATAGGGGCAGGTCGTAGCAGGCGTCACGCAGTGCCGTTTCAACAGCGCCGGGGTCAAATATCAGGTCCGGCTTGCAAACCAGACGCGGCGAGACCGCCACGCCTGATTGTTGCTCGAAAGTGGGCGCATCAGCCAATTCAGAAACCGGCACCGCCAAAGGCCTGCGGCGCATTTTCAAGCACTACAACACCCTTGTTGCGGATCGTGGCAACCGCCAGTCCGCGTTCGTTGGTACCGTCACGGCGCAGGCGGAAGATACCCGTGGCCCCGCGAAAGCCCGCACCTTGTGTAAGGGATGCACCGGTTAGCGCGGATGATTTGCCGGACTTCACCAAAGCGCCGACCGCCGCAATGCCGTCAAACGCAAGGCCAGCCAGCGGATGTGGATCAGCGCCAAAGGTCGCATTGTATTTGGAGCGGAATGCAGCGGATGCCGCCGGATCCGGCAGCGCAAACCAGCCGCCCTGTACCCCCGGCAAATCAAGGGTTTGGCGCGGAATATCCCAACGTGTGAGGCCGATATACTGTGTGGATGTTGCGCTAACGCCTGCCTCTGGCAACAGCTGCGCGAACAACGGCAGGGCGCTGGCCGAAGAAGTCGTGAGGAACAGTGCATTTGCCCCTGAACTGTCTACGGTTGCTTTTACACGTGGCACAGCGGCCATCACCGATTCTTGGCTCAATGCGTAATCGACAGTTCCCGCAAGTGTTGCGCCATTGGCCGAGATGGCCTGTTGTATTGCGTTGCGGCCCAATTGCCCCGCAACATCGTTGGCATGCAGAACAACAATGCGGTCCTTGCCGTTGCGTTTACCGTAGCCCACCAAACGGTTTGCCGTGTTGGCGAAGGTTGGCCCAAGCACAAAGACATTACCGCCAGCGATTGTCGGGTTGTTAGAGAAGGACAGGACGTTTACGCCCGCTTTGGAAACCGCGACGCCTGCGCTGTTCGCCGCTTCGCCATAGACAGGTCCGAGGATAATCTTGGCACCTTCGTTGACAGCTTGGGCGGCCATGGCGGCGGCAGTGCCGGAATTGCCCGCCGTGCCATAAACACGCAGATCAATTTTGACGCCATCCAGATCGCGGATCGCCAGACGGGCGGCGTTTTCGAGGTTCTTGGCAAGCAGATTGTCACTTTGTGAACCGCCACGCGGGATCAACAGGGCAACAGGGACAGGAGCGTTTGCATCAATTTTCGAACCACCGGAGGAGGCAAGACCACCAAGCGCTGCAGGATCACAGGCGGCAAGCGCCAGCGCAAAAATAGGCATTATCAGCATCCGCAGCTTCTTGCGGCCCGCGTCGAAAAAGGCAATCATCTTACACTCACTCCCCAATGGTAAAATCGGTGCACCCACACCGTGTCACATGGGCGTGATCATAGAGTGTGCAAAAGGCGGGTCCAGCGTGAATTATCAAATGGTGCCATTGTCGGCAGGATTGTACTTTGTCGGCGTCCCGATTGGCACGGCCCGTGACATCACGTTGCGCGCACTGGATGTGCTCGCCTCGGCGGATGTGCTGGTCGCTGAAGACACGCGATCCATGCGCAAATTGATGGATATTCACGGGGTGCCTTTGCGTGACCGTCGGATTATCGCGCTGCATGATCATAGTGGTGATGGGGTGGCGATGCGCCTTGTGACGGCGGTGAAAGAGGGCAAATCGGTTGCTTACGCCTCCGAGGCAGGTATGCCGCTAATCGCCGACCCGGGGTTTGAACTTTCGCGGCTTGCAGCGGCGGAAGGGATCAACGTCACCTGCGCACCCGGTCCTTCGGCGGTGTTGACTGCCCTGACGTTAGGTGGATTGCCGACAGATGCGTTTTTCTTTGCGGGGTTCTTGCCAAATGCCACAACGGCACGTTGCACCGCGCTGGAAAAGCTAAAGGAGACCGCCGGAACTCTGGTTTTTTACGAATCGCCCAAACGGCTGGGCGCTATGCTGCGGGATGCCGCATCGGTTCTGGGCGCGACGCGTAACGCTGCGGTGTGTCGGGAACTGACGAAGAAATTCGAGGAAGTGCGTCGCGGCACACTGACAGAGCTCGCCGAAGTCTACGGCGGTAAATCGCCAAAGGGCGAGATCGTTGTCTTGGTGGATCGTGGACATTTGGAATCTGTTAATGAAGTTGATCTAGAAACGTCCCTGCGGAAGGCTTTGGTGGAGATGTCCGTCCGTGATGCGGCGGATATGGTTGCACAAGCCCATGATTTGCCGCGCCGAAAAGTGTATCAGATGGCTTTGGCTCTGGAGAAAGACAGATAATGGGGGCCAGAACAGACAGACGTGATCGCGGAAGTATGGCCTTTCACGCTGGTATCGCGGCTGAACAAACAATTGCTCAAGACTACGAACGTCGTGGTTTCACCATTGCCAACAGGCGTTGGCGGGGTCGTGGCGGCGAAATTGACCTTATTGTGCGCGACGGGAATGGCCTTATTTTCGTTGAAGTGAAGAAAAGCCGCAGTCTGGCGCGTGCTGCTGAAAGCCTGTCTTCCCGACAGATGCGGCGCATTTATGCCTCGGCCGAAGAATTCTTGGGAACTCAGCCAGATGGAAACCTTACAGAGGTGCGTTTTGACGTGGCCTTGGTGGACGAAATTGGTGATTTTCAGATTATTGAAAACGCAATCGGACACGGCTGACCCATTGCGTCCGCCATCTTGCTGCGTCATCTAAAGCGGATGTAGCAAGGATAGATCTATGAAAATTGCCTTTCAGATGGACCCCATCGGAGACGTGAACATCAACGCTGACAGCAGCTTTCGACTGGCAGAAGAAGCGCAGGCGCGGGGGCACAGTCTCTTCTTCTATTCACCTGACAAGCTGGCCTATCAGGAGGGACACATTACCGCGCGTGGCCATGATTTTACAGTACGGCGCGTGCAAGGGGATCACGCGGAGTTGGCACCCGAGCGCGAAGTCAATCTGGCAGAGTTTGACGTGGTTTGGCTGCGGCAGGACCCACCCTTTGATATGCATTACATTACGTCAACCCATTTGCTTGACCGGTTGAAAGGTCAGGCATTGGTTGTGAATGATCCATTCTGGGTGCGTAATTATCCGGAAAAACTTATGGTGCTGGACTTCCCTGACCTCACGCCGCCCACAACCATTGCCCGCGATCTGGATACCATCAAGGCCTTCAAGGCCAAACATGGTGATGTGATCCTCAAGCCGCTTTACGGGAACGGTGGTGCAGGCGTGTTCCGCCTTGATGTCCAAGACCGCAACCTGACGTCGCTGCACGAATTGTTCACCGGCTTTTCCCGCGAACCGCTGATCGTGCAAAAGTTTCTGCCTGCTGTCTCCAAAGGTGACAAGCGGGTCATTCTGGTTGACGGCGAAGCCGTCGGAGCCATCAATCGTGTCCCTGCCAAGGGAGAGACCCGTTCAAACATGCATGTTGGCGGAAGACCCGAAAAAATTGGCCTGTCCGAACGCGATCTTGAGATTTGCGCTGCCATCGGGCCGTTGCTCAAGGAAAAGGGACAGGTCTTTGTCGGCATTGACGTGATTGGCGACTACCTGACAGAAATCAATGTGACCTCCCCGACAGGTATCCAAGAGCTGGAGCGCTTTGATGGTGTGAACATCGCCGGCAAAATCTGGGAGGCTATCGAGGGGCGTCTGGGATGAGTGTTCGCGCAAAGCTGTTGAATGGATGGCTCAGGCGGGTTGAAAAACCGGCCATGGCACGTGCCAAGGGGGCAGCGCCCTTAAGGAAAAGGTTGGCGTTCCAGTCAAAGCTGCTCTTTCATGCACCCTATGGCACCAAGATGACTTGGCAGACGCTTGGGCAAACCAATAACCGGATCGAAGCGTTAGAGATCGTACCGCGCCGCCTGCAAAACGATATTGTCCTGCTTTACTTTCATGGCGGCGGTTTTGTCTTTGGCAGCCCACGTACACATTCTGCGATGGTTGCGCAGCTCTGCCGCCGCCTAGACGCGCGTGCGGTTTTGCCGCGGTACCGACTTGCGCCTGAAAATCCGTTTCCAGCCGCATTTCAGGACGCCCGCACTGCATGGGACGCGCTGCTGGAAAGTGGGGTATCACCGGAGCAGATCGTGATCGGGGGTGACAGCGCGGGTGGCGCGCTTGCCCTTTCCCTGTTGGGGCAATTGATAAAAGACGGTGTCGCCTTGCCTGCGGGCGTCTTCTGTTTTTCGCCGCTCACGGATATGACCTATCAAGGTGAAAGTATCTCAAGAAACGCCCAATCCGAGGCTGTTCTATATGCGGGTGGCGCGCAAACCATGGCGCAAATGTATTTGAACGGGCATTGTGCAAAAGACCCCCAGGTCAGTCCGTTAGCTGCTGATTTTAAAGGTGGACCGCGGGTGTGGATCACTGCTGGCGATACGGAGATATTGCTGGATGACGCGCGGTCTATGGCGGATGTCATGACGCAGGCCGGTGTCGATATCACCTATATTGAAGAGCATGATCTGCCGCATGTCTGGCCGTTGTTTCACAATATTCTACCAGAAGCGCGGCAAACCTTGGATGGTCTGGTCGACTGGATCAGGCAACCAGCGGGCTTGCCAGACGAAAACTGACGGCTTCGGCAATATGAGGTTTGCGCACCGTTTCCGACCCGTCCAGATCGGCAATGGTGCGGGCCACGCGGATGACTCGGTGATAACCGCGTGCGGAAAGGTGGAACCGCTCTGCCACACGGGTTAACAGCTGTCGGGCTTCACTGTCGGGTGTTGCGATTTCCTCCAGCTTGTCACCCTCTGCATCTGCATTGACGCTCATGCCTGCGTGGCCTTCGAAACGGGATAACTGCAGCGCTCTGGCAGAGGCGACACGCTGTGCGACTTCGGCAGACGTTGCGCCGCTGGGGGGCAAGTCCAGATCAGTGAAGGCGACCGGTGGCACATCTACGCGCAGGTCAAAGCGATCCATCAGGGGGCCGGAGATGCGGCCCATGTAGTCTTCGCCGCACTGTGGAACGCGGGCACAGGCCCGGTCGGGATCGGATAAATAGCCGCATTTGCAAGGGTTTGCGGCGGCAACCAGCATGAATTTACACGGATATTTCACGTGTGCATTGGCCCGCGCGATCATCACTTCGCCGGTTTCAATCGGTTGACGCAAAGTCTCCAGAACGGTGCGCGGAAATTCCGGTATTATGGAGCAAACTCACCAAATATGGTTATTACCTGTAATCTAGAAAACAAAGGACACCCAATGTCACTTACCTTTATTCGTTCTCTCTTTTTTCATTCTGGCCCTACGCGCTTTGCGGTTTTCATTTGGGGGTTTGGCGCTGGTAGTGGGAGCCTGACCCTGTTTCAGTTGTGGCTTAACCTTTGAACCCATAGCGACTGGCCTTTGTGAGTATGCAGGGGCTATCCTGCTGTCTGGCTGCTGAATGGTCGCGAGAGTTTCATCAAATTTCTCCATAGCAATTGAATCCAGAGGCTGATTTCCGCCGCTTGTACTGTAAGCGAGGAGAAGACTAGCAACTGCGACCAACAAACTAGCGAAGCTGATCCCAAGACTAGTCCATTCTCGCAGGACCTTAGCCCCATCGCCATCAATGGACGCAATCGCTTCAGCGGGCCTGACCTTACCGCTAGATATCGAGGTGGCAGCATCGATCATTCGCTGTTTTTCAGAAAACTCGATTTCATCTGATATTATAAACGCTACAAGTCCGCTTATCAGCGTGGTGTAGCCGCTTAATATGGGAGCATCCGAACGGCATCGCGGACATCCACTAAAGCTGCGGGACACGATCATACCTGGACCCATGTAGGCTAGCCCCGATGGGAACATTAAGCCGCACGTTCGGCAGATGGCCGGTATTTTTGGCAAAACTCTTCCCCTCAGAAATACAGCTTGACGATCCTAGCTGCAACGCTCTGTACAGCACCAGTTTTCGGGCGCATATATAAATTTCACTGAAACTTGGTGATAACTTCTACGCCGAGCGCATCCATACACTGCAACAAGAACGCAGAACTGAACCCGCCGCGGCTTATTTTGTTCGCCACACCACCGGAACTCATTTCAACACCTATCAAGGCCAATCGCTCGGTAAGCTGATCTACGGTCACGCCTTGCGCCTTCATGGCATCGCGCACCATGTCCTTGGCTTTGTCCTCAAAGACCACGTTGACCTCAGTATTTTTCCGCGCCTTTGGCTTGGGCGGCGCAGCCCGTTTCATCACATTCATGACGTTCTCCACAAAATCACCGTATATGGTGAATATATGTGTTGACGGGCGTTCTGTCCACTGGCATAACGTACTCACCAAATAAGGTTAGTATCGTGTCACAACACTTCCTCCTCTCACCAGCAGCCAAAACGCTTTCACTTGTGAAGGTCATGCGTATGTCTGAGGACGAAGCGCGCACAGCATTTCGTAAAATCCGATGGATTGAGACCGAGGGCGAGCCAATCTGCCCTGAGTGTGGTTGTGTTGATCACTATGACCTGAAAACCCGTCAGGTATACAAATGCAAGGGCTGTTCAAAACAGTACAGCATCACGTCCGGTACAATCTTCGCCAGCCGCAAGTTGCGGGTCCGCGATATCTTAGCGGCAATCGCAATCTTCATAAATGGCGCGAAGGGTTATAGCGCATTGCAGTTGTCCCGCGATCTGGGCGTTGACTACAAGACAGCCTTTGTTCTGCTGCACAAAGTGCGCGAGAGCATAGAGACCGCACGTCACGAGGGCGCGTTGTCCGGTGATGTAGAGGTCGATGGTGCTTACTTTGGTGGCTACGTGAAGCCTGCCAACGAAAAGAAGGATCGTAAGGACCGCCGCAAGAAAATCAATCAGTCAGGCAAGCGTCAGTCAGTTATCGTCATGCGCGAGCGCGGCGGTCGCACACTTACATATGTGACCCGTACAGAGGCAGAGGGCGTTGCTCTGGTAAAAGAAAAAGTAGCCAAGGGTTCAACAGTTCACGCGGATGAGGCGTCACACTGGGATAAGCTGGCCGCGAACTTCCCAATAAAGCGCATCAACCACCAAGAGGCGTACTCAAAGGACGGTGCCTGCACCAACCAAGCGGAATCCTTCTTTAGTCGCCTGCGTCGCGCTGAAATCGGCACACACCACCACATCGCAGGCAAGTATTTGTCAGCCTACGCCGCTGAAATGGCATGGCGTGAGGACACCAACCGTCAGGCCAACGGCACCCAGTTCGCAATGGCTATCAGCGCCGTTGCGACGGCTCCGGTGTCTCGCCAGTGGGCTGGGTACTGGCAGCGCCATACAGCGTGATTACTTGACGGAATCCAGTCTTTAGAATACATAAATCAGGACGGCACCACAGCGCCGCCTTGATCCACCTTTCGGTTCTAGCCGGATTTCTTGATCAACGGCCCTGAAATATTATTGTGGATTGCCACATAGGGATGCTCCTTTCATTGCCGCGTTGGGCCTTGGGTGGAGATTTAGGAAACCGAGAGTGCCGCAAGCACTTTCGGTTTTCCGCTTCTGAGGGACTGCGGCCCCTCATTTCCGGGGCAGGTAAAGTTCCTGCAACATTCATCTTACAAGCCGAACCTTGGGTTCAAGACCTTCGAAACCTTGTGCTTTCCAGTTGTAGTAGCTTTGCACCGACTTGATCACAGGGTCGCTTTGGACCTTGTGCATTTCGGCCACGAACTGTTTGCCTGTGATTCCGCCAGAAAACACCAGATCAGCCAATTCACGCGCCCGCGCCAGACGTAGCGGATGATCTTTGACGAAGTGCATCTTGCCCATCTTTCCGCCTCGCGCCTTAAGTGCTGCGATACCCTCTTTGGTCCGTTTTTTATGCTCTTTACGGTCCCGCGCATTGGCTCCATCAATCTTCGATGTAAGGTCTTGAAGCTCTTTATCCGTATACCATTCCCTCAATACCCACTTCCCATCGCCGACATGGGCAATGTCGCCGACATCGTCGGATCTCCGGTTGAGAGCATGTTGCACCTTAGTCAGGGATGCTTCCGAGTCGTCTTCGGCAGCACCGTGCTGAACCAGCAACTCAAGAATTTCGCGAGAAACGAGAGCACGGCCCGCCACTTGCATGGCTTTGCTAGTCATTTCGGGGAGGCGCATTCCATCAAAGACATTGTGAACTGCAAGGTCTGATAGCGCGGGAGCGTTAGCGTCAGCCGCTGACCGCAATGCCGAAATTGCCGTTCTGACGGCATCCAACTCAATCGAAAGTTTTTTCTCCTTTTCTAGGAGAGGCTGCAAAAGTGTGAGATATGATGAGTTGTCTGACATTCGCTATCTATACGAGTGTGGAGAGATAAATGCAAGCGCCTCCTTATTGTGAGTTAATGCTATATAGATTCTCTTATTTTTAAGGAGATTTGCATTGCTAAGGCGGTTCCATCGGCAGTGACATTCATGGTCATCATATGCTATTGAGTTCAATATTGTCGTGGTGTATGTCCTGAGTCGGAAGCCACACCAGATGTGGTGACACACTCAAGGAGGTTAAGAGGATGGGTCAGATATAAAGTTGCCCACATGAAAAGCGTTCTAGCGCCTGACATGTGGGACTTTAGGGGCCGAGGCTTGCGCCTCGGTCTCACATTTCAACTGACCGGATTAAGGGCAGCCAACACCTGACACATGATTCATTCGGATCATTTCGTCAAGTCTGAAGTCTGGTCGCAGCATCATGAGGTTTATCGATGCACGACTTGAAAGTGACGCCCGCCATGGCGTCCGTAATCAAACTGGCACGTTCACTCGGTATCCCGTATTCGTGGATTTCCGCTTATTATGGGGCGCTAAACTTTGGTCGGATTGCCGATGTGGTTAAGGGGCGCTTATTCCCCGAAGCACCAATGGCAACCAGCCTTCCGGCAGACTTCCCGACTAAGTAAAACGCCAGAGGGCGGCCTCAACAGCCGCCCTCTTTCAACACCCACAACTTGTAAGGCCCATTCCCATCATGGTCCCGCGTCCACCCACGATCCTCAATCAGCCCCTGATCAACACAGCCCTTTATGCAGGCCCCAATGCGCTTGCGCAGGGTTGAGTAGGTCGCTTCATCACAAACCAGACCGCGATCCGCCGCCCACATCTCTGTGATTATACGGCTTGTAATAGGTTCGCTGGCCTCGCGCAGGCTGTTTAGCACGAACCGCTTAACAGACCCCTTCTGGGCGCGGTGCTTGGTCACATACTGCTTTATGGCGTAGCTGTCGCAATCAGGGTCAAACAGCCGGATAGAAGCGTCTAGGTGATCTATGTCCACCGTCAGCTTCCTAATCTCAGCTTTGTATCTGTCGCGGAGCATAGATAACTCTTTATGCTTGGCGACCAATCCCGACACCGTGTTCGGGCGTTCATATTCTACGATATCCTTCATGGGGTTAGGTTACGTCACCTTATCAGGTTATTCAATAACCTTATTTGGTGAGTTTGCTCCATAATGCCGGGAAATTCGGGAAACTCGTCCATGAACAACACGCCATTATGAGCAAGGCTGACTTCGCCCGGCTTGGCCTGACGTCCACCGCCAATGATCGCGGGCATGGAGGCGGTGTGATGCGGTTCACGAAAGGGGCGCGCACGAGAAATGCCACCTTCATCAAGCAATCCGGCAAGAGAATGGATCATTGAGGTTTCAAGCGCTTCAGTCGGAGTGAGTGGTGGCAGGATCGAAGGCAGACGCGCCGCCAGCATGCTTTTCCCCGACCCCGGTGTGCCGACAAACATCAGATGGTGACGACCGGCCGCCGCGATTTCGAGCGCGCGTTTGGCGCGTTCCTGCCCTTTAACCTCCCGAAGGTCCCGTCCTTGTGGACCCAGTTCAACTTCGCCCGGCTGTGCGGGGGCAAGCGGGGTCTGGCCGGTGTAGTGGCGCACAACATCGCCCAGTGATTTCGCGGCGATCACTTGCGTGGCACCGACCCACGCAGCTTCCGCTCCCGACCCTTGCGGGCAAAGCAGGCTACGGTTATGCGCCGCTGCGGCCATTGCGGCGGGCAAGGCACCAACGACGGGGACAAGTGTGCCGTCAAGAGAAAGCTCGCCTAGGGCGACCACATTTTGGGTCGCGTCATCGGGCAGTATATCAAGGGCGGCAAGCAAGGCGAAAGCGATGGGCAGATCAAAATGACTGCCCTCCTTTGGAAGATCAGCAGGACTGAGGTTCACCGTGATCCGCTTGGAAGGCAGCGCGATGGCCATCGAGGTCAGTGCGGTGCGTACGCGGTCGCGGGCTTCGGACACCGCTTTGTCAGGCAGACCCACAATGGAAAACGCGGGCAAGCCAGCGGTCACAGCGCATTGCACTTCCACCATCCGCGCATCGACGCCCTGAAACGCGACCGTGTAGGCGCGTGAAACCATGTCTGTGCTCCCGTTAACTTGGTTAAGGGGTAGGCAGGGTTTCTTTAAGAACTGTTAACGCAGGACAATTAGGTGAAGCGCTCGGTCTCTATTTCAACCGGACTTGTTTGTGCACACTTAATCAGCAGGCCAGGAAACTGTTGGCACGCCCATGTCATAGGGGAAAGGATCATAGATCGTTTTCAGGCCCTCGGCGCGCCATGCCTTGAAAGCGGTATCATTGATCGCTGTCTTGCAATAAGCGCGCGCCGCTTCGGACACGGGCAAATCATATCCCACAATGCGTGCAGCAACCGGGGCATAAAAGACATCGGCCAAGCTGTAGCCGCCGAACAACCACGGCCCGACGTCGGTGCGCTGGGCACTGGCATACGCCCATAGGGTTTCCAGTCGATCCAGGTCTTCTTGCAGGTTGTCGCTTACCGGAAACCCTTTGTTAACATGTTGCAATTGCATCGGGCAGACACCACGCAATGTCGTGAAGCCAGCGCAGATTTCTGCACATAACCAGCGGGCGGCTGCACGTGCAGCGGCATCCGTTGGCCACATGCCTGCATCGGGATGTCTTTCTGCCAGTGTTTCCGCCATAGCCAGACTTTCGCCGACCACCATACCTTCGGATGTGCGCATCACCGGAACCAGACGTGCCGGGGCCAAATCCGCGAGGTCTGACGCCATTGTGCCGCTATAAAGCCCGACCAGATGGGTCCGATATGGCAGGTTGAATTTTTCCAACATCAGCCAGCCCCGCAAGGACCAGCTGGAGAAGGTGCGATCGCCGATATATAAATTATAAGTCATAGCGACGAGATTAATGCGTTGGCTGATCTTCGGACAAACGCAAATTTGTGCGCAGGGTGATCACGGAAGGTGATTGATGCCGTGGACCTGCCAACCGTCCCCGTCAAAGGACACTGTTGTCACCGAAAGATTGTCGATCTTGTGGGCCATCGCCTTAGTTGCTGTTGTGCCGAGCGCACGTTGCACTTGGGTCAAGATCACACCGAAATGCGCGACAGCGATGATATGGTTCCCGAAATGTGCAGCGTTCATCTGGTCTACCACCCGGTTCACGCGTGCGGCTGTTTGATTCCAGCTTTCTCCTTCGGGGGCCATGACATCGCCAGGATTTTCCCAATAGGCACGGGACAGTTCGGGGTCGCGCGCAGCTACGTCATTGAAGTGCATCCCGTCCCAAACGCCAAAGTGCATTTCACGCAAATCGCCATGATGCGGCAGGCGGGCCCGCGTGCTGTGTTCAAGTGTGTCCGCAGTGGCGGTGCAGCGTACGAGATCGGAAGAAATCAGCAATGCGTTTTGTGGCAGATGGGCGTTCAGACGGGCGATCTGGTCTTTGTCCGACAAATCCGCAGGTACATCGCGCCAGCCAACAAAGGTTTTCTCATGTGTGGGGCCGTGGCGCACCCAATGCCAAGTGGTCATGGTAACGTTCCTTTCAAGACTTGGGGCAACCCTGCGATGACCTGAATTGCCAGCTCAGCCTCGGCTGCCAATGCGATGTTCAGCCGTCCTTGCGCTTCTCTGAAATGACGGGCCATGGCGTTGTCCGGTACAATGCCATGACCAACTTCGTTTGAAACCATGACCCAGGGGGCCGCGCAATTACGCAATACGGCGACAAGTGACTGTTCAGCCTGCCGCAGATCGTTCTTTTCCATCATATGATTTGTCAGCCACATGGTCGCGCAATCAATCAGGACAACCTGATGAGCGGTCACTCCGGACAACGCAGGGCCAAGATCAAGGGGCGCTTCTATCGTCGTCCAGCAGGATAGGCGCCTTTCTTGATGGATTTTTACACGCGCGGCGACCTCGGTATCGAAAATCTGTCCGGTTGCGATGTAAGTCATTGGCAATCCGTAGCTTTCGACGAGTTTTTCCGCCCAGACAGACTTGCCCGAGGCAGCGCCACCTAGAACAAAAGTGCGGTGCGGCAACATTTTATTCACCTTTATTGAAACCGGAACATGACTTGGTGCGTACATAATACAAAAGGGCGTCACAAGACACCCATGCGCCAAGGGAGATATGAAGATGGCATTGCAACCTGCTCGCGAATTCTCACTCACTCGTACCGCGATGAAAGCTGAACTGCTGGATGCGGAAACGGAACTGGAACTGGCCTATGCGTGGCGTGACAACCGCGACGAGGCGGCTTTGCACCGTTTGATTACCGCCTACATGCGGCTTGCGATCTCAATGGCCGGAAAATTCAAGCGCTACGGCGCGCCCATGAACGATCTGATCCAAGAGGCGGGTCTTGGCCTGATGAAAGCGGCAGAGAAATTCGATCCTGATCGCGGCGTGCGGTTTTCGACCTATGCAATGTGGTGGATCAAGGCGAGCATACAGGACCATGTCATGCGCAATTGGTCAATGGTGCGAACAGGCTCCACGTCTTCGCAGAAATCACTGTTTTTCAACATGAAACGTGTGCAGGCCCAGCTTGAGCGCGAAGCAGCCAGTGCTGGTGAAACGCTGGACAAGCATCAGCTTTTGCAGAGAATTTCGACAGAAATTGGCGTGCCTTTGCACGATGTTGAAATGATGGAGGGACGCTTGTCCGGCTCTGATTATTCACTGAATGCCACGCAATCTACGGAGGACGAAGGGCGTGAGTGGATTGATGCTCTGGTCGATGACAGCGAACAGGCTGCCGAAAAAGTTGAGGCCAGTCACGACACAGCGCAATTGCGCGCATGGCTTTTGCAGTCGATGAAAGAGTTGAACCCACGCGAACAGTTTATCGTCCGCGAACGGAAACTGCGCGAACAGCCGCGCACGTTGGAAAGTCTCGGCACCGAGTTGCAACTGTCAAAAGAACGGGTACGCCAGCTTGAGGCGGCGGCATTTGTGAAAATGCGCAAGTCACTTGAAGGTCAATCTCAGGAAGTGCTGCAATTCCTGCACTGATGGGCCGGCCTGTCAGGGCTGGCACATAGCTCGCTTGCGTCTTATGGTTCCGTGAACATTTCGCACGGTTAGGATCATATCATGCTGGCGGGCAAACACATTCTGCTGATCATCGGTGGTGGCATCGCCGCGTTCAAGTCGCTGGATCTGATCCGGCGATTGCGCGAACGCGGCGCTGAGGTTACGCCGGTCCTGACGCGTGCAGGCACCGAATTTGTGACGCCTTTGTCGGTATCCGCCCTTGCGGGCAATAAAGTCTTCCAAGAGCTGTTTGATTTAGGTGACGAGGCCGAAATGGGGCATATCCAGCTTAGCCGCATTGCCGATCTGGTTGTGGTGGCCCCTGCGACGGCTGATTTGATGGCAAAGATGGCGCAAGGCCATGCGGATGATCTGGCGTCCACCCTCTTGCTGGCCACCGATACGCCCGTGATGGTCGCGCCCGCAATGAATGTGCGCATGTGGGAGCACGCGGCGACACAGCGCAACCTCGCAACACTGCGGGCGGACGCGACTTCCGTCGTCGGCCCCAATGACGGCGATATGGCCTGCGGTGAATTCGGCCCCGGACGAATGGCTGAACCGATGGAAATTGTCGGCGCGATTGAAGCGCATTTTGCAGATGGTCCATTGCAAGGCAAGCGCGTGCTTGTCACTTCCGGTCCGACACATGAACCGATTGATCCGGTGCGCTACATTGCCAACCGGTCTTCTGGTGCGCAGGGCACTGCCATTGCACGTGCGCTGGCGTCATTGGGTGCAAGGGTTGTGTTTGTAACTGGACCTGCAGATATAGCGCCGCCCGATGGGGTCGATGTGATCCGCGTGCAGACAGCGCAACAGATGCTGGAGGCCGTGCAGACGGCTCTGCCAGTTGACGCAGCTGTGTTTGCGGCGGCAGTGGCTGATTGGCGGGTTGAAGGTGCTGGTGATCGCAAATTGAAGAAGTCCAAAGACGGATTGCCATCGCTGAACTTTGCCGAAAACCCCGATATTCTGAAAACCGTGGCCCGTATGGAAACAGGGCGACCGCTCCTTGTTGTGGGCTTTGCGGCCGAGACAGATGATGTGCTTGCCAATGCCACTGCCAAACGCACGCGCAAGGGGTGCGATTGGATTGTCGCCAATGATGTGTCGCCCGAAACGGGCATTATGGGCGGACATGAAAATGCAGTCACGCTGATCACGGATGACGGTCCGGAAAGCTGGGTGCGTATGGGAAAAGATGCTGTTGCGGTCAAGCTGGCCGAACGGATTGCAGAGGCACTTGGCACCAAATGACGTTGATCCGTTGTACTTGGGCGATTGGTGCCGATACCGCGCTGGGCTTGCCTGCATATGAAACACTAGGGGCAGCGGGCGCTGATCTTCGGGCTAATTTGCCAGACGGTTCTGTTACTATTGAGCCGACGGCGCGGGCATTGATTTCGACGGGACTGCATATGGAAATCCCGCATGGTTTCGAGGTCCAAATCCGCCCGCGATCCGGCCTTGCGCTGAAGCACGGTATCACCTTGCCCAACAGCCCCGGCACCATCGATGCCGATTATCGCGGTGTGGTTGGCGTGATTGTTCTGAACGCCGGAAGTGACCCGTTCGAGGTCACGCATGGCATGCGGATCGCCCAGATGGTTGTCGCACCTGTGCTGCAAGCTAAGTTCGAGCTTGTCGATGAATTGGGCCGGACGGACCGCGCATCCGGCGGGTTCGGATCAACCGGAGTAAACTAATGCTTCTTGTCTTGTTGTTGGGTGCTGCGATCTGGTTTGGAGGCGGCTGGATGGGTGCTCCGCGCGAAGCACGCGGAATGTTTCTCGGCTTGCTCTACGTTGTTGTCTTGGGCATTCAGGTTGTGTTTCCCGAGATGCACCCGCTGCGTGTTGCCACAGGCGGCAGTGCAGCACTTTGGTTGATGCTTGGCGGTTTTGCCGTGTTGTTTTTTGCTTACCGCTGGCTCCTGATCGGGCTGCGCAAGCGGGCGGGTCAGACCGACAACGAACCGGAAACAAGACCCGGGAAGTTTACGGAAACGGAGTTGAACCGCTATGCCCGCCATATCGTTTTGCGTGAAGTCGGGGGCGCGGGGCAAAAGGCACTGAAAGACGCAAAAGTTCTGGTGATTGGTGCGGGCGGACTGGGCGCACCTGTTCTGCAATATCTGGCCGCTGCGGGTGTTGGCACCATTGGGGTGATTGACGATGACGACGTCGAGAATGCTAACCTGCAACGCCAGATCATCCACACCGATGCAGACATCGGCACTCCAAAAGTGTTCTCGGCCCAAGTCCATATGCAGGCGCAAAACCCTTTTGTGATCGTGCGTCCCTATCATCGTCGCCTGACTGCAGACATCGCAAATGAACTGGTGGCGGAATACGATCTGGTTCTTGACGGCACTGACAATTTTGACACCCGCTATCTGGTGAACGCCGCCTGTGTCGCGGCACGAAAGCCGTTGATTTCCGGCGCGCTAAGCCAATGGGAAGGGCAAATGTCGGTCTTTGATCCAGCAAATGATGCGCCTTGTTATCAATGTATCTTTGATCAGGCTCCAGCCCCACATCTTGCCCCGAGTTGTGCCGAGGCAGGTGTGATTGGCCCGTTGCCCGGCGTGATCGGTTCAATGATGGCAGTTGAGGCGATCAAGTTAATAACCGATGCCGGCACGCCTGCCCGCGGCCAGATGCTGATCTATGATGCGCTCTACGGGGAGAACCGTTCGATCCGCATTGCGCGGCGTGCCGATTGTCCGACATGTGGATCCAGCTAATCGCCCCCGACAGATTGTAACCCGCCACACGCGCCCCTAGCTTGGGTGCAAAGGAGTACCGCCATGACAAACCCCCTGCTTGCTGAATGGGAAACGCCTTTTGGCATCGCGCCGTTTGATCAAGTGTCAGATGATGACTTTGCCCCTGCTTTGGAACAGGCGCTAGGCGCCCATAACGCAGAGATTGACGCAATCGCGCATAACACCGCTGCACCGACTTTTGCCAATACAGTCGAGGCGCTTGAAGCTGTGGGGCGCGCGCTTGATAAAGTTCTGTCGGTATTTTTTACCGTGGCCGGTGCGGACAGTAATCCGGCCCGCGAGGAATTGCAGACCGCTTTTTCACCGAAGCTGGCGGCCCATTTTTCGGAAATTTCCGGCAATAAAGCGTTGTTCTCGCGGGTGGCTGCAGTCTGGGATCAGCGCGATACGCTTGATCTGAGTGACGAACAGGCGCGTGTGTTGATGCTCACGCACCGTGGCTTCGTGCGCGCAGGTGCTGCTTTGACTGGTGCGAAAGAAGCCCGGATGAAAAAGATCAAAGGGCGTTTGGCCGTGTTGGGTACGCAGTTCACCCAGAACCTTTTGGCAGACGAGCGGTCATGGTTCATGGAACTGACCGAGGATGATCTGGACGGTTTGCCGGATTTCGTTGTCGATGCTGCCCGTTCAGCGGGCAAGGAGAAAGGCGCAGGTGGTCCGGTTGTCACGCTGTCGCGCTCGTTGATTGTGCCGTTCCTGCAATTTTCCCCGCGCCGTGATCTGCGTGAAAAGGCGTTCCGTGCGTGGGAGGCCCGCGGCGCAAATGGCGGTGAAACTGACAATCGCGGAATCGCGGCTGAAACTCTTGCCTTGCGCCGCGAACGTGCAAACCTTTTGGGATATGAAACTTTTGCGGATTACAAACTCGAAACGGAAATGGCCAAGACACCGGGCGCAGTACGTAGCCTGCTGATGGAAGTTTGGGAGCCGGCCAAGGCCCGTGCCAATGCTGACGCACAGGTGTTGACCGATATGATGCATGCGGATGGCATCAATGCCGATCTGGCACCGTGGGACTGGCGCTATTACGCCGAAAAACGCCGCGCGATAGAGCATGATCTGGATGAGGCTGCACTCAAACCCTATTTCCAGCTCGATCGCATGATCGAGGCGTCTTTTGCCTGCGCCACGCGCCTGTTCGGGTTGCAATTCAAGCCGCTGGATATACCGCTGTACCACCCTGATTGTCGCGCATGGGAGGTGACACGGGATGACAAACATGTGGCGGTTTTTATCGGCGATTATTTCGCACGCGGTTCAAAACGCTCTGGTGCGTGGTGTTCCGCGATGCGTTCGCAAGCCAAATATCCTGACGTGCAAACACCCGTGGTGATCAACGTGTGCAACTTTGCCAAATCCGATCCGGCACTATTGTCTTATGATGATGCCCGCACCTTGTTTCATGAATTTGGCCACGCCTTGCACCAGATGTTGTCTGATGTGACGTATGAATCCGTCAGCGGTACGTCGGTTGCGCGGGACTTTGTCGAACTGCCAAGTCAGTTGTATGAACACTGGCTGGAAGTGCCTGAAGTGCTTGGTGAATTTGCCACCCACGCCAAGACAGGCGAGGCGATGCCGAAAGAAATGCTCGACAAGGTGCTGGGTGCTGCGACCTTTGATATGGGGTTCCAGACCGTTGAATATGTCGCCTCTGCGCTGGTTGATCTGGCGTTCCACGATGGCGATGTGCCGTCCGACCCAATGGCGCGTCAGGCTGAAATCCTTGCAGCGCTCGACATGCCCGAAGCGATCCGCATGCGCCATGCTACACCACAATTTGCGCATGTGTTTTCAGGGGACGGATATTCCAGTGGCTACTACAGCTACATGTGGTCCGAAGTCATGGATGCGGATGCGTTTCAAGCATTCGAGGAGGCAGGCGGCGCTTTTGATCCCGAACGCGCCAAAGCGTTGGAAACGCATATCCTGTCGGCGGGCGGATCACAGGATGCCGCCGAATTATATGTCGCTTTCCGTGGCCGTTTGCCCGGAGTTGAGGCGCTATTGAAGGGCCGTGGGCTGGCGGCTTAATAGCCCAAGGTGCGGTCCACCAGATTGATAAAGGGTTTATCCGCCTCACCCCGGCGGATGTTATCGACAATCACTTCGCTGGCCGTGACAGCGCGTGTTTCAGCCGCAATATGCGGGGTGACGGTGACCCGTGGATGCGCCCAATAGGGATCGTCTGCGGGCAATGGTTCGACGCGAAAAACGTCCAGCGTGGCGTGGGCAATCTGCCCTCTATCAAGGGCAGCCAGCAGCGCGGCATCATCAATCAACGGCCCGCGCCCGGGGTTGATGATGAACGCGCCCTTCGGCATCTGTGCCAGCGTTTGCGCATTGATAATATTCTTTGTCGCAGCAGTGTCGGGCAACAAAAGCACGGCGATCTCTGCACAGCTCAACGCCTGCCCCAGCCCGTCCTGCCCGTGCAGGCAGTCAACACCCGCCACGTCTTTCGGGCTGCGCGACCATCCGGTGACGTTAAACCCGATCTTGCGCAGCATTTGCGCACAGGCGGTGCCCAAGGCACCAAGGCCAAGTATGCTGACATTGCGTTCCTGCGCCAGCGGCGGTGTGCGCACCTCCCATTTCGTATCCGCCCGCGTGATGTCCGCATCCATCCCAAGATGATAACGCATTACATGGCCCGTGACCCATTCCACCATGCCAGTGGTCAGTCCCGGATCAACCATCCGGGCCAGCGGGATTTTCAGGGTTTCGTTGCCCGTAATCGCCTCAACCCCCGCCCACAAGTTCAGCACAGCGCGTGCGCGGGTGTAAGGCGTGAAATCTTGCAAATGGCTGTTGGGCGCAAAGACGATATAGTCGACGTCTTCCGGTGCAAAATCCATTGCCAGATTAGCCTCGATGTCGGCCTTTGCCAGTGCATTGCGCAATGGTTGCTCGTAGGTTTTCCACCGCTCGGGGCGAGCGGCAAACAGGATGTTTAGGGGCATGGGCTACCTCGGTCTGTGGACATGGGCGGATTGAACGAGGCCGAAGGCCAGCAGCAGAACTAACATCGCAGAGCCACCATAGCTGACCAGCGGCAGTGGCACGCCCACAACGGGCGCAAGGCCCATGACCATCGACATGTTCACCGCGAAGAACAGAAAAAAGTTCAGCGCAATGCCAAGGATCAATAGTGACGAAAACCTGTCCTTGTTACGAATGGCAGTGATCACGCAAAAGACAATGATCAGCGCGTAGATGCCCAGCAAGGATATGGCACCAATAAAGCCGAACTCTTCGGCCAGCGTGGTAAAGATAAAGTCGGTATGCTTTTCCGGTAGAAAATTCAGCCGCGACTGCGTGCCTTGCATAAATCCGCGCCCCGTCCAGCCTCCAGAGCCAAGCGCAATCTTGGACTGGGTAATGTGATAACCCGCGCCAAGCGGATCAGCGGCGGGGTCAAGGAAGGTGTCGATCCTGCGGTATTGGTAGTCGTTCAGCAACTGCCACGATGTACTGCGCGATTGAAACACAGCCGTGATCAAACCAACGGCAGAGGCGATGACAGCGGCAAAATAGGCCCAATGCACGCCTGCCAGAAACATCAACCCACCCCCTGCGGCTAGCAAAAGGATCGAGGTGCCGAGATCGGGCTGCTCCAATACCAGTGCGGTTGGGATCAGAATAATGATGACAGGCAGCAAAACCCAGAACGGACGCGACACCCGCTTGGCCGGAAGCCAATCGTAGTAGGCGGCCAGAAACATAACCAGCGTGATTTTCATCAATTCGGACGGTTGCAGGTCCATGAACCCCAGATCCAGCCAGCGTTGCGATCCCTTGCGCTCATCCCCGATGACCGCGACCAGAACCAGCAGCAACAGAGAAACACCATAGGCCACACCAGACAGGTTGCGCCACAACCAGATCGGCACCATTGCCACAATCATCATCAGTGCGATGCCAAGACCAAAGCGTTTCATCTGGGGCTCTGCCCAGGGTGTAAAGGACCCACCTGCGACCGAATACAGCATCAAGAAACCGACACCGCACACTGAGGCGAGCAACAGCGCCAGCGGCCAGTTCAGATGCAGGATCTTGCGAAAACCGGTTGGTACCGATTTGACGGTATACTCCAGATAACTCATGCTTGATCTTTTCCGTCAATCGCGGCGCGCGGCTGTACATCACGCAAACGCTTTTGCTGGGTTTTGATCCGGGCGCGGTCGCCTTTGGGGTAGGCGTCAAGTGAAGGCTCGCCGCCCGCCATGGCTTGCAGCAGAACGTCACGTGCGATCGGGGCTGCGGCGGTTGAACCGCCGCCGCCGTGTTCCACCAACACCGATACAGCATAGCGCGGATTGTCATGCGGAGCGAAGGCGACAAACAGCGCGTGGTCGCGTCGTTCCCATGGCAGATCAGCATTTCGGGTAACGCCGCGTGCTCGTTCTGCTGCCGTAATGTTGCGCACCTGTGACGTGCCTGTTTTTCCAGCCATGCGCATGCCATCCGCGATGATCCGGCTGCGATAGGCTGTGCCGCGCCGGTTGTTTACAACCTCGTACATCGCACGGCGCATCTTGCGCAGATTGTTGTCGTTCATGCCCAGAGACGCGCCTTCGCCCACCGGTTCCTCTACCCCGTCCACCGATTTGATCAGACGCGGCGTGACCTGTCTTCCCGTAGCGATCCGCGCTGTCATCACGGCCAGTTGTAACGGCGACGCCAGCATAAAGCCCTGACCAATGGAGGCGTTGACCGTATCCCCGATCACCCAGTCGGCCCCGCGTGCCGTTCGCTTCCAGGCTTTTGTCGGCGTCAGCCCTGAATTGACCGACGACAACGCCAGTTCATGTTTGATCCCGAGGCCAAAGCGGTTGGCCATTGCCGTGATCTTTTCGATGCCGACCTTCAGGGCCAGATCGTAATAATAAACGTCACAGGACTGCTTGAGCGAGTTTTCCAGATCAACCCATCCGTGCCCCGCACGTTTCCAACAGTGAAACCTGCGTCCCGCAACCTCCAGATGGCCGGGGCAATAGACGGTTTCATCAGGGCCAACGATGCCTTCTTCGAGGGCCGCCATTGCAGTCATCATCTTGAAGGTCGAACCGGGGGGATAGGCACCCTGGACGGTCTTGTTTACCAGCGGACGGTAGGCGGAATTGAGCAGGGGGTCATAATCCTTGGATGAAATGCCGCCAATAAACAGATTGGGGTCGTAGCTGGGTGCCGAGGCAATTGCCGCCAGATCACCGTTTTCGCAGTCAATGATGACCACAGCCGCGCTTTCCCCACCAAGGCGCGCTTGAACATAGCCTTGCAGCTTTGAATCGAGTGTCAGTTGTAAATCCGCGCCTGACTGCCCTTCACGGCGATCCAACTCGCGCATGACGCGGCCAGTCGCATTCACCTCGACCTGCTTGGTGCCGGCAGTTCCGCGCAATGCGTCTTCGGCGCGGGCTTCCACATTGATTTTGCCGATCTGGAAGCGCGGGATGCGCAGCACCTGATCGGGGTTCTCCAATGCATCAAGGTCTTTCTGGCTGACGCGACCAACCCGACCAACCACGTGGGCAAAGTCCGACCCACGGGGATAGACCCTTGTCAGGCCAACTTCTGGTGTGACGCCGGGCAGGGCGGGGGCGTTGACGCTGACCTTGCTGACTTCGTCCCAACTGACGCCCTCGACGATGGTCACGGGCAAGAAGGGAGCTGAGCGTTTCAGCTCGTCAAGCGCGCTTTCGAATGTCTCAAGGTCGAT
Organism: uncultured Sulfitobacter sp.; assembly: GCA_947501805.1. GTDB lineage: Bacteria > Pseudomonadota > Alphaproteobacteria > Rhodobacterales > Rhodobacteraceae > Sulfitobacter. Next base: position 68,606 of record CANMXJ010000013.1, on the reverse strand, counting down.
GTCGATGATCTGGCTGAGACGCGCCATGACAGCGTCCACATCACCTGCATCCTCGCGGACCATCACGATGCGGTAGGACGGTATGTTCTCGGCGAGACGCACACCGTTGCGGTCAAAAATCTCGCCACGGGCAGGGGGGATCAAGCGGATATTGATGCGGTTTTCTTCGGCAAGCAGGCGAAACTGGTCGGCCTGATCCACTTGCAAATAACGCATCCGTGCGGCCAGTCCGCCCATAAACAGCAACTGGGCCCCGCCCATCAGAATGGCACGGCGTGTCAGCTTGGCATGGCTTGCATCGTTCTCGGCGCGGTTGCGTCTCATGCCTTACCCTTTCACAGCCGTTGGCCCAAGGCGTCCAGATCGCCGGGCGCTGCTTTTTGCACGCCAAAGACAAAATGGGTTATGCTGACCACTACCGGATAGAATAGCACGGTCAGGGTCAGTTCCGACAGGCTAAGCGTCAGGCTGGGCAAGTCGATCAACACTAGCGCCAGTATGATCCGGTAGCCCAGAGTGATACCGATGATCAGAATTCCTGCAGTGATCCATTCAGCAGCAAAATTCGCATCCCGCAACGAACGGCCACGCGACTTGAAATTTTCGCATCCGATCAAGGCGAGCAAAGCCCACAGACCGGGCGGGCGTTGCAGCAATAAATCGGCAACCAGAAACGCAACCGCCAATGCGGGGGCTGGCACATATTCAGGGCGTCGCATGCTCCAGGCCAATGCAAAGCACAGCAAAAAGTCGGGTCCGGCCCAGCTCCGTGGCGTTGTCTCCAACGGCAGCAGATGAAAGAACAGAATTGCCAAGGTGAGCATTAAGAAAGCAATGCGCATCAGCCAAAGGCGGGTTTGTGACAGATCGTTCATTCGGTTGCGACCTCCCCCACCTCGGCCAAGGGGCCGTCCTTGGTAATGACACGTGCACTGTCAGTGACGTTTTCCGTGCCGTAATGGCGCAGAACCCGCAAGAATTCGAGCCGCTCATAGTCGGCGGCCAGCCGGACGCGAAGACGCCCGCCGGGGTCCGCCGCGATCTGGCCAATCAGCAAGCCTGCGGGAAAAACACCACCATCCCCGGAACTGATCACACGATCCCCGGGCCGGACCAGATCGGGATTCTCCAAAAAGTCGATGGGAGGTGCAATTGTGTTGTCACCGGCCACAATTGCACGTTGGCCGGAGGGCTGGATTGTCGCGGGAACGCGGCTGGTGGCATCGGTCAGCAGGATCACGCGGGCGGTGTTTTTTGCCACGCCAGAGATGCGCCCGACCAACCCGATCCCATCCATGGTAGCCCATCCGTCAATCAGTCCGTCGCGGGCCCCGACATTAAGCAGGACAGATTGGCGGAAGGGTGAGCCGGAATCGGCCAGCACAACACCCGTTATAAAAGTGAGGCGCGGATCGAGGCGGACTTTGTTGAGATCCAGCAGGCGGGCATTTTCCTGCTCCAGCTGCAGCGCGGCTTCTTTCCACGCCTGCATCTGCCGCAATTCGCTGCGCAATTCTTGATTCTGTTCGGCCAAACGCTGATAGCTTTGGAAATCACGTAGCAGGTTTATCGTTCCGGTGACGGGTGCCATTGCCCAGTCAAGGTTAGGTACCAGACGATCTGTTATTTGTGCGCGAAAGCGTTCTACACGGGGACTGTCGATCCGCCATAGCAAGAACGTTGCGCCAAGCAGCAGGATCAGCACGGCAAGCAACAACCGCCGGAGCGGGCCTGTATAGTCACTGCTGTTTGAACGGTCGCTTGCCATGTTCTATGCGCTCCTGCCCGGCGTGTGGGCCTTCGCTTAGCCTAGCAGAATTTAGCTGTCGTAGTCGATTGCATGGCGCAGTTGTTTTTCGAACTCCAGCGCCTTGCCGGTTCCCAGTGCCACGCAGTTGAGGGATTCGTCCGCGATTGAAACCGCGAGGCCGGTCTGTTCGCGCAGCGCAAGGTCCAGATCGCCCAGCAACGCGCCACCGCCGGTTAGCATCACGCCACGATCCACGATGTCCGCCGCAAGGTCTGGCGGTGTTGTCTCAAGTGCGGTCATAACGGCTTCGCAGATCTGCTGTACCGGCTCTGCGAGGGCTTCGGCAATCTGCGCTTGTGTCACTTCGATTTCCTTGGGCACGCCATTCAACAGGTCGCGACCCCGAATCTGCATCGAAGTGCCGCGCCCGTCGTCGGGCATCCGTGCGGTGCCGATGGATGTTTTGATCCGTTCTGCCGTGGTTTCACCCACCAGCAAGTTCTGTTGGCGGCGCAGATAGCTGATGATTGCCTCGTCCATCCGGTCACCACCGACACGTACGGAACGGGCATAAACGATGTCGCCCAAGGAAAGCACCGCAACTTCGGTCGTACCACCACCGATGTCGACAACCATGTTGCCGGTTGGATCGGTGATGGGCATCCCCGCGCCAATGGCCGCTGCAATGGGTTCCGCAATCAGGCCGGCGCGCCGCGCACCCGCCGACAGAACCGACTGACGGATCGCGCGTTTTTCAACAGGCGTTGCACCATGGGGCACGCAAACGATGATCTTGGGTTTGGAAAACGTCGAGCGTTTGTGAACCTTGCGGATGAAATGTTTGATCATCTCTTCGGCAGTGTCGAAGTCGGCAATCACACCTTCGCGCATCGGGCGGATCGCCTCAATGGATCCCGGCGTGCGGCCCAGCATCAGCTTGGCATCTTCGCCCACGGCCAGCACTTTTTTCACGCCATCCTTGATGTGGTAGGCGACCACGGAGGGTTCGGACAAAACGATACCGCGGCCTTTGACGTAGACCAGCGTGTTCGCGGTGCCGAGGTCGATTGCCATGTCGGATGAGAACAATCCGCGGAGGTTGCCAAAGAGGTTCATGCGCCGAAGTACCTTGTAAATAATAGAACGGGCCCGCGACTCTGATCAAGGCGGGCTGGTCGTCCTTATAGGCTTGGGTTTGACTATGCGAAAGGGGCTGTTTTCAGCCCTTCGGCATCTTGCTGCCAGTGGAGCAATCGGGGCGGGTCAATGACCCGCCCCTCATCTCAATCCACATCCCTGTAATCAATTTCACGCTTATCCGTGCCGCCCTTTTTGCGGCGCACAAGCAAACGGTTCAACGCGTGGATGTAAGCGCGTGTTGACGCGACAACCGTGTCGGTATCGGCCGACTGGCCCGTCACGATGCGCCCTTCTTCTTCCATGCGCACGGAGACGGTGGCCTGTGCGTCCGTGCCTTCGGTCACCGCATGCACCTGATACAATTGCAGACGCGCCTCATGTGGCACCAGCGCCTTGACGCAATTGAACGCCGCGTCGACTGGGCCGTCGCCAGTCTGTTCTGTTGTATGTTCCGTGCCGTCAACATTCAACGTCATGCGTGCCTGATTTGGCCCCTCGGTGCCACAAACCACATGCATGGACACCAGTTTGACATTATCTTCTTCCGGAGCGGTCGAGGTGCGCATGAGCGCGATCAGGTCATCCTGATAGATTTCCTTTTTACGATCCGCCAGTTCCTTGAAGCGCACAAACACATCCTTGAGCTGGTTATCGCCCAACTCAAACCCGAGGTCTTCCAGCTTGGAGCGCAACGCGGCACGGCCGGAGTGTTTGCCCATGACGATATTCGTTTCGGCCAGACCCACGTCCTCGGGGCGCATGATTTCAAAGGTTTCAGCATTCTTGAGCATGCCATCCTGGTGGATGCCGGATTCGTGGGCAAAGGCGTTCTTGCCCACAATCGCCTTATTATACTGTACTGCAAAACCCGAAACAGTCGCCACTCGGCGCGAGATGTTCATGATCTTGGTCGTGTCGATTTTGGTCTGGTACGGCATGATGTCGTTGCGTACCTTCATGGCCATTACGACTTCTTCTAATGCGGTATTGCCCGCACGTTCGCCAAGTCCGTTAATGGTACATTCGATCTGACGCGCACCTGCCTCGACAGCAGCCAAAGAGTTTGCCGTCGCCATCCCCAAATCGTTGTGACAATGGGTGGCAAAGACAATTTCGTCGGCACCGGGTACGTTTTCCAGCAACTTGCGTATCAGATCGGCGCTTTCGCGTGGCGCAGTATAACCAACTGTGTCGGGAATGTTGATTGTCGTCGCACCCGCTTTGATCGCGATTTCAACAACGCGGTACAAATACTCAAGCTCTGTGCGTGTGGCATCCATTGGCGACCATTGCACATTGTCACACAGGTTGCGGGCGTGGGTCACGGTTTGGTCAATGCGTTCGGCCATTTCATCCATCGTGAGGTTCGGAATGGCGCGGTGCAGTGGCGAGGTGCCGATGAAGGTGTGGATGCGCGGCTGTGGCGCATGTTTGATCGCTTCCCAGCAGCGGTCAATATCGGGCAATTGCGCCCGCGAAAGTCCACAAATCACGGAGTTCTTGGCGTTTTTCGCAATGTCTCGGACGGCGGCAAAATCACCTTCCGACGCGATCGGGAAACCTGCTTCGATGATGTCCACGCCCATTTCGTCAAGCAAACCGGCAATCTCCAGCTTTTCAGCGTGGGTCATGGTGGCTCCGGGGGATTGTTCGCCATCGCGAAGGGTCGTGTCAAAGATCAAGACGCGGTCTTGGGTGCTGGTGTCAGTCATTTTGGGTATCTTTCGTTCTGCTGTGTCAAATCCATGGCGCGGTGGCGAACCCTCTGAGCGGACGCGCCTGTGATGGCACGCTCAGAGGCGGATTAGCAGCAGGAGGTTTGCACGCAGCGGCAACGCGTCAATGCGCGATGGGATCATGGTATGTGCGGCGTATGTCATGGGCGTATTTATAGGCATGTGATTTCAAATGGGAAGAGGCTTCTGGCATTTTTGGGTTTTGATGTATTGAAGCATCCGGCTGCGCCGCTAGGTCTGCCTTATGGGAAAAACATTGATACTAGGCGCTTCTGGCGGCATCGGATCGGCACTTGTTGCAGCATGCAAAGCGCGGGACGAGGACGTGACAGCGTTATCGCGCTCAACAGACGGGTTCGACATCACGGACGAGGCATCGGTAGCGCGGCACATGGACGGGCTGGACGGACCTTTTGACCGGGTAATTGTGGCGACAGGTGCGCTAGAGATCGGCGGGGCGGCACCCGAGAAAACCATCAAGGGCATCAAAGCAGGCGCGATGATGGACCAGTTTGCGCTAAACACGCTTGGGCCAGCCTTGGTGATTGCACGCGCACATGCCTTGCTGCCAAGGCGTTCGCGCGGCGTGTTGGCGGTTCTGTCTGCGCGGGTTGGCTCCATAGGCGACAACCGCATGGGCGGTTGGATCAGCTACCGCGCGGCCAAAGCTGCGGTAAATCAGGTGGTGCATACAGCGGCGATTGAACTGGCGAGGACGCACAAACAGAGTATCTGTGTGGCATTGCATCCGGGTACAGTTGCGACACCATTTACGGTGGATTATCTGGCGCGGCATCCCGCAGTTTCGCCTGATGAGGCGGCGCAAAACCTGCTGTCCGTGATGGATGGTCTGACGCCCGAGCAGACCGGCGGGTTTTATGATTGGGCCGGTAAAGAGGTGCCGTGGTGAGCCGCCTTGTTCTGGTCCTTGGGGATCAATTGTCCGAAGGTCTATCAGCACTGCGCGAAGCGGACAAATCCAGCGATATTGTTGTGATGGCAGAGGTCACGGAAGAAGCGGGATACGTCAAGCACCACCCCAAGAAAATCGCCTTGATCTTTGCCGCAATGCGCAAATTTTCAAATAAATTACAAAAGGATGGCTGGGATGTGCGCTATGCCCAGTTGGACGATACCGACAATGCCGGATCTATCATGGGTGAGCTGCTGAGGCGTGCCCAACAGACAGGCGCATCAGAGGTCATTTGTACCGAACCGGGTGAATGGCGGCTGATCAACAAACTGACCCACGCGCCGATCAAAACACGCATCTTGCAGGATGACCGCTTCATCGCCAGCCACGCAGAGTTCGAGACATGGGCAGAGGGGCGCAAGGCGCTGCGGATGGAGTATTTCTACCGTGACATGCGCCGCAAGACGGGCCTGTTGATGGAGGGGGATAAACCCGCCGGAGACAAATGGAATTTTGACCACGACAACCGCAAGGCCGCCCCTGACGACGTGTCGGTTGACGGGCCATTGTGGTTTGAACCGGACGCCGAAGTTGAGGAAGTGCTGGCACTGGTCGAGGCGCGGTTTGGCGACCACTTTGGCGACGTGCGCCCGTTTGGTTTTGCGACCACGCGGGCGCAGGCGCTGGAGGCTTTGACCTACTTCGTTGAACACGCGCTGCCGCGGTTTGGCGATTACCAGGATGCGATGCTGGAGGGGCACCAGTTTCTATATCACGCGGTGATTTCGCCCTATATGAACATCGGTTTGTTGGGGCCGTTGGAGGTGTGTCAGGCTGTTGAAAAGGCGTGGCAAAACGGCGATGTGCCGATCAATGCCGCCGAGGGGTTCATCCGCCAGATCATCGGCTGGCGCGAGTATGTGCGCGGCATTTATTTCCTTGAGGGGCCGGAGTATCCGACACGCAATGTTCTCAGGCAAAACAGGGCTTTGCCGGATTTTTACTGGGGGAGCGAGACCAAGATGAATTGTGTTTCGCATGCTGTCGCGCAGACCAAGGAGCAAGCCTATGCGCACCATATCCAACGGCTGATGGTGACGGGCAACTTTGCGCTGCTGGCCGGGGTTGATCCGCATGAGGTGCATGAGTGGTATCTGGCCGTTTATGCGGATGCGTTCGAGTGGGTGGAAAGCCCGAATACGGTTGGTATGAGCCAGTACGCGGATGGCGGCGTGATAGCGTCAAAACCTTATGTGTCTTCAGGGGCTTACATCAACCGGATGTCGGACTACTGCAAGGGATGCGCCTATAAAGTCAGTGTTAAAACGGGCGAGGATGCCTGTCCTTTCAACCTGCTATACTGGCACTTTCTGGACCGTCACCGCGAACGTTTTTCCAACAATGCGCGGATGGGCAACATGTACCGCACTTGGGACCGGATGGATAAAGAACGCCGCGAAACCGTGTTGAAGGACGCGGAGGTTTGGCTGGGTCGGCTGGACGCGGGTGAGGTGGTTTGAGGCGCGCGCAATGGGCTTTGTTGTGCGTAATGGTTTGGTGCGAATCCACTCTTTAACATCGAAATTTATTGGCCATTTTAAGCGGCCTCCCCCGTGCACCCTGCGTACACATTTCGTGTAGCCCCGTGTGCACTTTTGGCTGATTGATGCGGCGTTTGGTGTGAAGTGTTTATGAAAGCTTAATGCGCAAATCGTGAAGCTATTGGATCTGTTGCACATCTGCGCCGGTTCGCTAATTCAATGCTGTTTATAACGGCTTTGCCGGATTTACTTTGAAAGTAACCTGTCCTTAATTCTGCCATGTAACACTACAGCACGGCACGGAATGCGTATGAAAAAGGTTCTTTTGATCCTTCTTGCGATTGCGATTTTGATCGGGGCCTGGCCGCTGGCACAGGCGAGCGATGCGACCGGCTATTTCAAGGCGGTGGTTGGTTTGTCCGGTCTGGTGTTTCTGGGATGGGCCTGGTCACGCGGCAAGGGGACCACCCAGATGGCGATAGAGATCGGCAAGTCTGCCGGAATGTCGAGGCGGAACAAGGGCAAAAAGGCCGGTGCACCACAGAAGGAAGCGGCAAAACCGCGATCTTCCGGCAAGAGAGTCGAACGTGACAGAGCGGTGTTTTTGTGTCGCAAGCCGCGTGCCGCAGGGGATGTGACCCGGATCGGAACAAGCTGGATCGGGGGTCTGCCTGCGCTGGGCGGGCTTGATTGGCCACGGGACAGACTGGGGTACTTGATGCATCATGTGATGCAGATTGATCTGTCAGAGGCGGGGCCAAAGCTGAACGTGCAGGGATTGCCGGTGCAGGGCAGTCTGGCTGTTTTTGCGTCGCTGGGCGGGGATAAAGCGACGACCTTTGAAACGGCGCTGCGCTATGTGATCAACCCCAGTAATCCAACCTTGCCGCCCGAACCCCTAAGCCCGATCGAGGATAACACGGTTGGCGGGGATTACGTGCATGGCGCGGACCCTGACACACTTGGGACTTTGCCGCGTTGGGCGTTGGATTTGATCGGATTTGATGCGTCACAATCCGACATTCCGGTGAAAGACAGAGAAAGTCTGCGTGAGGCGCTGTCTTTGATCTATCCGCTTGGTACGGAAATGAATTTTTCAGCCCGTGCGTTCGCAAAAGATCTGCCGAATGGCGTTAAACCGTCGTATTGGCATTCGGCACAGCTGTTTGCGCGATCGTTCGATCAAGCTGTGCGGTCCGATTACAATATAAAATCATGTTTAGATATGGTGGATCGCACGACAGCAGCGTTGGAGCGGTTCAAGCAGACCGGATTACCCAAAGGCGCGAAGCCGAAGATGATGGAAGAGACAATCGCGCGCAACATCGCGCAGGTGGAGCGGATGCGGAGCCTGAAACCCGATATGGAGCGCGGGGCGCAGACGCTAAAAGACTGGGCTTTTGCGCATGATCCGTGGGAGGTCATGTCAACTGCTGATCTGAAGGGTTTCGAGCAGGCATTTGTTCCGTTTTCCTATGCGGATCAAGGGTCTGATGAGCAGCTTTTTTATCGTTATTCTCACAATTCCTATGGGTCGTTGGAGCAGCTTACCAATGCGACATTGCAGGTGATGGCGACGGGCCCGCAAGAGATTTTCGAATTGCTGCCCGATTCAGTACAACGGGCGCTTGACGAAACGCAGCTGACGCCCGGTATGCCGCACCAGATGTTCGGGATTCCCGCTGACATTCAGGGGGGAGCCGGAGAACATGAACGCGACCACTTATTACTGCAAATCGTGCATGACGATTTGATCGGTTTGCGGTTGGGTGATGTGGGTCACATCCAGATCTGGATTTCGCCTAAAAATCTGGCGGCAGGACGGTTTGACCGCGCGGTTTCATTTTTCGAGGGGCATTGAGGGGCGGCTGGCGCTAGGTCGTCACCAGCCACTCATCTAATGTTGCTTTCACTTCGTCCGGCCATGGCACGGACGTATGTTTGTCCAGATCGGAAGCCGCCAGAACCTGCGTGCTGTTCCAGCGTTTCTCGCCTTCGCAGCTGATCGCGTGTTTCAGGGTGACCGAGGAGCGTCCGACTTTGATCACCTGCAACTCGAACGTCAGTGTTTGGCCAAACAGTGAAGGTGCTGAAAAATCACAGGTCAGATGCACAGTTGGCGTGCCCCAACGGTCTTTCCAGATGATCTCGTGCCATGGGTAGCCGATATGAGCCCAGAACTCTTCGTTCACGCCGTTCAGAATGTCGAGGTAAGCCGGGAAGTACGCGGTGCCGGAGATGTCGCAATCGCCAAAGCGCAATTCGCGGGTGGTGGTAAAGGTTTTGGACATGTTTTCTGTGCTTTGCTTGGGAACGAGGGGGGCTTCGAAGCGGCGTTGTAGGGGACGATCTTGGTAAAGTCGACCGCATGTGTACCAGATTGCCTGACGTTAGGGGCTGGGACATTGTGCGTCTCAAAGGTAACAAGGCGCAAAGCAACCGACCAAGAGTAGAACCACGATTATGTACGACCCGAAAGGCAACGGCAAAGAAAAGGAAGTACCCGCGGTCCAGTTTGTCGAGGTGGAACCGCCCAGTCATTTGCGTGGGATCGTGCACCGGTATCTGGAACTGGATACAGATGGTGAATTGCCCGAGGATTACCGTTTTCATGCCTTGCCTGATGCCTGTACCTACATCGTATTTGATCAACGCGATGCGCGGATCACCGGTGTGTCCAAGCTGCGTGCAGCCTCAGAGGAATTCAATCTGGGCAGGCAGTTTCATTTCATAAACATCCGGTTCCTGCCCGGCGTCTGGCAGGACAGTCTGGAGCCGATTGCCTATGGCATGCTCGATCAGCCTTACAGGGGCGACCTGCCCTTGATCGAGATAAACCGCGATCTGGCTGCACGCGGTTTTGCGGATGCGCCTGAAATCCTGACCACACTGGTGGAACGGTTGTTGGAACAAGGCCTGGTTGCCCCGAACCTGGTAACCGAAAAGATATTCCAGCATTTGGATGATATACACACCGTCGCCGACATCGCAGAGCTGGTCGAGATGTCACCACGCCAGTTGCAGCGTACGCTCAAACGCACCACCGGATTTGCGCCGCATGATTTCCTCAAGGTGTTGCGGTTGCAGATGGCGTTGAACGGCAATGACACATGGTCCTATGCGGACCAGTCCCATTTCATCCATTCGTTTCGCAAGGCAACGGGATACACGCCGGGCAAATACGCAAAAAAATTCGACGTCTAAAACGGGTGTCCGAAATCTACAATACGCAGCGATTCCTTGTCGGTAGTGAGGGGACATAGCAACCAACACTGAAGGAATTGAACAATGAGCAAGATGAACGCAATCGGATGGTTTGACATTTTTGTAGACGATCTGCCACGCGCCACCGCCTTTTATGAAACTGTCCTTGGCCTCAAGCTTGAGCCGATGGGCGATCCGACTGGCGAGAATCAGATGATGAGCTTTCCCGCCGACATGGGAGTTTATGGCGCAGGGGGTGCCTTGAGCAAGTCAGAGCACGGTCGCCCCGGTGTCGGTGGCACTGTGATTTACTTCAACGCAGAGGATTGCGCGGTGGAAGAAGCCCGCGTGGCAGATGCCGGTGGTCAGGTGATGCGGCCCAAGTTTTCCATCGGGGAGTTCGGCTTTGTCAGCCTGTGCATGGATACCGAGGGCAACATGGTCGGCATCGCGTCGATGAAGTGATCCCGCATAATTGGATTGAATGAAGGCGCGGGCAGTTGAACAACTGCCCGTGCTTTTTGCATTTACCCATGTGAGGCACGGCTATCTGTCGGGGGCTTCATCGCGATCAGACATGCCATAATCTCGCACCAAATGGGCGAGGCGCAGGTGGTCGTTGGTGTAGATTCTATCTCGCCCCTTGGCCTGAGCTTTGCGATATGCGGCAAGCTTGTGCCAGCGCATGACGGCTGCTTCATGCTCAAAGAACGACAGCGACAGTAGTTTGTCCGGATTGGTCTACGCGCCAGACAAATTTGGCAGGCAATTTCGGTCGCGCGTTATTGTCAGGAATGCAAGAGCTTGGCTGGGCCAAACGTCAGAACGGTACACGCGGGTTTGCAGATACTTTCGGGCTCTAGAATTGACCGGCGTCCCGCAATGTCTTGATACCGTATTCAAGCAAACCGACTTTGATAGAATGGCCACCTTTGAAAAGGCAGATTTCAAGGATCTCCTCGCTTGGATTCCGCCGGCTGGTACAGGCGAGATTATTCTTCATATCCTCTGCTGTCTCTTCCAGATCAAATCTGCCCCAAAGACCATAGGACGAGAGCGCGTCGGCCACCTGACCTTGTTTTGTCTCACCAATAGCGCGCCCCTCGAGAGGTACGACCTTATCTTCACTGCCATGAATGTGGATGATGCTTGAAACAGGGTCTTTACATGTTTCCGGCGGTTTTAGCCAAAAGGTGCCGGACATCGGGATAAAGCCCGAGAACTTTGAGGGACGCGAACAAGCGAGGTTCCAGACCATCATGCCACCCGCAGAAAAACCCGAAGCGATGATTTTGTCTGGGTTGACGCTGTGTTTCGCAGTCACATCAGCAATGATCGCATCGAAATAGGCAAACTCGGCAGAACCGTCGCTGTCATAGGTGCGCGGACCATAGGGCAAATCCCATGTGCCGTTGACCCCCTGCGCCGCAATCAGCGCGATGCCTGCGTTTGAGACCATTTTGCGGAGGGAGCCGTTGCCCATGACACCTGCCGCAGACCCGCGATAGCCATGCGACCAGATCAGCGCGGGAACCTGCGCCGTGCCGTCCCAGCCTTCCGGCATCGCGATACGGTAGCTGCGGTCGCCCAGCATGCAATCGGTGTCCGGCCCGCAGGCAAGGGCAGGCGGGGCAAGGAGCAGAAAAAAGGCAAGGAGAATGCGCATGTGGCCGAGGATGGCGCGAAGAGGGGGGAGGCTCAAGTCACATGACTGTGTATGGCAAGGCAAACCGTTGCCTTACCCGGACGCGGCGTGGAAGGCGCGGGCGCTGCGGGCGAGGTCTTCCGCAGAGGCGTCTAGCAAAAGGGCTTCAGGCACAATGATGTGATGGCCGGTGCTGCGCCCGTAGGCGTGGGATTTCCTGCGCCGCCACGGGGTCTGACGATCCCGGAACGCGATGTGATCACGCAGGGTGAAACCGAGGAACATATGTCCCTTGTTGTTTGCAAAGCTCTCTATATAGGCGATCTCGGCCCATGTGGCGGGGTCGGCGTAGAAACCGGATATGCCGCGCGCGTCCATGCGCAGGGCGGTGGGTGATTTCAGGGCCACCCCGATGAAATAGAGGGTGGTGGCCGTGAAACCGACAGTGCCTGCGAGGCATAGCCACATTCCGGTGTTGAGCGCGCGAATATTCCAGAGCGCAACGGCGGTGACAAGGATGAAGAACAGCGCGAAAATGCCGAAGATTACGCCCAGCGTCATCGCTTTTCCACGCCTTATCTGGACGATGACGGGTTCCATGCGTTAGCTTGGATCGCGCCAGCGGTTGACGATGGGATAGCGCCGGTCCAGCCAGAAAGCACCCTTGGTCAGGCGCGGGCCGGGGGCGGACTGGAAGCGTTTGTATTCGCTGATGTAGATCAGGTGTTCGACCTTTTTCGCGGTCTCGCGGTCGAAACCTGCTTTGACGCAATCTTTGATAGAGCCGTCCTGATCCACGAGGATGTTCAGAATGGCGTCCAGTTCGGGATAGTCGGGCAGGCTGTCGCTGTCTTTTTGATCGTCGCGCAGTTCCGCCGTCGGGGGTTTGGTGATGATGTTCTCGGGGATCATCGTGCCCGCTGGTCCCATCATCCAGTCGCGGTGGTTTGCATTGCGCCAGCGGCAGGTTTCGAACACGCGGGTTTTATACATGTCCTTAATGGGGTTATAGCCGCCAGCCATATCGCCATAGATGGTGGCATAGCCCACCGCGACTTCGGATTTGTTGCCGGTGGTCAGCAGCATTTCACCGAATTTATTCGACAGCGCCATCAGCAGCAGACCGCGCAGGCGGGACTGGATGTTCTCTTCGGTCAGGTCCGGTTTGGTCCCTTCGAACAAAGAGGCAAGCGTGTTGGTGATTGCAGCGCGACCTTCGGAGATCGGGACATAATCGTAGCGGCACCCCAGCGCATTGGCGACGGCTTCGGCATCATCCAGCGAGGCTTGAGACGTGTACTCTGACGGCAGCATGACGCAGCGCACATTTTCGGGGCCAAGGGCATCGGCGGCGATGGTTGCAACGATGGCAGAATCGATGCCGCCGGACAGGCCCAACAGCACCTTTTTGAAACCGGTCTTGCGCATGTAGTCGCACAGGCCCTCGACCATAACGCGGTAGTCGGCCTCATAGCTGTCGGGGTATTTGGCAAAGGGCTGTTCGATCACGCGCCAGCCTTCGGCAGTGCGTTCAAGGTCGATGTTGGTGATGACTTCGTCAAAAGCGGGCAGTTGCACCGCCAGCTTGCCGCCCGGGTTCAGCGCGAAAGTTGCGCCGTCAAAGACCTGATCGTCCTGACCACCCACCATGTTGAGATAGATGACAGGCAGGCCGGTTTCGATCACACGGGCGACCATGACGTTCATGCGCGTGTCCATCTTGTCGCGGAAATACGGCGAGCCGTTGGGCACCAGCAGAAATTCGGCACCGGTTTCCTGCAAGGTCTCAGACACCTCCGGGTGCCAGGCGTCTTCGCAGATGGGCGAGCCGATGCGGGTATTGCCCACGGCATAGGGGCCACCCAGGGGGCCGCTGTCAAAGATGCGGACCTCGTCAAAGACGGTTTCATTGGGCAGGTTATGTTTGAGAGAACGCGAGGCGATTTTGCCATCCTTGAGGATCAGGTAGGCGTTATACAGTTTGCCGTCCTCGACCACGGGCGCGCCAATGGCCAGCGCCGGACCATCCGCACACTCCGCAGCCAGTGCATGGATGTGATCCATGACCTTGATCTGGAAGGCGCGTTTCATCACCAGATCCTGCGCGTTGTAGCCGGTCAGGAACATTTCCGGCAGCGCGACAAGGTCAGCACCATCCGCCTTGCCTTGCGCCCACGCCTTTCGCGCAAGCTCGACATTGCCTGAAAGGTCGCCAACGGTCGGGTTCAGTTGGCCAAGAGTAATGCGGAAACGGTCTGCCATGACGTGCGGCCTTTGCTACATTTGTTGGGCAAGGATGTAGCAGATCAGGCCACAGGGAAAAGGGGCTTTGCGGTTTTGCCGCAAGCGCATGTGTGATTTGCTCTATTGAGACGGGATTTTATCAAAAACGGGTATGCCTTCGGGAAAGAGGTGGAAGGGCTGTTTGTCGTCGGCAAAAATCGCGAATTCTGGACCGCCGTACGCTGTGGGATCGTCCAGCGTGCCGACCTTGAAGACAAAGTAATCGCGCCCCGGGATTTCGGTAGTTATATGGGTTCCGCAGGTGGCACAGAACCGCCGCGTGCGCGCGCCCTCAACGTCTGGATGTGCAAATGCTGCGGGTTCGGTGCCGGTCCATTCAAAGGCGTCCTTGGGCATCGCCATGAAGTAATTCGGACCGCCCCCTGAAAAGAACTGGCAAGGCCTGCAATGGCACTGGGCTTTGAAAACCGGATCACCACCCATGGCATAGCTGACTGCCCCACAATAGCAGTGGCCCGTCAACGGTTGAGCATCGGACATGAACATTCTCCCCTTGGTTGGTCGCAGATTATCGTGGGCGGCGTAGGATAGCCACAGGGTTGAAAAGTCGTTGCTCCCTATGCCCCCTGTGCTTAGGCTGCGTGCAAGTTTTGTTTACACTGCCATAGATAGGTCCACCTTCATGTCACTACGCGCTCTTCTTTTGTGCCTGACCCTGCTGCCACTGCCCGCGTTGGCGCAAAGCGGTGACGTGCAAACCAAACAATATGACGATGGCGGCATTTATGAAGGGACGTTCAAGGACGGGTTGCAGGACGGGCAGGGCACCTACAAACTGCCCAACGGCTATGAATATTCCGGCAGCTGGGTCGCGGGCGAGATCAAGGGCGAGGGTGTTGCGCGCTTTCCCAACGGGTCGGTCTATGAGGGTAATTTCGAGCGTGGTAAACCTGATGGGTTTGGCAAGATCACATTTGCCGATGGCGGCACCTATGAGGGTGAATGGCAGGCAGGCGCGATCATGGGACAAGGCATCGCGCTTTATGCCAATGGGGTGCGCTATGAAGGTGAGTTACGCAATGCCAAACACCACGGCAAAGGTGTGATGCAAAGTCCCGGTGGCTATGAATACAAGGGCGATTGGGTGGATGGCGTCAAGCAAGGCGTGGGTATCATTACCTATCCTGACAGCGCTGTTTATGAAGGTGATATCGTAGCGGGCAAACGCTCTGGCACCGGCACGCTCAAGATGCCGGATGGCTTGATTTATGTGGGGCAGTGGAAAGACGGGCAGATTGACGGCACCGGCAAGCTGACCCAGCCCAACGGGGATGTGTATGAGGGCGATCTGGTTGCGGGGCGGCGAGAAGGTAAAGGCAAAGTTACTTACGAGAATGGCGATGTCTATGTTGGTGATTTCAAAGACGACCGCCGCGACGGGCAAGGCACATTCACCGGTACCGATGGCTACGTTTATGCCGGAACTTGGGTTGCCGGCCAGATCGAAGGGCAGGGGCGGGTGACTTATCCGGACGGCTCTGTCTACGAAGGAACCTTTCGCAATGATTTGGCGGATGGCGAGGGCAAGATCACCTATCCTGACGGATCAACCTATGAGGGCGCATGGACCGCTGGCGTGATCGAGGGCAAGGGCCGAGCGACCTATCCTAATGGCATCGTTTATGAGGGTGACTTCAAAAATGCACGCAACGATGGCCAAGGTGTTATGATCTATGCCGACGGCTACCGATATGAAGGCACATGGAAAGACGGTCAACGTCATGGTGCCGGCACTGCGACCTATCCGGATGGCACGATCTATACAGGTGATTTCCTGAATGGTGTGCGACATGGTATAGGCACGATCACAATGGCATCCGGCTTCAAATACGAAGGGGCATGGGCGGACGGAGCCATTGAAGGGCAAGGCACGGCGACCTATGCCAATGGTGATGTCTATGAAGGCAGTTTCAAAGCTGGCAAACGCCATGGCGCAGGCACAATGCGTTACGCGACAGGTGAAGAGGCCAGCGGTGCGTGGGAGAACGGCGCGTTGAAAGAAGATGGCTGAGTGGGCGTGGCAAAACCCGTCTGACGCCGCCGAGATTGGGCGGGTTCTGGAAACAGGTGACCGCGCCGCTCTGCAGGAAATTGCCCTTATTATCGACGGGTTTCCGCATGGCAAAGACGATATGCCTTCGGGTCGCTACTGGATTACCAACGCCATTGATTTCGGGGCCAAGGCCTCAATCGAGTGGATGATCGAAAAGGGCGTTAACCTGCGCTTTGAAGACGACGAGGGCAGCACGCCGCTGCATTCTTGCATCGACCGCGCAAAGCCGGATCGCTACGAAATCCTTAAATCGCTGATTGATGCGGGGGCGGACGTGAACGCATATGGCATGCACAATTGGACCCCGCTTCATCTTGCCGCGATCAGGGACGATCAAAGAATGATGAAGATGCTGATGGAAGCGGGCGCAGACAGGGAAAAACGTACCGTCATCGACAACTACGCCACGCCATCCAAAGAGGCGCGCATCCTCGGGCATCATGCCTCAGCCGACTTTATTGACCGTTACGAAAACCAGTAACAAACGGAGAAGCCAGATGACGGATGTCGACACTTTCTTGAGCAAAGTCACCCCGCCGAACCGCCATGAAGAAGCCTTGAAACTGGATGCGTTGTTTCGTGAAACGACGGGATGGAAGCCGGTGCTTTGGTCAGGCTCCATGCTGGGATATGGCTCGTATGATTACACCTATGCAACTGGCCGCTCCGGCACCTATTTGGCGACCGGATTCGCGCCGCGCAAAGCCAAGTTGAGCATTTACATCATGCCCGGGTATGCGGATTTCAGCGACATTCTTGGACGTCTAGGCAAGCACAGCATTGGAAAATCCTGTCTTTACCTCAACAAACTTGGGGATACGGACATGGATGTGTTAAAAGAACTGATACGCGCAGGGCTCAAGGATCTGGGCAATAAGTGGCCGGTTACACCGAGCTGAAGCACCGCCGCCAAGCAACAGATACAGTCATGCAATGTCCGCTCCTGCACGTACCATTACTGGTTTGATAAGTGTATTGCCGGAGGGGATAATGAAAGTTCTATTGAAAATAGCAAAACCAAGTAAAGCTGCCTTTGTGATCAAGGCTAAGGATTATACTGAAGCTGCAAATATTCTGGCGTCGGGACCTTTTGCCGCCTGTTACGAGGCAAATCCAACATATCCGCATAAATTCAACGATGAAGGGCAGATCAACGAGATCACAATTCAGGCCAAGCCGGTGATCACGATGCCCAAATGGAGCGGGGCGAGCAAGCTGAAGGGGGATGAGAAAAAACACTGGGAAGCGATGATCAAGGCGTTGGCAAAGCACGAGGCAAAACATCACGCAAAGTGGCTCGCCGACGCGAAAGCCTTCAAGAAAAAAGCTGAAGCCGAAGGCGATTTTCCAAAGAAGGAAATACATGACAGGATGCGTGACTTTTTTACTCAGGCGCAGGCCACCCAAACAAAATACGACTCAGATTCCAAGAATGGCCAAAAGGAAGGTGTTGTCCTTCCGGTCTAATGGCGGGGTTTTCCCCACAATTCTGATAGCCAACTGGACAATTTCGGTGCGCTGTGACACCTGTGCCGCTCTATCAGGAGAACGCTCATGTCCAATGCCATTGTTACCCGCTTTGCCCCGTCGCCAACCGGTTTCATCCACGTGGGGAACCTGCGCACGGCGCTGATGAACTACCTGATTGCGCGCAAGGCAGGGGGGACGTTCATTCTGCGGATTGACGACACCGATCCCGAGCGTTCCAAAGAAGAATACGTCGACGGGATCAAGGAAGACCTTACATGGCTCGGCCTGCACTGGGATCGCATCGAGCGGCAATCAGAGCGGCTTGACCAGTATCACGCGGCGGCGGATGAGTTGCGCGCCAACAACCGTTTTTATGAGGCGTTCGAGACGCCGACCGAACTGGACCTCAAGCGCAAGAAACAACTGAATATGGGCAACCCACCGGTTTATGACCGTGCGGCGTTGGCGCTGTCGGATGCCGAAAAGGACAAATTGCGTGAAGAACGCGGCGCAGGTGTGTGGCGCTTCAAACTGGATCGTGAGCGCATTGAATGGAATGACGGTATCCTTGGGGATATCTCGATTGATGCAGCAAGCGTTTCAGACCCTGTTTTGATCCGTGGTGATGGCCAGATCCTCTATACACTGGCCTCTGTTGTGGATGACACCGAGATGGGCGTGACACATGTCGTGCGCGGTTCTGACCACGTAACGAATACGGCTACACAAATCCAGATCATGAAGGCGCTGGGCCATGATCATCCGTCTTTTGCGCACCACTCTCTGCTGACCGGACCACAGGGCGAAGCACTGTCCAAACGTCTTGGCACACTGGCGCTGCGTGATCTGCGTGAGCAGGGCATACAGCCTTTTGCTCTGCTGTCCCTGATGGCGCGTCTTGGTTCGTCCGATCAGGTTGAATTGCGCACCGATATGGCCGAATTGATCGACGGTTTTGACATCAATCACTTTGGCGCAGCCCCGACCAAGTTCGACGTGAAAGACTTGTTCCCGCTGACCGGCCGATACCTGCAAACCCTGTCGGCCACTGATGTTGCTGATACCCTTGCTGATCTGGGCGTGCCAGAGGCGCAGGCCGAGCAGTTCTGGGCTGTCACACGCGAGAACATCGAGACTTTGAGCGATCTCAAGGGCTGGTGGGCGATGTGTCGCGATGGGGCTGATCCGGTCATTGAGGACGAGGATAAAGCATTTGTTGCCGAAGCGATGGCGATATTGCCCGAAATGCCATTTGACGCAAACACTTGGGGCGCTTGGACGGCCGCGGTTAAGGAAGCAAGCGGGCGCAAAGGGCGGGGATTGTTCCGCCCCCTGCGGCTGGCCTTGACGGGTCAGGAACACGGTCCGGAAATGGCGGCGTTGATGCCGCTGTTACAGGTTGTGAAAGCCAAAAGCTAATGTGCTTGGTGCTGAAAACTGCGCCGCTGGATGTTAAACTGAAAAAGGGGGTTGGGCATGGTCCGGCCCCCTGTTTCGTTCCGGAAGGGTTTGTTTATGGCTGAGGCGAAGTTTCTCAAAGGCAATCTTTTTGGCCATGTGGCCGTGATGTCCCTAACAGCGTCTGTGGGGCTGATGGCCGTGTTCATTGTCGATTTTGTGGATATGATATTCATTTCCATGCTGGGCAAAACCGAATTGGCCGCCGCGATCGGCTATGCGGGCGCGATCCTGTTTTTTACGACATCATTCGGAATTGGTCTTGGGATCGCTGCGGGGGCTTTGGTGGCCCGTGCGCTGGGTGCGGATGATGCGCAACTGGCACGTGAACGCACAACACACGCGTTGAGCTACGGATTTGTTTTTGCAGTCCTTTTCTCGATAGCTGTTTGGCTTTCACTTGGGAGTTTGGTGGCTCTTCTTGGCGCAGTTGGCGAAACCGCAGAGCTTGCGGTCCACTTCCTCCAGATTATTGTGCCGTCGATGCCATTCCTGATCCTTGGCATGATGGGCAGTGCCGTCTTGCGCGCGCATGGGGATGCGCGTCGTGCCATGATGGCAACGATTGCAGGCGGCGTGGTGAATGCCGTCCTCGATCCGATCCTGATTTTTGGCCTGAATCTGGAGCTGACGGGGGCGGCGATTGCATCTGTAGCTGCACGGTTGGTTATTTGCGGTATGGCTCTCTGGCCGTTGATCAAGATTTATGGTGGCATCACCTGGCCTCATTCGCGCGGCATGCTGCGCGATTTGCGCCCGATCCTCGCCATCGCATTTCCGGCCATTCTTGCGCAGGTGGCAACACCCGTGGGACAGGCTTTTGTGACCCGTTCCATGGCGGGCTATGGCGAAGAGGCGATTGCAGGCATGGCGATTGTCGGACGTCTGACACCGGTGGCCTTTGGTGTGGTGTTTGCATTGTCAGGGGCTGTGGGGCCGATCATCGGACAGAATTACGGTGCGGGGAACATGACGCGGGTACGGGCCGGGTTTAATGCAGGGGTGCTTTTTGTAGCGGCTGTGATTTTGCTGGTTTCGGCGATTCTGTTTCTGACGCGCGGCGCGATTGCAGACTTGTTCGGGGCGACAGGATTGACCCGTGACCTTATCTATCTGTTTTGCGGCCCGCTTTCACTGGCATTCTTTTTCCCCGGCGTTTTGTTTGTCGCCAATGCCGCGTTTAATAATCTGGGCAAGCCGTTTTACTCCACTTTCACCAATTGGGGGCGCAACGCGGTGGCACTGATCCCGATGGTGTTCATCGGGTCATGGGCGTTTGGCGCGCAGGGCGTGTTGATCGGGCAGGCATTGGCAGGCGTGACTTTTGGCATCGTCGCATGGATACTGGCCCTGCGGATGATTGAGCGCGGTGGCCCGCCGGTGAGGGACAAACAGGACTTGTTCGGGCGCGAAGGCCGCCTGATGACTCTATTCCACGCGCGCCGATAACAAGGCAAGATGTTGATCCACCAGCGCGGTTTCCTGCGCTGTCAGCGTCTGGTGGCGCGGGTATTGCGGGGCGGCACGGTCATTGAGGATCGGTGTGTCCCAGCCGTCTGTGGTTTCAAAGAAATGTGACACACCAGCGGCCCCGAATTCGCGCAGGAATCCTTGCACAACCACATCCAGATAGCTGAGAATAATGGTGTTTCTCGATGTTGTTCCTTGTTCCTCGGCGGGCACCGAATAATGTGCGATCTGTGGTTCATGAGGCAACGGATGCGAAACCGCATTACCGGAGTTTAGACGCGCATACCCCGTTTCGCGTGCGTCTAACGCGGCCCAGTCCGCGTCCGGCACCGCTGCGATAAGGCCAGATATGGTGGTGTCCGGATCAGGCACGACACTCAGGAAGACCCGATCAAACGACGCTGACGGTACCCATGCGCGCCGCCAACCCTTGAGTTGTGCAGGATGGGCTTCAGAGTAAATATGCGTGCTGCGGTTCACCAGACTGCCGTAGCCGAAAAAATAGGGTGTCATCTCTGTCTCACAAATTGATTTGTCGCAAAGAAGCATGCAGCGACGCTGGGTACAAGCATGCTTGACGCCCACCTTGCGTGCGGCATACCAATGTACACAGATCATGGGAGAATCGGCCTCAAGCCGATGCCGAAGGAGCAACCGCCCCGGAAACTCTCAGGCCAAAGGACCGTGATCCAACGATACGACACTCTGGAGAGTGATGCTGTGCGCATCCGCCGAAGGGATAACGATCTCAGGCGCAAGGACAGAGGGGGCATCAAGGACCGCAATTTCGCGGTTTTATGATGCCGTTTCGTGATGGCATCCAGCTAGGGAGCGCGCACGATGGATGACCTGTTACAAACACCGCTTTATGATCTGCATGTTCGTCTGGGTGCCAAGATGGTGCCGTTTGCAGGCTACTCCATGCCGGTTCAATACCCGCTTGGCGTGATGAAGGAGCACCTGCATTGCCGTACTCATGCGGGGCTGTTTGACGTCAGCCACATGGGGCAGGTGATCTTGTCAGGCGCATCGTGGGATGCTGTTGCGCGAGCGTTCGAAACCCTTGTGCCGACGGATGTGCTGGGGCTTGAAGAGGGCCGCCAACGATACGGCTTTTTCACAAATGACGCTGGCGGGATCGAAGATGATCTGATGTTCGCACGGCGCGGGGATGATTTGTTTGTGGTTGTGAACGCAGCCTGCAAAGGCGCAGACGTGGCACGCATGAAAGCGGCGCTGGAACCTGACGTGACGGTGACAGAAATCACCGATCGCGCGTTGATCGCACTGCAAGGGCCGGAGGCCGCAGCGATTGTCGCCAGCATGGATGCCGCTGCGGCAAAGATGAAATTCATGGACCTGCGAAACCTGGAATTGAATGGTGTGACGGTCTGGGCCACGCGCTCCGGCTACACGGGGGAAGACGGTTTCGAGCTTTCGGTGCAGAAAGATCAGGTTGAGACATTGGCCGAGGCGCTACTGGCGCAGGACGCGGTTGAGGCCATCGGCTTGGGCGCGCGTGACTCATTGCGGCTGGAGGCAGGGCTTTGCCTATACGGCCATGATATCGACGCTGTGACCACGCCGATCGAGGGTGCATTGAACTGGGCAATCCAGAAAGTGCGCCGCACTGGTGGTGACCGTGCAGGCGGTTTCCCCGGCGCAGATGTTATTCTAAGCCAACTCAGCAATGGTGCCGCGCGCAAGCGTGTCGGCCTGCTGCCCGAGGGGCGCGCGCCTATGCGTGAGGGCGTGGTGCTGTTTGACGCGGCTGAAGGTGGCACGGAGGTTGGCGTTGTCACCTCTGGTGGCTTCGGACCCAGCGTCGGTGGACCGGTTGCGATGGGATATGTTGGAACAGACAGTGCCGTTATCGGAACCGCATTGTGGGGTGACGTTCGGGGGAAACGCCTGCCGTTAAGCGTTGCCAAGCTGCCGTTTGTCGCGGCAAACTTTAAAAGATAGCAAAACAGGGAAGACCAAGATGAAATTTACCGAAGAGCACGAATGGCTGCGTGAAGAAGACGGCGAAATGGTAGTGGGTATCACGATCCACGCAGCCGAACAGTTGGGCGATGTGGTGTTTGTGGAGTTGCCTGATGAGGGCATCACTGTGAGCAAGGATGACGATGTTGTCGTCATTGAATCTGTCAAAGCGGCCTCTGATATTCTGGCACCTGTTGACGGCGAAATCACCGAAGTGAACAGCGCCTTGACCGACAATCCGAGCATGGTGAACGACGATCCTCAGGGCGAGGCATGGTTCTTCAAGATGAAAATCAGCGATCCGTCCCAAATGGACGAATTCATGGATGAAGCGGGCTACAAAAAGTTCATCGGATAACGCGAAGCAACTCCGCCCATGACATTGGGCGGGGAAATTTTGACCAACAACAGATGGTGTGTTTCATGACCTTCAAACCGACCGAGTATTTACCTTACGACTTTGCCAACCGCCGCCACATTGGCCCTTCGGTGTCAGAGATGTCGGATATGTTGAAGGTCGTGGGCGCGCCGTCCTTGGCGGCCCTGATCGACGACACGGTGCCTGCGGCCATCCGGATGGAAGGTGCGTTGGATTTCGGCAAGGCGATGAGCGAGCGCGAAGTGCTGGAGCACATGCGTATCACCGCTGCCAAGAACAAAGTGCTGACGTCATTGATTGGTCAGGGCTATCATGGCACGGTTACGCCGCCTGCGATTCAACGCAACATTCTGGAAAATCCGGCGTGGTACACGGCCTATACACCTTATCAGCCAGAGATCGCACAGGGACGGCTTGAGGCGTTGCTGAACTTTCAGACGATGATCACGGATTTGACAGGGCTTGAGGTTGCAAACGCGTCCTTGCTGGACGAAGCGACCGCTTGCGCCGAGGCCATGACCATGGCGCAGCGCGTGTCCAAGTCCAAGAAAACGGCGTTCTTTGTTGATCAGGATTGCCATCCACAGAACATCGCAGTGATGAAAACACGTGCCGCACCCTTGGGCATCGAAGTGATTGTTGGCGACCCGCAGGATATAGACGCGGCGGCGGTCTTTGGTGCGATCTTCCAATACCCCGGTACTCACGGTCATGTGCGCGATTTCACCGATACCATTTCTGCGCTGCACGCTGAAAAGGCGATTGGCATTATTTCGGCGGATCCCCTCGCATTGACGCTGCTGAAGGAACCGGGCGAGATGGGGGCAGATATTGCCATCGGCTCCACCCAACGATTTGGCGTACCGGAAGGCTACGGCGGGCCGCATGCGGCCTATATGGCGTGCAAAGATGCGTATAAACGCGCCATGCCGGGCCGCCTTGTCGGTGTGTCGATTGATGCGCATGGCAACCGTGCGTATCGTCTTTCGCTGCAAACACGCGAACAGCATATCCGCCGTGAAAAGGCGACATCGAATGTCTGCACTGCGCAGGCTTTGCTGGCGGTTATGGCCTCGATGTACGCGGTGTTCCACGGTCCGGAAGGGCTCAAGGCGATTGCGCAGCGCATTCATCGCAAGACCGTCCGCTTGGCTGAAGGCCTCAAGATGGCGGGCTTTGAGGTGCGCCCGGCAACCTATTTCGACACGATCACCGTTGAGGTTGGACCGCTGCAACGGGCTGTGATGAAATCAGCAGTTGATGAGGGGATCAACCTGCGTGCCGTTGGGGATACGAAAGTCGGGATCACCTTGGACGAAAGAACCAAGCCTGCGACGATCGAAGCAGTCTGGCGTGCCTTCGGGATCGTGAAGGAAGACAAGGACTATACCCCGCATTATCACATTCCCGAAAAGCTGGTGCGCACGACAAAATACCTGACGCATCCGATTTTCCACATGAACCGTGCCGAAACGGAGATGATGCGCTACATGCGCCGTCTGGCGGATCGTGATCTGGCGCTGGACCGCGCGATGATCCCGCTGGGGTCTTGTACGATGAAGTTGAACTCGGCCGCGGAAATGATGCCTGTATCTTGGCGTGAATTCTCGCAAATGCATCCGTTCGTGCCCGAGGATCAAGCGCTTGGGTATAAGGAATTGATCGACGACCTTTCGTCAAAACTTTGCGACATTACCGGCTATGACGCGATTTCGATGCAACCGAACTCTGGCGCGCAGGGTGAATATGCGGGTCTTTTGTCGATTGCGGGATACCACCGTGCAAACGGTCAGGACCATCGCAACGTCTGCCTGATCCCGGTGAGCGCGCATGGTACCAATCCGGCTTCTGCGCAGATGGTGGGGTGGAAAGTTGTTGTCGTCAAATCGGCCGAAAACGGCGACATTGATCTGGATGATTTCCGCGCCAAGGCAGAGCAACACAGCGATAACCTCGCGGGCTGCATGATCACCTATCCGTCAACCCATGGCGTGTTCGAAGAAACAGTGACCGAAGTGACCAAGATCACCCATGATCACGGCGGACAGGTCTATATCGACGGGGCCAACATGAATGCGATGGTTGGTTTGTCGCGTCCTGGTGATCTGGGCGGTGATGTCAGCCACCTTAACCTCCACAAGACGTTCTGCATTCCGCACGGTGGCGGTGGTCCCGGCATGGGACCGATTGGTGTCAAAGCACATCTGATTCCGCACTTGCCGGGCGATCCGAACGATGGCGGCAACGCGGTGTCAGCGGCACCTTTCGGTTCGCCGTCGCTGCTGCCGATTTCTTGGGCCTATTGCCTGATGATGGGGGGCGAAGGGCTGACGCAGGCCACGCGGGTCGCAATCCTCAATGCCAACTACATTGCAAAGCGGCTGGAAGGTGCGTTTGACGTGCTTTATCGAGGACCGACAGGACGGGTTGCGCATGAATGTATCCTCGACGTGCGGCCCTTTGAGGAAAGCGCGGGAGTAACGGTGGATGACATTGCCAAGCGCTTGATAGACTGTGGTTTTCACGCGCCGACGATGTCTTGGCCTGTGGCAGGTACGTTGATGGTAGAGCCGACGGAGTCCGAGACCAAAGCTGAATTGGACCGGTTCTGTGATGCTATGCTGGCCATCCGTGCCGAGATTGACGCGATTGAAACGGGCGAGATGGACCCGACAAACAACCCGCTCAAGAATGCGCCGCACACTGTAGAAGATCTGGTGCTGGAATGGGGTGAACGCCCCTATTCACGCGAGCAGGGCTGTTTCCCTCCCGGGGCGTTTCGTGTCGATAAATACTGGCCCCCCGTCAACCGTGTCGACAACGTGCATGGTGATCGTAATCTGATCTGCACCTGTCCACCGCTGGAGGACTACCTCGAAGCGGCAGAGTAGACATCGGTACCAAGAAGAACAGTAAAAAGGCGGGGTCAGGACTCCGCCTTTTCTATGAGGAAATCAAAAACCTTCTTGAGCTTGTTCCACGTGGTCCGGTCCGGTGCGACAAGCAGGTGACCTGTGCTGCGTCCGGCGGCATAGGGACCACCATCCAACATTTCGACATGCGCACCCGCCCGCTCGCAGATCAATGCGCCAGCTGCGTGATCCCACGGGTGGAGTGATGCCGTCAGCAGGAAGTCGGAGTATCCTTGCGCAATCAAACGATACTCATGCGCAGAACTGCGCAGCGGGTGAGTGCGCGCAAAGCCGGGGAGGGTTGCCGCCAGTTTTGCTTGGGAATCGGGCGCAAAAAGATGCAGGGGGATGTGCCCTGTGAGCGCTTCCAGCGGTTTTCCCATACTCGCCTTTAGCGGGCGGCTGACACTGCTTGCCGTTTCCAACGTCGCCAGACCATCATCTTCGGCAATGGCCCAATCATCCGCAACCGGATCATAGATCATCCCGAACACAGGTCGTCCGAATTGTGTTACGGCAACAATCACGCCAAAGACGGCGATACCATGTGCGAAATTCCACGTGCCGTCGATCGGATCAATGATGAAGGCAAAAGGCGCATCCGCGATCTGGTCCTGCAAGGCGGGGGTGTCGGTGACGGCTTCCTCGCCGACAACCAATGCTGTGGGAAACGCGATTTTCAAAGCACGTGTGATCATCGCCTCGGCCGCGGTATCGGCTGCAGTGACCAAATCGTCAGGGCGTGACTTGGATTTGACATCATTGGTGTCCAACTGTCGGAACCTTGGCAAGATCTCGGCCTTGGCCGCGCGGCGGATTATGTTGACGACATGCTGCTGCTGGGCGGGGCTGACAGGGTTGCTCAGGGGGGCTGGCAGGGTTTCGGTCATTCGGGTTTCCTCGGTTATTCGCGGGCGCGTAGCACTTGGGCAGGCCGTGCATTAAGGGACTTAAGCGCAAATCCGAGGCCTGCCAAGACAGTTGCCCCAACGCCGCCTGCAATAATCATCAGGGCGGAAGGCCAGATGAGGATGAAGTCCGTTTCCATAACGTAGGTGCTGACGGCCCATCCGCCTAATGCGCCCGCAAACAGGGCAACAGTGCCGGCGAACAATCCCAGTATGGCCGCACGCAGGATGAAACTGGCCGCGATCTGGGCGCGGCTGGCACCGAGGGTCTTTAGGACAGCGGATTCGAACGTGCGTGCGTCTGCCCCTGCCGCTGCGGCACCGATCAGAACGATGAAACCTGTCAGCAGAGTTGCAAGCGCGCCATAAGACGTGGCGGCGGCGAGGCTGGCCAGGACATCGGAAACTCGGTCAATCGCATCTCGCACACGGATCGCCGTGATGTTGGGATAGGCGGTGGCGAGATCACGCAGGATGGCGGCTTCGGCGGCGTCTTCGGCATAGACGGTCGAGATGAAAGTATGCGGCGCACCACTGAGGGCGGAAGGATTCATGGTGAGGATAAACCCGATGCCAGCAGTGGAGAAATCAACTTCACGAAATGATGTGATGGTGCCGGTGATGTCACGCCCAAGAACATTGATGGTAAGGGTATCGCCTAGCACGAGCCCCATTTCCTCTGCCTCTTCGGCGGCAAAGCTGATCAGAGGCGGGCCGCTGTAATTCTCGGGCCACCATTCGCCTTTGGTAATCTTGGTATCGCTGTCGGGTAGGGCGGCATATGTCACACCGCGGTCGCCCCGCACCACCCAATGATCGCCTGCAACCTCGGACGCAGGCTTGCCGTTGATCTTGGTCACAACGCCGCGCAGCATCGGTGCACTGTCGATGCGCGACACCGCAGCGTCAGATGTCAGGCGTTCGGTATAACCGTCGATCTGGTCTTTCTGGATGTCGACGAAAAAATACGAAGGCGCAACGTCCGGCAGGTTGCCCGAGATGGCATTGCGCAGATTGCCGTCGATCTGTCCGACAGCGGCGAGGACCGACAAGCCGAGACCAAGGGACAGGACAACCGCGCCTGCGCCTTCACCTGTTCCGGAAATAGCAGCCAGTGCCCAACGCAGGCGGGGGCGGCCACGCGCCAGACGGGCTGTGCGGCGGGCGATTGTGCGGATCACAATGGCCGCGAGTGAAAGGATCAGCAAGGCTCCGGCGATACCGCCGAGTGTCCACAGAGTCAGCCACCATGAGCCGTTGAACCAACCCGCAAGGCTGACAAGAATTGTGGTCAGAAGCGCGATAATGATTAGATAGCGCGGGGCAGGCAGGCGATTTGCGCCCGACCATGCGTCGCGAAACAGCGTGGCAGCGCGCACATCTTCGCTGCGCGCCAGTGGCCAGAGTGTGAAGGTCAGCGCAGTGAGGAGGCCGTATATCGCGGCCTCGAACAGCGGGGCGGGAAACAGGGCAAAGCTGGCAGGTATAGGCAGGCGGGCTTCGATGATCGGGGAGAGGAGCAGCGGGACAAAAGCGCCGAGAAACAAGCCAATGGTCACGCCAATGATGGACAGAACCCCTATCTGGATAAAGTAGGTTTGAAAGATCGTGGCACGGTCCGCACCCAGCGCACGAAGAGTCGCGATGACTTCGGTTTTTCCGTTGAGATATGAGCGCACGGCGGCGGATACGCCAACGCCGCCGACCGCAAGACCGGATAGACCAACGAGGACCAGAAACGCACTAAGCCGGTTGACGAATTGCGCAACACCGGGCGCACCATTGCGCGCATCGGTCCAGCGCATGCCGCTGTTGGCAAAGCGGTCTTTGGCTTGGGTTTCCAGTGCTTCGAGATCAGCCGTGACGGGTAGATCAAGGCGGTATTTGCTATTGAAAAGCGTACCTGCAGCAAGCAGGCCGGAACCTTCTAGCGCGTCTTTGTAAAGCAGGGTGCGCGGCCCAAGGGCAAAACCGCTGGCGGCGGAGTCCGGTTCGCGAACGATCAATGCGGTCAGGCGGAAGGTGGCGGTGCCAAGTTGAAAGGTATCGCCTGCGGAAAGGCCAAGGCGGTCGGATAAAGCGCGTTCCATAACAGCACCGGAAATGCCGTCGTGGGGTTTCAGCGCGTCTGGCAACGTGATGTCGGGGTCCAGCACCATGTTGCCGACCAATGGATAGGCGGTATCGACCGCCTTGATCTGTGTCAGGGCGCGTTCATCGCCAACCACAGCCATAGAACGGAATTCTGCGATTTCAGAAACTCGTGTCGCCTGTAATTGCATCCATGCGCGTTCTTCGGCACTGGCGAAACGGTAGGTGAAATCCAGTTCGGCTGCGCCTCCCAAAAGGGCGGCCCCTTCGCGTTTCAGGCCTTCCTCAATCGCGGAGCGGACGGAGCCAACAGCGGCAATCGCTGCAACACCAAGAGCAAGGCAGGCGAGGAAGAGACGAAATCCCCGCAAGCCACCGCGCATTTCACGGCGTGCAAATGTGGCGGCAAGTTTGAGGCTCATGCAATCCGCCCGTCAGCAAGGGAAATTGCGCGGTCACATCGGTCTGCGAGGTTCGGATCATGAGTGACAAGCACCAGTGTCGCGCCATACTGGTCGCGCAGGGAGAACAGCAGGTCCATGATCGCGGCCCCATTGGCGCTATCAAGATTGCCCGTTGGCTCATCCGCCAGCAAGATCGCAGGGCGCGGCGCACAGGCACGCGCCAAGGCAACGCGTTGCTGCTCACCTCCCGACATTTGTGCAGGGTAATGGCCGGTGCGGTGCGCGAGGCCCACGGTTTCCAAGGCCTCGGCAGCTTTTTCAAAAGCATTACTGTCGCCTGCAATTTCCAAAGGGGTGGCCACGTTTTCCAGCGCGGTCATGGTCGGGATCAGATGGAAAGACTGGAACACAATCCCCATCTTGCCGCGCCGAAACTGGGACAAGCCGTCCTCGGACATCGTGGTCAGGTTCTGGCCCAACGCCTCGACAGTGCCGCTTGTGGCTTGCTCCAGACCACCCATCACCATCAGGAGCGAGGATTTGCCGGATCCGGAAGGTCCGGTGAGTGCAATTGTCTCGCCTGCTTGCACATCCAATGAAATGCCGCGCAAAATATCGACGGACCCGGCGTTGCCCTTGAGGGAAAGCGCCACATCTGACAGGTGGAAGACGGGATCGGACATGAACGGGCCTCGTGTTAGGGTCCACTTGGATATGGAGCATTGAACAGCATGCGCAAGGCGATGATTGGGATTGCGTTTATTTTGGCGTCGGCGGCGCAGGCCGAAGAGGTGGTGATTGCCGCCCTTGGTGACAGTTTGACCCAAGGTTACGGACTGCCCGCTGAGCAAGGGTTTGTCCCCCAATTGCAAGCGTGGCTGGATGAACAAGGCGCGGATGTGCGGCTGATCAATGCAGGTGTTTCGGGGGATACAACTGCTGGCGGGCTATCGCGCGTTAACTGGACCCTCACGCCGGAAGTAGATGGGATGATTGTCGCCTTGGGCGGAAATGACCTGCTGCGCGGTCTGGATCCGACACAGGCGCGGGGTAATATTGAGGGGATCATGCAGGCTGCGCAGGCGGCCGGAGTTGAGGTGCTGCTGGTTGGCATTCAGGCACCGGGAAATTACGGGCCTGACTACAAGGCGCAATTCGACGCGATTTACCCAGAATTGGCAGAGGCTTATGACAGCCTCTATCTTGAAAGCTTCTTTGCTGGATTGAGTGAAGGAGACGAAATGCCTGACCCCGCCGCGTTGCGCAGCTTTTTTCAAGGTGACGGCATACACCCCAACGCCGAGGGCGTGGCGCGGATTGTTGCGCGGATGGGGCCAGAGGTTTTGGCGCTGGTTGCCGAGGCGCGCGCTTTGGAGTAATTCCCAAAAAAACGGGCGTATTGACGCCCGTTACAAACTCGTAAAACAAATGGTGTTCAGGCCAGCGCGATGTTTCCGGCGCTTTCGCGGCCATCCCGTCCGGCTTCGATGTCGAATGTTACTTTCTGATTGTCGGCAAGGCCGGTAAGGCCCGCACGCTCAACAGCGGAAATGTGAACAAAAACATCGCTGCCGCCGCCATCGGGTGCAATAAAGCCGTAACCCTTGGTTGTGTTAAACCATTTTACTGTGCCAGTCGCCATGACGCAGTCTCCTCCTGATAGTTGTGCCCGCGACATGCGGCACTGCGGCTGAGACGAAGCAGTTCCGGTCCGGAGCGCACAATGCAGATCGGGTCGAAACGCCTTCGTCAGCGTCATAGATATTTGGGCTGAATTGGTGAAAATCAATAGGTTTTCAGACAGAAATCGCAATTGGCGGTTGTTTGCGCATGCAATTTCCGGCGCCCGAAATAATTTTACCAGTTGATAAAAAAATCATTCCGTGAGAGCGTTTCACCATATCCAGCAAACTACGGAGTGAGCCAGATGGGATCAGACGTCTTTCAACCGGGGATCAGCGCGGGCCGTCTCGATGCAGAGAGTTATGCAGATCATTTTTCGGACCTCCACCCACGGCTTGATCCACATGAAGCGATTGTTGCAGCGGATCGTTGTTATTTTTGCCATGATGCGCCTTGCATAACGGCCTGTCCTACTGACATCGATATTCCCCTGTTCATTCGACAGATCGCCACCGGAACGCCCGATGCGGCGGCCAAAACCATCCTGACCCAGAACATCATGGGTGGCATGTGCGCACGGGTCTGTCCCACAGAGACGCTGTGCGAAGAAGCTTGCGTGCGCGAAGCGGCAGAGGGCAAGCCGGTGCTGATTGGCCAGTTGCAGCGCTACGCCACAGACCATTTGCAAGAACAAGGCATCCATCCGTTCTCCCGAGCTGCGGTCACTGGTAAAACAGTGGCCGTGGTCGGAGCGGGGCCCGCAGGCCTGTCTTGCGCGCACCGTCTGGCGATGCTGGGGCACGAAGTCGTTGTAATGGATGCCCGCACCAAACCCGGAGGTTTGAATGAATATGGAATTGCGACCTACAAGACCACAGACGGCTTTGCACAGGCCGAAGTGGAGTGGCTGCTGAAGATCGGCGGTATCACGATGCAATACGGGGTTGCGCTGGGCCGCGACGTGACGCTTGAGAAACTGAAGACCGAATATGACGCTGTATTTCTTGGCATGGGATTGGGCGGCGTAAACGCGCTTGATGTGGAGGGCGAAGACAGGGACGGCGTGGTGGATGCAGTCGATTTCATTGCCGGGTTGCGCCAGGCGTCCGAAGTGGCTGAGGTGCCGATTGGTCGCGATGTTGTAGTCATTGGCGGTGGCATGACGGCTGTGGATGCGGCTGTGCAGGCAAAACTGTTGGGCGCATTGAATGTGACGCTGGTCTATCGACGGGGGCGCGCGCGGATGAACGCAAGCGTGTTCGAACAGGACTTGGCGGCCAGTAAAGGTGTGCGGATCGTGACCCACGCAGTCCCTGTGGCTGTGCATGGCAATGGCGCGGTGCGCGAGATCGAGTTTGAATATGTCGATGATGCGATGAAGGGCACAGGACAGATGCTGCGCCTTGCGGCCGACCAGGTGTTCAAGGCTATTGGCCAGACGCTTGAAGGTGAAGAACTACCCGCATTGGAGGGGCGCAAGATCAGGGTTTCTGACATGGGCCAAACATCGGTGAAAGGCATCTGGGCAGGTGGTGATTGCGCCAGCGGTGGTGATGACCTGACCGTGACTGCCGTGGCGGAGGGTCGCGATGCGGCAATGGATATTCACAGCGCTTTAACGCGATAGGGAGGGCCGGAATGTATATTATGACTTTTGTGGCGGCTGTACCGGATGCAAACAAGCAGGCCTATCTGGACCACAGCATTCAGGCCGCAGAGATTTTTAAAGAATATGGTGCAACCCGCATCGTTGAATGCTGGGGGGATTTTATTCTGCCTGGTGAGGTGACGTCTTTTCCGATGGCTGTCGCAGCCAAAGAGGGCGAGACGGTTGTGACCGGCTGGCAAGAATGGCCGGATAAAGCAACCGCACATGCTTGTATGGCAAAGATGCAAACCGATCCCCGTTTTGAAGCGATGGGCGAGATGCCCTTTGACGGCAAGCGGATGATATTTGGCGGGTTCGAGACCCTGTTGGACGTTTAGGAGACGTAGAATGGCTGATCTGACAAGCAATTTCATCGGGATCAAATCCCCCAACCCTTTCTGGCTTGCCTCTGCACCCCCGACGGACAAGGAATACAATGTGCGCCGGGCCTATGATGCGGGCTGGGGCGGTGTGGTTTGGAAGACGTTGGGGCTGGACCCGCATGTGGTGAACGTGAACGGGCCGCGCTATGGCGCGGTCTATGGTGCGGATCGCCGCCTTTTGGGTCTGAACAACATTGAATTGATCACGGACCGGCCACTGCAGACCAATCTGGACGAGATCAAACTGGTCAAACGCGACTATCCTGATCGCGCCATGGTGGTTTCACTCATGGTGCCTTGCGAGGAAGATCCGTGGAAGTACATTCTGCCGTTGGTCGAGGACACCGGTGCCGATGGCGTCGAGTTGAACTTTGGCTGCCCGCACGGAATGAGCGAGCGCGGCATGGGCAGTGCTGTAGGGCAGGTGCCGGAATACATCGAAATGGTTACACGCTGGGTCAAATCGCACACGCGGATGCCAGTGATTGTGAAGCTGACGCCGAATATTGCCGATATCCGCAAGCCCGCGGCGGCGGCGATGGTAGGCGGGGCCGATGCGGTGTCATTGATTAATACAATCAACTCGATCACCAGCGTGGATCTTGACCTGTTTGCACCGGAACCGACGATTGACGGGAAGGGCGCACACGGCGGGTATTGTGGGCCAGCTGTGAAACCCATCGCGTTGAACATGGTGGCAGAGATTGCCCGCGATCCGGAATTGCACGGCCTGCCGATCAGCGGCATTGGCGGTGTGACGACTTGGCGCGACGCGGCGGAGTTCATGGCGTTGGGGGCGGGCAATGTGCAGGTTTGCACAGCGGCGATGACTTATGGCTTCAAGATCGTGCAAGAAATGATCAGCGGTTTGTCGGAGTATATGGACGACAAGGGCATGACCTCTGTTGACGAGATTGTCGGGCGCGCCGTGCCGAATGTGACGGACTGGAACCAGCTGAATCTCAACTATGTTGCCAAAGCGGTGATCAATCAGGATTTGTGCATTTCCTGCGGCCGTTGCTTTGCCGCCTGTGAGGATACCAGCCACCAGGCCATTGCCATGTCCGAAGATCGCACCTTCAGTGTGATTGATGAGGAATGTGTGGCCTGTAATCTGTGTGTGAATGTATGCCCCGTTGAGGATTGTATTACGATGGAGGCCATGACCCCCGGCGAGACCGATCCACGCACCGGGAAAGTGGTCCAGCGGGACTATGCCAACTGGACGACGCATCCGAATAATCCGTCCGCAAAGGCAGCCGAATAACCTGTGGCGCTGTTCATGCGACAGTATCGGTCTGTTTTAGAAACGGTGAGGTAGGCAAAGGATCTGGCATCGCGACCTTGGGAAGGTTGGTGTCGAACGGAAACACCTGTGCGTCATTTTGCGTCTGCGCATTTACGATGGACCTGCCGGTGGCAATAGCAGGGCGTTCCCATTTGCTATTCTGGTTGTTTTGGAAAAGGGCAATGGTGTCGCCTTGACGGCTGCCACCTGTGCCAGCATTTGATCCCGAAAAGGACGTGGCATCCCCGGCATTCCCTGACGTGATTGCCGCACTCACAGGAGCGACAGAAACCTCTGCTGTAGCGGCTGTTGTCGGCGCATGGGATAGCGGCGGTGCCGGGAATGGACTACTTAGTAAGATCGAACTCATTTCATGCTCCAATCATTTTTCTGGAGCCCGCCACCCATCACCAGAGTGTCGTCGATTTCTGAATGAAGCGTTAACGCAGCAAGAATATTAATTCCGTGGTTAACGGGTGAGCATACTGCGAAACATTGCCTGCAAGTGCTTTGATGCGCCCTCAAAAGTATTGGTGCTATCATCCATCAACAGGCTGACCTGACTTTCGAAATCGGCGTAGTGTTGCGTGCTGGCCCAGATCGAAAAAATGAGGTGGCGGGGGTCAAGCGGGGGCAAACGATCTTGGGCAATCCAGGTTCGGATCAGGGCGCATTTGCTGTTAAACAAAGGTTTCAGGTGGGCTTCCAGCTCGGGTCGCATACGTGGTGCACCTTGCAGAATTTCGCCCGCAAAAAGGCGACTCTCGCGCGGGAAATCCTGCGCCATGTCAAGTTTGCGCTGCACATAGGCGAGAATTTCTTCGACGGGATCACCATCGGGATTAAGTTCGACCAGCGGGTCGAGCCATGTCTGCATCAGCTGACTAAGAAGCGTAACGTGAATGTCGGCTTTGCCATCGAAATAGTAAAGAATGTTAGGTTTACTCAGCCCCGCTTCTGATGCGATTTGATCCAGTGTTGCGCCGCGATACCCGTGACGCGAGAACACTTCCAATGCGGCCTCAAGAATCGTGTGCCGGTTACGTTGCTGGATGCGGCTTGGTTTCTTTACGGACGCGTCTGGCAAGGGCGATCTCCTAAGCTTTGCCTGTTTCTGGCGTAGTGCGCTGATGGCGTTGGAAAGCTCATAAAACCAGTTCTTGACAGATACCAGTCTAACCGCAATCGTAGCTTTACCAAATGGTAAAAATTCGTACAAATCGACTATCAAAGGAGCCAGCTGATGCCCGCACCCGGAGAGAACCTGAAGATCAATCCAGATCGTTTGTGGGACAGTCTGATGGAGATGGCCAAGATCGGCCCCGGGGCAGCGGGCGGCAACAATCGTCAGACACTGACGGATGAAGACGCTGAGGGGCGGGCCTTGTTCCAGAAATGGTGTGAAGAGGCGGACTGTTCCATGGGGTTGGATCAGATGGGCAACATGTTTGCGCGCCGCGAAGGGAGTGACCCCGATGCGTTGCCAGTCTATGTGGGCTCGCATCTGGATACGCAGCCGACGGGCGGCAAAT
This sequence comes from uncultured Sulfitobacter sp., assembly GCA_947501805.1. Lineage (GTDB taxonomy): Bacteria > Pseudomonadota > Alphaproteobacteria > Rhodobacterales > Rhodobacteraceae > Sulfitobacter. The sequence continues at coordinate 32,768 of CANMXJ010000013.1, read as the reverse complement.
ATGATGGCGTTTTAGGGGTGCTTGCGGGCCTTGAGATCATTCGCACACTGAACGATCTGGGCATTCAGACAAAACACCCGATTGTGGCGACGAATTTCACGAATGAAGAGGGTACGCGCTATGCGCCAGCGATGTTGTCGTCCGGAGTGTTTGCGGGCGTGCATACGCAGGATTGGGCGTATGATCGGGTGGATGCCGAGGGCAAGACATTTGGTGATGAGTTGAAACGGATCGGCTGGCGCGGCGAAGAAGAGGTTGGCGCGCGCAAGATGCATGCCTTCTTTGAACTGCACATCGAACAGGGGCCGATTTTGGAAGCCGAAGGCAAGGACATTGGCGTGGTCACGCATGGACAGGGGCTGAGCTGGACCCAAGTGACAGTGATTGGCAAGGACAGCCATACGGGGTCGACACCGATGCCTCTGCGCAAGAATGCGGGCCTTGGCATGGCGCGTATCTTGGAAAAGGTCGAGGAAATCGCGTGGTCCCATGCACCTCATGCGGTTGGGGCGGCGGGGCATATCGATGTCTTTCCAAACTCGCGTAATGTGATTCCGGGCAAGGTGGTGTTTACGGTCGACTTCCGATCGCCGGATCTGGCGGTGATCGAGGACATGGAGGCGCGCTTGCGTGTTGAAGCGCAGAAGATCGCGGATGACATGGGGATGACGGTTGAGTTTGAGAAAGTCGGTGGCTTTGATCCGGTTGCCTTTGACGCGGGCTGTGTGAGTGCGATCCGCGATGCGGCGGAGCGGCTGGGATATTCCCATATGAACCTGATTTCGGGTGCTGGGCATGATGCCTGCTGGATCAATCGCGTGGCCCCCACAGCAATGGTGATGTGTCCCTGTGTGGACGGGCTAAGCCATAACGAGGCAGAAGAGATCAGCCGCGAATGGGCGCAGGCAGGGGCGGACGTTCTGATGCATGCGGTGTTAGAGACGGCGGAGGTTGTAGGGTGAGAACAGCACCGCTTTCTTTGAAACAGCTTGAGAAAAAAGCGCCTGCCTTTGATGGGGCAGGGTGGTGCAGAAACAGACGGAAACTTGCAAAGTTTCCCGAGCCCGCATGATCGACCCGGAGCTCTCTATTGGCGAGCGGATTGATGCGCTATTGGACACGGAAATCTCGGACGCTCTGGCGTCAGAGGACATGGTGACGCGGCGCACCGCAGAGGATTTCGAGCGGACCCGTCGCGCGCCGCGGGAGGTGGCAGTGAATTTCTCCGGCGGGATCACGCAGCGCTGCTGGTCCGTGTCGCGCGGCGATGGGACATATCGGGTGGTTTATCTGCCGACCGCGGGGTACTTTTCGCTTTGTGTGGAGAGTGATTTCGGGCCTTTGGATATTGGAGTGCACGGTCCGGCGCTAGGATGTTTTGGATCGGTGTGAATGAGGAAGTGTCGGACCGGGCGCTGCCCCGGACCCCGGGATTTTGGACCATTTGGAAGTTGGGAGAGATGTGATGAGCAAGGTAATCAAAGGCGGGCAGGTGTGCACGGCGGACAGGACGTGGAAAGCAGATGTGCTGATCGAGGGCGAGAAGATCGTTCAAATCGGCGAGGACCTAGTGGGCGATGAGGTTATCGACGCCGAAGGGGCCTATGTCATTCCCGGCGGAATTGATCCGCACACGCATCTGGAGATGCCGTTTATGGGGACCACGGCGGCGGAGACATTCGAGACCGGCACATGGGCGGCGGCCTGTGGCGGGACGACGATGGTGGTGGACTTCTGTCTGCCCGGCGAGGACGGCTCGATCAAGAATGCGATCAATGAATGGCATCGCAAGAGCGCGCCGCAGATTTGCAGCGATGTCGGCTATCACATGGCGATTACGGGTTGGGACGAGAACGTCTTTAACGAGATGAAAGACGCTGTTGAGATGGGTGTCAATTCCTTCAAGCATTTCATGGCCTACAAGGGGGCTTTGATGATTGAGGATGACGAAATGTTCGCCTCCTTCAAGCGCTGTGCCGAGCTGGGTGCGTTGCCGATGGTACATGCGGAAAACGGTGATCTGGTGGCCGAGATGCAACAGAAGTACTTTGATCAGGGGATCACGGGGCCGGAGGGGCATGCCTACTCACGGCCACCCGAGTTTGAAGGAGAGGCCGCAAACCGGGCAATCACGATTGCCGATGCGGCGGGGGTGCCGTTGTACATTGTCCATGTGTCCTGCGAGCAGGCGCATGAGGCGATCCGACGGGCGCGGCAGAAGGGGATGCGGGTTTATGGCGAGCCCTTGATCCAGTTTTTGACGCTGGACGAGAGCGAGTATTTCAACAAGGATTGGGACCATGCGGCGCGGCGGGTGATGTCGCCGCCGTTCCGGTCCAAGGATCATCAGGATTCGCTCTGGGCAGGGTTGCAGGCGGGGTCGTTGCAGGTGGTGGCGACGGATCATGCGGCGTTCAACACCGAGCAGAAACGTGCGGGGCGCGATGATTTCCGGATCATTCCCAACGGGTCGAACGGGTTGGAGGAGCGGTTATCGGTGCTTTGGACCGAAGGGGTCGAGACGGGGCGGTTGACGCCCAACGAGTTTGTCGCGGCGACCTCGACCAATGTCGCGAAAATCCTGAACATCTATCCGCGCAAAGGTGCGATTGTTGAGGGGGCGGATGCGGATATCGTGGTTTGGGATCCGAAGATTTCCAAGACGATTTCGCCTGCCACGCATCATTCGATTTTGGATTACAACGTGTTCGAGGGGTTCGAGGTGACGGCGAATGCGCGCTATACGCTGTCGCGCGGTGATGTGATCTGGTCCTGGGGGCAGAATTCGCAGCCGCAGCCGGGGCGGGGGAAGTTCATTCCGCGTCCAGCGTTTCCGTCGGCGAATGTGGCGTTGAGCAAGTGGAAGGCCTTGACCAGCCCGAAGATGATCAAGCGTGATCCGTTGAACATTCCGGCGGGGATCTAAAGAAAGATATGGTTTCTGGTTTTTACCAACCGCAGCTTACCGAGCGGTTTCTTGCACTTGTCGGTTTTGATCTGCTGATTGCGGCATTATTTCAGTGTGCCGGTCTGGGAATAGCGGGGCTTTCTGAAGAAGGTGGCTTTTTGTACTTACTCGTTTTTGGTTCGATTTTGTTCACGCCCATGATTGTCTTTTTCGATATATTGGTTCTCGCAGTAACGATAGTACCGATGGTCTTGGTTTGGGGACGGTTTATGCAATATCTTGGTCGTCGGGGGTATGCCGCGCGGTCGGCAGCGATGATTGCAGCGCCAGTTCTCGCAGCATTTCATACGGTTGTTTCCTATTTTGCAGTCGGATGGATGATGGGAGAATGGTCGTCGATTGCATGGGACAAATTAAATCTGCTTGGGTTAATCGGCGCGGTGCCGGCGATTTTGGTATCGCCTTTAGTTGCGGCGCGGGTATTCAGGAATGAAGTCAAAGTGGTGCAACCATGAGCGTTGTCATCCAAGCCCAAAACCTAGACCTCACCTTCCAGACAAACGATGGCCCGATCCATGCGCTCAAGGATGTGAACCTTGAGATCAATCAAGGCGATTTTGTCAGCTTTATCGGGCCGTCTGGCTGTGGCAAGACGACCTTTCTGCGGGTGATGGCGGATTTGGAGCAGCCTACGGGGGGCATTGTCACGGTGAATGGCGTCAGCCCCGAGGAAGCGCGCAAGGCCCGCGCTTATGGCTATGTGTTTCAGGCGGCGGGGCTGTATCCGTGGCGCACGATTGGGGGGAATATCCGGCTGCCGCTGGAGATCATGGGCATCTCGAAGGCGGAGCAGGCGGATCGGGTTCGCCGTGTGCTGGAGCTGGTCGATCTGGCGGGGTTTGAGCGCAAGTTTCCGTGGCAATTGTCTGGGGGCATGCAGCAGCGGGCGAGCATTGCGCGGGCGTTGAGCTTTGATGCGGATATCCTGCTGATGGATGAGCCGTTCGGGGCGCTGGACGAGATTGTGCGGGATCATTTGAATGAGCAGTTGCTCAAGCTTTGGGCGCGGACGGAGAAGACGATTGCCTTTGTGACCCATTCAATTCCCGAAGCCGTCTATCTGAGCACCAAGATCGTGGTGATGTCGCCCAGACCGGGGCGGATTACGGATGTGATTGAGAGTCCGTTGCCGAAAGAGCGACCTTTGGACATTCGCGAAACACCGGAGTTCTTGGAGATTGCGCATCGGGTGCGGGAAGGCTTGCGGGCGGGGCATCTGGATGAGTGAGCGTTGGGCTTTGTTGAAATCGGCTCTTCCCTCTCCTCGCTGGCAGCTGCGACTGTCGGGTAATGGGGAAGGATTTTTGACCATCTGCAAATTGGGGGCGTGGACGTGAAATCTGTCCTGCCTGTACTAACCGTGATCGGGGCGATCCTGATGTTCTGGCTCGCGGCAGTGGTGCCGATGAACATGCATTTGGTAGCGGATCAGGCGCAGCGGGACGGGCTGAGCGTGACGCCAGTTACGCCGATAGAGCGTCAGGACGTAAGTGGCGTCGGGCTTGCTTTGCGCAATGCGCATCTGATTCCGCTAACGTATAATTTTGTGCGACCCCGCCTGCCCGCACCGCAACAGGTGGCGGGTGAGATGTATGCGACGGTGTTTGAAAAGAAGATCACGTCGAAACGGTCGCTCGTCTATCATGGTTGGGTGACACTGGCACCAACTTTGCTGGGGTTTTTTATCGGGACCGGGCTGGGGATATTGCTGGCGGTGGGGATTGTCTATTCTCGGGTGATGGATGCGTCGGTGATGCCTTGGGCGATCGTGAGCCAGACGATTCCGATCCTTGCACTGGCACCGATGGTTATCGTGGTATTGGGGTCTATGGGGATACAGGGTTTGTTTCCGAAATCGCTGATTGCTGCGTATCTCAGTTTTTTTCCGGTGGTTGTCGGGATGGTGAAAGGGTTGCGTAGTCCGGATGCGATGCAATTGGATTTGTTGCGGACCTATCATGCCTCGGGGGCGCAGGGTTTTTGGGCGCTGCGGTTGCCTGCGTCGGTGCCGTATTTGTTTGCCTCCTTGAAAATCGGTATCTCGGCTTCTTTGATCGGGACGATTGTGGCGGAATTGCCTACGGGGGCAAAGGCCGGATTTGGCGCGCGAATGTTGGTAGGGGATCAATATGGACAGCCGTTGGTGTCCTGGGCTGCGCTATTTGCGGCGGCGTTAACAGCGGCGGCGCTGGTTGGGCTGTTTAGCATGATGGAACGCGTGACCCTGCGCCGGATGGGGATGCGGACAGCATGATCTGGGCAATTGCAGCATTGATGATTTGGGCTATTGGCTGGTGGATCAATGTGCGTCTGGCCAATGGGCCGGTATCGGATCATGCTGCTGTCAAAGTGTTGATTCCGAGCATTTTCGGGCTGACTGTCGTGGTGATCTGGGAACTGCTTGTCGTGGGGTTTGATGTGAATCCCGTGATTTTACCCGCTCCTTCAGCGATTGTGGAACGGCTGTTGAGCGAAGGACCAAGGCTTTGGGCTGATTTTCAGCAGACGATTATCAAGGGCGCCATGACAGGCTATGTAATTGGTGGTCTGGCTGCTCTTGGTGTGGCGATACTGGCGGATCGGTCCGATTTCCTGACGCGGGGTATTCTTCCTGTGGGCAGCTTCATGGCTGCTTTGCCGATTGTCGGGATCGCACCGATTTTTGTGAAATGGTTCGGGAGTGACTGGGAGAGCAAGGCCGCGGTGGTTGCTGTTATGGTGTTCTTTCCGATCCTAGTGAACACTGTGGCGGGTTTGCGTGATACAAGCGTTATGCAGCGCGACCTGATGCGGACATATGGTGCAGGCTATTGGCCGACGTTGTTCAAGCTGCGCCTGCCTGCGGCGATGCCGTTTTTGTTTAACGGTCTCAAGATTGCGACGACGCTTGCGCTGATCGGTGCGATTGTTGCAGAGTTTTTCGGCTCTCCGACTGTTGGGATGGGGTTTCGTATTTCGACCAGCTTTGGCCAGCTTGCGCTTGATATGGTCTGGGCTGAAATTGTGATTGCAGCCTTGGCGGGCAGCGCGTTTTATGGGGGAATGACGTTGATCGAAAAGCGGGTGACGTTCTGGCACCCCTCACAGCGCCAAAGAAGATAACCAAGACCTCGAAACGGGGCAAAATTCAACCAATCTGGGGAGACGATCAAATGATGAAGAAGTTTATGATGGCAGCGGCCGTCGCGACTGGCCTTGGCGGCGCACCTGCGTTTGCGGACGGGCATGCCAATACCGTAACACTACAGCTGCAATGGGTCACGCAGGCGCAGTTTGCAGGCTATTATGTGGCTCTGGACAAGGGATTCTATGAAGAGGAAGGACTGGACGTGACCGTTTTGGCAGGCGGTCCTGATATCGCCCCACCACAGGTTCTGGCAGGCGGCGGCGCGGATGCGATGCTGAATTGGATGCCGTCAGCCTTGGCCGCACGGGAGAAGGGTCTGCCGGTGGTGAACATTGCACAGCCGTTCAAGACATCCGGTCTGATGCTGACCTGCTGGAAAGATACCGGGATCACCGGGCCGCAGGATTTCAAAGGCAAGACCATTGGCGTCTGGTTCTTTGGCAATGAATATCCGTTCCTGTCGTGGATGTCGCAGGAGGGTATTTCGACGGATGGTGGTCCGGATGGTGTGACTGTGCTGAAGCAGGGTTTCAACGTCGATCCGCTGTTGCAGCGCGAGGCGGATTGCATCTCAACCATGACCTACAACGAATACGGTCAAGTGCTGGACGCGGGCGTGAACCCGGATGAGCTGGTGACGTTCAAATATGAAGAGCAGGGTGTCGCGACGCTTGAGGATGGTATTTACGTGCTGGAAGAGAATTTGGCCGATCCGGTGTTCGAGGACAAGATGGTGCGCTTTGTGCGCGCATCTATGAAGGGCTGGAAATACGCCGAAGAGAATCCTGAAGAAGCGGCTGGCATCGTGTTGGACAATGATGAGACTGGTGCCCAGACCGAAGCGGCGCAGATCCGTATGATGGGTGAAATTGCCAAGCTGACGGCGGGCTCTAACGGCACGCTTGACCCGGCAGACTTTGACCGCACGGTGACGTCATTGTTGGCGGGCGGGTCCGATCCGGTGATTACCAAGAAGCCGGAAGGTGCTTGGACACATGCGATTACGGACAAAGCGCTGAACTGATCTTTCGCGCAGTGTGACTTTGGAGGGCTGGCGCGTTGCGCTGGCCCTTTTTTGTTAATTGGGACAGGTATTTTCCGGGCTTTCGTTGCGCGGCAGGAAAGCAGAATTTTTGGCAAGAGGAATTGAAGAAATGTATCGCGGACTTTTGCATGCCTTGATTTTCGTCCTGCTCACGCTTTTGTCTCAACTTGGAGGAGTAGCTTGGCTGTTCGCATTGTGTTTCAGGCATCGTGCGGTTGTTTTTGTCGCAGCTTATACAGCACTGTCTGTAGCGGCGCTTTGGATGGCTCCAATACTCGGGCGCGAACCATTGCCCTGCCTTGGCGATGATGCGCTGCACATGCAATCGAAGCTATATTGCGTCCTGAACCGCCAATATGTAGTGCCGGAGCTTAGGGACGTCCTGATTGATCATGCCGCGCATATGGAGAGTGTATTTCCGGGCACAACAACCCTAGTTCTTGATGCAAATTTTCCGTTTCTAACTGGCTTCCCGCTGCTCCCGCACTTGTCACACAATGACGGTCGCAAAGTTGATTTGGCGCTCTATTATGAGGGTAATAGTGGGTATTTGCCCAACTTTACAGCGTCACCAATCGGGTACTTTGCGTTTGAGAGCGGTCCAACCGACTGCCCTGACAATATGATGACTCTGCGGTGGAATTTGACGTGGCTTCAGGGGGGTTGGCCTGACGTCAAACCAGAAACATCAAGGATGAAAGCGGCGCTCCAATCGCTTGGAGAGGATGGCCGCGTGGGAAAAATCCTGATTGAGCCGCACCTGAAAGAGCAGTTTGGGGTTTAAAATGCCAAGATCAGATTTCAGGGATGCCGCGCTGCGCGTCATGATGATCATATTCATTTGCAATTGTAATCTCGGACCAAAAAAAGGCCGCCAAAATGGCGACCTTCATGTCTCACTGAAAAGCGTGGATCAGAGAACCGTCACAACTGTCCCGACTGGCACGCGGTTGTACAAATCAATCACGTGTTCGTTGATCATCCGGATACAGCCGTTGGAGACGGAGCGTCCGATGGTGTTTGGTGCCGTTGTGCCGTGGATGCGGAAATAGGTGTCGCGGCCATTCTCGAATAGGTATAACGCACGCGCACCAAGCGGGTTGCCGGGTCCACCGGGCTGGGCTTCGGTGTTGCCGATGAAACGCTTGTACGCCGCAGGGTCACGCTCGATCATCTCGTCGGTCGGGCGCCATGTGGGCCATTCTTTTTTGACCGCGATTGTGGCAGTGCCGGTGAACTCAAGCCCCGCTTTACCAACACCGATACCATACCGCATCGCTTTGCTCGGAGCCGTCACAAAATAGAGATAGTGGCTGCGCGGCAGAACAAGAAGCTGTCCAGGCTGATACGCTGCTTTGATGGCAACCTCTTGTGGTTTCGGATCATAGCCGGCGGAGGCAGCGGACAAGACCTGTGGAAGGGCGGCAGCGGCCAGTGTCGAGGCCAGAAATGTGCGGCGGTGCATGAGGATGCTCCATGTAATGATTTTTGCAGATGACCTAATGTCGCAAAAACCCGCTCATTATCAACCCTGCGGCAACAAAAAACCGACCCACTGTTGCCAGAGGATCGGTCAATTTGTTGTGAAAGAGGCGTTAAACACCCCAGAGCGGCAATTTCTTGCCGCTACGGCTTACGCCAGTGCGATATTCGTCGCGCTCTCGCGGCCATCACGGCCTGCTTCGATGTCGAATGTCACTTTCTGGTTGTCGGCCAGACCTGTGAGGCCCGCGCGCTCAACAGCAGAAATATGGACGAAAACGTCCTTGCTGCCGCCATCAGGTGCGATAAAGCCGAAGCCTTTTGTTGTGTTAAACCATTTTACGGTGCCAGTAGCCATTCCGTAGTCTCCTAAAGTAGTGTGCCATCCGCGTTGTGCGATGGCTTGGCGTGGTCGTTCCGAGTTCGATCTGCGCCGTGTTAGGGAGACAGTGGGTCGAAATAGATAAACGTTAGCAAGTGAGAAGATAGGAGCGGGGGACGATTCGATCAAGGGCTGTGGCAGTCGCATAGGCGGGAGATCGCCATCCTTCTTTCTGGTTTCACCGTTCCATATCGTTCTAAAACGACAGCGAAGTTACCAGCCTTGCCGTGTTTGAAATTATGACGGGCTCTATGTTTTCTGTCTTTGGTCCAAGAATAATCGCTTGGGGTGCAAGAGCCGCCGTAACCTGCGCGCGGTGATCTTCGGTGACCTTGTTTGCGGCACATCGGTTCTGGGCTACCCAGCTTTGGTAAGAGATTGGACCTGCAACTGCGTTGCTAATGGCTGCTGGGGCGACATCATTTTTCTGTACCTTTTCTGCAACGACTAACGCTTTGATTGCCTCACCGATGATCTCGGCGGATTCAATGAATTTCATGTCCGCAATAACGGATTGACGGTCATTTGCCGTATCGTCGTTGATGCAGTGACGGGCCACAAAGAGCCAATCGTGGATCATGTATGCTGGCGCATAACCCCACGGTGAGAAGCCTTTGAACAATTGAATTTGCCGGGGAATCGTGCCGCCATCTGTGTACATCATTTCAGGTTCGATGATCTTGACTGTCGCGCCGTCAGCATCATTCCCCCGCACAAAGCGCAAGGGATCACCGGGGGCTGGAACATAGACAAATTTTCCGTTTCCGCTGTTGGTGTTGTTTTCTTCAACCCACATCACTAACACGGTGCCTTCAAATCGACCGTCCTCCGACAATTTGTCAAAATTTAAGGTGCCGCAGGCGCTTAGTAATAGGATGGTGGATAGCATCAGGAAAAACTTGAGCATTGTGAAAAGCCTTAAGATAATGAATGGAATAACCATACACCAAATGCGGGAATTTTCCAAAGACGGATCAGGGATATGAACGGCAACAAAAAAGGCGACCTATTAGTCGCCTTTCTCATACAATCACAAATGGAGTGGGAGGTTATCGCACAAACTTCTTATGCTTCAACCGCTTAGGCTCCAAAGCATCTGCACCCAACCGCCGCTTCTTATCCTCTTCATAGTCCTCGAAGTTTCCTTCGAACCACTCCACATGCGCATCGCCTTCAAAGGCGAGCATATGTGTACAAATGCGGTCGAGGAAGAAGCGGTCGTGGGAGATGACCACCGCGCAGCCTGCAAAATCGACGAGGGCGTCTTCCAAAGCACGCAGGGTTTCGACGTCCAGATCGTTTGTCGGTTCATCGAGCAGCAGGACGTTGCCGCCTTCTTTGAGCAATCGAGCCATGTGGACGCGGTTGCGTTCACCGCCTGAAAGCAGGCCGACTTTTTTCTGCTGGTCGCCGCCCTTGAAGTTGAACGACGAGCAATAGGCGCGGGAGTTCACCTCGGCGTCGCCCAGTTTGATCAGTTCCGCGCCGCCCGTAATTGCCTGCCAAACGGTGTCGTCACCGTTTAGGTCGTCGCGGGATTGATCGACATAGGATAGATCAACGGTCTCGCCGTACTCAATGGTGCCGGCGTCGGGTTTTTCGTGACCTGTCAACATTTTGAACAGAGTCGATTTACCTGCACCGTTGGGGCCAATTACACCGACGATGCCGCCGGGGGGCAGATCAAAGGACAGGTCTTCGATCAACAGTTTGTCGCCCATGGCCTTTTTCAGGCCGTTGACTTCGATCACCTTATTGCCAAGGCGCGGGCCGTTGGGGATGACGATCTGGGCGCGGGTAAGTTTCTCGCGCTCTGAGGTCTCGGCCATTTCGTTATAGGCATTGATCCGCGCCTTGCTTTTGGCCTGACGGGCCTTGGCACCTTGGCGCATCCATTCCAGTTCGCGCTCCAGCGTTTTCTGCTTGGATTTGTCCTCGCGGGCTTCCTGCGCCAGACGCTTGGCCTTTTGCTCCAGCCAGTCGGAATAATTGCCCTCGTAAGGCACGCCTTTGCCGCGGTCGAGTTCCAGAATCCAGCTGGTGATGTCATCGAGGAAGTAGCGGTCGTGGGTGACGATCAGGATGGTGCCTTTGTAATCCATCAGGTGCTGTTGCAGCCACGCGATTGTTTCTGCGTCAAGGTGGTTGGTCGGTTCGTCGAGCAGCAGCATGTCGGGCGCTTCGAGCAGGAGTTTGCACAGAGCGACACGGCGGGCTTCACCACCGGAAAGGTCTTTGATGTTGGCGTCATCGGCAGGGCAGCGCAGGGCTTCCATGGAAACGTCGATTTGTGAGTCCAAATCCCACAGGTTTTGCGCGTCAATGTCGTCTTGCAGGCGTGCCATTTCGTCTGCCGTCTCGTCAGAGTAGTTCATCGCCAGTTCGTTATAGCGATCAAGGATCGCCTTTTTATCTGCCACGCCAAGCATCACGTTTTCGCGCACGGTCAGGGTCTCGTCCAGCTTTGGCTCCTGCGGGAGATAGCCAACCTTGGCCCCCTCGGCGGCCCATGCTTCACCGGTAAAGTCCTTGTCGAGTCCTGCCATGATCTTGAGCAATGTGGACTTACCCGCGCCGTTCACGCCGACCACACCGATCTTCACGCCGGGCAGGAAGTTCAGGTGGATGTTTTCGAAGGTTTTCTTGCCGCCGGGATAGGTCTTGGAGACGCCGGACATGTGGTAGACGAATTGATAGGCAGCCATTGGGGGATTCCTGTCTGGTCAAATGAGGTTGGGACACGCAATATCGCGGGCATGGGGCAAGATCAACGCGCACGTGCAAGATGGTGTCTGATCCCTTAGTTTGCTACTGGATTGATCCCGCGGCGCGCGAATGACGTGTCCGCCCCTCTGCGAGCATGGCAAGCGTAATTACCCGGATGTGGCACAACATCGCCGCTTGCAGGAGGTTGTCGTGTTGGTGTTTTTCGGACCTGCAATGGTACAGAAAGAGCGAGGCCTGAATAGAGAGGATGACTTGAAGCGGTACCGGACACGGTTTAGCCTTTGATGCCGCGCCGCGTTCAGGTGGTGCGCAGAGGTGTTCAGGTTTGGGGAAATGATGAACAGAGACTTGCGACACCAATAGCGGGAACCGATGTTCCTGTGGGAAAACGGCAAATTTCCCTCTGAATTGGGTAAATTTCGTTATTCGGCCTTCGAATTTGCTATTATTAGGTCAATTCGCCTATCCTCTTTTTGCTACACTTTAGGAATCCTGAAGCAGGGCGATGATTTTTTCTGCTCTTGGGTGAATAGGTTGCGATAGGCGAACACCATCTAACAAAGGTTCGTGCGCAACGGGACAACAGGGAAAAAAGATATGTCAAACACCACCATCGTTGTGGGTCTGGACGGGTCGGAGGCCGGTGCGCGCGCGCTGGCTTTTGCGAAGGAAAGGGCCAAATTGATCGGGAATTGCACCATTGCGATCGTTTATGTGATCGAATGGTCGCCGTTTTCGTTCCAAACCCCCGAAGAGAACGAAGAACGTCACAAGCGGCGTGAAGAAGAGCTGCAAATGGCGCATGAACGTGTGCTTGATCCAGCGGTTGATGCGACCAAAGCAGAGGGCTTTGAGGTGATTGGTGTGCTTCAGCACGGCGACGCTGCAGATATTCTGGATGCAACAGCCAAGAAGCACAACGCAAGTCAGATTGTTGTGGGCCGTGTCGGCGCGCGCGGTTTGAAAGAGCGTGTCTTTGGTGGTGTGACGGGTCGTTTGGCAGCTTCTGCCAGTGTGCCGCTCACGATCATTCCGTGAATTTGGGGGAAACTTTATGAAACGATTTATGACAGCAGGATTGGCCGCAACCGCGCTCAGCCTGCCCACATTGGCGGCTGCCCAAGAGGCGGTCAGCCTTGATCAAAAGGTTAACGATGTCTTTGCCAGTTCAACTGGCTGGTTCGTGAACCTAATTTTTGCACCCCTGCCGTTCGAGATTAACGGTGCTGCGTTCCCGTGGATTGTACTGTGGTTGGTTGTGGCCGCGTCGATCTTTACGGTCTACTTTGGATTTATCCAGATCAAGGCATTCGGCCACGCGATCAGCCTTGTAAAAGGTGACTATTCCGATCCGAATGACGCGGGTGAGGTAAGCCACTTTCAGGCCTTGACCACGGCGCTTTCGGGCACGGTTGGTCTCGGTAACATCGCGGGTGTTGCGGTGGCTGTGGGAATCGGTGGGCCCGGCGCGACCTTCTGGATGATCCTTGCGGGTCTTTTGGGCATGGCATCCAAATTCACGGAATGTACGCTGGGTGTGAAGTACCGCAACGAGTATCCGGACGGCACCGTTTCGGGTGGTCCGATGTACTATATGACCAAAGGCTTCAAGGAGCGCGGTCTGCCAGGTGGTCGCTTCCTTGCTATCGTCTTTGCGATTTTCACGATCGGTGGCGCATTGGGCGGCGGCAACATGTTCCAAGCCAACCAGGCGCACGCCCAGATCACCAACATCGTCGGTGATTTCTCGGGCCTTATCACCGGTGTGATCTTTGCGGCAGTCGTCTTTGCCGTGATCGTCGGTGGTATCAAGTCCATCGCCAGCGTGACCGAAAAAGTTGTGCCATTTATGGGTATTACCTATGTGCTGGCGGCGTTGGTCATTCTGATCATGAATGCAGACCAGATCGGTTGGGCCTTTGGCCAGATCTTTGCCGGGGCGTTTACCGGTCTTGGTGTTGCGGGTGGCTTTGTCGGTGCGCTGATCCAAGGTTTCAAACGTGCTGCATTCTCGAACGAGGCTGGTGTTGGTTCTGCAGCGATTGCACACTCTGCGGTGAAAACCAAAGAGCCTGTGACTGAGGGCGTTGTGTCCCTGCTAGAGCCGTTCATCGACACGGTTGTGATCTGTACAATGACCGCTCTGGTTATCACAATTTCTGGTGTCTTGGTTATGGACCCCGCTACAGGTAACTTCGTTTTGAATGAAGCAGGTACGGCGATCAAAACTATCGACGGCTCAAGTGGCGTTAGCCTGACTTCAGCGGCATTTGCGTCCGGCTTTAGCTGGTTCCCCTATGTGCTGGCGGTTGCGGTGATCTTGTTTGCATTCTCAACCATGATCTCTTGGTCCTACTATGGGCTGAAAGCGTGGACGTATCTGTTTGGTGAAGGCAAAACGACAGAACTGATCTTCAAGTTGATCTTCTGTTTCTTCATCATCATAGGTGCGGCGGCACAGCTTGGTGCGGTCATTGACTTCTCTGATGCTATGATCTTTGCCATGGCGGTTGTGAATATTACGGCGCTCTATTGTCTGATGCCAATCGTGAAGCGCGAGATGAACAGCTATTTTGGCCGCTTGGACACAGGCGAGATCGTCAAGCACAAGCACTGACACTGCGCCAAGATTGATTGACAAAGCGGGCAGATGCCCGTCCTTTCGGCCCCTGAAACATTTCGGGGGCCGTTTTCTTTGCGTTATCAGTTTCCATATGCCACGGCTGGTCAGGTGATCGGCTTGTTGGGTGGGTCGTTTGATCCGGCGCACGAAGGCCATGCGCACATCACCCGCGAGGCTTTGAAGCGGTTTGGTTTGGATCGTGTGTGGTGGTTGGTGTCACCGGGGAACCCGTTGAAAAAGCGTGGGCCGGCCCCCCTTGAGACCCGCATGGCGCGCGCACGGCAGGTTATGCAGCATCCGCGCGTTGAGATCACCGACATCGAAGCAAAACTGGGAACGCAGTACACTGCGCAGACCCTTGCGAAACTACGGCAGATGTATCCCCAAGTCCGCTTTGTCTGGTTGATGGGGGCGGATAACATGGCGCAATTTCATCTTTGGCAGGACTGGCGCGGCATTATGGAGAGCGTACCGATTGGCGTTCTGGCACGACCCGGTCAGCGGATTTCGGCACGGATGAGCAGGGCGGCAGCACTCTATGCGCCATACCGGATCGCGGGGCGGATGGGGCAGCAACTGTCGCGTTCAGAGGCTCCCGCGTGGTGTTTTGTGAATGTACCGATGAACGCGACGTCCTCGACCAATATCAGGGCGCGGGGTGACTGGTCAGCGTAAACGGGTTGATGCAATGCCGGCGGCGAGGATCACGGCAAGGCCTGCCCATGTATACACATCAGGCAAATCTCCGAAGATGCCCCGGCCCAGACCAACAGCCGCAATCAGTTGAAAGTAAACCATTGGTGCCAGCCGTGTGGCATTTGAAATGCGGTAGGCATACATCAAGAGCAGGTTGCCAATCATGGAGCAAAACGCAGACGTAAGTGTCAACGCTGTAATTGGCAGTGTTGGTTCGGGCAAGTTTATCAAACCAAAAGGTAGCAGGAACAATGTGCTGATGAATAATTGGGAAAACGTCAGGGCGATCGGAGTGCCAACGCCCATACCGGTCAGCCAGCGCGACATGGTCAGGAATGCGCCATAGCACAAGCCAGCGGTAACTGCCCAAAGAACACCGGGATCGCCGCCCATGCCGGGGCGTACAACCAGCAGGACACCGCCAAATCCAGCAAGGATGAGCAGCGAACGTAAGACCGTAACGGGTTCGCGCAGGAACAAGGCGGCGAGGACATAGGAGAACATCGGGCCGATAAAGAAGGCAGCAAAGACCGTGGCAATATCGGCAGTTTGCAGGGCGGTCTGAATGGCGCTGATACCACATGCAAGAAGCGCGGCACGAAGCCAGACCCGCCAATCGGATAGCAATGCAAACGCGCTGGGGGCAATGAAGGGCAGAACCATCAAAGTGCCAAAGAAGAAACGGGACCATGCAACAAAAACGGGTGCGACACCCATTTCGGAGGTCATGATTTTACCTGCACTGTCTCCGGCAGGGATCAGCGACATGGCGACAAACATGATGAGAACAGCGCGTTGCATGTTGCGCGCTTAACATGTGCAATCAGGCGTGAAAATGTGATACTCTGGTGCTTGTAGTGTACGGCGCGGTGCGGTTTAACTCAGGCCCATGAACAAACGGTATTCCAGACGCGGATTTTTGAGTTCTGTCGCGGCATTTGGCCTGACAGGGCAGGCGGTTTTGGCATCTCCACCAGCGGCGTCTTTGCGGCCGGTTTCGCCTCCGCCGGATTTGTTCAAAAAGTCCATTCCGGAAGCATCCGAGATCATACGGTCCCAAAAGCTGTCAGGGAAGGTGGCCTTTGCGCTTGCGGATACGCGTACGGGAATCTGGCTTGAGTGCGAGAACGAAAACGAGGCCACACCGCCTGCAAGTGTGACCAAAGCCATTACGGCACTTTATGCGCTGGACGCTTTGGGGGCGAACCACCACTTCGAGACATTGGTGGCGGCAACCGGAGGGATCAAGGATGGTGAGGTTCAGGGAGACCTGCTGCTGATTGGTGGTGGTGATCCAACGCTGGTGACGGATACGCTGGCGGAAATGGCCGCATCTTTGAAGGCGGCGGGCGTGCATTCCGTCAAGGGCAGGTTAAAAGTCTATGAGGGCGCGCTGCCTGTGCTGCAACAGATTGATCCCGCACAACCGGATCATGTCGGTTACAATCCTGCGGTCACGGGAATCGCGCTGAACTACAATCGAGTTCATTTTGAATGGAAGCGTGCAAACGGGAAATACAGGGTCACAATGGACGGGCGATCGGAAAAATACCGCCCCGATGTGACATTTGCGGCAATGCAGATCGCGGACCGTTCTGCGCCTGTTTATACCTACCGTGATCAAAACGGGCGCGATCAGTGGAGCGTCGCGCGCGGGGCTTTGGGAGGTGGTGGTGCGCGGTGGTTGCCGGTGCGCAAGCCGGGTCTTTACGCGGGCGAGGTTTTTGCCACACTGGCGGGGGCGCATGGCATCAGGCTGGGTAAACCTCAACTGATCGACGTTTTGCCGGAACATGAAGTCTGTGTGCGGCATGAAAGCGCAAAATTGCGTGGCATTCTGCGGGATATGTTGCGTTATTCGACGAATATGACAGCGGAGATGATGGGCCTTGCAGCCACAAAAAAGCGCCTTGGAACGGTAAGCGATTTGACAGGTTCTGCAGCCGAAATGAACCGATGGGCGGCCGCAACGCTGGGCATGAAATCCCCGAAATTGGTTGATCATTCGGGCTTGGGCGATGGCTCCCGTTTGACGGCTTTGGATATGACGCGCGCATTACTTGCGGTGAAGGATGCGGACTTCCGCGCGATCCTGCGCAATTTTGCGTTTCGCGATGCCAAAGGAAAACGGGTCAAGGAGCAGGCGATTGCGGTCGATGCCAAGACGGGGACGCTCAACTTTGTCTCAGCTTTGGCGGGATATTTCACTGCGCAAGACGGTCGTGAAATGACCTTTGCGATTTTTGCGGCGGATTCCGCAGCGCGGGCCAAGATCAGCAGGGCAGAGCGCGAGGGGCCGGTGGGTGGACGCGCCTGGAATAAAAAGGCCAAGCGCGTGCAGCAGGCATTGATCGAGCGATGGGATGCTCTTTACGGTCAGTTAGACGCCTAGACCACGTGGCGGGCACGTGCGCCCCGTTCAATCGCGGCTGCATGCAAGCGGTCGATGTTAAGTTCGTATCGGATTTCTTCAAGCAGTCGCAGTTCTGCTTCGTCAAGTGTGCCATCGGCAGCCGCAACATCACAGGCCAGCGCATATCCTGTTTCATACAGGCGTTCTGGCAAAGCAGCGCGGATCAGGCCAAACAATGCATCAAGCCCGTCTTCCTGTTCAAACAGGTCAAAGACTGTTTTGCTGATTACAGTGAGGCGGTCATTGTCGAAATCTGCAAAAATGGGCAGCATGTTCACCGCTGACTGGATTTTGACCAGCTCTGCAGTGCGAATATCTTCGTCCGAAGCGGAAACGGCGACCATCAGCGCGACAAGGCTGTCTTGTGCGCTGAGCGCAAGGGAAGGGCCGTCTGTCATGGGAATGTCCTTTGGAAAAGAAGTTGTTGCGGTGCAGAATATTGACGCACCCTAGGGGACGCAATAGGTACACGCCAGCCTGCGCGCATGGGGCGCGGAATCGGCGGGAAATGGATTAAGCAAATGTCTGAGATGCTGGAAGCGGCGATGAGCAGCAAAGCGTGGCCTTTTGAAGAGGCCCGTGCAGTGTTGAAACGCTATGCAAAAGCCCCGCCGGAGAAGGGTTTTGTACTGTTCGAAACGGGGTATGGACCATCCGGTCTGCCGCATATCGGGACATTCGGCGAAGTGCTGCGCACGACGATGATCCAGCGGGCGTTTGAGGAAATCAGCGATATACCGACGAAACTGATCTGTTTCTCCGACGATCTGGACGGGATGCGCAAGGTTCCGGGCAATGTACCGCAGCAAGAAATGCTGGCAGAGCACATGCACAAGCCATTGACGTCTGTGCCGGACCCGTTTGGCACGCATGAGAGCTTTGGGCATCATAACAACGCGATGTTGCGGCGGTTTCTTGATACCTTTGGGTTCCAGTACGAGTTTTATTCAGCGCGGGAGTTTTACCGCGCGGGGCATTTCGACGAGATTCTGAAGCTTGCCTGTGAGCGCTACGATCAGGTTATGGCCGTGATGCTGAAGTCTTTGCGCGAAGAACGCCAGCAGACGTATTCGATATTTCTGCCCATTCACCCCGAAACGGGTCGGGTTTTGTATGTGCCAATGAAGAACGTCGATGCGGTTAATCATACAGTCACATTTGATGATGAAGATGGCCGCGAATGGACGCTGCCGGTGACAGGTGGCAACGTGAAGCTACAGTGGAAGCCTGACTTTGGTGCGCGCTGGGCCGCTTTGGATGTAGATTTCGAGATGTACGGCAAGGAGCATGCGACAAATACCGCGATTTATGACCGGATTTGCGAGATTTTGGGAGGCAGAAAGCCGAACCACTTTAGCTATGAGTTGTTCTTGGACGAAAACGGGCAAAAGATTTCGAAGTCTTCGGGCAACGGTATTTCTATTGATGAATGGCTGACCTATGCCAGCACAGAGAGCCTGTCGTATTTTATGTATCTCAAGCCCAAAACGGCAAAGCGGATGCATTTTGATGTGATCCCTAAGGCGGTGGATGAATATCATCAGCAGTTGCGCGCCTATGAAACGCAAGACGTAAAGGGGCGGTTGAACAACCCGGTCTGGCATATTCATGGGGGGGATGTGCCGGTGTCGGATATGGTTGTGCCGTTCTCAATGTTGTTGAATTTGGCATCTGTTTCCTCTGCTGAGGACAAATCGCAGTTGTGGGGGTTCATTCAGCGGTATGCGCCTGATGCCTCAGCGGAAAACAATCCCGGAATGGACGCGGCAGCGGGTCATGCGGTGCGCTATTACAATGATTTTGTGAAACCGCATAAAGTGTTTCGTGCGCCTTCCGAATTGGAGCGAGAGGCATTGGAAGAGTTGCGCGAGAACCTTAAGGTCTGGGATGGTGGGCTGGACGCCGAAGCCCTGCAAACCATGGTTTTTGCCGTGGGCAAAGAACGGTTTGACCCGCTGCGCGATTGGTTTACCGCGCTTTATGAGGTTTTGTTGGGTGCCTCCCAAGGTCCCCGTTTCGGCGGATTCATCGCGTTGTTCGGGGTCGATGAAACTGTTGCGCTGATTGATGATGCGCTTGCAGGGGACCTGCTGACTTCATGAATTTCTTGCCCTGTATGGATCCTGGCTTACGTTAAGTCAGGAACATGCAGGGAGGGAAACGATGCGAAAAACAATTATGTCTGTGCTTGGCGGGATTGTGATGACCTTCGCGCTGACCTTTGGGGTGACAGCGCAACAGGTCGAGATTGAAGGCACGATCAGCAGTCAGATCGAAGCTTTCAAAGTGGACGATTTCGAACAGGCGTTTACCTACGCTACCCCGACATTACAGCGATTATTTCAAAATCCGCGAAATTTCGAGCAGATGGTGACCAGAGGGTATCCTATGGTCTGGCGGCCTGCTGAGGTGCGTTACCTTGAGTTGCAAGAACACGGCGGCGTGATGTGGCAAAAAGTGCAGATTAGGGATCAAAAGGGCGTTTCGCACATCTTGGTTTATCAGATGCATCAAACACCCGATGGTTGGCGTATCGGGGGGGTGCAACTGTTGGAAGCCGCGGGTGCAAACGTCTAAGATTGAGTTTGCAACGCTCCCTTTTAGATAGCGATATGCCCGATTGCATCGTCACGTTTTGTGTTCTTGTTGCGCGGTACACCGTGCGGTGGTCTCAGCACTGCTAAACATTTCATTGATATTCCACTGTCCTTGAGCCGGCATTCGTCGGGATCACGGGCAATCAGGCAAGATGACTGGCCATGCTGGGCACGGCGTCTTGGAGAAAGGGATTTTTGATGAACAAGGCAATTACTGACGGCGTGGTGCTGATGCCAACACCTTTTGCGGATGGTCTGGATGTTTGGTCAAGCGGGAATGGTACGCCCGGTTCGGACACCTACGAGAATGCGGCGAACGCCTTGTTTGTGGCGGCTGATCAGGACTTTGGCGGTGCGCTAGAACTGTTGAAAACGCAGAACACGCAGCAGGTGCGCTTTATGGGGCAGACACCATTGTTACCGGGTTGTTACCTGCGCATTAGTGCCAAGGTGAAAGCGATCAGTGGTAATTTGCCATCTGTGCGTATTGGCGGATATCCGGCGGCGGGCAATGGTGCACGGGTTAACGGGTTGCCGGGGTTTTCAACATTTACCACACTGCAGAGCTACGGCGATGTGGTTGAAGTGAGCGCGATTGTCGGCACCGGTTCGCGCGGTGGAGTCGATCTGGTCTGGGGCACTGCGCCTGTCTACGGACATTTCGGGATTGATCTGGTGGGACCGAATGGCGGCATTGTTAGGGTTGACGATATCCAGATTGAGGACGTCACCTCGGTCTTTTTGCGGGATATGATTTCTGTTGTTGATGTCACGGATTTTGGTGCGATCGGTAACGGGTCAACGGACAGTAGCGCGGCCTTTGCTGCGGCAAATGCAGCTGCAAACGGGAGAACCGTTTTTGTTCCTGCGGGCGTGTATCGCCTGAACAGTGATGTCACCATCGACACGCCAGTCAAGTTTGAAGGCCGCGTAACGATGCCGGGCACTGCGGTGCTTTTGCTGCGGCGCAACTTTGACTTACCCACGTATATCGAGGCCTTTGAAGATGAGGAGCTGGCGTTCAAAAAAGCATTTCAAGCACTGTTGAACAATGTCGATCACGAGACGCTGGACATGGGCGGGCGCAAAGTGAATGTGACAGGGCCTTTAGATATGCAGCAGACGGTGCCGGGTACCAATTCCTATGCAACGCGCCGCGTTATTCGCAATGGTCAGTTGGAGGCTGCAGCTGGCGCAGCGTGGAACACCGAAGTCAACAACTCGGGCGGTACGTATTCTGCGGGCAATCCCCGGACGCTGACATCTGTTACAAATGTTGCCAGTATCCCGATCGGGTCATTGGTCGAGGGCAGCGGTGTTGGACGTGAAGTATACGTGCGAGACAAGGATATCGCGCGTCAGGAGATCACGTTGAACAAGCCGCTTTATGACGCAGAGGGGCGGCAGAACTATACTTTTCGAAAATTCAAATACCTGATTGATTTCAGCGGGTTCAATTCACTGAGCAAGTTCGTAATGGCGGATATGGAATTCCAGTGCAATGATCGCTGTAGTGGTATCATGTTGGCCCGAGGTGGCATTACCTTTCATGTACGCGACAGTTTTATCAGCCGCCCGGCAGACCGCGGTATTACGTCTATCGGAACCGGCTGTCAGGGGATTCTGATTGACCGATGTCAGTTCCTGTCTGCCGAGGACGGATTGAACGTGCCAGCGCGCCGCACCATCGGGTTTAATACCAATCAGAACGATGCCAAAATCCGCAACAATCGAGCAACACGGTTCCGCCATTTTGGGCTGCTGGGCGGGTCAAACAATATCTTTATGGGTAATCACTTTTTCCAAGGGGACGGGGTGACAAACGGGGTGCGGTCCGGCGGCATAATTCTCGCCAGCCTAAGTGTGGGTACAGTTATTTCGAACAATTACATCGATAATTGCTTTATTGAATGGACCAACGAGCATGATCCAAGTCCCGGTTTCACTTCGGGTTTTTCCTTTAGCGCCTTAAGTGTCTCGGACAATATGTTTCTGTCTGGTGATGTTGCTCCGTGGTTCAGCTATATTGTGGTCAAACCCCATGGTGCAGGGCATTTCCTGAACGGGGTGTCGATCACGGGAAATCGCTTCCGCAGTTTGAACGGGTTCATTGACCGGGTTGATCGGGTTGATAGCACATTTGCCGGATTGAACATGTCGCGCTGCAAGAATGTCTTGATGAATGGCAATTCCTACCTCGGTGTGACCATTCAACCTTCAAACCCTGCGCATGTTGAGTTCAGCCAGACCACGCCTGCAGACGCCTGGCAGATTGATGCATCGGATCAATTACCGTTCAATGGTGAAGCGGTGGGCGTCGATAGTGTGATTGCGCTTGGTGCGGTCCGGAATGGGAACAATGTGCGCCAGTATGACATGCCATATGTCGACACGTCGCGTGGGTCGAACAGAGATCAAATTCAGGTCGTTTGGCCGGGTGCGGTCAAGGGCAAGGTGCAGGCCTTGATCCGGATGGACAACCGCTAAGCGGCGACAGTCTCGCGCCTTGGATAGTAGGGCGCGGGACGGGGCCTAAAAGGTATGCCAAACGCCCAGTTTGAATGCAGATTTCTTCTGGTCATCAAAAGGGATTTGCGCGCCTACTTTTACTTGGAAGCGGCTTTGCTTTGGGCGGATCAAAATGGAAGGTTCGATTGCACCGAAGAATTCGTTTTCTTGCTGGGAAAGGGCAACCTCGACAATGCCTGTGGTTATGTTGCCGAAATCCAATCCAACGGTGCCATCAAATTTTACGATATGTTCGTTAAGTGTCGGTTCATAGATCACAGCAGCATCTAGGTTGATCCAGCCCGAGTGCTTATTGACTTGAAAGCCGCGACCCCACGACAAGCCCGTTTTGATCGTTGGCCGCTGCATTTCGTTGCCCCAAAGACCACCCACACCAATTTCGTAGGCCCACTTGTTGCGACCGTCAGTAGGCCCGAGGCTACGGCGCATGAACAAATTTCCAAACCCGTTGCGCACATCTTGGGCGTTTGTAAACGCGCTGATGTCGAGCCCAACAGTGATTTTTTCGCTGAGTCCGTATTCAAGATAGAGACTATTGGTCGTTTCGGAAAACATGCTTGCCCCGAATGATAGTGAGACGAAACCAGTTCCTTTTTCACGCAGCCATGCGCCGGCGTGCGCTGCCGACGCGGCACTCCAGAAAATCGTCATAAACAGAACAAGTATAAGCCGCATGGCACCTCCAGCGCAGATGATTGGCAGAGATGCTTAACAATTGGTTAATTGTGGATACAGCTGGCGTGGTTCCAAGCTCAAGGATCAAACCAGTGAACCTTGGTGATTGAGCAAACATGTGCGGCCAAGGACATTTGCACCAATCACATGGACATTAGTCAGGCCTCCATTTGAAACCAGTCAACCGTGACGGGTTAACAAAATCAAAGCAGGACTAAACGAGTCAAAAGGTAAAAAAATTTCCGCCTGAACACGTAGTTCTACGGGTGAATATCTACCTTGAGTTCCCATGTTGGAAAGGGAAAAAAAGGAGTAAATCATGCAATGTCCGATTGATGGAACCACACTGGTTATTACGGATCGTAGCGGTGTCGAGATAGACTATTGTCCGCAATGCCGTGGCGTTTGGCTGGACCGTGGCGAACTCGATAAAATCATCGACCGTTCAGCGGGAACGCCCGAACCTCAATCCCGACAGCAAATGCAATCTGACAGCGGTTACAAAAAGAAAAAGCGTGGCGGATTTCTGGAAGATCTGTTCGATTTTTGATTTCTCGTCAGGGGCGCTGCGTGTAGGGGAAACGGCGCGGTTGTGGCAGATAGAACAAGGCGGCTCTCTTGAGCGGGGCTTAAAAGGCACGCTGGTTGCGCTACCGCCCTTTCCGGCGTTTCACACCCCCGCGCATGCCGCCACGACCCATCGAACTGCGCCCTGATGCCTTTTGGGCATCCTCTACGGCACGGTCCACTGCATATTGACGCGCCATTGGATCGTCGGCAATTGCCAGATCTACGGCTTCCAACCGCTTGACCTCGTCGCGCAGACGCGCAGCTTCTTCGAACTCAAGGTTCTCGGCTGCCTTACGCATATCGGTGCGTAGCCCTTCAAGCACAGTCTGCATGTTGCTGCCTGCCAGATTCTTGTCGATCTGGGTGGTGATGCGCGACTGGTCTGTATCGCCCTTGTAGAGCCCCGCCAGAATATCCTCGACGTTCTTTTTGACTGTAAGCGGTGTGATGCCATGTTCTTCGTTATAAGCGAGTTGGCGTGCACGGCGGCGATCTGTTTCGCCGATTGCGCGTTCCATCGATCCGGTGATTTTGTCCGCATACATGATAACCCGGCCTTCAGCATTGCGGGCTGCGCGGCCAATCGTCTGGATAAGAGAGGTTTCTGAACGCAGGAAACCCTCTTTGTCCGCGTCCAGAATTGCGACCAACCCGCATTCAGGAATGTCGAGCCCTTCGCGGAGCAGGTTGATGCCGATCAGCACATCGAACGCTCCAAGGCGCAGGTCGCGCAGGATTTCGATCCGTTCGATTGTGTCGATGTCACTATGCATATAGCGCACGCGGATGCCTTGTTCGTGCATGTATTCAGTCAGGTCTTCTGCCATGCGCTTGGTTAGCGTCGTGCACAATGTACGGTAGCCATTGGCGGCCACTTTGCGCACTTCATCCAGCAGATCGTCCACCTGCATTTCAACAGGACGGATTTCTATTTGGGGGTCGATCAGGCCTGTCGGGCGGATCACCTGTTCTGTGAATACGCCACCCGTTTGCTCAATTTCCCACGCCGCCGGAGTGGCTGAGACAAACACCGACTGCGGGCGCATTGCGTCCCATTCCTCGAATTTGAGTGGCCGGTTGTCCATACAGGAGGGCAGGCGGAAACCATGCTCTGCCAGCGTGAATTTGCGCCGGTAGTCACCTTTGTACATACCGCCGATTTGCGGAACGGAAACGTGGCTTTCATCCGCAAAAACAATTGCATTGTCAGGTATGAACTCGAACAGGGTGGGGGGCGGCTCTCCCGTGGTGCGCCCTGTCAGATAGCGCGAATAGTTTTCGATTCCGTTGCACACGCCTGTGGCTTCCAGCATTTCCAGATCAAAGTTCGTGCGCTGCTCAAGCCGTTGTGCTTCCAGCAGTTTTCCGTCAGCAACCAGTTGATCCAGCCGCATGCGCAGTTCTTTCTTGATGCCGACAAGGGCTTGGGACATCGTCGGTTTTGGTGTCACATAGTGGCTGTTGGCATAGACCCTGATCTGCTCGAACGTGTCGGTCTTTTCACCCGTTAGTGGATCGAATTCCGTGATGCCTTCCAGCTCTTCGCCGAAAAAGCTCAGCCGCCATGCGCGATCATCAAGGTGCGCGGGGAAAATCTCTAGTGAATCGCCGCGCACACGGAAAGAACCCCGCACGAAGGCTGCATCATTACGTTTGTATTGCTGCGCAACCAGATCCGAAATCACCTGCCGCTGGTCATAGCTTTCGCCCGCTTTCAGATCCTGCGTCATGGCCCCGTAGGTCTCGACCGAACCGATGCCGTAGATGCACGAGACCGAGGCCACAATGATCACATCATCGCGTTCCAATAGTGCCCGCGTGGCAGAGTGGCGCATCCTGTCAATCTGCTCGTTAATCTGAGATTCTTTTTCAATGAAGGTGTCTGAGCGCGCAACATAGGCTTCGGGCTGGTAGTAGTCATAGAAGCTGACAAAATATTCGACTGCATTGTCCGGAAAGAACCCTTTGAATTCTCCATAGAGCTGCGCGGCAAGTGTCTTGTTTGGTGCCAGAATGATTGCAGGGCGCTGCGTTTCCTCGATGACCTTGGCCATTGTAAACGTCTTGCCTGTACCTGTCGCGCCCAGCAAAACCTGATTGCGCTCACCATCCCGAATTCCATCGGTCAGCTCTTTGATCGCGGTGGGTTGGTCGCCTGCGGGTTCAAATTCTGTGTGCAACTTGAAAGCCTTGCCCCCCTCAAGTTTCAGACGGGTGCGCACGTCAGGGGCAGGGTTCGCCATGATTGGCGCGCCATCGGAACTGTCTGTTTGTGCATAGGGCATATGATGGCATCCTTGGGATTTCACTTCATAGAAATGTCATTTTTTCCGGTACTATCAAGTAGAGACTTCTAAGATACTGACGCAAACTGTCAGCAGGCGGAGCGATTGAGGGCGTGGTCCTACCAGAACGAAAGGACTGTTAACGCAAATGGCCCGTTTTACCCAATCGTTCGTAGGGGTAGCAGATTTGGTTTTTACTCTGCGATTCCGGCGTGGGCGGACCGATTTATGCCGTCAGGCCATTGTGTCATCTTCCTGTCCTCAACGGCAGGCGCAGGTTTCACCGTTTTGATCACGTGCAATTGACGCGCGCAGCGTTGCGTTACTTTGTCAATCGTTTGCGGTTTGACCTGACTTGGTCGCTCACGGGGTCCATCGCAGCCGTCATGATCTGATCTAGACGCCGGCCCGCCAACATGGCTTCAGTTGCTGCTGCGTAGGCCTGTGCCATTGCGGGGCCTTTCTCCTGCATCATGCGATCGTTCTCGCCGTGCGGAGCGGGGATCGCACCACTCATTCCCATAATCCGAAGGGTCATGACAGGCTGCGTCTCGACCATCAATGTGGTCATTTTACTATGCAACGAAAAAAGATCACTCGGAAACATTATGGTACTCCAGTTCTATAAAAGATCCCTAATGCTGCAGTGCAGCATTCGCAAGAGTAAAGTGATGCGCATGATCAGATACCCTTGCCCCACCGGAGCAAATAGCCGATAACAAGCGCACACAAACATCCACGAGGCCCCCATGCGCGCACGTATTTTCCGACCCGCCCGAACTGCCATGTCATCCGGTACGGCAAAGACCCGTCACTGGGCGCTGGAATTCGCTCCTGCAGTGGCGCGTCAAGTGGATCCGCTGATGGGCTGGACGTCTTCATCGGACACGCAAGCACAGGTGCGCTTGCAATTTGATACCAAGGAAGCAGCAATCGAATACGCCCGCGAGCACGGTATCGACGCTCAGGTGCAAGAGCCGCAAAAGCGCAAGCCCAACATTCGTCCCGGCGGCTACGGAGAGAATTTTGCGACAGGCCGCCGCGGTGCTTGGACGCACTAACCGCCAAAAGATCACACCAAAGGTGCTTGCATCGACGGGTATGATGTTGGACAACCGCGCCCAGCGGTCCCGTAGCTCAACTGGATAGAGCACCTGACTTCTAATCAGGGGGTTGGGGGTTCGAGTCCTCCCGGGATCGCCAGATTTGCCTTATACCACCAACCGCTATGACCCGCGTTCAATCGTAGCGCAGATCCGTCGCTTTGCCGCGGAAGATGTAATACGACAGCACCGTATATCCCAGAATTGCGGGCAGGACAAAAAGCGTTCCCAGTAAGATGATGAACAGGCTTTCCGGGGCCGACGCGGCCTCATAAATCGTGATTTGTTCTGGCACGACATAGGGGTAAAACGAATAGGCCATTCCAAAAAAGGCAAGTGTGAACAGGGCCGTCGCCGCTGCAAACGGTGTCCATGACCAGCGGTCATTGTAAAGCGGCAAGCGCGCCAGCTTCCACCACAAGAACCCTACGAGGAGGGCGGAGATAATTGGCAAGGGTGATAGATACAGCAGTTGTGGAAAGCCAAACCATTTGTCGAAAATGCGTGAACTGACAAAGGGTGTCGCCAGTGAAACCGCGCCAATGCCGAGGATAAGGCCCCAAATGCCGCCTTTGGCCCATTTGATTGCACGCGTCTGCAAGCAGTCTTCGGTCTTCCAGATCAGCCAGACAGCGCCGATGAAGCTATACCCGACTGTGAGGAAAACAGCCGTCAGCAGCGAAAAAGCCACGTGCGGCCATGTCCATGTCAGACCCATCACATACATGCCCAACATGAAGCCCTGACTGAGCGAAGCCATCAAAGATCCTGTAAAGAAAGCACTGTTCCAGATCCGCTTTTGCTTCAGCGGCGCTTTGGCGCGCAACTCGAACGACACACCGCGCAGGATCAGCCCGATCAGCATAACGAACACCGGTAGATACAGTGAAGTCAGGATCAACCCATGCGCAGGTGGAAAGGCTACCAGCAAGAGGCCAATAGCCAATACAAGCCATGTTTCATTGGCATCCCAAAACGGACCGATGGAGGCCACAAGCCTGTCTTTCTCGGCATCCTCCGCCAGTGGCATAAGGATACCGACACCCAGATCAAAACCGTCCAAGACTACATAAATCAGGATCGACAATCCCATAAGTGCGGCAAATGTCCAAGGCAGCCAGACTGCCGGATCACCAAAAAGTTCCATCTCTATTCTCCCGGCTGCAAGGCAACGACTTCGGCCTCTCCGCTGCGTGGATAGGTGCGCATCGACAGTGGCTCGCCTTTTGCTGCCTTGCGCGCCAGATAGGTAATGACCCCGATGTAGGCGAGGATCAGGATGGCATAGACTACGAGGTAGCCAATCAGCGTACTCAAAACCATGCCCGCTGGCACGTCGCTTACGGCGTCTTTGGTTGACAAGACACCTTGTACTAGCCACGGCTGACGCCCGATTTCCGTGGTGTACCAACCTGCAAGGGTGGCGATCCAGCCGCTGAAACTCATTGCGCAAAATGCAATAAGAGGCAGTTTCGGCATATCCCCTGCACCGTATCGGCGCAGCAGATACAGGCCCGCCCAGGACAGCACCAACATCGCCATGCCTGTTGCAACCATGATGCGGAAACTAAAGAACACGGGCGCAACGCGGGGATGCAGCACCTCCCCGTCCTCGGATATAAAATCGTTCAGGCCCGGCACCACCCCGTCCATTTTATGGGTCAGGATCAGGGATGCCCCGTTCGGAATGGCAATCTCGAACCGGTTTTCGCGCGCTTCCTGATCAGGGATCGCAAACAGCACAAGCGGAATGTTCGGACCAGTTTCCCAGTTCCCTTCCATGGCCGCGACCTTGGCGGGTTGGTGTTCCAGCGTGTTCAGACCATGAAAGTCACCCGCCAGAATTTGCAACGGAATAAGGGTCGCACCCGTGATGATACCGACCCGCAGTGCGGATTTCACCGCTTCGCAGCGATCCCCCCAAAGCAGGCGCAGGGCAGAAATACCGGCGATCAGGAATGCAACAGTCAGGCCGGAGGCAAGCATCATGTGGACAAAGCGGTAAGGCATTGACGGGTTGAAAATGATTTCCAGCCAGTTGGTCGCAAAGACCACACCATCGCGCAGTTCATACCCCTGCGGCGTGTGCATCCATGAATTCAGCACGATAATCCAGAACGTGGACATGGTTGTGCCGAAAGCCACCAGAAATGTCGCTAATGTGTGTACCCATGATTTCACACGCGATGCGCCGAACAACATGATCCCCAAGAATACCGCCTCCAGAAAGAAGGCGGTCATGATCTCGTAGGCCAGCAGTGGGCCAGCCACGTTGCCCACGGTTTCCATAAATCCAGGCCAGTTGGTGCCAAATTGGAAAGACATGGTAATGCCTGACACAACACCCATCGCAAAGGACAGCGCAAATATCTTTACCCAGAACAGATAAGCGTCCATCCATTTCCGCTCGCCCGTGGCATTAAATCGCAATTTGAAGAACAGCAGCACCCACCCGAGCGCAATCGTGATGGTCGGAAACAGAATGTGAAAGGAAATGTTTGCGCCAAACTGGATGCGCGAAAGAAGCAGTGTGTCCACCGTAATCCCCGTTTTTGAAGTCAACCAAGCTGTTGTCAAATCAGGTAGGCTTCAAATCGAACAAGGCATCCTCGTGTGACAAATTGCCCGAAAGAACCGTCTGAAAACCGCCGATCTGGGCAAGGCACGTGAAAGCCCGCTAGGCGGCGGGTTTGTCATGCGCTACGGTCCGCATAAAAAGAACAAAAGGATCCGAGCAGATGAACCTTTCACGTAGAACAACCCTATTGGCCCTTGGTGCTTTTGGCCTATCAGCCTGTGCCACTGGTGGCACAACTGCCGGGCCACGTGCGTCGGGCACCAGTACCGGATTGCCTGCCGATCTCAGGCCGGTGCCGAACGCAGCTTATGAGGCATGGGTCGCTAGTTTTCGCGGCCGCGCAGAAGCCAAAGGGATCAGTCCCGCTACATTGAGCGCAGGCTTTCGCGGGACAGGATATCTGCCGGGTGTGGTCAAGCGTGACCGCAACCAAACTGAATTCACCCGCACTTTGGAAGATTACCTCGCCATTGCCGCCTCGGATGAACGTGTATCAAAAGGGCGTGCCGCTTACGCCCGTCACCGCAACACACTGGCGGCAGTCGAGGCACGCTATGGTGTCGCCGCAGAAATCGTAACAGCGATCTGGGGACTGGAGAGCTTTTATGGAGAGCGGCGGGGAGATGTGCCTGTGATCTCCTCTACCTCGACACTTGCCTTTGACGGACGACGGGGGGCGTTCTTTGAGAAACAACTGATTGCGGCGCTGAAGATTCTGCAAAGCGGCGATACGTCGGCGGCAAACCTCAAAGGGTCTTGGGCAGGGGCGATGGGGCATACGCAGTTTATCCCGACCTCTTATCAAGCCTTCGCTGTCGATTTTAACGGGGACGGACGCCGCGACATCTGGTCTGAAAACCCGGAGGATTCGCTGGCCTCTACTGCCGCCTATCTTGCGCGTAACGGCTGGACCAAGGACCGGAAATGGGGAGGCGAGATCGGCAATGGCGCGCCACAAGGACGCACGTTGCAACCTCAGCCGAGCGGCCCTCGTTTTGCCGTCACCAGCAACTTCAATGTGATCAAACGCTATAATAACTCGGATAGTTACGCGATTGGTGTCGGGCACCTTGCCGACCGTATCGCGGGCGGTGGTCCGATCCGTGCAAGTTTCCCGCCGGACAAATACGGTTTGGTCAAAGATGAACGTATTCGTCTCCAAGAACGCCTGACCGCACGCGGGTTTGATACGGACGGTGCGGATGGTGTGATTGGCCCGAACAGCCGACAAGCAATCAGCGCCTATCAGTCGAGTATCGGCATGCAGCCAACGGGTGATCCGTCAAAAGAACTGCTCCGCACGCTGGGATAAGCGCAGAAAGATAGAAAGCCGGGCCTTTGATCAAAGGTCCGGCTTTTGATTGTCCGTCAGGTATTGCTATCCTAGTTATCCCACCTTTTTCTGGCGCGCGATTGTTTCTTTCCAAATCGGATC
The DNA here is from genome assembly GCA_947501805.1 of uncultured Sulfitobacter sp. Taxonomy (GTDB): domain Bacteria; phylum Pseudomonadota; class Alphaproteobacteria; order Rhodobacterales; family Rhodobacteraceae; genus Sulfitobacter. The sequence continues at coordinate 1,533 of CANMXJ010000013.1, read as the reverse complement.
CAGTTCAGTGTTGCGTACTCCTTTGCGGGCGGGAAATTGATAAAGCATGTGGTTTGGATTGTCGTTGCATTCTAGAATGACAGGCCCTTGATCTGTAACAGCCACGTCAAATCCGCAAATTCCCAGTTCCGGGAACATATCATGTGCGGCGCAAGAGGTGCGCAGGGCTTCGTCCCAGAATGGTATTTGCATGCCGACAACGGGCATTTTCGACGTCGGGTGCTGTTCGATCAGTTCAGCTTGTGGTCCTTTCCCGCGATGGCAATTGAGGACCGTACCATTGGAAATATCAATCAGCGCCAACATGCTTCCGTCCTGCCAAAAATTATCCGACATCGCATTCGGAGCAGGAAGTTTCCAAACGGCATAGGCGGGCTTTGCCTTGTTTCCGTCATGTGTTGTGACAATGCGCAGGCTGCCGATTGCATCGCCCGCTACGCGTGCCAATTTCTGATGTGGTGCCAAGGCTGTTTGCAAAAGGTAGCCTTCGGGATACACACGCAAAACGTCTGCGGCGAACGCCTCAACCGAAATAGAGCCACCTTTGCCAAGGCTTAATTTGTCGCCATCAATACCGTCAATGCGCACGGAACCTACAGACAATGATCCGCCAAAGGGTTTGCCAAACAACGGGTAAACCGCCTTGTCCCGCATAAATGCCACGATTTCGGCTGCATCTTTCAGCACAAAATCCTGATCTGTTTTGTGTTCGGTTGTCACAAATGCCTGTGTTTCTGTTGACGCAATCCCGGCATCGTTCAGATGATGCGTGTACGTCAGCTTGTTGCCAACAAAGTTTTTTGTTTCCATCAGGCTGTCGGGGTTCATCAACAGGTTCATAGCATTGATTCCGCCCTGACCGAGAAACTGCCGTTTTGCAGTTTTGTCATGCAGGGGATCAAAAACCCGCAGGTCATAATATTCGTTAGACCCCAGTTTCTGAGCACTCATGCGCATGCTCAGTATGTCCTTCATTTGCTTGAGCGGATGCACGCCAAAGTCCTTCGCGACTTGAGCGATGGTGCTTTCTTGCGGATTGCCTGTTTTTTCGGGCCCCTTGAGCAGTGCGTCTGCGGAAGGTTGGATGCTTGCATCAGTCATGGATTTACCTCGTCTGGTATTGCTCTTGATGCAGTAGAAGCACTCGACAATGGCGCAATTATGGCAGGATTGGTTTCAATTTGGAAAATATGCGAGTCCAACAGCAATGGCTTGAACTTGCAGCGCTCTGATACGTCGTTTGCTCGGACAGCTGTATGGTCTGTAAGACACGTAATCTGCATCCATTATCGTCTAAAATTGCGGCAGGTGCCAGAAATCTGGCACCGCAGGGGCTGTAAGGAAGGATTGCACGCTCGCATTCAGAGGTGGCCGCGGAAATTCGGATCAGTCGTAAAGGTGGATTGCATGACGAAAGAAGTGATGTGACATGAAGAAACGCAAGAACCATTCACCCGAATTCAAGGCCAAGGTTGCACTTGAAGCGATCCGTGTTGCGCTGACGCTGGCAGAACTGTCAAAGAAGTACGGTGT